>NZ_QAIK01000143.1:23259-25387 GCF_003061005.1 Pseudomonas sp. HMWF021 | reverse complement strand
GAGATTTACATGTCATTGTTCAGCAAGAAAGCCGTCGTCCTGTTGCTGGCGGCGGTCGCCGGTCTCGGCGCCATCAATGCCCAGGCCGCCAAGGCCAAGGAAAAAGCGGCGACCAACAGCGTGTCGATGCTCGACGGCAAGTTCACCTTCGTCCTGCCCAAAGGTTTTACCGCCGACCCGCTGCCGGCCGGCCCAACCGGTGCCAAGGGCACGATGTACACCAATCAGGCGACCAAAACCGTGGTCATCGCTGCCGAAAACCAGATTGCCGGGGGCACCAGCGTCAAGGACAACGACAACGAATTTCTCGATGGCAGCCTGGCGAGTTTCATCGATGACCAGCGCAAGGCCCTGCCGGACTTCAACAAACTCAGCGAAAAAAGCCTGACCCAGAAAAGCAGCGGCCTCGGTATGCGTCAGGTCGACAGCACTGCCACCCAGGGCGGCGGCCAGACTCTGAACACCACCCTGCTCGCCGCGTCCGGCAAACGCATGGCGCTGGTCCAGGTGATTTCCCGGGCCAGCGACAAGAGCGGTCACGATGCGCTGGTGAAAACCATCCTCAAGGACAAGTGATCCTTACGGATTGAGCTGCTGCAGCCAGGCGTTCAAGTCCCGCAGTTCGGCCGCGCTGATGCTGTGGCCGACGCCGGGATAGGCGTGAAATTCGGGTTTATAGGCGAGCTTTTTCAACAGCGCATCGGCCTCGGTGCCGTCACGGTACGGCACTCGATCATCGGCGGTGCCGTGACCGATGAAGATGTGCAGCGGCAACGGTTGTTGCTGCGCCTTGAGTTCGGCTTTCAACACCGGCAACAGCCGTCCGCTCAACGCCGCAATGCCGCCGACTGCCACCGGCGGACGCAAGCCCACCTCGTAGGTCATCATCGCACCCTGACTGAAACCGATCAGGTACACCTTGTCCGGGCTGGTGTGATATTTCTGCGCCGCCTGCGTGACAAACGCCCGCAACTTCTGGCCGCTGGCCTGCAGATCATCGGTCTCGCCGTTGTAGGCCCCTTCGCCTTTCTTGCGAAACCACTGGAAACGCCCTTCGCCCAGCGCCAGCGGTGCCTGCACCGACAGGTAGTTGTACTGCGCCGGCAACTGAAACTTCATACCGATCAGATCGGCTTCGTTACTGCCGTAACCGTGCAGAAAAATCACCAGCGGCCGGGTGTCCGCGTCCGGGTGAACCTGTTCGATGTACTTGAGCGGCAGGTCGCTTTGCAGCGTGGTCTGCGCATGGACGGCGCTGGACGCCAGGAGGGTCAACAGGGCAAACGCCTTCAACATAAAGCCTTCCTTCATGGGTGCAGGGTTCCGGGAGAGCCTAACAGCCTTGATCTGCCACACCCACCCCTGTAGGAGCTGCCGAAGGCTGCGATCTTTTGACTTTGACTTTTAAAAGCAAGATCAAAAGATCGCAGCCTTCGGCAGCTCCTACAGGGGTGGGTGAATCTGGACTCAGTCGTTGATCAGCTTGCCCGCCCGGATCGGCTCACGCCCTGCCACCTTGGCTTGCCAGATCCCCGGCTGGGTGTAACGCCCGCGATCAATCGCGAACAGTACGCCGCTGGTGCCAGCGCGCACGGTGGTCAGTCGGTCATTCAGCGGGTCCACCACCTCGAACAGCGCATCGCCCTTCTCCACCCACTCCCCGGCATTGCGCAGGAAACTGACCACGCCATGGTGCGGCGCGAACAGGTATTCGGTGCCTTCGAACGGCATACCTTCGCAGCACTCGCTCGGCGCTGCCGGCCATTCGCCGCTGATCAAACCCTGTTCGGCGAGAAAACCAAGAATCGCCTCACAATTGGCCTGCGCCTGATCGACCCAGGTGTCGCCCATGCTGCCCAGCTCCAGGGTGGTGGCGAGGTTGGCCGGCGGAATTGCCGCGTTCGGAAACGCCCGGGCCAGACGCAACCACGGTGATGAGCACGATTCGTCGAACGAACTGCCGCCGGAGTCTTCGCACAGCAAGGCCACGCCAGCTTTTAGGCGCGCCGCCAACGATTGCCAGCGCGGCCAGTGTTGCGGCAGCGCGTAGATATGAATCGCCGCATCGAAATCGCAATGCAGATCAAGGGTGATGTCGGCGTCGCAGGCATGGCGCAGCAGCAAGCGG
>NZ_QAIK01000143.1:8839-23249 GCF_003061005.1 Pseudomonas sp. HMWF021 | reverse complement strand
GCCGGCAGCTCGTCGAGCACCTGACCCATGGTCTGGCGGATCAACGCGATATTGGCTTCGGCATCACTGCCCAGCTGCTCGCCGATCCGCGCCGCCACCGGCGCACTGAGTTCAACGAACGAGCGGTTGAAATTCTTGCCGCTGCCCAGCTCGAAGCGGCCCATGTGGCTGCCTTGCAAATGCTGGTCGAGGCCGATCGGGTTGGCCACCGGCACCAGCTCGATCACGCCTTGCAGACGGCCCTGCTGTTCAAGTTCACTGAGACGCTGCTTGAGTTCCCATGCGGTGCGCATGCCCGGCAGCTCGTCGGCGTGCAGACTGGCCTGGATATACACCTTGCGGCTGCCGGCGCCGTAACGGAAGACGCTGAGAGAACGTTCGCTGCCCAGATGGCTCCAGGGCAGGACATGGTCGATGCGTTGCATGGGAAAACTCCTGAATGGCTGGATCACGCAGATCCCCTGTAGGAGTGAGCCTGCTCGCGATAGCGGTGTGTCAGGCACTAAAGCGGCTGAATGTTAAACCGCTATCGCGAGCAGGCTCACTCCTACAGGGTTCTCCTATGAATCAGAGCACAAAAAAAGTGGCCACCGCATTCACGGGGCCACTTTTTTCTACAGCGTATTAATGGCCGTACACATCAAAGTCGAAGTACTTGTCCTGGACTTTCTTGTACTCGCCATTGGCGCGGATTTCGGTGATGGCCTTGTTGAATTTCTCGGCCAGCGCGGTATCGCCCTTGCGCACCGCAATACCGGCGCCACCGCCGAAGTACTTGGCGTCTTCGTAGGTCGGGCCGACGAATTCGAAGCCTTTGCCGGCGTCGGTCTTCAGGAAACCGTCGCTGAGGTTGACCGAGTCGGCCAGCATTGCGTCAAGACGACCGGACTTCATGTCGAGGTTGGCTTCCTGCTGCGAGCCATAACGCACCACTTCAAACCCGGCGTCCTTGGCCATGTCGGTGGCATAACGGTCGTGGGTACTGGCGCGCAGCACGCCGACTTTCTTGCCCTTGAGCTGGGTCAGCGGATCAGTGATGCCCGAGCCTTCCTTCATCACGAAGCGCGCCGGGGTGTGGTAGTACTTGATGGTGAAATCGACGTTTTTCTTGCGGTCGTCGGTGATGGTCATCGAGGACAGGATCGCGTCGATCTTCTTCACTTTCAGCGCCGGGATCAGGCCGTCGAACTCCTGCTCGACCCACACGCATTTGACGTCCATCTGTTTGCACAGCGCATCGCCGATATCGACGTCGAACCCGGTGAGTTTGCCGTCAGCGGTTTTCATCGAGAACGGTGGGTAAGCGGCTTCGATCCCCAGACGAATCGGTTTGGCGTCTTCGGCCACAGCGGTCAGGGACAGCATCGACAGTGCCAGGGCACCGAACATCACTAGCTTCTTCATTTATTACTCCTGTGTGCGGAGGCTTTTATTGGCAGCTTTCGATTAGGCGTTCGGTCATGGCCATTTAGCGGCAAAAACCGAAGTGGCCGGCAGTCTATGGCGGCGCGCACAGGGCAAATTGTGTTTAAGCGACAAATACTTACAGAAAATCGGCGCAGCCGTTGACCGGGATCAACGCTGCGCCGACATGGTGCAAAGGCTGTAGGACAAACCCTCGAAAATCACCCAAATCGCCTGTGTAGGAGCTGCCGAAGGCTGCGATCTTTTGCTCTTGAAAGTCAAAAGATCGCAGCCTGCGGCAGCTCCTACAGAAGCAGTTCAGCATTCGCAGGCGATGGGGGTTTTGGCGGGTTGTTCGACGCTCAGCGAAAAGCCTTCACCCAGCCATCCGGTCACGCCGCCGATCATCTCCTTGACCGGGTAACCCAACGCCGCGAGCTTCACCGCTGCCTTGTTGGCGCCGTTGCAATGCGGGCCGGCGCAATAAACCACGAACAGCGTGCTCTTCGAGTAACCCGCCAGGCCTTCGGTCGTCAGCAAGCGTGTCGGGATATTGATCGCACCTGGCACATGACCGCGTTCGAATGCCAGCGGGCCGCGTACATCGACCAGCACAAAATCGACCTCCCCGGCCTCCTGGCTGCTGAAGACGTCGGAACAATCGGTTTCAAACGTCAGACGGTTGCTGAAATGCATCAGGGCAATCGCCGACGGGGCGGCAGGAATTTCGCGAACCAGGCTGGTCATTCTGTGTAGCTCCTGTGTCTGTTGGGGTGTGAACAGACTTTATCGGGTCAGAACTTGGCGCTACAGTGGCGCGCAAGACACTCACCGGGAATTTTCCGCCAAATGCCTGATTCACCTGGATTGGTCGCGATTCTGGCCTACGACGGCCTCTGTACCTTCGAGTTCGGGATTGCCGTGGAGGTCTTCGGCCTCGCCCGGCCGGAGTTCGATTTCCCGTGGTACGAGCACCGCATCGTGGCCGTCGACCAAGGGCCGATGCGCGCCATGGGCGGGATTCAGGTGCTGGCTGACGGTGGCCTGGAGCTTCTGGCGCAGGCGCGCACCGTCATCGTTCCCGGTTGGCGTGACCGCGATGCCCCGGTGCCGCCGGCTCTGCTTGATGCCTTGCGCCAGGCCCACGCGCAAGGCGCGCGGCTGCTGTCGATCTGCTCCGGAGTATTTGTGCTGGCCGCCAGTGGTTTGCTCGACGGCCATGGTGCGACGACCCATTGGCGCTATACCGATGAGCTGGCGCGGCGCTTCCCGGCGATTGCGGTGGATCCGGATGTGCTTTACGTCGACTCCGGCCAGTTGATCACTTCCGCAGGAAGCGCTGCCGGCATCGACGCCTGCCTGCATCTGGTGGCTCGAGACTTCGGCACCCAGGTCGCCAACGCGGTGGCCCGGCGCCTGGTGATGTCGCCGCAACGCACCGGCGGCCAGGCGCAGTTCATCCCCACGCCCGTCAGCCCGACACCGCGCAGCGACCTGTCGCGGGTGATGCAATGGGCTCGCGAGCGCCTGCATCAGCCGCTGGAAGTGCGCGATCTGGCCAGCGAAGCGGCGATGAGTGAACGCACCTTTTTACGGCGCTTTACCGAAGCCTGCGGGCAATCGCCCAAGGCATGGCTGCAGCACGAACGACTGGCCCGAGCGCGGGAACTGCTGGAAAGCACCGTGCAGAACACCGAGCAGATCGCCCAGCGCTGCGGTTATCGCTCGGTGGAAAGTTTTCGCGTGGCGTTTCGCAGCGTGGTCGGGGTGCCACCGTCGGTGTATCGGGAGCGGTTCGGGCGAGAGGTCAAAGCCATTTCCTGAGGTGAATTTCAGGACGCCTTCGCTGGCAAGCCAGCTCCCACAGGTTTTGCGTCGCCCCGAAACCCTGTGGGAGCGGGCTTGCCCGCGAAGGGGCCAGCCCAGACAGACATAATCTAGGGCTTGCGCAGCAGATAGGTATCCATGATCCACCCATGCTCGGCCCGGGCAGCCTTGCGCACACGCTCAATCTCGCCTGCCACATCCTTGAGCTTGCCGCTGAGCAAGATCTCATCCGGCGTACCCAGATAGGCCCCCCAGTAAATCTCTGTCTGCTGATCCGCCACATGGCGGTAGGAATCTTCAGCATCGAGCATCACCACCAGGCTATCGGCGTCACTCACCAGCCCCGCCGCCAGACGCCGGCCAGTGGTGATTTCAATTGACCGGCCAATGGTGTTCAAAGGCACCTTATGTTGCGCCGCCAACGCCTGAACGCTGGTAATCCCGGGGATGACCTCAAACTCGAAAGCACAGCGGTCTGACGCCAGAATCGCCTGCAGAATACGAATCGTGCTGTCGTACAGCGCCGGGTCGCCCCACACCAGAAAACCGCCGCACTCCCCGTCAGCCAATTCTTCATTGATCAGCCGTTCGAAGGTTTCCTGCTTGACGCGGTTCAGATCATCGATCGCGCGGGTGTAGTCCACTTCGCCGCGCTCGCGCTCAGGGCTGGGGGCTTCGGCGAAGCGATACGCAGGATCGGTGATGTAACGCTCACAGATTTCCCGCCGCAGATCGATCAACTTGTCCTTGTTCTGGCCTTTATCCAGCAGAAAGAACACGTCCACCTGATTGAGTGCCTTCACCGCCTGCATCGTGATGTAGTCGGGATTTCCGGCGCCGATGCCGATGACCAGCAGTCGTTTCATCACAGTGCTCCCGCAAAATCGTTACCCGGCAAGCGTAGCCGCCAGATCCCGTTGAAACGCAGTTCAACCACCGCCAGCGGCTCTACATCGATGGCGTTGAACGCCAGCCCCTGTACCACCTGCATCAACGCGGCGCGCACTACGAACGGATGGGTGACGGCGACGATGTGCCCCGATTTGCCTTGCAGGCTGGTCAGCCACATCGCCACGCGCGCGCCCAGCTGCATCACCGACTCGCCACCATGGGGAGCGGCGTGCGGATCGTTGATCCACGCCTGCAAGGCCTCGGCCTCGCGCAATTGCAGATCCTTGATCGCTTGCCCGTGCCAGCGCCCCCAGTCGCAATCGCGCAGTGCTTGATCCACTTGCGGCGTTGCACCGAACCATTCGGCAGTTTGACGAGTACGTAATTCCGGCCCGCACAACAAATGGCTGACGCTGGCGAACTGGCTCGCCAGCGCGCCGGGCGTGAAGGGCTGATTTTCAACAGGCTCGCTCGTAGGAAAACGCGCCAATTTCTGTGCGACGGTTCGAGCATGGCAAATCAAAGTCAAGCGGGTGGACTGCACAGGTTTGCACTCGATAAAAAGCAGGTAAATCGGCACCAAGCGGGCGGTATTGCGGCAATTGTGCCGCAAACCGTGCGCTTGCGGCGATCTCGTCCGTGATCCGAGCGTCGCTACGCAATCGAATAAACGGCAATATCTGACACGCCAATGGGCAATGGACTACAAGAACTAGCGGCAACGGTGTAGGCCTTGTTGCACACGGCTCCGACGCAAATTAAACACTGAATCGCTACCGCTAAAAATTCACTAGACATGTAGCGTGCGTTACATAAATACTGTTTTAACGGATTATGAAGCGAATTCAACACCCCCCATCCAGCAGGAGCCCGGATGCCACCTCTCAGAGACCTGATCACCGATCCCGGCCTGGACCTGACACCGTCGGAACGCAAAGTCATCCGCGCTCTGCTCGATCAGTATCCACGCAACGGTCTGGGCCCGATGGCGCGTCTGGCCGAACACGCCGGGGTCAGCGATCCGACTATTGTGCGTCTGGTGAAAAAGCTCGGTTTCGGCGGTTATGCCGAGTTCCAGGACGCGCTGCTCAGCGACATGGACCACCGGCTACGCTCGCCGCGCACGCTGTTGCAACCGCGCTCGCACCTGAACAAGGACGATGTCTGGGGCCACTATCTGGCCGACAGTCAGCGCCTGATCGCGGAAACCCAGGCGCTGACCCAGCCTGAAGATGTGCGGATCCTCGTCGACTGGCTGCTCGACACGCGCCACCAGGTCTACTCCTTCGGCGGGCGTTTCAGCAGTCTGATGGCCCACTACCTGCTCAATCACCTGCGCTTGCTGCGCCCCGGCTGCTTTGCCCTGGAGGACAACGCGCAGTTGCCTGACCGATTGTTCGATCTGCAGCGTCAGGACGTCGTGCTGCTGTTCGACTACCGCCGCTATCAGACCCAGGCCCTGCGCGTGGCCAGCGGTGCGAAAAGCCGCAACGCACGGGTGGTGTTGTTCACCGACGTCTACGCCTCGCCGCTGCGTGAACTGGCCGACCTGATCATCAGCGCCCCGGTGGAGTCGGCTTCACCGTTCGACACCATGGTCCCGGCACTGGCGCAGGTCGAGGCACTGATTGCCTGTCTGACCTTGCGCAGCCACGATCTGGCCGATCGCCTGGAAGGCATCGACGCCCTGCGCAACGAGTTCAACACCCATCTGCTGGAGGATAAATAAGGATGTTCAGCCTTCCCCACCGCTCGCCGCGGGATTTGCCGTTTGTCACCGACCACACCGCGTTGCTGCTGGTGGACATGCAGCGTGCCTGGCTCGAACCGCAGTTCGATCCGCACCTGAACGGCCCGGACGCCGAGTATTTCCTGACCCGCGCGCACATGCAGGTGGTGCCCAATCAACGCCGCTTGCTCAGCGCCTTTCGCGAGGCGCGGCAGAACGTGCTGCACACCATTATCGAAAGCCTGACCGCCGACGGGCGCGACCGTTCGCTGGATCACAAGCTGTCGGACATGCATTTGCCCAAGGGCAGCGTGCAGGCTCGCATCATCGACGACCTGACGCCGGTGGAAAACGAGATCGTCCTGCCCAAGACCTCATCCGGTGTGTTCAATTCGACCAACATCGATTACGTGCTGCGCAATCTCGAAACCCGCCATCTGATCATCGCCGGCATCGTCACCGACCAGTGTGTCGACATGGCCGTGCGGGATGCCGCCGACCGTGGCTATCTGGTGACGCTGGTCGAAGACGCCTGCGCCACTTACACCCCGGCGCGACATGACGCCTGCCTGAACGCAATCAAGGGTTACTGCTGGATCACCGACACGCAAACCGTGCTCGGCCGCTTGCAGGAGATGCGTCCATGAGCGAGCGCCTGACGCCGTTGCCGATGACCACCATCGTCACCACCGACCTGATCGGCATCACCCGTGGCCGCTCGTTTCCCACCGACGAGCTGGAGCATTATCAGGCTGCCGGCTGCGGCTGGGTGCCGGCCAACAGCGCGCTGACCCCGCAAGATGTCATCGCCCAGACCAACCCGTGGGGCGCTTACGGCGACTTGCGGCTGATCCCCGATCTGGCCAGTCGCGTGACCGTCAACAACGGTCCGGACACGGCAGCGCCGGCGCTGGATTTCATCCATGGCGATATTCGCGAGACCGATGGCCGGCCATGGGGCGCCTGCCCGCGCACGTTGCTGCGCGATGAAATCGAACGCTATCGCGATGAGCTGGGCTTGCAGGTCAACGCCGCGTTCGAGCACGAATTCAATCTGCACGCAGGCTTTGCCGAGCACCTGGCGTTTTCCCTTGAGGCTCAGCGCCAGGGTGCCGAATTCGGCGGCTGGCTGCTCAGCGCCCTGCGCGCCGGTGGCGTCGAGCCGGAAATGTTCCTGCCCGAATACGGCAAGCACCAATACGAAATCACCTGCCGCCCGACCCTCGGTGTGGCGGCGGCGGACCGCGCCGTCAACGTACGTGAAATCACCCGCGAGATCGCCCGCCAAATGGGCCTGGACCTGAGCTTCGCGCCGAAAACCGCAGCCGACGCGGTGTGCAATGGCGTACACCTGCACGTCAGCCTGCTCGACCTGCAAGGTCAACCGATGCTCTATGACGCGGGCACCAGCAACGGTTTGTCGACGCTCGGCCAGCATTGGGCGGCGGGCATCCTGCATTACCTGCCAGCATTGTGTGCGTTCACCGCGCCAACCCCGGTGTCGTATGAACGCCTGCAACCGCATCACTGGAGCGCGTCCTATGCGTGCCTGGGACAGCAGAATCGTGAAGCGGCGCTGCGCATCTGCCCGACCGTGAGCCTGGGCGGCAAATCCGTGGCGGCGCAATACAACCTGGAGTTCCGTGCGATGGACGCCACGGCCTCGCCGCACCTGGCGATGGCCGCGCTGCTGATTGCCGGGCGCCTGGGCATCCAGCAGCGGCTGGCGCTCAACGCCATTACCGATGAAATTCCCGATTCACTCAACACCGAACAACGCAAGGATCGGGGCATCGTCGCCCTGCCCGCCTCGCTGGCCCAGGCACTGGATTGCCTGCGCCGCAGCACTGACCTCAATCAGGCGCTGCCGAGTGCGTTGCTCGACACCTACTTCGCCCTTAAAACCGAGGAACTGGCGCTGACGGAACAGCTCTCCCCCGCTGACCTGTGTGAGCACTATGCACGCCTGTACTGAATCCGCCGAGCTTGGGTTGTACACCCGCCCGGTCTACAACCTGAGTCGTGAAGATTCGACGAACCCGTTGATCCTGGTGTGTGAACACGCCAGTCGCTATATCCCCGAGGCCTTGAACAATCTGGGCCTGGACGAGGCAGCCGCGCGCGAGCACATCGCCTGGGACATCGGCGCGCTGCAACTGGCCGAGCAATTGGCCGAAAGACTCGGCGCGACCTTGTTGAGCGCCAACTATTCACGGCTGTTGATCGATCTCAACCGCCCTCGGCATGCTCCCGACAGCATTCCGATGCAAAGCGAGATCTATCAGGTGCCGGGCAACCGCGAACTGGATGAAGCGACCCGTGAATACCGGCGCCAGTGCCTGTTCAAACCGTTTCATGCACGCCTGCAGACCTTGATCGACGAGCGTGTTGCTCAAGGCCAGCCAGTGCGGGTGGTAGGGATTCACAGTTTTACCCCGGTGTATTACGGCCAGCCGCGTCCACTGGAAGTCGGCGTGCTGTTCGGTCAGGCCGGCGCCTATGCGCAACGGCTGATCGACGGTCTCGGTCGGCATCCGCTGAAAGTGGCAGGCAACCAGCCGTACCGGATCGATCCGCTGGGCGACATGACCGTGCCGGTGCATGGCGATGCCAGAGGGCTGGACTCGGTGCTGATCGAGGTGCGCAACGACCTGCTGCGCAGCCCCGAAGCGGTCTCGCGCTGGGCTGAATACCTCGCGCCATTGCTGTAATCAATGTTGTGGAAAACACTGCCGACGCTGTACACGATGGACCGACATAACAACTAAAAACGCTTGATTGGATGACAAGGAGTTCGCTTCATGGAAATAGAAGAGTTCGGCTACAAACAGGAGTTGAAACGTAGCCTGACGCTCACCGACCTGGTGGTCTACGGGATGATCTTCATGATCCCCATCGCCCCGTTCGGTGTGTATGGCTACGTCAACGCCGAAGCACCGGGAATGGTGCCTTTGGCGTACATCATCGGCATGGTGGCAATGGTGTTCACCGCGTTGAGCTACGGCAGCATGGCCAAGGCTTTTCCGATCGCCGGCTCCGTGTATTCCTACGCGCAACGCGGCCTCAATCAACACGTCGGTTTCATCGCCGGCTGGCTGATGCTGCTCGACTACCTGCTGATTCCACCGCTGCTGTACGTCTACGCGGCGATGGCCCTGAACCATCTGTACCCAGACATTCCGAAAGTCGGCTTCATCCTGGCGTTTCTGGTCAGCGCGACATTCGTCAACCTGCGCGGGATCACCTTCACCGCCCGCATGAACATCATTTTCCTGCTGGCGCAGCTTGTTGTGCTGGGGATTTTCCTGTTCTACGCCTGGAACGCCCTGCACAACGGCGGCGGTAACGGCGAGCTGACACTGGCGCCGCTGTATCACCCGGAAACGTTCAACTTCGCCCTGCTGATGCAAGCGGTGTCGATTGCGGTGCTGTCGTTCCTCGGTTTCGATGCGATCTCGACGCTCGCCGAAGAGATCAAGGGTGACCCGGGCAAAAGCGTCGGCCGGGCGGCGCTGATCACGCTGGTGGTGATGGGCGTGATTTTCGTCGTGCAGACCTGGATCGCTACCGATCTGGCCGCTGGCATGGGTTTCAAATCCGCCGATACCGCGTTCTATGAAATCGCCGAAATCGCGGCCGGTAGCTGGCTGGCAACGTTGACCGGCGTGGCGACCGCCCTGGCCTGGGGCGTCGCCGTGGCGATCACCTCGCAAGCTGCCGTGTCGCGTCTGCTGTTCGGCATGGCCCGCGACGGCAAGTTGCCGAAAGTGCTGGCCAAGGTGCACCCGAAGCACAACACCCCGTACCTGAGCATTTATCTGGTGGCGGTGCTGTCGCTGGTGATCTGCTACCTGTTCATCAATTCGGTCGACACCCTGACCTCGCTGGTCAACTTCGGCGCCCTCAGCGGCTTCATGCTGCTGCACCTGACGGTCATCAACTACTACTGGCGTCGGCAGAAGTCCGGTCAGGTGGTGCGCCATCTGATCTGTCCGGTCATCGGCTTCATCATCGTCGCGGCCATCATGTACAACATGGGCGTCGACGCGCAGAAACTCGGCCTGATCTGGATCGCGCTGGGGCTGGTGTACCTGTTCTTCCTGAACAAGCTCGGCGCCAGCACCGCGCTGCCTGATCCGAGCAATGGCTGACAAGAAAAAGAGCGGCGTCTGACAACAAATCAGGCGACCGCCGCTTTAAAGCGTGGCAACCGACAGTGATAGTCAGGTTCGGTGGGGATCACCGGACCCTTTGATACAGGAGTGCATCCATGCTGGTCTTTCGCCCAGTCGAGCAAACCGACCTGCCCCAATTGCAGCAACTGGCCCGCGACAGCCTGGTCGGCGTCACGTCGTTGCCGGACGACGCCGAGCGTCTGCGCGAAAAAATCGCCGGATCCTGTGCTTCGTTCGACAGTGCAATTGAGGCGCAAGGCCCGGAGAACTACTTCTTCGTCCTGGAAGACCTCGACCGGCAGCGGCTGGTCGGCTGTTCGGAGATCCTCGCCACGGCCGGTTTCAACGAGCCGTTCTACAGCCTGCGCAACCGCCACTTCACCAGCGCCTCGCGGGAATTGAACATCGAGCACGGCGTGCCGGCGCTGTCACTGTGCCACGACCTCAACGATCACACGTTGCTGCGCGGCTTTCACATCGACAACACACTGGTGGGCAGCGCCTATTCCGAATTATTGTCGCGGGCGCGTCTGCTGTTCATCGCCGCGCACGCTCAACGTTTTGCCGAAGCGGTGATCACCGAGATCGTGGGCTACAGCGACGAGAACGGCCAATCGCCGTTCTGGGATGCGCTGGGCAAGCACTTCTTCGACCTGCCCTACGTCGAGGCCGAGCGCCTGTGCGGTCTGCAAAGCCGCGCATTTCTCGCCGAACTGATGCCGCAGTACCCGATTTACGTGCCGATGCTGCCCCTGGCAGCGCAAGAGTGCATTGGCCGGATTCACCCCGACGGCCAGGAAGCCTTCGACATCCTTGAGCGTGAAGGCTTCGAAACCAACAGCTACATTGATCTGTTCGATGCCGGACCTACGTTGTATGCGCGCACGGCCAACATCCGTTCGATTGCCCGCAGCCAGACTGTCGCCGTGCACCAGCAGTCCCGGATCGATGCCCGCGGCCGCTTCCTGCTCGGCAACGATGGCTTGCAGGGTTACCGGGCGATCGTTGCCGAACTGGATTACCAGCCCGGGCAACCGCTGCCCCTCACGCCTGCCATGTGTGCGGCGCTGAACGTCACCGATGGCAACCTGATCCGGTTGACAGCCCTGTGAACCACGCCCGGTTTCGCCGCCAACGACAGTGCCCGAACAGGCGCGCAGAAGGAGTTTTTGCATGATCGTCCGTCCGGTCAAAGTCAGCGATCTGCCAGCGTTGATGGCACTCGTGCAGCAGGCAGGCCCCGGGTTCACCACCCTGCCTGCCAATGAGGATCGCCTGGCCCACCGTGTGCGCTGGGCACAGCGTGCGTTCGCCGAACAAGTGGAACGTGCCGACGCCGACTACCTGTTCGTGCTTGAGGACGACGACCTGCGCGTGGTTGGGGTCAGTGCCCTGACCGGCGCCATCGGCTTGCGCGAGCCCTGGTACAACTATCGGGTTGGCGTTACCGTCAGTTCGGCACCTGATCTTGGCATTTCGCGGCAGATACCCACGTTGTTTCTCAACAACGAACTGACTGGCCAGTCGGAGTTATGCTCACTGTTCCTGCAACCGGATCAACGTCACGGCAGCAATGGCCGTCTGCTGTCGCTGGGACGACTGCTGTTCGTTGCCGAATTCCCGCAATTGTTTGGCGAAAAGATGATCGCCGAACTGCGTGGCAGTGCCGATGAACTGGGTTGCTCGCCATTCTGGGACAGCCTGGGCCGGCACTTCTTCAAAATGGACTTCAGCCACGCCGATCACCTGTCGGGGCTGGGCAACAAGTCGTTCATCGCCGAACTGATGCCACGCCAGCCGCTTTACACCTGTCTGCTCACCCAGCAAGCGCAGGCGGTCATCGGCCAGCCGCACCCCAATACCGAGCCGGCGCTGAAGATTCTGCGCAGCGAAGGCTTTGTGCATAAGGGCTACATCGACATATTCGATGGCGGACCGGTGATCGAAGCGCCAATCCAGAACATCCGCACCGTGCGCGACAGCCTGGCGCTGACCCTCAACCTCGGCACCCCTGACGATCAGGCCCCCTTGTGGCTGATCCATAACCGGCGTCTGGAGAACTGCCGCATCACCGTGGCCCCCGGCCGTCAGGTCGGCAATACCCTGGTGATCGACCGTCTGACCGCCAAGCGCCTGCAGCTGCAACCGGGCAATTCGGTACGTGCGGTGCTGCTGCCCAGGCAACAGCAACAGGCGGTAGCGGCCTGATCTGCGGTTTTGCCACTGAAAATCCGCAGACCGCCGATGAAACCTTTCAGCGGCTGGATCCGTCATCAACGCCTCCCGCGCAAATTCGTCATGAACCTTGACCCATCCGCGTGATAGCCTTTTCATTCTTCGGCGTTGACACCTTTGCTCAAGCCGTTCCATTCCTTTGTATTGGTGGAACTCGTATGACCAGGCTTTCCCATCAAGATTTGCGCCGTAACTTCCGTCAATTGCTGGCTTCCGACACCTGCTACCACACCGCGTCGGTGTTCGACCCGATGTCCGCGCGCATCGCCGCTGACCTGGGTTTTGAAGTGGGGATCCTCGGCGGCTCCGTGGCCTCGTTGCAGGTGCTGGGCGCCCCGGATTTCGCCCTGATCACCCTCAGCGAATTCGCCGAACAGGCCACCCGCATCGGTCGTGTCGCACAACTGCCGGTGATCGCCGACGCCGACCACGGCTACGGCAACGCCCTCAATGTGATGCGCACCATCGTCGAACTGGAACGCGCAGGCGTCGCCGCCCTGACTATCGAAGACACCCTGCTGCCGGCGCAATTCGGCCGTAAGTCCACCGATCTGATCTCGGTCGCCGAAGGCGTCGGCAAGATCCGCGCGGCGCTGGAAGCCCGGGTCGATTCGGAAATGGCAATCATCGCCCGCACCAATGCCGGGATCCTGCCGAATCAGGAAATCATCAGCCGCACCAGGCAATACCAGGCCGCCGGTGCCGACGGCATCTGCATGGTCGGGGTGCAGGACTTCGATCAGCTCGAGCAGATTGCCGAACACCTGACGGTCCCGCTGATGCTGGTGACCTACGGCAACCCGGCGCTGCGCGATGACAAGCGACTGGCCGAACTCGGTGTGCGCGTGACCATCGACGGCCACGGCGCGTACTTCGCGGCGATCAAGGCGACTTACGACAGCCTGCGCGAACAACGCCAGATCTTCACCCAGGCCTCGGACCTGAGCGCCACCGAGCTGACACACACCTATACCCAGCCTGAGGATTACATTCTTTGGGCCAAGGAATACATGAGCGTCAAGGAATGATGGGTTGGCCGGGCTAATGCAATCGCTGGCAAGCCAGCTCCCACAGGTTATTTGGCAGACCACAGATTTGTGGTCATTGCCAGAGTCTGTGGGAGCTGGCTTGCCAGCGAAGGCGGTGGATCAGGCTCTATGGATGTTGAATGTGCCGACGCCTTCGCGAGCAGGCTCGCTCCCACATTTGATCTGTGTCGAACACAGATGCTGCATCCACTGAAGATCCACTGTGGGAGCTGGCTTGCCAGCGAAGGCAGTGGATCAGGCGGTATGGATGTTGGATGTGCCGACGCCTTCGCGAGCAGGCTCGCTCCCACATTTGATCTGTGTTGAATACAGATACTGCGTCCACTGAAGATCTACTGTGGGAGCTGGCTTGCCAGCGAAGGCGGTGGGTCAGGCTATATGGATGTTGGATGTGCCAACGCCATCGCGAGCAGGCTCGCTCCCACATGGGATCTGTGTTGAACACGGATACTGCGTTCACTGAAGATCTACTGTGGGAGCTGGCTTGCCAGCGATGGGGCCGGTCGCCTCAGCACTAAACAATGTTCAGACTGTGACTATTTGGCCAACTCCATGATCATCCGCGACAACAGATAAATCCGCGGCGTCACGCTCGCCACTTCGGCGTATTCCTCGGGCGTGTGGATGTTGCCACCGACAATCCCGAAACCGTCCAGCGTCGGTGTGCCCACGCCGGCTGACAGGCTGGCATCCGCCGCACCACCGCTGCCCTCCTCGGTCAACTTGCGACCGATCTCACCGTAAATGCCCTGGGCCATCGCCATCAAGCGATCCGACTCCGCCGTCTGCGGCATGGGTGGCAACCCGCGCTTGAGGCTGGTGGTGACTTCGGTTTCCGCGATCAGTTTGTCCTGTGACACTCGCGCCAGATCCTTCTCGATCCGGTCGAATTCTTCAGGCACCGCCGCGCGCACGTCAGCCTTTGCGGTCGCGTGATCCGGGATCACATTGGTGCGATCGCCAGCCTGAAGCACGGTGAAGTTGATCGTGGTTTTCTTCGCCTCATCGCCGAGTTTGCCCAGTTGCAGGATCTGGTGCGCCGCTTCCATCGCCGCGTTGCGCCCCAGCTCCGGCGCAACACCGGCATGCGCCGCCTTGCC
>NZ_QAIK01000143.1:4200-8829 GCF_003061005.1 Pseudomonas sp. HMWF021 | reverse complement strand
CGACCAGCGCCGTCGCGCTGCCCTTGCGCCACACCACCAGGCCATCGGCCGGACGCCCCGGTTCGAGGTTGAGGGTCACGTCGTGGGCCTTGGCGGTTTTCTTGATCAGGTCGGTGGCGACGTCCGAACCGGTTTCTTCGCTGGCGTCGAGCAGGAAGGTGATTTGCGCATAGTCCTTGAAGTCCAGATTCTTGAGGATCTTCAGCGCGTAGATACCGGCGACGATGCCGCCCTTGTCGTCCATCACCCCCGGCCCGTAGGCACGACCGTCCTTGATGCGGAACGGCCGCTCGGTGGCGGAGCCTTCCTTGAACACCGTGTCCATGTGCGCCATCAAAAGGATCTTGGCCTTGCCGGTGCCTTTGAAAGTGGCCAGCACGTGATTGGATTTTTCCGGGGTGTTGGGCACCAGCTCGATGGTGGCACCAAGTTTTTTCAGCTCATCGATGGCGATCTCGCTGACTTGCTTCAGGCCCGATTCATCACCGGAACCGGAGTCGGTGTTGACCAACCGTTCCAGCAGTTTCAGGGCTTCGGGCTGATACTGTTCGGCGTCGGCCAGCACTTGCTTGTGCGGTTCGGCGAAGGCGCCGGCAGCGCTGAGGGCGAGGGACAGGCCGAGGCTGGCGGCCAGCAGGGAGCGGGGAAATGAGAACGTCATGAATCGATCCTTGTTTCGCGTCGGGGGGAATCAAACCGTACCTGACATCGGCGCAAGGCTCTATACCGGATGCGACACCTGAGCCGCCGACACCGAACACTGTGGGAGCGAGCCTGCTCGCGAAAGCGGAGTGTCAGCCGACATCAATGCCACTGACGGAATGCCTTCGCGAGCAAGCCCGGTCCCACAGGGAATTGTGGCGAGCAGTCAGACCGAATCGAGCAGTTCCTGCTTCGGCAGGTCGTCACTGTTGCAGATCACCCGATTGCGCCCGGTCGCCTTGGCTTCGTACAGCGCCTGATCGGCATCATTGAGCCAACGGGTCGCGTCGCCGTGGCTCGGGTCGTAAGCGGCAATGCCAATGCTCAGACTGACCTTGAGCGCCGGGTTCTGCTCGTATCCCAGGGTGGCGAAACGCTCGCGCAGGGCCTCCATGGCCTGGGCGGCATTGAACAGCGGCAAGTCTGGCAGGATCACACAGAACTCGTCACCACCGTAGCGCCCGGCAACATCCGCCGCACGCAGGTTGTGTTTGAGCATCTTGCTCAACTGCCGCAGCACGATATCGCCGGCCACATGACCGTAGGTGTCGTTGATCGCCTTGAAATGATCGATGTCGATCAACGCAATCGCCGCGCCCTGCTTCTGCCGGCGGCAGCGTTGAAATTCGATGTCCAGTTGATCTTTCCAGGCCCCGTGATTGAGCAATCCGGTGAGGCTGTCGGTGCGGCTCAGCGCCAGCAACTCACGTTTGTGCAGCCCCAAAGTGTAGGCCTGGCGAAAGCAGATCCAGCCCAGCGCCAACGGATACAGCATCAGCAACGGCAGGCAGGCATACAGCTGCAACGGCGAAGTTTGCGGAATGAACGCCGGGGCGAACACCACCAGGCCGACGCCGATACCGAGGATCTGCGCCGCCAGGCCCGCGGCGAGAAAACGCAAGCCGCCGATGGCGACGTTATTCATCGCCATCATCGAAATGGTGGTAGCACTGGGCAGCGGATTGAACTGCATGGCGGCGACCCAGAAGCCGCCCATAAATGCATCAACCAACAGATTGCGGTGTTCCGCATGGTAAGGAACGCTGGCACGACGAGCCCATTGAAACGCCAGATGCGGCCAGAGCAGGCCGTTGAACAGCATCAGCGCCCAGACCCACAGTGGCGGATCGAGCGGGTACATCGCCACGCTCACGCACAACAGCCCCAGCGCCAGCCCGAGGGTTCGCGATGTATAAAGCCTCCTGGCCAGTGAAAGTCCCTTTCCCCCCTTTTTTCGCATAAGGGCCTCGACCACTCAACGGAACCTGCGCACACCCTCAGACGGATGTGCTGGAAGTCTAACAGTCAGCCGCTAAATAGCCATCACCGACCAGCCCCGCGCCTTCACTCACTCAACTGTGGGAGCGAGCTTGCTCGCGAAGGCGGCAGTTCAGTAGACATCCCCGTATCTGACACTCCGCACCCATCGGAACACCACACGGAGCACACCCGCTCCCACCCGGCAAATATTTAGCTATACCTGAAAGGATCAAAACGGAAAAACAACTATAAGAAGGAGGCCCATGCACACCTACCGAGTGTTGATCATCGGCAGCGGATTTGGCGGCCAATGTGCGGCGGTCAACTTGCTCAAGGCCGGAATCGACGATTTTCGCCTGCTGGAACGAAGGGATTTCTTCGGCGGCACCTGGTGCCAGAACACCTATCCCGGTGCGGCGGTAGACGTGCCGTCGCCGCTGTACTCGCTGTCCTTCGCGCCATTTCCCTGGACACAGATGTTCGCCGCCCAGGCCGAACTGCACCGCTACACCGAACACGTCATCGAACACTTCGGCCTGCGCGAACGCGTGGAACTGCAAACCAATGTCGAACGCATCGAATGGGAGGACGCCGAAAAGCGCTGGGCGGTGCGCACCAGCAACGGAATCTTCCATGCGCAGTTCGTGATCAACGCCAGCGGCCCGCTGAGCCAGCCGGTAATCCCACCCTTCCCTGGCCTGGATCGCTTTCAGGGCAAGACTTTTCATACAAATAATTGGGATCACAGCTACAACTACAAAGGTAAACGCGTAGCGATCGTCGGCAGCGGCGCCAGTGCCGCGCAGGTGATTCCGGCGATTGCTCCCCAAGTCGAACAATTGCACGTGTTCCAGCGCACGCCGCATTGGGTGCTGCCTCGCGCTGATCGCAGCTTCGGACGATTTCAACGCTGGTTGCTGGGTGTCAAACCGGCGTACAAGCTGCTGCGCTGGCTGCTCTACTGGCAATTCGAAACCCGGGTGATCGCCTTCAAATACTCGAAACCGGCGATTCACCTGGTTCAGCGTCAGGCGCTGCGTTTTCTCAAGCAACAGGTGCCGGACCCGGTACTGCGCGCAAAACTCACCCCGGACTTCACCATCGGCTGCAAGCGCATCCTGCTCTCCAGTACGTATTACCCGGCGCTGACCCGGCCCAACGTCACGTTGCACAGCCGCGAACAAGGCATCGCCGCGCTCGACGAAACCGGCATCGTCACTCAGGACGGCCAGCACATCGAGGTCGACCTGATTGTGTGGTCTACCGGCTACGACGCCACCGACGGCGTGGTCTCCTACCCGGTCACCGGCAAGCACGGCGTGCAACTCAAGGATGTCTGGGCGCAGTATCCTCGCGCCTACCTGGGCACCAGCCTGCCGGACTTTCCCAACCTGTTTATCGTCACCGGCCCGAACACCGGCATCGGCCATACCTCGGCACTGTTCATCATCGAGGCGCAGATGAACTACATCCTCGACTGCATCCGCACCCTCCAGGCCAAAGATCTGCGCAGCATCGAAGTGCGTCCCGAAGCGGAACGTACCTACACTGCAATGATCCACCGTGAGATGGAGCGCACGGTGTGGAAGTCCGGCGGCTGTCACAGTTGGTATCAGAGCAAGAGCGGTCATGTGATCGCGATATTTCCGGGCTTCAGTTTCAGTTACTACCGGTTGACCCGGGCACTGAAACCGGCTGACCACATTCTGTCCTGAACACGTAAAAGGAAGACGTCGATGCTTGTGCTGTTTGTCGCTCTCGCGGTTTTCGTGGCCTGGAGCTGGTTGAGTTACCCGGCGGTCGGGCATTGGCTGTATGACCTGAGCACAGCGCTCGAGGCCAAGTTATACAAGCTGCATAAAATCGAAGTGCCGATTGCCGAAATGACGGTGTCGACCTGGCAAGGTGGCCCCTATGAAGCGGCCAGTGCGATTCTGATGCTGCACGGCTTCAGCGCCGAAAAAAACCTGTGGCTGCGCTTCGCCAGGCACTTTGTCCGTCAGTACCGGGTAATCATCCCGGACCTGGCCGGTCATGGAGAAACCGGCTTCAAGGCGGGTGGCGGTTATGACATCCCACTGCAGGCCAAGCGCATGATCCAGCTGCTTGACGTTTGCGGTGTGGAGAAGGTGCATGTGATCGGCAACTCGATGGGCGGCTACATCGCGGCGTGGCTGGCAGCGACGTATCCGGATCGCATTGCCTCGGTGGCATTGATCGACCCGGCCGGCGTCACCGCGCCGGAGGCCAGCGACATGGAGCGTCATCTGGCCCGTGGGCACAACCCGTTCCTGATCAACTCCCGGGAAGAATTCCGGCAATTTTATGCGATGACCATGGCCTCACCACCTTGGGTGCCCGGACTGGTGCTGGACGCCATCGCCCAGCGTTACGAGCGCCAGCGTGATGAGCTGGTAGAGATATTCCGCGACTTTCGCGCCAGCCCGCCGATGGAGCCGAAACTGGCCGACATCAAATGCCCGGCGCTGCTGCTGTGGGGCCGCAAGGATCGCTTGATCGACGTAAGCAGCGTGCCGATCTGGAGCAAAGGCGTCGCCAATCTGCGGGTCGAGGTGTGGGACGGCGTGGGGCATATGCCGATGGTTGAGCAGCCGGGGAATACCGCGCGGTTGTATCGGGAGTTTCTCGGAAACCAGCGATGAGCCC
>NZ_QAIK01000143.1:0-4184 GCF_003061005.1 Pseudomonas sp. HMWF021 | reverse complement strand
GTCTCGACACGGTATCGATCTCAGGTCTGCTGCGCAGCCCAGCGGGAGCAAGCTCCCTCGCCACAAAAAGCCCTCTTGGCGGCATAGGTTCGGAAGGTCGAAATGAACATTCTCTACGACGAACGCCTCGACGGTCCGCTGCCGGAAGTGAACAAGGCCGAGCTGCTGAAAACCCTGCAGCGCGCCATCCCGGACCTCGACCTTCTCTGGCGCGAAGACGAACTCAAGCCGTACGAGTGCGACGGTCTGTCGGCCTATCGCACCACGCCGATGCTGGTTGCCCTGCCCCGGCGACTCGAGCAGGTGCAAACCCTGCTCAAGCTCTGCCATCAACACAACGTGCCGGTGGTGGCCCGTGGTGCCGGCACCGGGTTGTCGGGCGGTGCGCTGCCACTGGAAAAAGGCCTGTTGCTGGTGATGGCGCGGTTCAACAACATCCTGCACATCGACCCGGCAGCCCGCACCGCACGGGTTCAACCGGGGGTGCGCAACCTGGCGATTTCCCAGGCTGCCGCGCCGTTCGGCCTGTATTACGCGCCGGATCCGTCCTCGCAGATCGCCTGCTCGATCGGCGGCAACGTCGCAGAAAACGCTGGGGGCGTGCATTGCCTCAAGTACGGCCTGACCGTGCACAACCTGCTGAAGATCGAAGTGCTGACCATCGAAGGCGAACGCCTGACACTGGGCAGCGAAGCGCTCGATGCGCCGGGTTTCGATCTGCTTGCGTTGTTCACCGGCTCCGAAGGCCTGCTGGGGATCATCACTGAAGTCACGGTCAAACTGTTGCCCAGACCGCAGCTCGCCAAAGTGCTGCTGGCCAGTTTCGACTCGGTGGAAAAGGCGGGCCGCGCCGTGGCCGACATCATCGCGGCGGGCATCATTCCCGGCGGCCTGGAGATGATGGACAACCTGGCGATCCGCGCGGCTGAAGACTTCATCCACGCCGGCTACCCGGTGGATGCCGAGGCGATCCTGCTGTGCGAACTCGATGGCGTCGAAGCCGATGTCCACGACGATTGCCTGCGGGTCCGTGAGGTCATGCTTCAGGCCGGCGCCAGCGACGTGCGCCAGGCCCGCGATGAAGCCGAGCGTGTGCGCTTCTGGGCCGGGCGCAAAAACGCCTTTCCGGCCATTGGCCGTTTGTCGCCGGACTACTACTGCATGGACGGCACCATCCCGCGCCGCGAATTGCCCGGCGTTTTGCAAGGCATCGCCCGCCTCGGCGCCGAGTACGGTTTGCGCGTCGCCAACGTGTTCCATGCCGGTGACGGCAACATGCACCCGCTGATCCTGTTCGACGCCAACCAGCCCGGCGAACTGCAGCGCGCCGAAGCGTTGGGCGGGAAAATTCTGGAGCTGTGCGTGCAGGTCGGCGGCAGCATCACCGGTGAACACGGAGTCGGCCGCGAGAAAATCAATCAGATGTGCGCGCAATTCAACAGTGCTGAGCTGACCCTGTTCCACGCGGTGAAAGCCGCATTCGACCCGCAAGGCCTGCTCAACCCCGGCAAGAACATCCCGACCCTGCACCGCTGCGCCGAATTCGGCGCCATGCACATTCATGCCGGGCAATTGCCATTCCCCGAACTGGAGCGTTTCTGATGGCCGACGTCGACGCCAGCAGCGCCCTGCTCGATCAGGTCAATGAAGCCCGGGCCAACGCCACGCCGCTGAAAATCCAGGGCGGCAACAGCAAGGCGTTTCTGGGTCGGGAGGTGGCCGGCGAAGTGCTCGATACCCGCGCGCACTGCGGCATCGTCCGTTATGAACCGACGGAGCTGGTAGTCAGCGTGCGCGCTGGTACGCCGTTGCGCGAGCTGCTTACGGCGCTCGACGCGGCCGGGCAGATGCTGCCCTGCGAGCCGCCGGCCTTCGGTGAAGGCGCCACGGTCGGTGGGATGATTGCCAGCGGACTGTCCGGGCCACGGCGGCCATGGTCAGGTTCGGTACGCGATTTCGTCCTCGGCACCCGGGTCATCACCGGGCTCGGCGAGCACTTGCGTTTCGGTGGCGAAGTGATGAAAAACGTCGCCGGCTACGACCTCTCGCGCCTGTTGACCGGTAGTTTCGGTTGCCTCGGGGTGCTCACCGAAGTTTCGCTGAAAGTCCTGCCCAAACCGCGTCAGTGCCTGAGCATCCGCCTTGATCTCGATGGCGCCCGGGCATTGGCGCGGCTGGCCGAGTGGGGCCAGCAACCGTTGCCGATCAGCGGCGCCTGTCATGACGGGCAAAGCCTGTATCTGCGTCTTGAGGGCGGCGAAGGCTCGGTGACTGCCGCCCATCAACGACTCGGCGGCGAACCACTGGATTCGACGTTCTGGCGCGACTTGAATGAGCAACGCCTGAGCTTCTTCGATGAGGGCCTGCCGCTGTGGCGCCTGTCGCTGCCGAACAATCTCGGGCCGCAGGATTTGCCCGGCCAGCAACTGATCAACTGGGCCGGCGCGCAACGCTGGCTGAAATCCGATCACGAACACATCCAGATTCTTGCTCAGGAACTCGGCGGCCACGCCACCTGCTTTACCCATGGAGCCAGCGACACGCCGTTCCAGCCGCTGGCTCCGGTGCTGATGCGTTATCACCGGCAACTCAAGGCGCAACTCGACCCGCAAGGGCTGTTCAACCCCGGCCGGATGTACGCGGAGTTCTAGCCATGCAGACCACCCTCAGCGAAGAATCCCGACAACTGCCGCGTGCTGCCGAGGCGGAAAAAATCCTCCGCACCTGCGTGCATTGCGGGTTCTGCAACGCCACCTGCCCGACGTATCAATTGCTCGGCGATGAACTCGACGGGCCACGCGGACGCATCTATCTGATCAAGCAAGTGCTTGAAGGCGCTCCCGCTACCGAGCAGACACAACTGCATCTGGATCGCTGCCTGTCCTGCCGCAACTGTGAAACCACCTGCCCGTCCGGCGTCGACTATCACAACCTGCTGGATATCGGGCGGGCGGTAGTCGATCAAGCGGTGCCGCGTCCCGCCGCCCAGCGCTTGTTGCGCGAGGGGCTGCGCGCACTGGCGCCGAACCCCGGCGTGTTCAAGGGTTTGCTGCGCGTTGGTACGACGTTCCGACCCTTGCTGCCGCGAATGTTCGAAAGCAAATTGCCGCAGCGCGCGCCAGCGTCCGGTACACGCCCTGCCCCGCGCCATGCGCGGCGGGTGCTGTTGCTCGAAGGTTGCGTGCAACCGGGCCTGTCGCCTAACACCAACGATGCGACGGCGCGGGTGCTGGACCGGTTGGGGATCAGCGTCACCCCGGTGGCCGAGGCCGGTTGTTGTGGAGCCTTGGACTATCACCTCGACGCCCAGGCCAAAGGCCTCGACCGCGCCCGGCAAAACATCGACGCCTGGTGGGCACACCTGGAAAACGGTGCCGAAGCGATCGTGCAGACGGCCAGCGGCTGCGGCGCGTTCATCAAGGATTACGGGCATTTGCTGGCGCAGGACCCGCGCTACGCCGACAAGGCGCGGCAGATCAGCGAACGGACGCTGGATCTGGTGCAGGTTCTCGCGCAGGAGTCTCTGGAGACAGTGTGCGCCGCCAGCCAACGGCGGATCGCCGTGCATTGCCCCTGCACCCTGCAACATGCGCTGAAACTCGGTGGCGCGGTGGAAGCGCTGCTGACGCGACTGGGTTTCAACCTCACGGCGGTGCCGGACGGGCATTTGTGTTGTGGTTCGGCGGGCACCTATTCGCTGACACAACCGACCCTCGCCCGGCAACTGCGCGACAACCGCCTCAATGCCCTGGAAAGCGGACGCCCGGAGCTGATCGTCACGTCCAACATCGGTTGTCAGAATCACCTGGCCGGCGCTGGACGGACGCAGGTTGTGCACTGGATCGAACTGGTGGATCAGTCGTTGGCAGAATGAAGTTCGTAGGATTCTTCGTTTGCCGCCGTCGGCGAAGGCTGCGATCTTTTCCTCCATCCTTTACGTGACCGTGGCAGGAATTTTTTTCATGACCGTGCAGCCTTTCATCAGCCCCGACCTGATCCGTCAACGCTTCTCCAAAGCGATGTCCGACATGTACCGCGAAGAAGTGCCGTTGTACGGCGCGCTGATGGAACTGGTGGAGCAGACCAACCGTGACGTGCTGGACGCTCAGCCGGACATCGCACGGCAGCTCGACAGCACTGGTGAAATAGAGCGCCTGGACATGGAGCGCCACGGTGCCATCCGC
>NZ_QAIK01000142.1 GCF_003061005.1 Pseudomonas sp. HMWF021 | reverse complement strand
GACTCGAAGCTGATCACCGAACAGCGCGCCGGCGCTACCCAGACCCCGGGCGGCACCGGCGCCCTGCGTCTGGCGGCCGACTTCATCGCCCAGTGCCTGCCAGGCAAGGGCGTGTGGTTGAGCAATCCGACCTGGCCGATCCACGAAACGATCTTCGCCGCCGCCGGAGTCAAGGCCAGTCACTACCCGTACGTGGGTAGCGACAACCGCCTCGACGTCGATGCCATGCTCGCCGTGCTCAACGAAGTGCCGCAAGGCGACGTGGTGCTGCTGCATGCGTGCTGCCACAACCCGACCGGTTTCGACCTGAACCATGACGACTGGCAGCGTGTGCTCGACGTCGTGCGCCGCCGTCACCTGTTGCCGCTGATCGACTTCGCCTACCAGGGCTTTGGCGACGGGCTGGAGCAGGATGCATGGTCGACCCGGCTGTTCGCCGCCGAAGTGCCCGAGCTGCTGATTACCAGTTCCTGCTCGAAGAACTTCGGCCTGTATCGCGACCGCACCGGCGCGCTGATTGTCTGCGCGAAAACCGCCGACAAGCTGATCGACATTCGCAGCCAACTGGCCAACATCGCCCGCAACCTGTGGTCGACGCCACCGGATCACGGCGCGGCCGTGGTCGCGACCATCCTCACCGACCCGGAGCTGAAAGCCCGTTGGGCCGATGAAGTGGAAGCCATGCGCTTGCGCATCGCCCAATTGCGCAGTGGTCTGGTCGAAGCACTGGAACCGCACGGCTTGCGTGAGCGCTTTGCGCACATTGGCGTGCAACGCGGAATGTTCTCCTACACCGGGCTGTCGCCGGAGCAGGTCAAACAACTGCGTGAACATCACAGCGTGTATATGGTCAGCTCGGGCCGGGCCAACGTCGCCGGGATCGATGCCACGCGTCTGGCGCTGCTGGCACAAGCCATCGCTGACGTCAGCAAATAGATCCAGCCACACAAAAACCTGTAGGAGCTGCCGCAGGCTGCGATCTTTTGATCTTGTTTTTAAAATCAAAGTCAAAAGATCGCAGCCTTCGGCAGCTCCTACATTTGTTCGCGGCGCCTCCCCCTGCGGCCATCTGTCGCATTATTTTGAATTAAAAGTCTGATTGTCATTTTTCCTGCTGTATCCTGCGCAGGCTTTCAAGAAGCGCGGATCTACCAGATCTATCAACAGACTTAGCGAGGAGCGCAACCATGCACGAGATTCCTAATCTCCCCTTCCCAAGCCTGCACGTACCTGAGCAGACGACCACGCAACAAGCCGGCGCGGAGCAGCCCGAGCAGAAAGAAGCCGTTGAGAGCCGCCAGGCCGACAACGAAGAGTAAAACCCGCCGTACAGACCGTGTGGAAAGCGCTAAGATGCGCTTTCCACACTGCCTGAAAC
>NZ_QAIK01000141.1:13430-17097 GCF_003061005.1 Pseudomonas sp. HMWF021 | reverse complement strand
CCGGCTCCGGCGGCACCGTCACCTTGAGCAGTCTGGCGACCCACGGCAGGCTTGTGCCCTGCACCAGCAGCGACACCAGCACGATGAAGAACGCGAGGTTGAAATACAGCTGCGCATTCGGCAGCCCCGCCATCAACGGGAACACCGCGAGAATGATCGGCACCGCGCCGCGCAGGCCAACCCAGGAAATAAAGGCTTTCTCGCGGCCATGGAACGCCTTGAACGGCAGCAGGCCGACCAGCACCGACAGCGGCCGGGCGAACAGAATCATCCACAGCGCCAGACCCAGCGCCGGCAGGGCAATCGGCAGCAGATCATGCGGGGTGACCAGCAGCCCCAGCACGAGGAACATGCCGATCTGCGCCAGCCACGCCATGCCGTCGAGCATGTGCAGAATGCCGTGACGGCTGCGCACCGGGCGGTTGCCGATCACCAGACCGCACAGGTACACCGCGAGGAAGCCGCTGCCGTGCAGGGCGTTGGTCAGGGCGAACACCACCAGCCCGCCGGCGATCACCAGAATCGGGTACAGGCCAGTGGCGAGGTTGATCCGGTTGACCAGTTGCAGCATCAGCCAGCCGCCACCCAGACCGATCACGCCGCCGATGCCGAACTCGCGGATCAGGTGAGTCAGCAGGCTCCAGTGCAGGCCGGTCTGGCCGCTGGCGAGCATGTCGATCAGGGTGACGGTGAGGAACACTGCCATCGGGTCGTTGCTGCCGGATTCGATTTCCAGGCTGGCGGTCACCCGTTCGTTGAGACCCTTGCCGCCGAGCAGCGAGAACACCGCGGCGGCGTCCGTGGAGCCGACAATGGCGCCGATCAGCAGGCCCTGGATCAGGTTCAGGTCGAACAGCCAGGCGGCGGCCATGCCGGTCAGCCCGGTGGTGATCAGCACCCCGACCGTCGCCAGCGACAGCGCCGGCCACAAGGCCACGCGGAAACTCGAGACTCGGGTGCGCAAGCCGCCGTCGAGAAGGATCACCGCGAGTGCGAGGTTGCCGACCAGATAGGCCGTGGGGTAGTTATCGAAAATGATCCCGCCGCCATCGACGCCGGCGGTCATGCCGACCGCGAGGATGATGACCAGAATGGGGATGCCGAGACGGGAGGAAAGTGAGCTGACAAGAATGCTCGCACCTACCAGCAACGCGCCGATCAAGAACAGGCTGTTGATGGTCGTCGCATTCAAAGGCAGTACTCCAGAAGCGTAAAGACGGGCACAAACTGACCATGCAGTCTGCGTGCCAGCGATTCTAACCTGTTGAAATGTGATGCTGTCAAAAAGCTTTTTCAAGATCAAAAGATCGCAGCCTGCGGCAGCTCCTACATGGGGATTTGCGTCTCCCTGTAGGAGCTGCCGCAGGCTGCGATCTTTTTGCTTTTAAAAGTTATAGGCTGAACCGCCCGACCATATTGTTCAGATCCAGCGCCAGGCGTGACAGCTCGTTGCTCGCCGCACTGGTCTGATTCGCGCCGGTGGCCGACTGCACCGACAGGTCGCGGATGTTCACCAGATTGCGATCCACTTCGCGGGCCACTTGCGCCTGCTCTTCGGCGGCGCTGGCGATTACCAGGTTGCGCTCGTTGATTTCGACGATGGCGGTGTTGATGGTGTCCAGCGACATCCCGGCGCCACGGGCGATGTTCAGGGTCGATTCGGCGCGCTCGGTGCTGTTGCGCATCGAGTCCACGGCGTGTTCGGTGCCGCTCTGGATGCTGCCGATCATCCGTTCGATTTCGCTGGTCGACTGCTGGGTGCGGTGCGCCAGGGCACGAACCTCATCGGCCACCACGGCAAAACCACGGCCGGCTTCACCGGCACGGGCCGCTTCAATCGCCGCGTTCAGGGCCAGCAGGTTGGTCTGATCGGCCAGGCCACGAATCACGTCCAGCACCTTGCCGATGTCGCGGGATTCATTCGCCAGATCACCGATCAGGCTCGCCGTGCTCTGCACATCGGCGCTCATGCGTTCGATGGCGCTGACGGTTTCCTGCACCAGATCGCGGCCATCACCCGCCGAGGTGGTGGCGTTCTTCGAGGCTTCCGAAGTGCTCACGGCATTACGGGCGACTTCTTCCACGGCGCTGGTCATTTCGTTGACGGCGGTGGCGGCCTGTTCGATTTCGTTGTTCTGCTGGGTCAGGCCACGGGCGCTTTCGTCGGTGACGCTGTTCAGTTCTTCCGCCGCAGACGCAAGCTGGGTGGCCGAGCCGGAGATGCGCTGCAGGGTGTCGCGCAGTTTCGATTGCATCTTGGCCATGGCCGCCAGCAGGCGTCCGGCTTCGTCGGTGCCGTCCACATGGATCGGTTGGGTCAGATTGCCTTCGGCGATGGTTTCCGCCGCGTCCAGCGCTTTGGAAATCGGCTTGGTGATGCTGATAGTCAGCAACCAGGCGAACAGCAAGGTCAGGCCGGTCGCCACAACCAGCAGGGTGACCACCAGATTGAACGCCGAAGAATACTGCTCGGCGGCCTGCTGGTTGGTTTCGCTGATCTGCTCGCCGTTGATCTGCATCAGGCGGTTGAGCACGGTATTCATCGCTTCGGAGTTGTTCAGCAGCTCGGTGTTGAGCAGGTTGCGCAGCTCATCCACCTGATTGTTGCGCGACAGGCTTTTCATCCGGTCTTCGATCTGGCGGTACTGGCCCAGCAACTGCACGTATTGATCGTAGGCGGCGCGTTCTTCCGGGCTGCCGATCAGCGGCTCATAGGCGGTCTGGGCAGTGCGGATCTGCTGATTGCGCATCTCCAGCAGCTCGACGGTTTTCTGCTGCACGTCCGGCTCGCGGTTGACCAGCAAACGGTACGACAGCACCCGCAGGCGCAGGGTCAGTTGGGTGAACTCGTCGAGGTTCTTGATGCTTGGCACGCTGCTGGACGTGATGTCCTCGGCAGCGCCACGGATTTTGCTCATCTGGTTCAAGGCGAACACGCCGAGAATCAGCATCAGGCCGCCGATCAGGGCGAAACCGGTGAACGCCCGGGGGGCGATATTCATATTGCGAAGGGACATGGCGCGGATACCAGAAAGGGCCGCATCCATGCGGGCTGAGACGGCTGAATGGATGACTTATCGGTCATACGACTAAAGTCTTGAGGCGCTGTGCGTATTTGTCGCATAGGGCCCCGGGCGACGAAGTGCAGGAACCAGATCGGCAGATCACAGTCTTTAAAACTCGCGAGAACGGTCGGCCGCCAGGAAAATCAAGGCCTTGCGCCGGTATAACCCTGGCATCCGCAGTGACTTTTCTTTATCGTACGCGCCCTTTGAAAAACGCCTGGAAGATCAAAATGTTGGAAGCATCCCTCAGCCAATTGGAACAGCTCGTCAGCGATCTGGTGCAACAGAACCAGTCCCTTGCGCAAACCAACCAGACCCTGTCCACGGAACTGGCCCAGGCCAAGGATGAAAACGAAAGCCTGCAACTGAGCCTGATGGAACAGGAAGAGAAGCACGGCGCCACCGCAGCGCGCATCCAGGCTCTGGTTGATCGCGTCAACGCAGGTCCTGTCAGCGCATGAACCATGGCACCGCAGGGGTAAAAGTCATCTCCATTCTCGGGGAGGACTATTCGATCAAGGCACCGGCCGGGGAAGAACAGACCCTGCTGGACGCCGCACTGATGCTCAAGGCCGCACTGGCCGACACCAAACGCAAATACC
>NZ_QAIK01000141.1:11581-13420 GCF_003061005.1 Pseudomonas sp. HMWF021 | reverse complement strand
CGCACAACCAAAGAATAGATTGTCGATCAGGTTGTATACAATCGGCACGGCTGTTGCATTGTTTCGGCCACTTATTCTTTGGGGGTGCTCCATGCAGTTGTGGCGACGCAGTATTCAATGGCAGCTGATTCTCAGCATGGGCACCGCCCTGCTGGTCAGCATCCTGATCGTGGTTGGCATTTATACCTTGGTGGTCAACCGCCTCGCCCAGAGCTATCTGGTCGAACAAGCGTTGCCGTCGAGCATCGAAGCGACACGCAACGACATCGAACGCATCCTCGTGCAACCGTTGACCGCCGCCAAGGACATCGCCAGCAACAGCATGGTCCGCGACTGGCTGGCTTCAGGTGAAGACAGCAGCAAAACCGCGGCCTTTGCGCAGTATCTGGAAGGCATCCGCGCCGAACACAAAGCCTTCACCGCGCTGATCATCGGCACCGACTCCAATCACTACATTACCGAAAAAGGCCTCGACCGCACCCTCAGTCGGGCCAAACCGGCGGATGCCTGGTTCTATTCCTTCCTCGACAGCAATCAGCCGCGCACCCTGAATATCGACAACGATGGCGCCACCGGAGAATTGGCGCTGTTCATCGATTTGAAGGTCGAGCAGGCCGGCAAAGTGGTCGGCGTGGCCGGGCTGGGCCTGAGCATGAAAGAGCTGTCGCTGCTGATCCACAACTTCAGCTTTGGCGAGCGCGGCAAGGTCTATCTCGTGCGTTCGGACGGTTTGATCCAGGTCCATCCCGAGGCGCAGTTCAGCGGCAAGCGCACCCTCACGGAGCAGATTGGCGCGTCGGCTGCGCAAGCGGTCATGGGTCAAAAAGTCGCCACCAACAGTTCCTTCCAGCGCGATGGCGAAGACTTCCTCGCCTTCAGCCTGCCGCTGCGCGATCTGGGCTGGACGCTGGTGGCCGAAGTGCCGCAGTCGCAGATCTACGCCGAGGCCCGCAAGGCGATGTGGATGAGTGGCGGCATCGGTCTGGCGGTGGCACTGGTGTGCCTGGCGCTGGTGGTGTGGCTGGCCCAAGGGCTGGTACGACCGATTCGTCAGGTAACAGCTGCGCTGGTAGCAATCGGTAGCGGCGGTGGAGATTTGACCCATCGGTTAGATTCCAGCCGCGCCGATGAACTGGGCGATCTGGCCCGGGGCTTCAACCGTTTCCTCGACAGCCAGCGCGGGCTGATTGGCGAAGTGCTGACCACCAGCGAGCGTTTGCGCACGGCGGTGGGGCAGGTGGCGAAGGTGGTGGAAAACACCGCCGAACGCTCCGGGCGTCAGCAGGAAATGACCGACATGGTCGCCACGGCAGTGCATGAGATGGGCCTGACCGTGCAGGAAATCGCGCAGAACGCCGGCAACGCCGCGCTGGCCTCGCAAACCGCACGGGATGAAGCGCTGCAGGCGCGGGAAGTGGTCGGCGGTTCGATCCGTCATATAGAAAGCATGTCCGATGAAATTGGCGTAGCGGCCGGCGCCGTCGGTGAGCTGGCGCATCAGGTGGCGTCGATCGACTCGGTGCTGGCGGTGATTCGCGGGGTGTCCGAGCAGACCAATCTGCTGGCGCTCAACGCGGCGATTGAAGCGGCGCGCGCCGGGGACATGGGCCGTGGATTTGCCGTGGTGGCTGATGAGGTTCGAACTCTGGCGCGCAGGACTCAGGCGTCTACCGACGAGATCCAGCAGATGATCGGCAGTCTCAAGCAGGGCGCCGAGAATGCAGTGTCCTCGATGCGCACCGGGCAGGCCGCAACCGGCACCGGGGTTGAGTCGAGCCAGCGCACGGGCGCCTCGTTGACCGCGATTACCGGGCAGGTCGAGCGCATCAGCGACATGAA
>NZ_QAIK01000141.1:10900-11571 GCF_003061005.1 Pseudomonas sp. HMWF021 | reverse complement strand
GCCACGGCGGGGGAGGTTCGCGCCTGTCGTGAGGATTGTCAGATGTTGCAGCGGTTGGCGGATGATCTGGCGCGGCAGATGGGTGGGTTCAAGTTGAGCTGATGTGTTGTCAGTTCTGGCCTCTTCGCGGGCAAGCCCGCTCCCGCAGTGTCCGTGTCGTACCAAAACTCATGTACACCAGATAAACCTGTGGGAGCGGGCTTGCCCGCGAAGACGGCATCAGCAGCGACTAAAATCCCGGATCAGAACCACCCATCCCGCATCGCCAGACACGCATCATCCCGCGCCTCCAGCAGCGCCAGCTCATGCTGGCAACCCGGCACTTCCCACGTCAGGAAATACCGCGCCGCCTGCAGCTTGCCCTTATAGAAGTCAGCATCCGCCGCATTGCCTTTGGCCAGTCCTTCCTCAGCCCGAATCGCCTGCTCCAGCCAGCGCCAGCCAATTACCGTGTGCCCGAACACTTTCAGGTACAGCGCCGAATTCGCCAGACTGCTGTTGACCTTGCCCTGCGCCAGATCGGTCAGCAAACCAATGGTCACCGTTTGCAGGCGAGCCACCAGTTGCTCCAGGGGCTCACGCAATGCCGTTAACGATTCGTACGCGGTCGCGCGCTCGGCGGTGTTGGCGATCAGGCGAATCAGTTGCTTCAAGCCGGCGCCGCCGTTCTG
>NZ_QAIK01000141.1:0-10890 GCF_003061005.1 Pseudomonas sp. HMWF021 | reverse complement strand
ACTGAATGCCGTGGGTGCCTTCGTGGATCGGGTTCAAGCGGTTGTCGCGGTAATACTGCTCCACCGGGTATTCGCGGGTGTAACCGTGACCGCCAAGGATCTGGATCGCCAGTTCGTTGGCCTTCAGGCAGAACTCCGACGGCCAGGATTTGACGATTGGCGTCAGCAAGTCCAGCAGCTCATGGGCCTGTTTGCGCTCGGCTTCGGTTTCCAGCGTGGTGGTGTCATCGAACAGCCGCGCCGCGTACAGGCCGAGGTCAAACGCCCCTTCGACGTAGGACTTTTGCGTCAGCAGCATGCGTCTGACATCGGCGTGCTGAATGATCGCCACCGGCGTGGTGGTCGGATCTTTGCTGTCCGGCACTCGGCCTTGCGGGCGTTCCCGGGCGTATTCCAGCGAGTACAGGTAACCGGCGTAACCGAGCATCACCGCACCCATGCCAACGCCGATCCGCGCCTCGTTCATCATCTGAAACATGTAGCTCAAGCCATGATGCGGCTTGCCCACCAGATAGCCGACACACTCACCGTTATCGCCGAAGTTCAGTGCCGTTGAGGTGGTGCCGCGCCAGCCCATCTTGTGGAACAGCCCGGCCAGTAGCACATCGTTGCGCGCGCCGAGGCTGCCGTCAGCGTTGACCAGAAACTTCGGCACGATGAACAGCGAAATACCTTTCACCCCCGGCGGCGCGTCCGGCAGTTTGGCCAGGACCATGTGCACGATGTTTTCCGACAGCGGATGATCGCCGCCGGAAATGAAGATCTTGTTGCCCTTGAGGCGATACGTGCCGTCGGACGCAGGCTCGGCGCGGGTACGAATATCCGACAGCGATGAGCCGGCGTGCGGTTCGGTCAGGGCCATGGTGCCGAAAAAGCGCCCGTCGATCATCGGTTGCAGGAAGCGCTGTTTCTGCTCGTCGCTGCCAAAGCTTTCGATCAGGTTGGCCGCGCCCATGGTCAGGAACGGGTACGAAGTGGTCGCCGCGTTCGCCGCTTGAAAATGCGCAAAGCACGCTTGCGACAGCAGCGTCGGCAGTTGCATGCCGCCCGCTTCGAAGCTGCGCGCGGCGTTGAGGAAACCGGCCTCGAGGAACGCGTCCACCGCCGGTTTTACCTCGGGAATCAGAATCGCCTGACCGTTCTTGTAGCGCGGCTCGTTCTCGTCGCCCTTGCGGTTGTGCGGCGCGAAGTATTTCTCGGCAATGCTGCGGGCGGTGCCGATGGCCGCGTCGAAAGTCTCGCGGTTGTGTTCGGCAAAGCGCTCACGCCGGGTCAGGCCCTCGGCATCGAGGACTTCGTACAGCTCGAAAGCCAGATTGCGGGAACTGAGCAGCGTCTCGGACATGGCGGCCTACCTGAAATTTGGGGTTGGGCCGAGTCTAGGCGTGCTGATAAAGGCTGAATACGATGATTGATGACGGTGATGTTGGAGCCGAGCACCGACTTAACAAACACTCCAAAACAACTGTGGGAGCTGGCTTGCCAGCGATGGCGGCAGATCAGTCAACATTAATGCTGGCTGACACATCGCTATCGCTGGCAAGCCAGCTCCCACAGGGATTTCTCCTGAAACGGACACCTGTTGCAAGTGCCCGGTTATCGGTATTAACCGATAGTCATCAGGCTGGCATTACCACCCGCCGCCGCCGTGTTGACGCTCAACGCCCGCTCGATCACCAGACGCTCCAGCGCAATGTTGGTCTCGCCCTGGGACAAGCCCTGAACGCCCACGATCGCACCGGCACGCTTGGCAATCTGCTGGCACACGCCACGCAACTGGTCGGAGTGACCGTGATGCAGCACCGCATCGAACACCACTTCGTCCTTGTTCCAGTCGGCAACCCGTTTGATCCGCGCCTGAACGTCCTTCGGCAGGCGTGCGAACAATGCCTTGCTGATGTCGGATTCCGGCCATACCGCCGAACCGCCGACCGCCAATACCGCCGCCAGTTGGGTCAGCAGATCGCCTTCGACGTCCGCCAGGCACAGCACGTGTTCACGCGGCAGGATCGCGTAGCTGTTCTTCTCGCCGGTCGGGCCGGCCAGCACGCGGGTGATGCCGCTTTGCGACTGGGCGGCGTACTGCACGCACAGGGCGCTCAGTTCGGCGTACTGGTTGCTCTCGGCCCAGGCCTTGAAGGCGTTCAGCGGTTTGCTCATGGCATCACGCAGACGCACGTCCGGGGCGACGACTGCATCACCGCGAGCGAAGGATTGTTCGATGGCGTCAGTAGGACGCGTCGACAGCAAACGGTATAGGTACAGCGGGCCACCGGCCTTCGGGCCAGTACCCGACAGGCCTTCGCCGCCGAACGGTTGCACGCCGACCACGGCACCGACGATATTGCGGTTGACGTAGACGTTACCGGCGTTGACGTTGTCGATCACCTTGGCGATGGTCTCGTCGATGCGGGTGTGCACGCCGAGGGTCAGGCCATAACCGGAGGCATTGATCTGGCCGATCAACTGGTCGATGTCCTTGCGCTTGTAGCGCACCACGTGCAGCACCGGGCCGAAGATCTCGCGTTGCAGTTCGTCGAAGCTTTCCAGCTCGATCAGGGTCGGCATGACGAAGGTGCCGCGTTTGACTTCTTCGCTGTCGGCGATAGCCACCTGGTACACGCTGCGACCTTTATCGCGCATGGCCTGGATGTGCTTGTCGATGCCGGTCTTGGCTTCGGCGTCGATCACCGGGCCAATGTCCACGGACAGGCGCTCAGGGTTGCCGAGACGGCTTTCCGCCATCGCGCCTTTGAGCATTTCGATGACACGGTCGGCGGAATCTTCCTGCAGGCACAGCACGCGCAGGGCCGAGCAACGCTGACCGGCGCTGTCGAAGGCCGAGGACACCACGTCGATCACCACTTGTTCGGTCAGTGCCGAAGAGTCGACGATCATTGCGTTCTGGCCGCCGGTTTCGGCGATCAGCGGAATCGGACGGCCCTGGCTGTCGAGGCGACCGGCGATGTTGCGCTGCAGCAGACGCGCGACTTCGGTGGAACCGGTGAACATCACGCCTTTGACGCGCTCGTCACCCACCAGACCGGCACCGACGGTTTCACCGCGACCCGGCAGCAGTTGCAGCACGCCTTCGGGAATCCCGGCTTCCAGCAGCAAACGTACGGCTTGCGCGGCAACCAGCGGTGTCTGTTCGGCCGGTTTGGCCAGTACCGGGTTACCGGCGGCCAGTGCGGCAGCGACCTGACCGCTGAAGATGGCCAGCGGGAAGTTCCACGGGCTGATGCACACCACCGGGCCCAGTGGGCGGTGGGCGTCATTGCTGAAATCGTTGCGCGCCTGCACCGCGTAGTAACGCAGGAAATCGACCGCTTCACGCACTTCGGCGATGGCGTTGGCGAAGGTCTTGCCGGCTTCACGGGCCAGCAGGCCCATCAGTGGCTGGATCTCGCCTTCCATCAGGTCAGCGGCACGTTCCAGAATCGCTGCGCGCTCGGCCGGCGGGGTGGCCTGCCAGATTGGCGCAGCATTGAGTGCGCACTGGATCGCGTTGTCGACGTCTTCGACGGTGGCTTCCTGCACGTGGCCGACCACATCGCGGTGATCCGCCGGGTTCAGCACTGGCGCCGGGGCTTCGTTGCTGGAAGCGCAACCGAGCATCGGCGCGGCCTTCCAGTTGTTGTGCGCGGTGGCGAGCAGGGCGCAGGACAGCGAAGCCAGACGATGTTCGTTGGCCATGTCGATACCGGCGGAGTTGGCGCGCTCGGCGCCGTACAGATCACGCGGCAGCGGAATACGCGGGTGCGGCAGGCCGAAACCACCTTCCACGGTCGCCATCTGCTCGATCTGCGCCACCGGATCGGCCACCAGTTCCTGAATCGAAATCGACTGGTCGGCGATGCGGTTGACGAACGAAGTGTTGGCGCCGTTTTCCAGCAAGCGACGCACGAGGTACGCCAGCAGGGTTTCGTGGGTGCCGACTGGTGCGTACACGCGGCACGGACGGTTCAGCTTGCCTTCGGAAACTTTGCCTACAACTTGCTCGTAGAGCGGTTCGCCCATGCCGTGCAGGCACTGGAATTCGTACTGGCCCGGGTAATAGTTCTGACCGGCAATGTGGTAAATCGCCGACAAGGTGTGGGCGTTGTGCGTGGCGAACTGCGGGTAGATGACTTCCGGCACCGACAGCAGTTTGCGCGCGCAGGCAATGTAGGAAACGTCGGTGTACACCTTGCGGGTGTAGACCGGATAGCCTTCCAGGCCTTCGACCTGGGCGCGCTTGATTTCGCTGTCCCAGTACGCGCCTTTCACCAGACGGATCATCAGGCGATGACGGCTACGGCGGGCCAGATCGATCACGTAGTCGATCACGTATGGGCAGCGCTTCTGATAAGCCTGAATCACGAAGCCGATGCCGTTCCAACCGGTCAGCTGCGGCTCGAAGCACAGGCGTTCGAGCAGATCCAGCGACAGTTCCAGGCGGTCGGCTTCTTCGGCGTCGATGTTCAGGCCGATGTCGTATTGCTTGGCCAGCAGGGTCAGCGACAGCAGGCGCGGGTACAGCTCGTCCATCACGCGCTCGTACTGCGCACGGCTGTAGCGCGGGTGCAGTGCCGACAGCTTGATGGAAATGCCCGGGCCTTCATAAATCCCACGACCGTGGGAGGCTTTGCCGATCGAGTGAATGGCTTGTTCGTACGACGCCAGGTACTTCTGCGCGTCGTGTTCGGTCAGCGCCGCTTCACCGAGCATGTCGTAGGAATAGCGGAAGCCCTTGGCTTCGAACTTGCTCGCGTTGGCCAGGGCTTCGGCGATGGTTTCGCCGGTCACGAACTGCTCGCCCATCAGACGCATGGCCATGTCGACGCCCTTGCGGATCATCGGCTCGCCGCTCTTGCCGATGATGCGGCTCAGCGACGAGGTCAGGCCGGCTTCGTTGTGAGTCGACACCAGTTTGCCGGTCAGCAGCAGGCCCCAAGTCGCCGCGTTGACGAACAGCGACGGGCTGTTGCCCAGGTGCGGCTGCCAGTTGCCGGTGCTGATCTTGTCGCGGATCAGCGCATCGCGAGTGCCTTTGTCCGGGATGCGAAGCAGCGCTTCGGCCAGGCACATCAGCGCCACGCCTTCCTGAGACGACAGGGAAAATTCCTGCAGCAGACCCTGAACAATGCCTGCACGACCGCCGGCACTTTTCTGGTTACGCAGTTTTTCCGCGATGGTCGCGGCGAGTTTGTTGGTGGCTTCGGCCATTGGCGCCGGCAGGCGCGCCTGCTCGATCAGCATCGGCACCACTTCCGGCTCGGGGCGACGGTAAGCGGCGGTGATCGAAGCGCGCAGAACCGATTGCGGCAGGATGCTTTCAGCGAATTCGAGGAAGCACTGGTGGGCGTGATCGGTCTGCACTTCGCCAGCGTCATCGCTGTCCTTGGCGGTCAAACCGTTCAACTCGGTCAGGGTTGCACCACCCTCGAGTTTTTCCAGGTAATTGAAAATTGCCTGCTTGATCAGCCAGTGCGGTGTGCGATCAATCGAGGTCGCGGCAGCCTTCAGGCGCTCGCGGGTCGGGTCATCGAGTTTGACCCCAAGGGTGGTGGTAGCCATATTTTTATCCTCATGGTTGCCACAGTTGCGTGGCATCAGCTGGCGGCAAGATTAGCCGTGCGCCGAAAGAGGTGCAACCGGGTGCAACCCTTTTTTGTCGGAATAATTGGCAGGTCTTCAGGAATTTATTTCTGCTATGAAAATACTGCTCCCGCTTGGTGCTTTTGCTTCTAGCCAGACGTCATGACTGCAACAAAAGGGAGCAAAAACCGCGGTTTCGCCGCCGAATTCCAGCAGGTGCAACTTATTCTCAAGAAACTGGTTGCACCTGTTTTGCTTTGTTGCATAGCATTCGCGCCCAAGGTGCAACCGGGATAACCCGGTGCATCGGCTGGTGGCTTTCCTGGGGAAACATCAGTCCTAAATGCGCGGGATCCCGATTCGTCTGCCAAACGTCGCCGTTTGAGCGCGAGCGATCACCGCTGCAACATAAAAACAAAGCCAGGGCGTACTTAATGAGCGTAAGCAATCCAACACTGATCACGTTCGTGATCTACATCGCAGCAATGGTGCTGATCGGCTTCATGGCCTATCGCTCCACCAACAACCTTTCCGACTATATTCTTGGCGGCCGCAGCCTCGGCAGCGTGGTAACGGCGCTGTCAGCCGGTGCTTCCGACATGAGCGGCTGGTTGCTGATGGGCCTGCCGGGCGCCATCTACATGTCCGGTCTGTCCGAAAGCTGGATCGCCATCGGCCTGATCGTCGGCGCCTACCTGAACTGGCTGTTCGTCGCCGGCCGTCTGCGCGTGCAGACCGAGCACAACGGCGATGCCCTGACCCTGCCGGACTATTTCTCCAGCCGTTTCGAAGACAAGAGCGGCCTGCTGCGCATCATTTCGGCGGTGGTGATTCTGGTGTTCTTCACCATTTACTGCGCTTCCGGCATCGTTGCTGGCGCCCGTCTGTTCGAAAGCACCTTCGGCATGTCCTACGAGACGGCGCTGTGGGCCGGTGCTGCGGCGACGATTGCCTACACCTTCGTCGGCGGTTTCCTCGCGGTGAGCTGGACTGACACCGTGCAAGCCACGCTGATGATCTTCGCTTTGCTGCTGACGCCGATCATCGTGTTGCTGGCCACCGGTGGCGTCGACACCACGTTCCTCGCCATCGAAGCCCAGGACCCGAGCAACTTCGACATGCTCAAGGGCACCACTTTCATCGGCATCATCTCGCTGATGGGCTGGGGTCTGGGCTACTTCGGCCAGCCGCACATCCTCGCGCGCTTCATGGCCGCTGATTCGGTGAAGTCGATCGCCAACGCCCGTCGCATCTCCATGACCTGGATGATCCTGTGCCTGGGCGGAACTGTGGCCGTGGGCTTCTTCGGCATCGCCTACTTCTCGGCGCACCCGGAAGTGGCCGGTCCCGTGACCGAGAACCACGAGCGGGTGTTCATCGAACTGGCCAAGATCCTCTTCAATCCTTGGGTGGCCGGTGTCCTGCTGTCGGCGATTCTCGCTGCTGTGATGAGCACCCTGAGCTGCCAGTTGCTGGTGTGCTCGAGCGCCCTGACCGAGGACTTCTACAAGACTTTCCTGCGCAAATCCGCTTCCCAGGTTGAACTGGTCTGGGTCGGTCGCGCAATGGTGCTGCTGGTGGCGCTGATCGCCATCGCCATGGCCGCCAACCCGGAAAACCGCGTACTGGGCCTGGTGTCCTACGCCTGGGCCGGTTTCGGTGCCGCGTTCGGTCCAGTGGTGCTGATTTCGGTGATCTGGAAAGACATGACCCGCAACGGCGCACTGGCCGGCATCCTGGTCGGCGCCATCACCGTGGTGGTGTGGAAGCACTTCGAGGTGATGGGCCTGTACGAAATCATCCCGGGCTTCATCTTCGCCAGCCTGGCGATCTACATCGTCAGCAAGCTCGGCGAGCCGACCGCTGGCATGGTGCAGCGCTTCCAGGCGGCGGAAAAGGATTTCCACCTGAACAAGTAATTGTTCTGAGCTGACGCTCACGCGAAAACGGCCCGTTTCCTACAGGAGACGGGCCGTTTTTTTATGCCTGTGATTTCTCAAGAACATGGAGAACCCTGTGGGAGCTGGCTTGCCAGCGATGGCGGTGTGTCAGTCAGCGAATGAATTGAATGTGCCGACCTCATCGCTGGCAAGCCAGCTCCCACAGGGCCAGTGGTGGTTTTGGGGGATATGTCTGTAGTCGAATGCGCCAATATCCGAAGGTTTTTTCGACGGAAAAAGTAGGGCAAATCTGATTTTTCCGTCACCTACCCAACACCCCTTGCCCCTCATGCAGAATCGCCCGCCCTCATTCTGCAGAGACACACCGGATGTTCGCGCCTGCCAATCAACCGCGTTTCATGTTGACCCTCGAAGGCGCCCAAACTGACCTCAAGGTCCTTGAGTTCACGGGCAAGGAAGCCATCAGCCAACCCTATCGTTTCGAGCTGGAACTGGTCAGCGAGCGACCGGATCTGGATCTCGAAAGCCTGTTGCACCGTCAGGCGTTTCTGAGTTTTGAAGCCGATGGCGGTGGTATCCACGGCCAGATTTATCGGGTCGGGCAGGGGGATTCCGGGAAACGTCTGACACGCTATCACCTGAGCCTTGTGCCGCGTCTGACTTACCTCGGCCACCGCACCAATCAGCGGATTTTTCAGCATCAGACGGTGCCGCAGATCGTTGCGCGCATCCTCAAGGATCACGCGATCCTGCGCGATGCCCTCGAATTTCGTCTCGGCAGTGACTACCCGGTGCGTGAATATTGCGTGCAGTACGCCGAGACTGATCTGGCGTTCGTTCAGCGCCTGTGTGCCGAGGTCGGCATTCATTACCACTTTCAGCACAGTGCCGACGGGCATGTGTTGGTGTTCGGCGACGATCAGACGGTGTTCCCGCGCCTGGCCGAATCGACGCTGTACTTGCCGGGCAGCGGCATGGCGTCTGCGGCGCCGGCCATCCAGCGCTTCAATGTCAGGGTGGAAACCCGCACCAGCGTGGTCACCCGGCGTGACTACAACTTTGAAAAGCCGCGCCTGCAACTGCAAAACCGCAGTGAAAGCGAGCAACGTCCGGTGCTGGAGGATTATCACTTTCCCGGCCAGTTCAACGACCGGGAGACCGGCAAGCACCTGGCGCAGCGCGCGCTGGAAAGACATGTCGCCGATTATCGTCAGGCCGAGGGCATCAGCGACGTATCCGCACTGGTTTGCGGACATTTCCTGCAACTGGCCGAGCATCCGCGCAAGGACTGGAATGACCTGTGGCTGCTCACCGCCATCGAACACCGTGGGCGACAGCCGCAAGTGCTTGAGGAATCGGTGACCAGTGATGGTGAAGGTTTCCAGGGTTACCGTAATACCTTTCTCGCCACGCCGTGGGACGTGTTCTTCCGCCCGGCCCTCTGCCCGGAAAAACCACGGATGCTCGGCTATCAACCTGCCGTCGTCACCGGGCCACAAGACACGGAAATCCACTGCGACGAATATGGCCGGGTCAAGGTGCAACTGGCCTGGGATCGTGACGGCGAACTCAACGAGCATTCCAGCTGCTGGCTGCGTGTCGCCACCAGTTGGGCCCATGACCATTACGGCAGTGTGCTGATCCCGCGGGTCGGCATGGAGGTGCTGGTCGGTTTCATCGACGCCGATGCCGACAAACCGCTGGTGATGGGCTGCCTGCCCAATGCGGCGACCCCGGTGCCGCTGGACCTGCCGGCGGACAAGACCCGCAGCATCCTGCGCAGCCAGAGCAGCCCTGGTGGCGGCGGTTACAACGAACTGCGCATCGAGGACAAGAAAGGCGCCGAGGAAATTTACCTGCGCGCCCAGCGCAACTGGACCCAGCATGTGTTGCACGACCAACAACTGCAGGTCGACAACCAGCGCAGCGTCGTCGTCACCGGCCTGGCGAAACATGAGTTGAAGGCTGACGAGCAGCGCATCACCCACGGCCAGCGCCAGACCGAAGTGAAGCAGGACGATCACCTGACGGTGGTGGGCGATCAGCATATTCGGGTGAGCAATCAGGCGACCAGCGCCAGCGGGCAAATCCACCTCAGTGCCGGGCAACAGGTGGTGATCGATGGCGGCGCGAGCGCAACCATTCAGGCCGGCGGGCAGTGGATCAACATCGGCCCCGGCGGGATCTTCAGCAGCGTACCGATTCAGGTCGGTGGTGCGCCGATGGCGGCGATGAGCGCGGCACCGAGTGTGCCGGGGCTGCCGGAAAAACTGGCGGCCGCGCCCGCGGCGATCCTCACGTTGGCACAAATCATGAGCCTGAAAAGTGATGCGCCATTTTGTGAGGAGTGCGAGCGCTGCAAGGACGGTGTCTGTGCAGCCTGAGTGCCTCAAGCCTTCAGACTGGCTGGCGCGTGAACCGCTGAAACCCTCCGAGCAACTGTTCGCGATCTTCAGTAACGCCAGCGACGCCAGGCCACCACTGATTGCCCGCAGCCCGATCTGGGCGGACACGATCTACGCCGGGTGGGAGGAGGTGATGCCGTTTGTGGGAATTGTCGCTGCGGACAGTGAGGTTCTCGATTGGGTGGCGACTACCGAGTCTGTGGATTGGGGGTGGCTGGCAATCTCTTCGGCGAGCCTTGAGGTGGTGGTTGAGCATTTTTGCAGCTTGACCCAGGTGCTGACGCCCGACGGCAAAGCGGTGTTTTTCCGGTTTTGGGACGGGCGGTTTCTGTTGCCGATCTTGCAGTCCGAAGCGGTCAGTGCGGTGCAGCTTTTGCCGGTGATCTCGCGAGGACTGATCAATGGCCAGGCCTTTGAAGTCGGGGGGCGGGCGCAGGGTTGCGGACGGGTTTTTCCCTGGTGGACGGTGCCTGCTCCGGTACTGGCTTGTGCGGGTGATGCAGTGCGCATCGGCAACGCTTTGCAGTGGTTGAGCGAGGAACATCCGCCGTTGTTCGAGGGTTTTCCCGAGCCTGTGCTGCGCTGCAAGGTCGGGCGGTTTTTTCAGATTTCAACGTCGGAAGAATCGTCGCAATCGGCATTGGTGGAGTATTTGCTGGCAGAACTGGAGTGAGTTTTCCGGGCGAAGGCTTCGGACGTTTCCTTCGAGTTGCGGCGGCTTTCATGAACTGGTGGGCGTTGGGTAGCAGGGATAGTCTTGCATTGTCACCGCAGATGCGGCGACAGGGTGTAGGAGCCCTGATACCAGAAGAGCGCATAAACGTCGTCGCCCGGTTTGCGGCAGTCTACGTGCGTCCGTAAGATCATTTGCGGCGGTTATGCGCGGGCACGCTTTGGCGTGGCCGAGTGCTCTGGTCTCGGTTCTCCTACCCCGCGCATGGCTGCCACCCAAACCTGTAGGAGGGAGATGGTGGAAGCTCATTTCACTACCAGAGGTTCAAAGA
>NZ_QAIK01000016.1 GCF_003061005.1 Pseudomonas sp. HMWF021 | reverse complement strand
TGACCTGGGCAGTCAACGTGAGCGTAGTGACGGATCAGCGAGTTGTACTCAACGTGCGCGGTGTTGATGGTGATACCGCGAGCTTTTTCTTCTGGAGCGCTGTCGATCTTGTCGAATTCAACTACGGCCGAACCGAAAACTTCGGAGCAAACGCGAGTCAGAGCAGCGGTCAGAGTGGTTTTACCGTGGTCAACGTGACCGATGGTGCCAACGTTGACGTGCGGTAGGGAACGATCAAATTTTTCTTTAGCCACGACAATTAACTCCTAGCCTAAAGGGGCTGAATCAGCCTTGTTTTTTGGTTACGGATTCGACGATGTGCGACGGAGCCGTATCGTATTTTTTGAATTCCATAGAGTAGCTTGCGCGACCCTGGGACATGGAACGGACGTCGGTCGCATAACCGAACATCTCACCCAGTGGAACCTCGGCACGGATAACCTTGCCGGACACTGTGTCTTCCATACCCTGGATCATGCCGCGACGACGGTTAAGGTCGCCCATTACATCACCCATATAGTCTTCAGGCGTAACAACCTCTACCGCCATGATCGGCTCGAGCAACTCACCACCACCCTTCTGGGCCAGTTGCTTGGTCGCCATGGAAGCAGCCACTTTAAACGCCATCTCGTTGGAGTCGACGTCGTGGTAAGAACCATCGAACACGGTAGCCTTCAGGCCGATCAGCGGATAGCCGGCAACAACGCCGTTCTTCATCTGCTCTTCGATACCTTTCTGGATAGCCGGGATGTATTCCTTAGGAACCACACCACCTACAACTTCGTTCACGAATTGCAGACCTTCCTGACCTTCATCAGCAGGAGCAAAACGGATCCAGCAGTGACCGAACTGGCCGCGACCACCGGACTGACGAACGAACTTGCCTTCGATTTCACAGTTCTTCGTGATGCGCTCACGATACGAAACCTGAGGCTTGCCGATGTTGGCTTCGACGTTGAACTCACGGCGCATCCGGTCAACCAGGATGTCCAGGTGCAGCTCGCCCATGCCGGAGATGATCGTTTGACCAGTCTCTTCATCAGTTTTAACGCGGAAAGAAGGGTCTTCCTGAGCAAGCTTGCCCAGAGCGATACCCATTTTTTCCTGGTCATCCTTGGTCTTAGGCTCTACGGCAACCGAAATAACCGGCTCCGGGAAGTCCATGCGAACCAGGATGATTGGCTTGTCAGCGTTGCAGAGGGTCTCACCAGTGGTGACGTCCTTCATGCCGATCAAGGCCGCGATGTCGCCAGCGCGTACTTCCTTGATCTCTTCACGGGCGTTTGCGTGCATTTGCACCATACGACCCACGCGCTCTTTTTTGCCTTTAACCGAGTTGATCACGCCGTCGCCGGAGTTCAACACGCCCGAGTAAACACGGACGAAGGTCAAGGTACCCACGAATGGGTCGGTAGCGATTTTGAACGCCAGTGCCGCGAACGGCTCGTCGTCACTTGCGTGACGCTCCATTTCCTCTTCCTCGTTATCAGGGTTCGAGCCCTTGATAGCTGGAATGTCGGTTGGAGCAGGCAGGAAGTCGATAACGGCGTCGAGAACCAGGGGAACGCCCTTGTTCTTGAACGACGAACCGCACACAGCCAGAACGATTTCGCCAGCGATAGTACGCTGACGCAGAGCGGCCTTGATCTCTTCGATCGACAGCTCTTCGCCTTCCAGGTACTTGTTCATCAGCTCTTCACTGGCTTCGGCCGCAGCTTCAACCATGTTGCTGCGCCACTCAGTAGCCAGCTCGAGCATGTCCGCAGGGATTTCCTTGCGAACAGGAACCATACCCTTGTCGGAGTCGTTCCAGTAAACAGCCTGCATGTTGATCAGGTCGATCTGGCCCTGGAAGTTGTCTTCCGAACCGATAGCCAGCTGAATCGGCACCGGAGTGTGACCCAGACGCTGTTTGATCTGACCGATCACGCGCAGGAAGTTGGCACCAGCACGGTCCATCTTGTTTACGTAAACAAGACGTGGAACACCGTATTTGTTGGCCTGACGCCATACGGTTTCCGACTGAGGCTCAACACCCGAAGTACCGCAGAATACAACCACAGCGCCGTCGAGTACGCGCAGGGAACGTTCAACTTCAATGGTGAAGTCTACGTGGCCCGGGGTATCGATGACGTTGAAGCGGTGCTCGTGAGGATACTGCTTCTCGGAACCTTTCCAGAAGGCGGTAATAGCAGCAGAAGTAATGGTAATACCACGCTCCTGCTCCTGAACCATCCAGTCTGTGGTCGCGGCGCCGTCATGCACCTCGCCCATTTTGTGACTTTTGCCAGTGTAAAAAAGGACGCGCTCGGTGGTGGTGGTTTTACCAGCATCCACGTGAGCGACGATACCAATGTTACGGTAGCGACTAATCGGAGTAGTACGAGCCATAAAGCCCTCGCAAAATTAGTGAAGCTAAAATTAGAAGCGGTAGTGCGAGAAAGCTTTGTTGGCTTCGGCCATACGGTGCACGTCTTCACGCTTCTTAACAGCAGCACCTTTACCTTCAGCAGCATCCAGCAGTTCGCCAGCCAAGCGCAGAGCCATAGACTTCTCGCCACGCTTACGGGCGAAGTCTACCAACCAGCGCATTGCCAGAGCGTTACGGCGGGAAGGACGAACCTCGACCGGAACCTGGTAAGTAGCACCACCAACGCGGCGCGACTTCACTTCGACCAGCGGAGCGATGGCGTCGAGTGCTTTTTCGAAGAGTTCCAGGGGATCGGTGCCGGCCTTACGAGCCTTCACGGTTTCCAGGGCACCATAAACGATACGCTCGGCAACGGCTTTCTTGCCGCTTTCCATAACGTGGTTCATGAATTTGGCGAGGATCTGGCTTCCGTATTTCGGATCGTCCAGAATCTCACGCTTTGCTGCTACGCGACGTCTTGGCATGATAAGCCCTCAAGCGGTCTTCAGGTTAGTTCGGGACAGATCCAGTGGATGCAAGCCCGACCTTACTCTTATCGACTCAATAAAATGAAAATCTGCAAAACGGCCGATTACTTCGGACGCTTGGTACCGTACTTCGAACGACCCTGGTTACGGCCTTTAACGCCGGAAGTATCCAAGGAGCCGCGAACGGTGTGGTAACGAACACCTGGCAAGTCTTTTACACGACCGCCGCGGATCAGTACCACGCTGTGCTCTTGCAGGTTGTGGCCTTCACCACCGATGTACGAGGAAACCTCGAAACCGTTGGTCAGACGCACACGGCATACTTTACGCAGTGCCGAGTTAGGTTTTTTCGGCGTAGTGGTGTACACACGGGTGCACACGCCACGACGTTGCGGGCAGTTCTGCAGCGCAGGTACGTCGGATTTCTCGACGATACGCTTACGCGGCTGACGTACCAGCTGGTTGATAGTTGCCATCTACTAGCTCCACTGTTGTCTTGCGACGCTATTGTCTTGCAAGAAAAGCAAAATGACAGGAACGGATTCCCGCCAAATTTAGGGGATCAAGAGTCTAAAGAGGATCTTGCCCCCAGTCAAGGCAAGGCCCCGACCTCCCCGCCCGTCGAACCTTGACAATTTGTCTCGATTCGACGAACGGAGCGATCAGGGCCTCAACTTATTTTCCGCAGAACTCAGTTACCGCTCGAGTTCAGCGCTTCGGTCAGTGCAGCTTCCACTTCACTGGCGCTTACGCGCAACGGCTTGTCAGCATCACGGCGACGCTTGCGCTCGCTGTGATAAGCCAGACCGGTACCGGCCGGGATCAGACGACCCACAACCACGTTTTCTTTCAGGCCGCGCAGGTAGTCGCGCTTGCCGGTGACTGCCGCTTCGGTCAGTACGCGAGTGGTTTCCTGGAAGGAAGCCGCCGAGATGAACGATTCGGTCGACAACGACGCCTTGGTGATACCCAGCAGAACGCGGGTGAACTTGGAGACAAATTTGTCTTCCGCGTTCAGACGCTCGTTCTCTACCAGTACGTGAGTCAGTTCCATCTGGTCGCCCTTGATGAAGCTGGAATCGCCGGACTCGGAGATCTCAACTTTACGCAGCATCTGACGCAGGATGGTCTCGATGTGCTTGTCGTTGATCTTCACGCCTTGCAGACGGTAAACGTCCTGGATCTCGTTCACGATGTACTTGGCCAGCGCGCTCACACCCAGCAGACGCAGGATGTCGTGCGGATCGCTTGGACCGTCGGAGATAACTTCGCCGCGGTTTACCTGTTCGCCTTCGAACACGTTCAGGTGACGCCACTTCGGAATCAGCTCTTCGTACGGATCGCTACCGTCGTTCGGGGTAATGACCAGACGGCGTTTGCCTTTGGTCTCTTTACCGAACGCGATGGTGCCGCTGACTTCAGCCAGAATCGACGCTTCTTTCGGACGACGAGCTTCGAACAGGTCGGCAACACGCGGCAGACCACCGGTGATGTCGCGAGTTTTCGAAGTTTCTTGCGGGATACGAGCGATAACATCACCGATCGCGATCTTCGCACCGTCCGCAACACCGACCAGGGCGTTGGCTGGCAGGAAGTACTGAGCGATAACGTCAGTGCCTGGCAGCAACAGATCCTTGCCGTTGTCGTCGACCATCTTCACTGCTGGACGGATTTCCTTGCCCGCAGCTGGACGATCTTTCGCGTCGAGTACTTCAATGTTGGTCATACCGGTCAATTCGTCAGTCTGACGCTTGATCGTGATGCCTTCTTCCATGCCCACGTAGGTCACGGTACCTTTCATTTCGGTAACGATCGGGTGAGTGTGCGGATCCCACTTGGCCACGATTGCGCCAGCGTCGACCTTGTCACCTTCTTTAACCGAAATCACAGCACCGTACGGCAGCTTGTAACGCTCGCGCTCACGACCGAAGTCATCAGCGATTGCCAGCTCACCGGAACGGGACACAGCAACCAGGTGGCCATCCACACGCTCAACGTGTTTCAGGTTGTGCAGACGGACAGTACCGCCATTCTTCACCTGAACGCTGTCGGCAGCGGAAGTACGGCTTGCCGCACCACCGATGTGGAACGTACGCATGGTCAGCTGGGTACCCGGCTCACCGATGGACTGGGCAGCGATAACGCCGACCGCTTCACCGATGTTCACCTGGTGACCACGCGCCAGATCACGGCCGTAGCACTTGGCGCAAATGCCATAGCGGGTTTCGCAGCTGATCGGCGAACGCACGATCACTTCGTCGATGCTGTTCAGCTCGATGAACTCGACCCACTTCTCGTCAACCAGGGTACCGGCAGGAACGATGACGTCCTCGGTGCCTGGCTTGAATACGTCACGGGCAATAACACGACCCAATACGCGCTCACCCAACGGCTCTACAACGTCACCGCCTTCAATGTGCGGAGTCATCAGCAGACCGTGTTCGGTGCCGCAATCGATCTCGGTTACAACCAGATCCTGCGCCACGTCTACCAGACGACGAGTCAGGTAACCGGAGTTCGCAGTTTTCAACGCGGTATCCGCCAGACCTTTACGAGCACCGTGAGTCGAGATGAAGTACTGGAGTACGCTCAGACCTTCACGGAAGTTCGCAGTAATCGGCGTTTCAATGATGGAACCGTCCGGCTTGGCCATCAGACCACGCATACCGGCCAGCTGACGAATCTGTGCTGCGGAACCCCGCGCACCCGAGTCGGCCATCATGTACATCGAGTTGAAGGACTCTTGGTCGACTTCGTCGCCGTGACGGTCGATGACTTTCTCTTTCGAGAGGTTGGCCATCATCGCCTTGGAAACTTCGTCGTTCGCCTTCGACCAAAGGTCGATCACTTTGTTGTACTTCTCGCCCTGGGTTACCAGGCCGGAGGCGTACTGGCTCTCGATCTCTTTCACTTCGTCGGTGGCTGCACCGATGATGCGGGCTTTTTCGTCCGGGATAACGAAGTCGTTAACACCGATGGAAACGCCGGAGATGGTCGAGTAAGCGAAACCGGTGTACATCAACTGGTCAGCGAAGATCACGGTCTCTTTCAGACCAACCACGCGGTAGCACTGGTTGATCAGCTTGGAGATCGCCTTTTTCTTCATCGGCAAGTTGACGACGTCGTACGACAGGCCTTTTGGCACAACCTGGAACAGCAGCGCACGGCCGACGGTGGTGTCGACGATACGGGTACCGCTCACGCTGTTGCCGTCACGGTCGTTGACGGTTTCGTTGATACGAACCTTGACCTTGGCGTGCAGTGCGGCTTCGCCGGCACGGAACACACGGTCAACTTCCTGCAGATCCGCGAACACACGACCTTCGCCCTTGGCGTTGATCGCTTCACGAGTCATGTAGTACAGACCCAATACAACGTCCTGCGACGGAACGATGATTGGCTCACCGTTGGCTGGCGACAGAATGTTGTTGGTCGACATCATCAACGCACGCGCTTCGAGCTGGGCTTCCAGCGTCAGCGGTACGTGCACGGCCATTTGGTCGCCGTCGAAGTCGGCGTTGTACGCGGCGCAGACCAGCGGGTGCAGCTGGATAGCCTTACCTTCGATCAGTACCGGTTCAAACGCCTGGATACCCAGACGGTGAAGGGTCGGTGCACGGTTGAGAAGAACCGGGTGTTCGCGAATCACTTCAGCGAGAACGTCCCAAACCTCTGGCAGTTCGCGCTCGACCATTTTCTTGGCCGCTTTGATGGTGGTCGCCAGACCACGCATTTCCAGCTTGCCGAAAATGAACGGTTTGAACAGCTCGAGAGCCATCTTCTTCGGCAGACCGCACTGGTGCAGACGCAGGGTCGGACCTACGGTAATTACCGAACGACCGGAGTAGTCAACACGCTTACCGAGCAAGTTCTGACGGAAACGACCCTGCTTACCCTTGATCATGTCAGCCAGGGATTTCAGAGGACGCTTGTTCGAACCGGTGATAGCGCGGCCACGACGACCGTTGTCGAGCAGTGCATCGACAGCTTCCTGCAACATACGCTTTTCGTTGCGCACGATGATGTCCGGAGCGGACAGATCCAGCAGGCGCTTCAAACGGTTGTTACGGTTGATCACTCGACGATACAGATCGTTGAGGTCGGAAGTCGCGAAGCGACCGCCATCCAGCGGGACCAGTGGACGCAGATCTGGCGGCAGAACCGGCAGAACGGTCAGCACCATCCACTCTGGCAGGTTGCCGGAACCCTGGAAGGCTTCCATCAACTTCAGACGCTTGGACAGCTTCTTGATCTTGGTTTCCGAGTTGGTTTGCGGAATCTCTTCGCGCAGACGACCAATCTCGTGCTCCAGGTCGATAGCGTGCAGCAGTTCACGGACAGCCTCAGCACCCATGCGGGCGTCGAAGTCGTCACCGAACTCTTCCAGCGCTTCGAAGTACTGCTCGTCGTTCAGCAGTTGACCTTTTTCAAGGGTGGTCATGCCCGGGTCGATAACGACATAGCTCTCGAAGTAGAGAACGCGCTCGATATCACGCAGGGTCATGTCCATCAGCAGGCCGATACGGGACGGCAGCGATTTCAGGAACCAGATGTGGGCAACTGGCGAAGCCAGTTCGATGTGCGCCATGCGCTCACGACGAACCTTGGCCAGTGCAACTTCAACGCCGCACTTCTCGCAGATCACACCACGGTGCTTCAAGCGCTTGTACTTACCGCACAGGCACTCGTAATCCTTTACCGGGCCAAAGATCTTGGCGCAGAACAGACCGTCACGCTCGGGTTTGAACGTACGGTAGTTGATGGTTTCCGGCTTTTTAACTTCACCGAACGACCACGAGCGGATCATCTCAGGCGAGGCCAATCCGATACGGATGGCGTCGAACTCTTCGACTTGACCCTGGTTTTTCAGCAAATTCAGTAGGTCTTTCAAGGCCTTTCCTCCTGGCGGAGCAGAGAGCGAGCAATCCTGCCCCGCTCTCGATCGCGTCACGTGTTATTCGGTTTCCAGATCGATATCGATGCCGAGGGAACGAATTTCCTTGATCAACACGTTGAAGGACTCGGGCATGCCCGGCTCCATACGGTGATCGCCATCCACGATGTTTTTGTACATCTTGGTACGGCCGTTCACATCGTCCGACTTCACTGTGAGCATTTCTTGCAGAGTGTAAGCAGCACCGTATGCTTCCAGTGCCCAGACCTCCATCTCCCCGAAACGCTGACCACCGAACTGCGCCTTACCACCCAGCGGCTGCTGGGTAACCAGGCTGTACGAACCGGTAGAACGCGCGTGCATCTTGTCGTCTACCAAGTGGTTCAGCTTCAGCATGTACATGTAGCCAACGGTAACTGGACGCTCGAACTTGTTGCCGGTACGGCCGTCAGTCAGCTGCATCTGGCCGCTTTCCGGCAGGTCTGCCAGTTTCAGCATGGCCTTGATTTCGCTTTCCTTGGCGCCGTCGAACACTGGAGTGGCCATTGGAACGCCGCCACGCAGGTTCTTCGCCAGATCCAGGATTTCCTGATCGGAGAAGCTGTCCAGATCTTCGTTACGACCGCCGATCTGGTTGTAGATCTCGTCCAGGAAGGTGCGCAGTTCAGCGACTTTACGCTGCTCTTCGACCATCCGGTTGATCTTCTCGCCCAGACCTTTGGCCGCGAGGCCCAGGTGGGTTTCAAGGATCTGACCAACGTTCATACGCGAAGGTACGCCCAACGGGTTGAGGACGACGTCGACCGGGGTGCCATTGGCATCGTGCGGCATGTCTTCAACCGGCATGATCACGGAGACCACACCTTTGTTACCGTGACGACCGGCCATCTTGTCGCCCGGCTGGATGCGACGACGGATTGCCAGGTAAACCTTGACGATTTTCAGCACGCCTGGAGCCAGGTCATCGCCCTGCTGCAGTTTGCGCTTCTTGTCTTCGAACTTGTCGTCCAGCAGACGGCGACGATCAACGATGTAGGCCTGAGCCTTCTCGAGCTGCTCGTTCAGAGCATCTTCAGCCATGCGCAGTTTGAACCACTGACCATGCTCAAGACCGTCGAGAACTTCGTCGGTGATGTCCTGACCTTTCTTCAGACCGGCGCCGCCTTCAGCCTTGTGGCCTACCAGAGCGGAGCGCAGACGTTCGAAGGTCGCGCCTTCAACGATACGGAACTCTTCGTTCAGATCCTTGCGGATCTCGTCCAGCTGGGACTTCTCGATCGACAGTGCACGAGCATCACGCTCAACGCCGTCGCGGGTGAAGACCTGAACGTCGATGACAGTACCTTTGGTACCGGTAGGTACACGCAGGGAAGTGTCTTTAACGTCGCTGGCTTTTTCACCGAAGATCGCACGCAGCAGTTTTTCTTCCGGAGTCAGTTGGGTCTCGCCTTTCGGAGTGACCTTACCGACCAGAATATCGCCTGCGCCTACTTCAGCACCTACGTAAACGATACCGGCTTCGTCCAGCTTGTTCAGTGCAGCTTCACCCACGTTCGGGATGTCCGCAGTGATTTCCTCTGGACCAAGCTTGGTGTCACGGGCCACACAGGTCAGTTCCTGAATGTGGATCGTGGTGAAACGGTCTTCCTGAACCACACGCTCGGACAGGCAGATGGAGTCTTCGAAGTTGAAGCCGTTCCATGCCATGAACGCGATGCGCATGTTCTGACCCAGTGCCAGTTCACCCATGTCGGTGGACGGGCCGTCGGCCATGATGTCGCTACGCTGAACGCGATCACCCTTGCTCACCAGCGGACGCTGGTTGATGCAGGTGTTCTGGTTCGAGCGGGTGTATTTGGTCAGGTTGTAGATGTCGACACCAGCTTCGCCGGTTTCAACTTCGTCATCGGCAACACGAACCACGATACGGCTGGCATCAACGGAGTCGATCACGCCACCACGACGAGCCACGACGCAAACGCCGGAGTCGCGAGCCACGTTACGCTCCATGCCGGTACCTACCAGCGGCTTGTCAGCGCGCAGGGTTGGTACAGCTTGACGCTGCATGTTCGAACCCATCAACGCACGGTTGGCGTCGTCGTGCTCGAGGAACGGAATCAGCGACGCTGCGACCGAAACTACCTGCTTCGGCGAAACGTCCATCAGGGTGACGTCTTCCGGCGCCTTGACGGTGAATTCGTTCAGGTGACGTACGGCTACCAGTTCGTCGATCAGGACTTTCTGGTCGTTCATGGTCGCCGAAGCCTGTGCGATCACGTGATCGGCTTCTTCAATGGCGGACAGGAACACGATCTCGTCGGTGACCACGCCTTCTTTCACCACACGGTACGGGCTTTCAAGGAAGCCGTACTGGTTGGTGCGGGCATAAGCAGCCAGGGAGTTGATCAGACCGATGTTCGGACCTTCCGGCGTTTCAATCGGGCATACACGACCGTAATGAGTCGGGTGTACGTCACGGACTTCGAAGCCTGCACGCTCACGAGTCAGACCGCCAGGGCCGAGTGCAGAGACACGACGCTTGTGGGTGATCTCGGACAGCGGGTTGTTCTGGTCCATGAACTGCGAGAGCTGGCTGGAACCGAAGAACTCTTTCACCGCCGCAGCCACTGGCTTGGCGTTGATCAGGTCTTGCGGCATCAGGCCTTCGCTTTCAGCCATCGACAGACGCTCTTTGACCGCACGCTCAACACGTACCAGGCCAACGCGGAACTGGTTCTCGGCCATTTCGCCTACGCAGCGAACACGACGGTTACCCAGGTGGTCGATGTCATCGACGATACCTTTACCGTTACGGATGTCGACCAGGGTCTTCAGTACCGCGACGATGTCTTCCTTGCACAGCACACCCGAACCTTCGATCTCGGTACGACCGATACGACGGTTGAACTTCATCCGGCCGACCGCAGACAGGTCATAGCGCTCAGGACTGAAGAACAGGTTGTTGAACAGGGTCTCGGCAGCGTCTTTGGTTGGCGGCTCGCCTGGACGCATCATGCGATAGATCTCTACCAGCGCTTCCAATTGGTTGCTGGTGGAGTCGATCTTCAACGTGTCGGAGATGAACGGACCGCAGTCGATGTCGTTGGTGTACAGAGTTTCGATGCGAACAACGCCGGCCTTGGCGATTTTCGCCAGGACTTCAGTCGACAGCTCGGTGTTGCACTCTGCCAGGATTTCGCCGGTGGCCGGATGCACGATGACCTTGGCGGTAGTGCGACCCAGGACGTAGTCCAGAGGCACGTCCAGCTCTTTGATCCCGGCTTTTTCCAGCTGGTTGATGTGGCGGGCGGTAATACGACGGCCCTGCTCGACAATCACCTTGCCTTTATCGTCCTGGATATCGAGGACAGCCACTTCACCGCGCAGACGCTGAGGCACCAGCTCCAGGCTCAGGCCTTCGCCTTTAACGTGGAATACGTTGGTGGTGTAGAACGCGTCCAGCACTTCTTCGGTGGTGTAGCCCAGCGCGCGCAGCAGTACCGAGGCCGGCAGCTTGCGACGACGGTCGATACGCACGAATACGCAGTCTTTCGGGTCGAACTCGAAGTCCAGCCACGAACCGCGGTAAGGAATGATGCGCGCGGAGTACAGCAGTTTACCGGAGCTGTGCGTCTTGCCGCGGTCGTGGTCGAAGAACACGCCCGGGGAACGGTGCAGCTGGGAAACGATAACACGCTCGGTACCGTTGATTACGAAGGTACCGTTCTCAGTCATCAATGGGATTTCGCCCATGTAGACTTCTTGCTCTTTGATGTCCTTGATCGCTTTGTTCGACGATTCTTTGTCGAAAATGATCAGGCGCACTTTTACCCGCAAAGGTACGGCGAAAGTTACACCGCGCAATACGCATTCTTTGACATCAAATGCCGGTTCGCCCAGGCGATAACCGACGTACTCCAGCGCAGCATTGCCGGAGTAGCTGATGATCGGGAAAACGGATTTGAAGGCCGCATGCAGACCCACGTCGCGGAACTGATCTTTAGTCGCTCCCGCTTGCAAGAATTCACGATACGAATCCAGCTGGATGGCCAGGAGGTACGGCACATCCATGACGTCCGGCAACTTGCTAAAGTCCTTGCGGATACGTTTTTTCTCAGTATATGAGTAAGCCATCAGCGTTCCCCAGCTTGGTCACCTGCTTGTTTGGCCCCTCCCGACGGGAGCAGCCAGAAAATCGTGCAAACCCCATGGTTTGCGCCACCGCATCGGGTGGTTACAGCGCCTTTATCAGCACCGACCCAGTCGGCTGCCAATAACGGAAAAAGGCCGGTGGCAAGAGCCACCAGCCATCAGCCTGTCGCTTGACGCTCGGGCTGGAGGAGCAAAGTCGATACTTATTTCAGTTCGACTTTAGCGCCTGCTTCTTCCAGCTTCTTCTTGGCGTCTTCAGCAGCTTCTTTCGAAACGCCTTCAGCTACAACCTGAGGAGCGCCGTCTACTTTCTCTTTGGCTTCTTTCAGGCCCAGACCGGTCAGTTCACGAACTGCCTTGATCACGTTAACCTTCTTCTCGCCAGCTTCCAGCAGAACAACGTTGAACTCGGTTTGCTCTTCAACAGCAGCAGCAGCTACAGCTGGGCCAGCCGAAGCGGCAGCAGCGGTAACACCGAAGGTTTCTTCCATCGCTTTGATCAGCTCAACGATTTCCACTACGGATTTCTGGCCGATTGCTTCGATGATTTGTTCGTTAGTCAGAGACATGACTCAATTCCTGAATTGGGGGACGGCCTACGCGACCATCGAAATAAACAAAAAACGCGAGAAGTTGACGAGCCTTAGGCTGCGGCAGCTTCTTTCTGGTCGCGAATTGCCGCCAGAGTACGAGCCAACTTGCTGGTAGCGCCTTGAATCACGCTCATCAGCTGAGAAATTGCTTCGTCACGGGTCGGCAGAGTTGCCAGTACGTCGATCTGATTAGCTGCGAGGAACTTGCCCTCGAACGCAGCTGCCTTGATCTCGAACTTGTCCTGACCCTTGGCAAACTCTTTGAAGATACGGGCAGCAGCGCCCGGATGTTCGTTCGAGAATGCAATCAGGGTCGGGCCGGTGAACACGTCGTTGAGAACACTGTATTCAGTGTCAGCAACAGCGCGCTTGAGCAGAGTGTTACGTACAACGCGTACGTAAACGCCAGCTTCACGAGCCTCTTTACGGAGTCCGGTCATTGCGCCTACTGTTACGCCACGGGCATCAACCACGACAGCGGACAGAGCGACTTTGGCAGCCTCGTTGACTTCAGCGACGATGGCCTTCTTGTCTTCGAGATTAATTGCCACGGGTTTAACTCCTGCTTGTTACCGTTTCATTCGATCGGAACCGAATGTCGTTTTGGTGTCTGATTCGGTAAGGAACCGGGAGCACCATCTGCGTAGGCTTATGGTTTAAGACTTGCGTCGCCTACGGTCTTGGATAGCCCCCGCCAGGCAGGGACCCCAATCTTTCAATTGGCGCGATCAGTCGCGCCAACCTTTGTCTTACGCGTCCAGCGAGCTCTGGTCGATAACCAGACCTGGGCCCATAGTGGTGCTCAGGGTAACGCGCTTGACGTAGATACCTTTCGAGGAAGCTGGCTTGATACGCTTCAGATCAGCGATCAGGGCTTCAACGTTTTCCTTCAGCTTGACGGCATCGAAGCCGATCTTGCCAACGGAAGTGTGGATGATGCCGTTTTTGTCGGTGCGATAACGAACCTGACCAGCCTTGGCGTTTTTAACCGCGGTAGCTACGTCTGGAGTTACGGTGCCGACTTTCGGGTTAGGCATCAGGCCACGTGGACCGAGGATCTGACCCAGTTGACCTACAACGCGCATGGCATCCGGGGATGCGATCACTACGTCATAGTTCAGGTCGCCGCCTTTCATTTCGGCAGCCAGGTCGTCCATACCTACACGGTCAGCGCCGGCAGCCAGAGCGGCCTCAGCAGCTGGACCCTGGGTGAACACAGCAACGCGAACGGTCTTGCCAGTGCCGTGTGGCAGCACAGTAGCGCTACGAACAACCTGGTCGGATTTACGCGGGTCTACACCCAGGTTTACAGCAACGTCGAACGACTCGCTGAACTTGACAGTCGACAGCTCAGCCAGCAGAGCAGCAGCGTCTACAATGTTGTAGGCCTTGCCTGCTTCGATTTTGCCGGCGATAGCCTTTTGACGCTTGGTCAGCTTAGCCATTACACACCCTCCACGTTAAGGCCCATGCTACGAGCAGAACCGGCGATAGTACGCACGGCTGCATCCATATCAGCTGCAGTCAGATCCGCGTTTTTGGTTTTCGCGATTTCTTCCAGCTGAGCACGGGTAACAGTGCCAACCTTAACGGTGTTCGGACGAGCGGAACCGCTGGTCAGACCGGCCGCCTTCTTCAGCAGAACCGAAGCAGGGGTGGATTTGGTTTCGAAAGTGAAGCTACGGTCGCTGTAGACAGTGATGATCACTGGAGTCGGCAGACCTGCTTCAAGACCCTGAGTACGGGCGTTGAAAGCCTTGCAGAATTCCATGATGTTCACGCCGTGCTGACCCAGTGCAGGACCAACAGGTGGACTTGGGTTAGCCTGAGCGGCCTTCACTTGCAGCTTGATGTAAGCGGTAATCTTCTTGGCCATGAGGCACTCCAATTACGGGTTCGAACGCCTCGAAAGGCTCCCCGGTTACTTGCGCGTTTATCCCAGTGACGACAAAACCCCACAGCCTAGGGCTGCGGGGTTGGGATGCTTGCTCAGTTAGACCTTTTCGACCTGACTGAACTCCAACTCTACCGGAGTAGAGCGACCGAAAATAAGCACCGCCACCTGGACGCGGCTTTTTTCGTAGTTAACTTCTTCGACAGTACCGTTAAAGTCCGCGAATGGACCATCAGTAACGCGAACCACTTCACCCGGCTCAAACAGAGTCTTCGGCTTCGGCTTGTCGCTACCATCAGCCACACGACGCAGAATGGCTTCCGCCTCTTTGTCGGTAATTGGCGCAGGCTTGTCGGCGGTACCGCCAATGAAGCCCATCACCCGAGGAGTATCCTTGACCAAGTGCCAAGTACCCTCATTCATATCCATCTGAACCAGCACGTAGCCTGGGAAGAACTTGCGTTCGCTTTTGCGCTTCTGGCCATTACGCATTTCAACCACTTCTTCAGTGGGAACCAGAATCTCGCCAAAGCCATCTTCCATGCCAGCCAGCTTTACGCGCTCGATCAGCGAGCGCATCACATGCTTCTCGTAACCCGAGTAAGCATGCACAACATACCAACGCTTAGCCACGGGACACCCTTAGCCGACAATCAAGGAAACAAGCCAGCCTAGCAGGGAATCAACACCCCACAACAGCAACGCCATAACGATAACCACAGCAACAACGATCAACGTTGTCTGCGTGGTTTCCTGGCGAGTTGGCCATACGACTTTACGAATCTCAGTGCGCGCTTCCTTAACCAGTACAAAGAAAGCCTTGCCCTTCGCCGTCTGCAAGCCTACAAAGGCAGCTACAGCAGCAATGGCAAGCAATGCGAGTACACGGTACAGGATCGGCGAAGCAGCGTAATACTGATTGCCAACAACGCCAACAACCACCAAAGCAACTACCACTAGCCACTTGAGCAGATCGAAGCGAGAGCCTTGAGCTTCAGCTTTAGGAGTCATCTATGAAGATCCTGTGAAAAGAAAGCCAGACACACCGAGTGAATCTGGCAGGTCAGGAGGGAATCGAACCCCCAACCTACGGTTTTGGAGACCGTCGCTCTGCCAATTGAGCTACTGACCTAAAACAAAATCAGGCCGACCATTATGCCGGCCTGAAAAATACATTACAACCGCTTATTCGATGATTTTAGCTACGACGCCGGCGCCGACGGTACGACCGCCTTCACGGATAGCGAAACGCAGACCGTCTTCCATCGCGATGGTTTTGATCAGGGTAACAGTCATCTGAATGTTGTCACCTGGCATTACCATTTCAACGCCTTCTGGCAGCTCGCAGTTACCAGTCACGTCAGTAGTACGGAAGTAGAACTGTGGACGGTAGCCTTTGAAGAACGGAGTGTGACGACCGCCTTCTTCCTTGCTCAGAACGTAAACTTCTGCAGTGAACTTGGTGTGCGGCTTAACCGAACCTGGCTTGACCAGAACCTGGCCACGCTCAACGTCGTCACGCTTGGTACCACGCAGCAGAACGCCGCAGTTCTCGCCAGCACGACCTTCGTCGAGCAGCTTGCGGAACATTTCAACACCGGTGCAGGTGGTGGTGGTGGTGTCACGCAGACCAACGATTTCCAGTGCATCTTGAACGCGAACGATACCGCGCTCGATACGACCAGTCACAACAGTACCGCGACCCGAGATCGAGAACACGTCTTCGATTGGCATCAGGAACGGCTTGTCGATCATGCGAACTGGTTCTGGGATGTAGCTGTCCAGAGTTTCAACCAGCTTCTTGACGGCAGTGGTGCCCATCTCGTTGTCGTCTTTGCCTTCCAGCGCCATACGAGCCGAACCGATGATGATTGGAGTGTCATCGCCCGGGAAGTCGTAGGTGGACAGCAGGTCGCGAACTTCCATCTCAACCAGTTCCAGCAG
>NZ_QAIK01000140.1 GCF_003061005.1 Pseudomonas sp. HMWF021 | reverse complement strand
GGTATTAATAGCGGGAGGCGCGGCGGGTTGCACTGATTGTTTTCAGGATGATGCAAAACCTGTGGGAGCCAGCCTGCTGGCGATTCCAGGCATCAACCAGATTTCAATCCTCACCCCGCCACAGCAGGCAGCACATCACCCCTGTGGCGAGGGAGCTTGCTCCCGCTGGGCTGAGAAGCAGCCCCAAGATCAGCCAATACGGTTAGTCAGATAAACCGCGATTATTCCTTTTCGAGTCTTCCAACGTTGTCATACAGCCAAGCAGTGAAAGCCTCTCTGTCGTCAGAATGGTGGCAGCGTCGATGACAGTTTGGGCACAGCGCTACGGTGTTGGTCTTGAAGTCCGTCCCGTTGTCCGACAAATGCTTAACGTGGTGAACCTCAAGGTAAGGTTCTCCATTCATTTCAAACGGACCTGGTTGTCCACATCCCTCACAGAAACCCTTGGCGTTGAACAGAATCCAATCTTTGACTTTGGATATGCGGGCGTAGGTTTTGGTTGTCCTGACGATTTGCTGAGGTATCTGCACACCCTCTGGCTCACTCACAAAATCACGTTGTTTCGCTCGTTGTACATTTCGAAGTGATGATTCTTCTTGCGTGGAAGGTGTACCGGAATCCAGCGTAATGAGGCCTTTAGATTCTAGGATTTTGATCAGGCGCGCGGTAATCCCTGAACCGAGATTCACCTTTGGTTTGTAGCTAGAGATCGTTTTCAGCCCAAGATCTTCGAACAGAGCGGTAATGTTTTGCAGTCGATAGTCAATTGACTTGGTGTTTCGCCCGGCGAGTACGCCGTTCTGCAGACGCTTGTGCTCCAAGGACTTATTAAATTTTTGATCATTTGGGTAGCGAGCCTGAATATCAAGATAGCCATCAACCGAAGCTCCAAGCTCCTCATCCGTCCAGCCACTATTTTCCTTTTCCGTATCCATAAAATCGCCGAGGGTTGAAAACCCTCGGACGATACTGAGTGGCCATTACTGCTGTCTACGAAAATTCCTAC
>NZ_QAIK01000139.1:3365-7692 GCF_003061005.1 Pseudomonas sp. HMWF021 | reverse complement strand
GAACTGCCGAACCTCAAGACCGGGGTCGGTATCGGTGTGCGCTGGGTCTCGCCGGTGGGGCCGATCCGCCTCGACCTGGCCCACGCGCTGGACGACGACGGCGGCATCCGGCTGCACTTTTCCATGGGGCCTGAGCTGTGAAGCGTGGTTTGAAAATAGCGGCACTGGCGTTGTTGGCGCTGGTGCTGTTGATCGTATTGAGCGTCACCGCAGTGCTTGGCACGCAAGCGGGCAGCCGTTGGGTGCTGGGGTTAGTGCCGGGTTTGAGCGTGGAAAATTTCCAGGGTCGTCTCGGCGGCCAATGGAGCGCCGACCACCTGCTGTGGCAGCAGGACAGCAGCCGCGTCGAGCTGAGCAAGCCGATTTTCGCCTGGTCGCCGTTGTGCCTGACGCGCATGACTTTGTGCATCGAACAGCTCAAGGCGGATCAGGTGATCCTGCAATTCCCGCCGAGTGAGGAAACCACTGACAGCGGCCCGATCAAACTGCCGGACTTGCAATTGCCGGTGGCCATCGAGCTGGGTGACGTGCAAGTCGGCAGCCTGCTGTTCAACGGCAGCGAGCAACTCAAGGGCCTGCAACTGGCGGCGCACTGGACCGCGCAAGGCATGCAGATCGACAGCGTGAAACTGCAACGCGACGACCTGAGCCTGAACCTTTCCGGCCTGCTGCAACCGACCGGCAACTGGCCGCTGAACATTGCCGGCGACCTGACCTTGCCGTCACCGGGCACTGGCCCCTGGACGCTGGCGCTCAAAGTGGACGGCGATCTGCTGAAAACACTCAATCTGCACGCCGACAGCCACGGTTACCTCGACGGCCAGTTGAGCGGCGAGCTGCAACCGCTGGCAGAAAACCTGCCGGCCAAGGTGCGCATTACCAGCGATGCGTTCAAACCCGGCGCTGACCTGCCGGACACTTTGCAACTGAATCAATTGGTGCTGACCGGCGAAGGTGACTTGAAAAACGGTTACCAGCTCAACGGCAATGCCACGCTGCCCGCCGATAAAGGCCCGGTGGCGCTGCTGCTCAAAGGCAAAGTCGACGCCAGCGGCGCGCAGATCGCCGGCCTCGACCTGACGGCCAACGACAAGCAAAGCTTGAAGCTCACCGGCAGTGTCGACTGGAGCAAGGGCCTCACGGCGCAGGCCAACGTCAACTGGCAGGATTTCCCGTGGCATCGGCTCTACAACGAAATCGATGAGCCGCAAGTCGCCTTGCGTACCTTCACTGGCGAAGTCTCCTACACCGACGGTCAGTACCTCGGTAACTTCGCCGCCGATCTCGATGGCCCGGCGGGGGCTTTCAGCCTGAGCAGTCCGTTCAGCGGCAACCTGAAGCAGATCGCCTTGCCGCAATTGCAAATGCAGGCCGGGCAGGGCAAGGCCGAAGGTCATGTCAATGTGCAGTTCGCCGACGGCATCGCCTGGGACACCGCGCTGGAGCTGTCAGCGCTGAACCCGGCGTACTGGGTGGCGGAGTTGCCGGGCACCCTGGCCGGGCCGCTGAAAAGTAAAGGCGAGATGAAGAACGAACGCCTGAGCCTCACCGCCGATCTCGACCTCAAGGGCAAACTGCGCGGCCAACCGGCGATCCTCCAGGCCAAGGCGGACGGTGCTGGCGAGCAGTGGAACCTCAACGCTTTGCAAATCCGCCTCGGCGACAACAGCATCAGCGGCAAGGGCAGCCTGCAACAGAAACTCACCGGGCAGATCGACATCAAGCTGACGCGTCTGGCCCAGCTCTGGCCGCAATTGCGCGGACAGGTCAACGGTCAGGTCAACGTCGCCGGCACGCTGAAAGCACCGCAAGGCAAACTTGATCTGCAAGGTTCGCAACTGGCGTTTCAGGACAATCGCCTGCAAAGCCTCAACCTCGACGCGACCCTCGACAGTGCGCAACGGGCGAAGATCGATTTGAAAGGCAGCGGGATTCAGGCTGGCGATACCAACCTCGGTGTGTTGACCGCCAGCGCCCAGGGCGACATCAAGAGCCAGAAACTCAACCTCGACCTGCTCGGGCCGAAGCTGAAACTGGCCCTCGGTCTGGACGGCAATCTGGACAAGGGCAACTGGCGCGGGCGTCTGGCCAGCGGTGACATTCAGGCCGGCGGCCAGGACTGGAAACTGCAGGGCCCGGCCAAACTCGAACGCCTCGCCGACGGCAAGATCAACTTCGGCGCGCATTGCTGGATGTCCGGCAACGCCAGCCTGTGCGGTGAAGACCAGCGTCTGCTGCCGGAGCCGAAACTGCGTTACCACCTCAAGCAGTTCCCGATCGAAAGTCTGGCGCAATGGTTGCCGAAAGACTTTGCCTGGCAGGGCAAGCTTAATGCCGACCTGCAACTGGACCTGCCGGCCAGCGGCCCGAACGGCGTGGTCAGCATCGACGCCAGCGGCGGAACTTTGCGCATGAAGGAAAAGGATCATTGGCTGGACTTCCCGTACCAGACGCTGAAGCTCACCAGCAAACTCACGCCGAAGCGCATCGACACCGACCTCAACTTTGTCGGCGGCAAACTCGGCGAATTGATGGTGCAGGCGCAGCTCAATCCGTTGCCGAAAAACAAACCGCTGAGTGGTTCGTTCCGTCTCAGCGGGCTGGACCTGTCAGTGGCGCGGCCGTTTGTGCCAATGGTCGAGAAACTCACCGGGCGCCTGAACGGCAGCGGCACGATTTCCGGCGGGCTGCTGGCGCCGCTGGTCAACGGTACGGTCAAACTCAGCGACGGCGAAGTCTCCGGCGCCGAGTTGCCGATGGAACTCAAGAACCTGCAGCTGCAAGCGGTGATTGCCGGCGAATCGGTGCGCCTGGACGGCGGCTGGAACAGCGGCAAGACCGGGCAGGGCAGTCTCAATGGCAACGTCGCCTGGGGCCAGGCGCTGGTGGTCGATCTCGCGTTGAAAGGCACGCAATTGCCGGTCACCGTCGAGCCGTACGCCAAGCTGGAAGTGGCTCCGGACCTGAAGATTTCCATGGCCGGCGATGAGCTGAAGATTGCTGGCAAGGTGCTGGTGCCCAACGGTGAAATCACCGTGCGCGAACTGCCGCCATCGACGGTGAAAGTCTCCGACGACACGATCATCGTCGGCGCGCAGACCGAGGAGGGCAAGGCGCCGCTGGCGATGAAAATGGACATCGATGTGATCGTCGGTCAGAACAAACTGAGTTTCGCCGGTTTCGGCCTGACCGCCAATCTGCAAGGTCAGGTGCACATCGGCGACAACATGGATACCCGCGGCGAGTTGTGGCTCAACGACGGCCGATACCGCGCCTACGGCCAGCGCCTGAACGTGCGCCGGGCGCGTCTGTTGTTTGCCGGTCCGATCGATCAGCCGTATCTGGACATCGAAGCGATCCGCCAGACCGACGACGTGATCGCCGGCATTCGCCTGAGCGGCAGTGCCGAGCAACCGACCACGCAAATCTTCTCCGAACCGGCCATGAGCCAGGAGCAGGCGTTGTCCTATCTGGTGCTGGGCCGACCGCTGAGCACCAATGGCGAAGACAACAACATGCTCGCGCAAGCGGCGTTGGGGTTGGGCCTGATGGGCAGTTCCGGGGTGACCAGCGGTTTGGCCAAAGACCTGGGGATTCAGGACTTCCAGCTCGACACCCAGGGCAGCGGCAACACCACCAGCGTGGTCGCCAGCGGCAACATTTCCGAGAAGCTCAGTCTGCGTTATGGCGTCGGTGTGTTTGAGCCGGCCAACACCATTGCGCTGCGCTACAAGCTGAGCAAGAAGGTTTATCTCGAGGCGGCCAGCGGTGTCGCCAGTTCGCTGGATATTTTCTATAAACGCGATTTCTAGACCGTGTGCCCCTGGCCGGGTCGCGACACTGCGATCCGGCTGTTTCAGGGTGTATTAGACTTAGCGCAGCTCGAAGGCTGCGCGGTTCGCGGCTGCCGGACGCGAACAGGGGCGCCTATGGTCCGTTTGAGTATGGTCTTGCTCGGTAATGAGTTTGTCCGCAAGCGTTGGTCCGCGCTGGCGCTGACCGGCATTGTCTGGGGCGCGGCCGGAGTGGCGATCTTCATCGATGCGCTGGATGGCGTTCTGTATTTTCCGCTGCACCTGTTTGGCTATTTGCTGTTGCTCGAAGCGCTGATCATTCTGCTGGTGCCGACGCCACAGACCGGCACTGCAGCGGCTCTGCGCAAGGCGCGCGGTCTGGCGTTCCTGATACTGGGGCTGCTGATTGTCGACAGACAACATGCGGCCAGTCTGATTCTGGCGGTGCTGTTTGGTGGGGCGTTCCTGCTCGACGGCGGCTTTCGGTTGGCGGCTGCGCTGGTGGTGCGCTTTGTCGGTTGGCGACTGTCGCT
>NZ_QAIK01000139.1:0-3355 GCF_003061005.1 Pseudomonas sp. HMWF021 | reverse complement strand
GTTCATCTTCGAGCCGTATCCGACGCTGTATAAGGGCACGGTGCCATTCTGCATCGGCATGAGCCTGTTTCTTTCGGGCTGTGCCTTGTTGCGTCAGGCTGTGCGTTTCAAAAATCAGCCGCCGCTCACCGACCCTGCTGCTTTCAGTGCGCCGGCCAGCAGCGATGCGCTGGTCATCCACATCTGGACGCCCAGCGGCACCGTGGATGACACCCTGGTGCGCAACCGTCTGCTCAACCGCTACATCGCGGCGGTTGATATCAATGGGGTCATCTCCGCCGGCCACGCGGCGCTGGAATGTGGTCCGGAGATTTACATCAGCCATTACCCGCTGGATGACATCGATCGTTCGGCGGGGGATTTCGTGCGCTTGCTGCGGGCGACGCCGAACAACGATGTCGCCGGGCGGTTTCTGCCAGACTATGCGGGGGAGGTGGCCGACTGGTGCCCGTCTTCGGTTCAGGTCAGTTTTGCCCACTACGATGCCCGGCGATTGCAGGCGTTCTGGGTGGCGTATCAACAGAACGACACCTACAACCTCACCAGCCGCAACTGTTCCAGTGCCGTGGCCCATAGTCTGGAAGCGGCTCTGGAAGGCTCGATGAATCGCGGGCATTCAAGCATGTTCGATTTTGCCCGGATCATCTTCAGCCCCGAATTCTGGGTCGCGGCGCAGGTGCGCAAGCGCGCCGAAGTGATGGCCTGGACGCCCGGTCTGGTGCTCGACTACGCCCGGGCGCTGCATGCCGCCATCGAGCCCGCGCCGCCGGGCTGGCACAGCATGTTTGCGGTGATCAAACGCGCCAGCGGTTATGCGCTGACGGCCTTGCGCGGGCGCGAAGTGCATCCCCTCCAGCCGCCGGCGGCTGTTCATCCTTCCGACGAAACCTGATCGGTTTTACACCGGGTTGTCCTTATCGCTGGCAAGCCAGCTCCCACAGGGTCAGTGGTGTACTCAAAATTCACGTACACCAGAGAACCTGTGGGAGCTGGCTTGCCAGCGATAGCGTTCGCCCGCCAAACACAAACCCCAGTCCACTGGTCAACTAATTACAAAGCAACCTAACTATTACGTTGACATTCGCTGCCTAGGCAGTAACATCTCGACATACATTCACTGCCTAGGCAGTTATTAGGTGAGCACATGAAGCATTTCACCCCGGACGGATTCAAACATTGCCATCTCGGCCTGTTGCTCGGCCGTGCCGCACTGCTCAAGGACCGGATCATCGACACCCACATGGAACCCCACGGCATCACCGCCGCGCAGTTCAAGGTGTTGATCATCATGGCCCAGTACGGCGTCGATACGCCGGCCGAGTTGTGCCGGCATCTGTCGCTCGACAGCGGTTCGATGACACGCATGCTCGATCGTCTGGAGCAGAAAGGTTTTCTGGCTCGCCAACGCAGCGAAGGCGATCGCCGTCAGGTGCAGCTCAAGCTCACCGAGCAGGGCCAGCAACTGGCCGATCGCCTGCCGCACATCGGCGCCGATGCCATGAATGAACTGGCCGGCGCCGTCACCACGGACGAGTTGAAGACCCTGGAATACATCCTCAAGAAAATCCTGCTGGCCGCCGGTGACCCGATCACTATCCAGCGCTTAGGTGAACACAATGAGCAGTAAAACCTTGCGCAGCAGCCTGACCCTGGTGCTGTCGGCGATGATTCTGGCCGGTTGCGCCAATTACAGCGGCCTCGATACCCAAGGCAAAAATCTGGATGCGAAAAGCCTGAAAGTCGGCCAATCCCTCAGCGGCGTGACCCTGTCGCCGGCCGCGTGGCCGAAGAGCGACTGGTGGACCAGCCTCGGCGATCCGCAACTCGACGGGCTGATCCGCGAAGCGCTGCACGACAGCCCGGACATGCAGATCGCCGAAGCCCGCGCCCATCAGGCCAGCGCCGCAGCCTATGCCGCCGATGCCGAACGTTATCCGACCCTCAATGCCAGCGCCGGTATCAGCCGTTCGCGTTTGGCCAAGGATCAGGACCCGCGCGGGCAGGGCGATGCCTACGCCACCGTGCGCAACGTCAGCGCCGGGTTCAATTACAACTTCGACCTGTGGGGCGGCCAGCGTGATGCCTGGGAAGCCGCGCTCGGTCAGGCCCGCGCCGCTGAAGTCGACCGTCAGGCTGCACAGTTGACCCTCGCCGCCGACGTGGCCCGGGCCTACAGCGATCTGGGGCAGGCGCACATCGTCTACGACCTGGCCAATGACGATCTGAAACGTACGAAACAGATGCTCGATCTGAGCCAGCGCCGCTTGAGTGCCGGGATCGACAGCCAGTACCAGTTCCAGCAAACCCAAAGCCTTGAGGCCAGTTCCGAAGCCAGCCTGATCGACGCCGAAAAACGGTTGAACAGCGCGAAAATCGCTCTGGCCGTGCTGCTCGGCAAAGGCCCGGATCGTGGCAACGAAATCGCCCGGCCGAAAGTCCTGCAAGCCAGCGCCGTGGCGGTGCCGTCGGTGCTGCCGGCGGAACTGCTCGGCCGGCGTCCGGATCTGGTCGCGGCGCGCTGGCGCGTGGAGGCGGCGAGCAAAGACATCGACTCGGCGAAAACCCGCTTCTATCCCAACTTGAACCTCACGGCCTCGGCCGGTGCCGAATCCTTGTTGGGTGACGCGATGTTCGGGTCGGCCAGTCGCTTCTTCAGCATCGCCCCGACCATTTCTGTGCCGATCTTCGACGGCGGGCGCCTGCGCGCCAACCTCGATGCGCGCGACGCCGATTACGATCTGGCGGTGGCGCAGTACAACAAAAACCTGGTGAAGGCACTGGGCGATGTCAGCGACACGATCAACCAGTTGCGTGACATCGGCCGGCAGATCGGCGCGCAGCAACACGCCACCGAGATTGCCCAGGATTCTTACAACACCGTCGTCCAGCGTTACGGTTCCGGCATCGGCAACTACCTGGACGTGCTCAGCATCGAGCAGCAATTGCTGCAGGCCCAGCGTCAGTTGGCCAACCTCAATGCCGAGCAGATCGACCTGTCGATTCAACTGATGCAAGCGCTGGGCGGCGGCTTTCAGGGTGAAACCCTGACCGCAGCCAACGCCACCCCAGCCACGCCGCACAACTAATTCAGGTATTTGTCATGGCCACTGCCGAAAACACTCAAACCCAAGCCAACACCCCGGACACCGGCAACCCGCGCAAGCGCAAAGTCATGCTGCTGGTGCTGGCCGTCGTGGTCCTGCTCGCCGGTGCCGGCGTCTGGGCGTATCACGAATTCATCGGGCGCTTCAACGAAAGCACCGACGACGCCTACGTCAACGGCAACGTCGTTGAGATCACCCCGCTGGTGACCGGCACCGTGGTCAGCATCGGCGCTGACGACGGCGATCTGGTT
>NZ_QAIK01000138.1:25296-26780 GCF_003061005.1 Pseudomonas sp. HMWF021 | reverse complement strand
ACTATCAGGCCTGCTGCCGGGTCGCTGCCCGCACACAAAATCTGTGACCACCGCAGAACCCTGTGGGAGCGGGCTTGCCCGCGAAGGGGCCAGTCCTGCCACCATCAAACCATCAGGCCTGCTGCCGGGTCGCTGCCAGAACGATCTCGCGGATGCACACGCCCTGCGGTTGCTCATAGGCATAGGCAATCGCTGTCGCCACGTCCTCGGCGCTCAACACCGTGCCGCCCATCTCCTGCTTCCACGCCTGGTAGCCGGTCTTGATCGCTTCATCGGTGGTGTGGCTGAGCAACTCGGTTTCCACCGCACCCGGGGCTATGGTGGTGACGCGCACGTTGTGCGGCGCCAGTTCTTCGCGCAGGTTTTCCGACAAACCATGCACCGCGAACTTGGTGCCGACGTAAGCCACGTGATTCGGGAACGTCTTGCGCCCGGCCACCGAGCTGACGTTGATGATCGTGCCGTGCTTGCGCTCGACCATACCGGCGACCACGGCATGCACGCCATTGAGCAGGCCTTTGACGTTGACGTCGAGCATCTGCTCCCACTGCGCCGGATCCTGCTCGCTCATCGCACCCAGCAGCATCACGCCGGCGTTGTTGATCAGCGCATCGGCCGGGCCGAATTGCGCTTCGGCCTCGGCCACTGCCGCGAGCAGGGCGGTGCGATCAGTGATGTCGACCTGACGGCTGAGGCTGTTTGGCAACTCCAGTGCCTGCAGGCGTTCAATCCGGCGCGCCAGCAGCAACAGCGGATGACCAGCAGCGCTCAAGCGGCGGGCCGCGGCTTCGCCAATGCCCGAACTGGCCCCGGTGATGATGATCAATGGCTTGCCCATGGTTGAACTCCTGAAATAAGAAAATCAAATGACTGAATGCCGGACGCAGTATATTTAGCCCCTTCACGGCTGAAAAATGCCTTATTCCTCTGTCTGTCATCGGAATCACCTATGGATATCCGCCACCTCAAAGCCTTTCTCGCGGTGTTCGAAGAACGCAACATCACCGCAGCGGCGCAACGTTTGTTCATCAGTCAGCCGACGCTGTCGGTGACGATCAGACAGCTTGAAGACGAACTCGGCGCGACGCTGTTCGTGCGACTACCCCGTGGGGTCGAGGTCAGTGCCGAGGCTCGGCTGTTGTACCCGCAGGCGCGGCGCATGGTTGCCGAGTCCGAAGCCCTGAGCCGGATGTTTCGCGGCGGCGAAAACCGCGTGGCGCTGACGCTGGGCATCGAAGGCGATATCGCTGCCAGCCACATCGAAGCCTTCGTGCGCATGGCCCATCAGGCCTTGCCCAATCTGCTGCTGACGCTGGAGGAGGGCTGTCACGGTGACGGACGGCTGGCGGTGGAGGAGATGTGCTGCGAGGACGAACTGTTCCTGCCGCTGTGGGAAGAACCTTACGTGATGGCGCTGCCGCTGGACCATCCAATGGCGGCGGCGCAGGCGGGATGGGCGCCGATTGAAGACTGGATCACCTGCC
>NZ_QAIK01000138.1:21659-25286 GCF_003061005.1 Pseudomonas sp. HMWF021 | reverse complement strand
GCGCTTGATGGCGTTGTACGGGCGCTCGCCACAAGCGCTGGCCGGGCATGCCGGGTCGTTGCAGCAGGCGTTGCACATGGTCGCGGCGGGTGTCGGCGTGGCGATGTTGCCGCAGTCATTGGTCAGCGGACATGCGCGGGTGGTGGCGCGGGTGTTGCACTTGCCGGCACCGACGCGCCGGGTCGGGTTGTGCTATGCGGCGCAGGCGCTGGAGTTGCCGGCGATGCGTGGGTTGCAGGGGTATTTTCAGGAGAACCGGCCGCTGGAAATTGCAGCGGCCTGAAGATCAAAAGATCGCAGCCTGCGGCAGCTCCTACAATGAAACGCATGCTTCTGTAGGAGCTGCCGAAGGCTGCGATCTTTTGCTTTATTCCAGCATCTTGCTCAGGAGCCAACTCCCCGCCGGCCCCGGCGGATAAGTCCGCGACCACAATGCATCCACATACACCGGCCGAGGCCAGCCACGCACCGTCAACTCCACCAGCGTGTCGTTGCCGAAGCGCCCCACCAGCCAGCGTGGCAGTGCCGCCCAGCCAAACCCCATCTCAGCCATTTCCATCAGCATCAGGTAACTCGGCGCCGACCACACCCGGCCTTTGCCGCGGCTGTCGTAGGGATTGACGATGGTTGCCAGACGCAACTCCCGATGCTGCTCCAGCACCTGCTGATCGACCTGTTCGAGGCCGGTCAGCACGTGGTCACGTTTGACGAACAGCGCGATGTCGGTGCGCTCGGCGACCGTCGAGGTCACCAGATCCGGCGGATAGCTGTCGCGCATCTCCGCAAACGCCAGATGGGCGCGGCCACGCTGCACCAGTTCGATCAGGTCGTCGCACTCGGCAATCAGGCATTCCAGCTCCAGGTCCGGATATCGCTGCTCGAAATCGACCAGTGCTGCTTCAAATCGCGCTGACTGGTAGGTGTCGGAAATCGCCACGGTCAGCTTCGGCTCGACGCCTTGGGCCAGTTGCCGGGCGCTCATTTCCATGCGACTGGTGGCCGCCAGAATCGCCTCGGCCCGTTGCAGCATCACGTGCCCGGCCGGGGTCAGGGTCGGTTTGCGGCTGCTGCGGTCGAACAGAATCAGGTCCAGATCGATCTCCAGGCTGGCCACTGCGGCACTGATGGTCGACTGACTGCGCCCCAGTTTTCGCGCCGCTGCCGAAAACGAGCCCTGAGTGGCAGCCTGGACAAACGCCAGCAGCACTTCTTGCGAAGCCATGAACTATCGCCTTGATCGATGGTTATTGGTTATGAAGTATCGGGGCGAGGGTGGATCATGGCAACCACCTTCACTCAAGGAGTCAGGCCATGACTGCCAGCAAATCCATCACTGAACGTATCCTCCAGGCCATCGGTTTCGAGTGTCTGGCGATTCTTATCTGTACGCCGTTGCTGGCGTGGATCATGCAAAAACCGTTGCTCGACATGGGCGCCGTGACCGTGCTGATCGCGATGCTGGCGCTGGCGTGGAACGTGGTGTTCAACGGCTTCTTCGACCGCATGCTCAAGCGCATGAACGTCGGCCACAACGCCTGGACGCGGGTGGTCCATGCGCTGCTGTTCGAGGGCGGGTTGATCGTGATGGGCGTGCCGCTGATTGCCTGGTGGCTGTCGGTCAGCCTGTGGCAGGCGTTCTTGCTGGACATTGGTGTGTTGCTGTTCTTCCTGCCGTACACCTATGTGTATCACTGGGGGTATGACGTGGTGCGGGAGCGGTTTGTGCAGCGCAACGCCTGCCAGAACTAACCCGAACCCACTGTAGGAGCTGCCGCAGGCTGCGATCTTGTTTTTTAAAAAATCAAAGTCAAAAGATCGCAGCCTGCGGCAGCTCCTACAGGGGGGTGTTGGCGGTTAGAGGAACATTCCGCCCGACGCTTCGACCCGCTGTCCGTTGATCCACTGCGCACCCGGCGCCAGCAGCATCGACAGCGCGCCTCCGATGTCGTCCGGCTGCCCGGCGCGGCCCAGGGCGGTATTGCTCGCGACCATCGCGTTCAGCGCCGCGTTGTCACGCACCGCACCGCCGCCAAAATCGGTCTCGATGGCGCCCGGCGCCAGAATGTTCACGCCGATCTGCCGCGCGCCCAGCTCCTTGGCCTGGTAGCGGGTCAGCACTTCCATCGCGCCTTTCATCGCCGCGTACGCAGCGTAGCCCGGCAGGCTGAAGCGGGTCAGGCCGCTGGAGATGTTGATGATGCGCCCGCCGTCATTGATCAGCGGCAGCAGTTGCTGGGTCAGGAAGAACGGCCCTTTGAGCTGGATGTTCATCAGCAGGTCGAACTGTTCCGGGGTGGTCTCGGCGAACGCCGCGTGTACACCGATCCCGGCGTTGTTGATCAGGAAGTCGAAGCGCGGACGCTCCAGTTGCTGCAGCGCTTGCTCAACCCGCGAGGCGAACTCGGCAAAGGTCTCACTGCGACCAACATCCAGTTGCAGCATCACGGCTTTGGCGCCTCGCTGTTCCAGCTCCGCCACCAGCGCCTGGGCTTCATCGGCGCGGCTGTTGTAGGTGCCGATGATGTCCACGCCTTCGGCGGCGAGGTGCAGGGCGGCGTTCTTGCCCAGGCCACGGCTGGCGCCGGTGATCAATGCGATTTTGCGGCTCATGTGAAATCCTCGATTGCGGTGAGTGGTGATGGACAAAGTTTATTTATCCGCCATGGGGTGATAAACAGGCTGAAACCGGAATCACTGATCGACTCCGCCGAACAATCAACGGGTGTTCTCATGAACAAACTGGAATTGCTGCGCACCTTCGTCCGGGTCAGCGAACTGTCGAGTTTCACCCTGGCCGGCGAGAGCCTTGGGCTGCCGCGTTCGACGGTGTCCGAGCATGTGCAGGCGCTGGAGGCCCTGCTCGGCACGCGCCTGCTGCAACGCACCACGCGCAAGGTGCAGGCGACGCAGGACGGCCTGGTGCTGTACGAGCGCAGCAAGGATCTGCTGTCGCACATGGACGAGATTGAGGGGCTGTTCCATCAGGATCCGGCCTCGCTGAGCGGGCGGATTCGCGTCGACATGCCGAACATTCTGGCGCGACGCCTGATCATGCCGCTGCTGCCGGAGTTCATGGCCCGGCACCCGAATCTGGAACTGGAAATCAGCAGCACCGACCGCCGTGTCGACCTGCTCAGCGAGGGTTTCGATTGCGTGGTGCGCATCGGCGCACAGCCGGATCAGTCGGTGGTGGCGCGGCACTTGGGCGACTTCCCGATGATCAACTGCGCCAGCCCGGCGTACCTTGAACGCTATGGCGTGCCGCAGACCCTGGAGGATCTGGCGCAGCATCGGCTGGTGCACTACGTCGGCGTGCTCGGTTCGCGCTCGGAAGGCTTTGTGTATGAACAGGACGGTCAGGTGCGGCGCCTGCCGATGGCCGGCAGTGTCACGGTCAACAGCACCGATGCTTACGAATCGGCCTGCCTGGGCGGCTTCGGTCTGATACAGGTGCCGCGCACCGGCATGCAGCCGCATCTGGATAACGGGGAGCTGGTGACTGTGCTGCCGCAGTTCACGGCGCCGGCGATGGGCATTGCCATCCTGTATGCGCGGCAGCGGCATTTGCCATTGCGGGTGCGGGTGTTCATGGAGTGGTTGGGGGAGGTCATCCGCTCGACGCTCTGA
>NZ_QAIK01000138.1:14739-21640 GCF_003061005.1 Pseudomonas sp. HMWF021 | reverse complement strand
CTTGCCTGTAAAAAACAAGATCAAAAGATCGCAGCGTGCCGCAGCTCCTACAGGGGATTTGTGGTGATCAGAAGATCTGGGTGAACAGCCAGTAGAGGCTGCCCGACAGCAGGATTGCCGCCGGCAAGGTCAGCACCCACGCCATCAGCAGATTGCGGATGGTCTTCATCTGCAAACCACCGCCATTGGCGACCATGGTCCCGGCCACGCCCGATGACAATACGTGGGTGGTCGACACCGGCAAACCGAACATGTCCGCCGCGCCGATGGTCAGCATCGCCACGGTTTCCGCCGAGGCGCCCTGGGCGTAGGTCAGGTGGGTCTTGCCGATCTTTTCGCCGACCGTCACCACAATGCGTTTCCAGCCAACCATGGTGCCGAGGCCCAGGGCGATGGCCACGGCGATCTTCACCCACAGCGGAATGAAGCGTGTGGCGTTGTCGATCTGCTGCTTGAACAGTTGCAGTTTGTCAGTGGTATCGGCGTCGAAGTTGCCGACCTTGTTCTTGTCCATCAGGCGAATGCTTTCGCTGGCCAGGTACATGTCGTTGCGCACGTTGCCCATGGCTTCGGCCGGGACTTTCGACAGCGAACCATAACCTTTGACCTCTTCGCCAATGTGCCCGGTGAGGGCGGCGAGGGCGGGGATCAGTTGTGGCGTGGCCTGCTTGCTGCGTACGTAATCCGACAGCACCGGGCGCGGATCGTCGGGTGCCGGTTGAGGCGCATTTTTCACCAGCGCTTGCTGGGTGACTTCAGCGACGGCAGCGAACTGCAACGCCTGATCGGCGGGCATGGTGCGGTTCAACGCGTAAGCCATGGGCAGGGTGCCGACCAGAATCAGCATGATCAGGCCCATGCCTTTCTGGCCGTCGTTGGAGCCGTGGGCGAAGGACACACCGGTGCAGGTGGCGATCAGCAAACCGCGAATCCACCACGGCGGCGGGGTATTGCCTTCCGGTGCCTTGTACAGCGCGCGGTTCTTCACGAACGCACGCAGCGCCAGCAGCAACAGCGCCGCACAACCGAAGCCCACCAGCGGCGACAGCAGCAGCGCATAACCGATCTTGGTCGCCTGCGCCCAGTCCACACCGCTGGTGCCGTCGCGCCCGTGCATCAAGGCATTGGCCACGCCGACGCCGATGATCGAGCCGATCAAGGTGTGTGACGACGAGGCCGGCAGGCCCAGCCACCAGGTGCCGAGGTTCCACAGGATCGCTGCGATCAGCAGGGCGAAGATCATCGCGAAACCGGCGGACGAACCGACCTGCAGAATCAGCTCCACCGGTAGCAGGGCGATGATGCCGAACGCCACCGCGCCGCTGGACAGCAGCACCCCGAGGAAGTTGAAGAACCCCGACCAGACCACCGCCACATTCGGCGGCAGCGAGTGGGTGTAGATCACCGTCGCGACCGCGTTGGCGGTGTCGTGGAAACCGTTGACGAACTCGAAACCCAGCGCAATCAGCAGCGCCACGCCGAGCAGCAGGAACGGGGTCCAGGTGGTGACGGTGGTGCCCAGTTCATGCATGTCGTGCATCAGGCTATAGGCGGTGAACAACATGCCCATCGCGAGCACCGCGAAAAAGATCACGTAGGTGAACGGGCCGGTTTTCTTGTCGAGAGCGGGCCTGCCGCTGGGGGCGGACGTCTGGCGGGCGGTCAGGGAGGGAGTAGCCATGAGCGGACAATCCTGAGCGAGGGAAGGAGTGTCGTTCATGATCGTTGCTAAATATTACAGAGAGACTGCGGCAGGTCAGTGTTTGGCGGATTAGCTCACCGCTGATCTGATAGCGAAAATCAAAAGATCGCAGCCTGCGGCAGCTCCTACAGGTTTACCGTGCCCTGTAGGAGCTGCCGCAGGCTGCGATCTTTTGATCTTAATAATCCCCACGCTTGCGAAACGCCCAGCGCCCGGCAATCACGGTAAACGTCGCCACCAGCGCCACCAGAATCCAGAAGCCCTCGGGATCCGTCGACAGCGGCACACCCCCCACGTTCATCCCGAAGAAACCGGCAATGATGTTGATCGGCAGCGCCAGCACCGTGACCACGGTCAGGGTGAACAGCGTGCGGTTGCTCTGTTCGTTGAGGTTGGCGGCGATTTCTTCCTGGAGCAGTTTGATCCGCTCGCCCAAGGCAGTGAGGTCGTTGATGATCAGCGCGAACTCCTCGGTGGATTTGCGCAGCTCCTTGACGTCCTCCTTCTGTAGCCACGGCGGCGGACGATTGAGCAGGCGCAGCAAGGAGCCCGGCTCCAGCGCCAACAGCCGTTGCAGGCGCACCAGCACCCGACGGTTGGCGCCGAGTTCGGCGCGGTTGGTCGACAGGCGCGAGGAGAGCAATTCGTCCTCGACCTGATCGACGCTCATGCTGGTCTTGCGCACGATCTGCGTCAGCACCTCACCCTGATCACGCAGCAGGTGCACCAGCAGCTCCGACGGTGAGCGAAAGCATTCGCCGGCCTTCACCGACGAGCGCAATTTGTCCACCGAGTGCAGCGGTTGCAGGCGTGCGCTGACGATGAGTTTGCTACGCACGCAGACCCACAGCGTCGAGACATCCGAGGAAACCATGCTGCTGAGGTTGAACACCACGTCGTTGACCACCGCCAGTAAGGCTGAATCGACGTGTTCGATGCGCGTCGAGCGCGAGCCTTCGTGCAGCGCCTCGAAAAACTCTTCGGGCAATTGCAGATGACTTTTCATCCAGCGCTCGCACGCGGCGTGGGCCAGGTTCAGGTGCAGCCAGAGGAACTCATCAGTGTCGCTGTCATCTTGCAGGCAACGCAGGGCGGTCGCCGAATCGACTTCGCGGCCACGTTCACCGGGACGAAAACGGAAGCCGTAAAGCAGACCGAACAAATCAGGATCGCGATGACTGAGGTCGAGGCTGTGGTTCATGGAGGCTCGCTGCGAGGAGGGGACGCCGGTCGCGGAATGGCAGGTTCACTGAGCCGCATCATCGCAACCGCACATGACGTTTGCGTGACTGCAAAATGACAGCGATCCGGTTCATCCACTGGTAACCCTGTGGGAGGGGCTTGCTCCCGAATGCGGATGATCATTGAGTGATGATGTGGATGACTCGCCGCTTTCGCGAGCAAGCCCGCTCCCACCTTGGGCCAGGGTCGATCACAGTCTTTTAATTCACCTACCAATGGTCGGATTTTCTTCAAGAAGCGCTCTGGTACGCCGATCACGCTTAGGTTACGTTGCGCGCGCTTGGCCCTCAGCCAAGGCGCGCCGACACGGATGTCCGGCAAAATTCCACGCCTTATCGGGCGTGCCTCATCCCTGTCCTTGAGTATCTTGCGATGCTGCAAAAATCCCTGAGAGCGCAAATTCTCGCCCTGCTGAGCGGCAGCCTGCTGGCGATGCTGTTGATCGCGCTGGCCTGCTTTCATTTCCTGTCCAACGGCGTGCAGAACTACAGCCAGTTGATCGCCGGCCCGTTGCACACCTCGCAGTTGATCGACGAGGCCAACCTGCAATTCAAGGTGCAGGTGCAGGAGTGGAAAAACGTCCTGCTGCGTGGCAAACAACCGGCGGACCTGGGCAAATACTGGAGCCAGTTCGAAGACCGTCAGCGCGATGTGCAGAACATCCTCGGTGAACTGGCCGGGCAGAAAGGCCTTGAGCCGGCGCTGAAAAGCCGCATCGAACGCCTGCGTGACGAACATCGTCAACTCGGTGCCGCGTACCAGAAGGGGCGCGATGCCTACGTGGCGGCCGGTGGTGATCCAACCGCTGGCGACAACGCCGTCAAAGGCGTGGATCGCGCCACCAGCGATCAGATGAGCGAACTGGTGGCCGAGCTGCGCAAGAAGGGTGACGCGCAATCGCTGCAGATCAGCGACAGTGCCAACAGCACCGTGTGGCTGGGAATTGTGGTGATGCTCGGTTCGGGTCTCTTGATCGGTTTGCTCAGCCTGTGGCTGGTCAACCGCAACCTGATCGATCCGATCCGCAAGCTGATCGACTACGTCACCCAGTTGAGCCGTGGCCGCCTCGCCGAACGTGTCGCCAACGACCGTCAGGACGAGTTGGGCAACCTGGCTGCCGCCGCCAATACCCTGCGTGATTTCCTCGCCGAAACCTTCACTCATCTGCAACGCAGCGCCAGTGATCTGGACAGCGCCAGCGGCGAACTGAATGCCATCGCCACGACCATGGCCGGCGGCACCAACGAGCAGTTCAACCGCACCGATCAGGTGGCCACGGCGATGAACGAGATGTCTGCCACCGCCCAGGAAGTCGCCCGTCATGCGGCGGATGCGGCGCGCGCTGCCGACGATGCCGACCAGTCCGCCCAGCAGGGTGAAAAGGTCATGCAGGGCACCATCCACACCATCACCAAGATGCGTGGCGAAATTGCCAACACCGCTGAAGTGATCCGTCGTCTGGAAAGCGACAGCGGCCGCATCGGCAAAGTGCTGGAAGTGATTCGCGGCATCGCCGAGCAGACCAACCTGCTGGCGCTCAACGCGGCGATTGAAGCGGCGCGGGCCGGTGAAGCCGGACGCGGTTTCGCGGTGGTCGCTGACGAGGTGCGCAATCTGGCGCAGCGTACGGCGGAGTCGATCATCGAGATCAACCAGATCATTCAGAACGTGCAGACCGGTGCCGTGGACGCCGCGCAAGCGATCGAAAGCGGTCAGGCGCGCAGCGATGAAAGCGTCGAGCAAGTGACCCAGGCCGGGGCGATGCTGGAGCGCATCACCCACGCGGTGGAAGCGATCCGCGACATGAACCGCCAGATCGCCACCGCCGCCGAGGAGCAGACCTCGGTGGCCGAAGACATCTCGCGCAACCTGACCGAGATCACCTCGATTGCCAGCACCAACCTCAACAGCGTGCAGCGCACCGAAAGCGCCAGCCAGAACCTGCATGGCCTGTCCGGGCAACTCAACGAAGTCACCGCGCGCCTGAGCGCCTGACGTCCGCCGACGTGTACCGGTTCGGTTACCGAGTCGGTACACAGTCAATCTCAAATCTCTGTGTGCGCCGCCGATGGCCGGTTATCTAAAACCGGCATTGGAGCCATCCCATGGTCAGCATCACCTCTGTTTCGATCAACCAGACCGTCAGCACCGCCACCAGCAAAACCAAAATCAGCGACGCCAGTGACGATACCTCGACCCCTGCAACCGCCAGTGCGGGCGTCAGCGCCGACACCAGCAAAGTGGCGGCCGGCGGTGGCGCGGCTCCGGCGGGCGACAGCAGTTCCAGCAGCAGCGATGAATCGGATTCGGTGAAAGAACTGCGCAAGCAGATCGCCGAACTGCAAAAGCAATTGCAGGAACAGCAGCAGGCACTGCAAGCGGCTCAGGCCAAGCAGGAGGACGCTGATGCCAAGGCTGCCGACGTGGCTTCCGCCGAGTCGCAAATCTCCAGCACCTCGGCTTCGTTGCAGACCGCGACGGCGGCGTTGTTGCAGGCGTTGCAGGAGTCCGGGTCGAGCAGCTCGGGGTCGTTGGTCAGCACTTCGGCTTAAGCACACGAAGTTTCCCTGTAGGAGTGAGCCTGCTCGCGATAGCGGTATGTCTGCCATATTCATGGTGACTGACACATCGCTATCGCGAGCAGGCTCACTCCTACAGAGAACTGTGGTGTGTCTCAGGTTGTGAGCAGGCTGAAGGTGAACAGCGTGCCGCTCTCGGCGGTGGACTCGACATGCAAACGTCCGCCGTGGGACTTGGCGATCTGGCTGGCGATGTACAGCCCCAGACCGAGCCCGGCCTGGGGCGTGCTGCCGATCGGGCGGGAGTAGGGCTGGAACAGGTGCGGCAGGATCGCCTCGTCAATATGCCCCTGATTTTTCACCGCCAGCATCAACGCACCGTGTTCGACCTGGGCGATCACTTCGATATTCCCTTCCGGGTCGCCATGGGTCACGGCATTGGCCAGCAGGTTCGACAGCAACTGGGCAATCCGGCCACGGTCGCAGGGCACGCCCTGCAAGTCGCCGATGCAGGCGTGAATGGTGCGCTGCGGATGCACATTGCGGATTTCCGTCACCACCTGTTGCACCGCCTCGGTCAAGTCGGCGCAGGGCTGGATCGCGACCGGAATACCATTGCCCAAGCGCCCGCGAGCAAAATCGAGTACGTCGTCCACCAGTCGTGTCGCCCGTTGCGCACTGCCAAGGATATTGCGCACCCGCACCTCGATGGCCGGATCCGGGTGTTTGCGCAGGAGCATTTCGGCGCCGGCGCTGATGGCGAACAACGGGTTGCGCAAATCGTGGCCGAGCACGGCGATGAACTGCTCGCGCAGCTCGGCGGTTTCGCGTTCCTGCAACAACGCGGTTTCGGTGAGCTGCGCGTTTTCCTCGGCTTCGATCTGCAACGCGAGCATCCGCGCGAACGATTCCATGGTGCTCTGGATGCTGCTGGATTTCAGTTGCGCCGGGACTGGATCGAGGGCGCAGATGGTGCCGAAAAAACGCCCGTCGGTACGGAATACCGGCACCGAAATGTAGCTTTCGAAGTGATACATCCGCGGCGTGTGATGCTCGCAATAGAGCGGGTCTTCGCTGGCCTTGTCGATCACCACCGAGACATGCGACTGGCGGATTTCGTGGCACAGGGTGGTCACCAGATCCAGTTCGTCGCCAACCTGCAGGCCGAACTCCAGTTGATCGAGCACCGCGCAGGTGGTCCACGAATCCTCGGTGACCCGCGCCACGGCGGCAAATCGCATACCGGTCAACTCGCGAATCACCTGAAGGATCGCCGGAACCGCGCTGATCCGACCTATCGTCGCGATGTCTGCCGCTGCTGCTTGCCCCATGCCCATCGCTCTCGTCTGCCGTTATGTGTGTTCAGTCCCCGGCCATACTAGCGGGCTGCCCGCTGCTTGGCGCGCATTGATTGCGCCGTTCCTGCAATTGGCCTGAC
>NZ_QAIK01000138.1:0-14694 GCF_003061005.1 Pseudomonas sp. HMWF021 | reverse complement strand
GCAGTTTCAGTGCCTCGGCGTTCATCGACTCCAGCGACTTGATCTTGCCTTCCTTCACCAGTTGCGGGATCTGGTCGACGCGTACGTCGGCCTGGGCCAGGCCAGCGGTGAGGGTCAGGGCAGCGGCGGTAAACAGGGCAGTCAAAGTTTTCATCGGGTCATTCCTTGGGTTGTTCGTTGAAGTGGGCTCAGGTTAACCACCGCAACTTAATTCACCCTTAAAACCCTCCGAATACGAAACGGGCAAACCATGCCTGACACAAAACCTGTGGGAGCGTGGCTTGCCCGCGATGAAGACGACTCGGTTACCGATCAGAACCCGTTGTTCTTCAACACCTGATCCACACTGGCACTGGCCGGACGCTTGTAGAACTTCAACAGCTCGCTGGCGCGGTTGGTGAAGATGCCATCAACCCCGGCCGCCATGACTTTCTCGAAGTCCACCGGCTCATCGACGGTGTACACGTGCACCAGCATGCCCTGATCGTGGGTGTACTGGTTCATCCACGGTTGCACCAGATCCGAATAGCTCTGGTCGCCACCCTTGGTCAGTTTGGCCGAGGGGCCGGTGCCGATGGCGCCGTGAGCCTTGGCAAAATCAACCCACTGTTTGAACTCGGCGTCGGACTTCGGCTCCTGCTTGCCGTAGAACACGTTCTTGTCTTTCTCGCCGGACTCGGCAAAGGTCACCTTCGATTTCGGCTCGATGCTGCCTTCGCCGACCCACAGCAACAGGATCTTCGGCACTTGCGGCATTTCCTTCTGCAGCAGTTCGAGGCTGTTTTTCTCGAAGGTCTGCAGGATCACCTTGCCTTTGCCCTGACCGACGCCCAGCTCGCTTTTGGCCAGTTTCGAACCCGCCGGGCTCAGCCAGCCGCGATCCTGCAGCTTCGCTTTGAGGTCATGCTCGATCCCCGGAAACAGCTGCGGCTCTTTGGTTTCGATGTACAGGCCCGGCTTGTGTTTCGGGTTGGCCTGGGCGATGTCGATGATCTCGTCCAGCGTCAGGATTTTCAGCCCGGCGTAGGTCGCACGTGCGCGATCCGGGTAGGCCTTGTTGTACCAGCTGCCAGCGTCGAGGGTTTTCAGTTCGGCCATGGTGAAGGCGTTGGCCGGGCTGTCCTTGCGCTCCGGGAATTTGGTGGCGACGTCGGTGGTGCGTTGCAGGTTGTTGTCGTGCAGGGCGAACAACACGCCGTCCTTGCTGCGCTGCAAGTCCATTTCCAGGTAGTCGGCGCCCAGATCGCGGGCCAGTTTGTAGGAGGCGGCGGTGGATTCCGGTGCGTCAAAGGATGCGCCACGGTGCGCGATCACCGCCGGGTGCGGAATGCCGTGGGCGGCGGCCAGCGCATTGACGTCAGTCTGGGCGGCGTGGGCCTGACCGAGACCGAGCATCAGGCTCAGCATGAGGGCGCTTTTGGTGAAAGTGGCGGGCATGTTCGAGTTCCTTTCGCAGGGCATTTTCAAAGACGTACCTTTTAACAACTGAATCGGTTGCGTGCTATCGCCAGACCGACATAAACGTATTAAAAGCGATTTTTCCTGCACTTTTGTGGCACGGTTTGCAGTACGCTTGCCCGTGGCAGACGCCCCGGCAGAGGGCGCGCCGAATCTGTTGCCCTGCGTGTAAACCATCGATGATTTTTCGTGAGGTTTACCATGCGCATCACTTCCCAACTCATCTGCCAGGCCGCCGACGACCTCAAGGGTTTCGTCGGCCTCAACCGCAAGACCGGCCAGTACATCGTGCGATTCAGCGAAGATTCGTTCGGCATGGACGTGGCCGATGACGGCATCATTCCTACCAGCGAATTTGTCTGGGCGCAGGTTTCGGAAACCACCATGACCCTCAAGCGTGAGCTGATTCAGCTGCTGCTGGATCAGCACATCGATGAGCGGATCAACATCAGCGAACCGTTGCGGGTGTACATGAGCAAGGTTGAGGTGCCGGAGATTGTGGCGGTGCGCAGTCTGGTGCGGGGCTGAAGTTTATGTATTGACGCTACTGGCCTCTTCGCGGGCAAGCCACGCTCCCACAGGTTATGCGTTGTTCTGAAGATCAAGCAGTACCTGTGGGAGCTGGCTTGCCAGCGATGAGGCCGGTGAGAACAGCACCCCACTCACTGCCCAAACACTGTCCCTGTGGGAACCAGCCTGCTGGCGATGAGGCCAGTGACAGCACCACCAAACTCACTGCCCAAACACTGTCCCTGTGGGAGCCAGCCTGCTGGCGATGAGGCCAGTGACAGCGCCATCAGGCTCACCGCCCAAACACTGTCCCTGTGGGAGCCAGCCTGCTGGCGATGAGGCCAGTGACAACACCACCAGGCTCACTGCCCAAATACCGTCCCTGTAGGAGCCACCTGCTGGCGATGAGGCCAGTGACGGCACCACCATACTCACTGCCCAAACACTGCACCTGTGGGAGCGGGCTTGCTCGCGAAGAGGCCAGCCAATGCGCCGCAATTGTCACTGCCCAAACCGGTATTCCCGCTCCACCCGACACACCCGCGTCTGAAACTTCGAATACCACTGCGCCCGCCCGCGCGCCTGAATCACCCGGTGCTCGGGATGCTCGCGCCAGGCCAGAATCGCCGCTTCGCTCTCCCAATACGAAATGGTTATCCCCACCCCGTCTTCCCCGCGAATCGAATCAATGCCGAGAAACCCGGGCTGCTGCGCCACCAGTTCCATCATCCGCTCGGACGCCGCCGCATATCCGTTATCCCCCTCGGTGCGGGTCGAGGTGAAAATCACCGCGAAGCAGGATTCGTTCGGCTTCATGGACGTTGCTCCGCACACGCGTCGACGAAAGCGCGTACCAGCGGCGGGACATGCCCCTTGAGCGCCGCACGTTCCGGTTGAAACAGCGTCGCGACAAAAAACACATGGTCGGTCAATTCGATCGCGCGCAAGTCGCCCGCCGAATCATGGCCGACTGCATGTAGTCGATGGGTCAACAACTCCCGTTCGAACTGCGGGTTCACACCGAACCGGCAACGATAACCTTCATGAATTTCCGACGTTTCGTACGCCTTGGCGATCAACGAGCCGGCGACCAGTTGAATGCTGTCCACCGTTTCCACCAATGAACAGGTCAGCGGCGACAGTACCGCTCGCGGCGAATCCGGTGACGTCTCGCCATGTTCGGCATCGTCCCAGCCCAGCACGTTGCGGGAAAACTCCAGCACCGCATGCTGAAAACCGCCGCAGGTACCGAGGAAAGGGCGCCGTTGTTCGCGGGCAAAACGGATGGCCCGCAGGGCGCCGGTTTCGCTTTTGTAGGGGCTGGCCGGCACGCACCAGAAACCGTCGAAGTGATCCAGCGCAGTCTCGGCGTGGATCTGCTCGGTGGGCAGCCACTGAAATTGCACATTGCGCCCGGACTGCTCGGCGATCATCCCGAGTGCGACGGGAATCGCCTGATGGGCGGTGACTTGCGGGTCGTAGTCGCCGATAAGGGCGATGGAAATGGCGTCCATGGGATTTCCTTGATTTGAGTGAGTGAACCTCTGTGGTGAGGGGATTTATCCCCGACGTGGCGCGAAGTGGCCCTCAAACAAGGCCTGCTGCGCAGTCCATCGGGGATGAATCCCCTCACCACCGTGAATGTGTGCAGTTGTCGATCACCGGGGCTCACTATAGATTGGCGTTCACGCACTCAATATTGGCGTTTCCCCAAGTGATCAATGCAGCGACGCACTATCGGCTCGACTACCCGGATCTGGCGCTGATCCTCGCTTTGGTGCGCGGCGGCTCTCTGGCTCGGGCTTCGCAGCTGCTCAGGGTAGACGTGTCGACGGTGTTTCGCGCGGTGCGGCGTCTGGAGTCGGCGCTCGGTCAGCAATTGTTCGAAAAGAGCCGCGCCGGTTACCTGCCGACCAGTCTCGCGCAGACCCTGGCCGAGCAGGCCGAACGCGCCGAACAGGCGCTGGAAGCGGCGCGAATTGGGGTGGAGCAGGGCGGCGAGGTGGTCAGCGGCACGGTGCGCCTGACCTGTACCGACTCGGTGCTGCAGGGCCTGCTGCTGCCAGCGCTGGCGCAGTTCATGCCGAACTACCCGGCGTTGACCCTCGAACTGAGCACCTCCAACGATTTCGCCAACCTCAGCCGTCGCGACGCCGACATCGCCCTGCGCCTGACGCGTACACCACCGGAGCATCTGGTCGGACGGCAACTGGCGAAGATTTCCTACCGGGTCTGCGCCAGTGCGCGGTATCTGCAAAACGTCGATGCGTCGGATCTGGCGGCGCTGACCTGGATCGCGCCGGACGAGTTTCTGCCGGATCACCCGACCGTTGCCTGGCGGCGCCAACAGTTGCCCGGCGTGACCCCGAGTTATCGCTGCAACAGCATGCTGTCGGTGACCGAACTGGTGCGCGGCGGACTCGGTGTGGCAGCGTTGCCGGACTTTCTGATCAACGAGGGTTTGCAGGCCCTCAGCGAACCGCTGCATGGCTACGACACCGCACTGTGGTTGCTGACCCGCCCGGACTGCCGGGCCTTGCGCTCGGTGGTCACGTTGTTCGATGAACTGGGGCGGGCGCTGCGGCTGCCGTGATCAGGATGGCCGGGTCTGGCAGATGTGCTCGTGCAGCTCGCGGGTCAAACCCTCGATGCGTTCGGTCAGGCTCTTGGTCATTTCCGTGAGGCGGGTGTTCTGCTCCAGCAACTCCAGCAATTGCGCGGTGGTGTTCGCCGCTTGCGCCTGACGCTCGGTGTTGGCCGTCGCCAATGCTTCACGGTGTTGCGCATCGGCGTCCGCTTGCGCCTTGTCCCGTGCGGCCTGACGGGTTTGAGCCAGCAGAATCAACGGCGCGGCGTAGGCCGATTGCAGGCTGAACGCGAGGTTGAGCAGGATGAACGGGTACACGTCGAAAGTGGTGATGCCCGTCACGTTCAGTACAACCCATAACAGCACGATCAGGGTTTGCGCGCCGAGAAACGCCGGCGTGCCGAAGAAGCGCGCAAAGGCCTCGGCGCGCAGGGCGAACTTGTCGTCGCCGAAGGTGGTGTTGAGGTGGGCGTGGGGGCGGTGAAAGCGCAGATGGTCGACGGGCGCGGTGGTGGGCGTTTCGGGTTTTTCTGTGGTCATGATGGGCTCGGCAGGCTTCAGGGGCTATGGGTCACTATAGCCTTGTGCCGAGGCTGACGGCCCCTTCGCGGGCAAGCCCGCTCCCACAGGTTCTGGGTTGATCACAAGATAGCTGATCGACTCGATCCCTGTGGGAGCGGGCTTGCCCGCGAAGGCCGCGACTCGGTCTTCAGCCCGGCACCCGCTCATTGGCAAACATGCTCCCACATTGGAACGCATTTCCCTGTGGGAGCGGGCTTGCCCGCGAAAGCCGCGACGCGGTCCCTCAGCCCGGCGCCCGTTCATTGGCAAACATGCTCACCGCCTGTACCGCTTCACTGGCGCCATCGCGGATCTGCAGAATCACGCTGCCGGCCTGGTCCGCCAGTTCTACACCTTGCGCCGCCCGCCCGCGGGTGCCTTCCATGCTCTTGATCGCCTGCCGGGTTTCGCTCTGGATCAAACCGATCATGTTGGAAATCTCCGCCGTCGAGCCGCTGGTACGCGCCGCCAGTTGCCGCACCTCGTCCGCCACCACCGCAAACCCGCGCCCCTGATCCCCGGCGCGTGCCGCTTCAATCGCCGCGTTGAGCGCCAGCAGATTGGTCTGATCGGCAATCGCGCGGATGGTGTTGACGATCGCCGTGATCTGCTCCGAGCGTTCACCGAGTTGCGCGATCAGCGTTGAAGACTGCGCGATGTCATCTGCGATTTCGCGCATTTCGCTGGCGGCCTGCTGGATCACCTGGGTGCCTTGCTCGGCCACTTTCCGGGTCTCCACGGAGATGTGATAAGCGGCGCTGGCACTGCGTGCATCCTGCTCGTGCTGCTCGACGCGGGCAGTGACGTCCGTGGCGAATTTCACCACTTTGCACAAGCGGCCGGAGGCGTCGTATACCGGGTTGTAATTGGCTTCCATCCACACGGTCTGCCCGCGTTTGTCGACGCGTTCGAACTGGCCCTGGAACAGTTCACCCTGATTCAGGCGCCGCCAGAAGTCCTCATAAGCGCTGCTGTTGACCAGCTCCGCGCGGCAGAACAAACGGTGATGTTTCCCCTTGAGTTCGGCGAGGGTGTAACCCATGCGTGTCAGAAAATTCTGATTGGCCGTGAGAATACTGCCGTCTAGGTTGAATTCAATCACCGCCATCGCCCGGTCGATGGCCTGAAGCTTGGCGTTCGCTTCGCTTTCCTGCTGCACTTTGGTCGTCACGTCCATGGCGTACTTGACCACTTTCTCCACCCGTCCCGACGCATCCTTGATCGGGTTGTAGCTGGCTTCAAGCCAGATCGGCTGACCCTGGCTGTTGACCCGCTCGAAGGTGCCGGACTGGAACTGGCCGTTTTTCAGACGCGACCACAGTTCGGTGTATTGCGCGCTGCGGCCAAACTCCGGGGTGCAGAAATGGCGGTGGGGCTGACCGATCACTTGATCGGCGCGGTAACCCATGGTTTTGAGGAAGTTGTCGTTGGCACTGAGCACCACGCCATCAAGGTCGAACTCGATCACCGCCATGGAGCGGTTGATGGCTTCGAGCAGGCCATTCTGTTGCGTGATGGTGTGTTGAAGGTCGTTGAGAGCGGACTGGTGGCGATTGAAGAACATGTGAGCAGTACCTGGAAGTAGGGAAAGACGAGGTTTGTGTCCCTGTTTCCGCGCTGGCAGAGCAAATGCGGGATGTGCATTTGCCGTTGACTGCAAAGTGCCAGCATCCAGGCTGACGCGCCAATCTTATACAAACTAACTGATCTTGTACAAGAAAGTGCGCGTCATCATGTGTAGCGTTTTTTCAAAGGCTGAATTGGCTGGCGTCGTTCGAACTCGGACGGCCCAGCGCTACGCTGATCGTGTTGCGCCCTGTGTGTTTGGCTGTGTAAAGCGCTTTGTCGGTATCATCGAGCCAGGCAATCGCGTCAGAGTATCCCGGCTGAAACCGCGCCAGGCCGATACTCAAACTGATCCGCAGCTGCGGCACATCGGGGTGACGGTACTGGTGCAGCGCCAGACGCAGTTGCTCCATCCGCTCTTCGGCCTTGTACAGCGGCTGATCGGGCAGGATCACGCAGAATTCGTCACCGCCATAACGGCCCGCCGGTTCACCTTCGGCCAAGTGCTTGAGTTCGTGGGCCAGATGGCGCAACACGGCGTCACCGATGATGTGCCCGTAGTTGTCGTTGATGGACTTGAAGTGATCGATGTCGATCAGCGCCAGAATACCCAGCGTTTGAGTTTGCTGGCACCGCTCGAATTGACTGTGCAGCGAGTCTTTCCAGGCGCCGTGATTGAGCAGTCCGGTGAGGCTGTCGGTACGGCTCAGAGCGCTCAGCGCACGTTTGTGCCGGGCGAGTTTGATCGCCAGTTGGTAACAGACCATGCCCAGTGCCAGTGGGTACAGGGTGAGCATCGGCAGGCAGGCCCAGACCTGAATCTGCGTCATCGTCAGGCTGAGTTTGAAGCCGAAGACCGCGCACCCCAGCAGCACCCCGGCGAGTTGGGCGAGGGCGCCGAGCAGAAACAAACGTCGGCCGCCGGCGGCGACGTTGTTCATGGTCATCATCGACAGGATGGTCACGGTGGTCAGCGGGTTGAACTGAAAACACGCGGTCCAGAAACCGCCGCACAACGAGTCGTACAACAGGTTGCGGCGTTCGGCGTGGTAGGGGAAGGCCGAGCGCGTTGAAACCTGATAGGCCAGATGCGGCCAGACAAAACCGTTGAACACCAGCAACGCCCAGAGCCAGCCCGGCATGTTCAGCGGGTACAGCGCAGCCGCGACGCTGAAAAAGCCGACGCCCAGACCGATGGCCCTTGGCAGATAGATGCGTCTGGCGAATGACAAGCCTTTGCCGCGTTGGTTTTCCATGATGTCCTGCGCCAGATTCATCCTGAAATACTTTGCAGTATTTTTTTCAGGTTGACCGTCCGTCGGTCAATTGTCGGACATTGTCATTTATTCCAACGGGAATAATCAGTGTCCTTTCGAGCCATTTAATCGCGGCGGACGCAGGGAGAGGGGCGGTCTAGAGCTGGTAGCGCGCCAGGAACATCTCCAGTGCCGACTCGGCAACGACTTTTTGGGTCGCCGCATCCAGCGGCGGCTGGCCCATGGAAATCTGCGGCCAGAAGCCGAACGATTTCAACAGCCCTTGCACCTGTTGCGCGGCAAAGTCCGCCTCCACCGCTTTCAGCCGACCGTCCGCCTGCGCGGCACGAATCCATACCGTCAGGCCTTCCTCCCGTTCGCCCATGCGCGCCACCATGTCCTGTGCGCGTTCCGGGGAATGGATGGTGGCAGCAATCGCCACCCGGGCCAGACCGAGGAAGTTGTCATCGGCCATGATCTGCAGTTTAGCCAACAACATTGGCTGCAGTTGTTCGCGCAGCGGTTGATCGGCGCGGTAGACCACGGTCTGTTCGGCACTGATGCGTGCCCAGAGTTGGTTGAGAATTTCGGCGAACAGCTCTTCCTTGCTGGGGAAGTGGTTGTACACCGTGCGCTTCGACACGCCGGCGGTGGCCGCGATCTTGTCCATGCTGGTGATCTCGAAACCGTTGGCACGGAATTCGGCAATCGCCGCTTGAATGATGGCTTCGCGTTTGCGGTCGGTGAGGCGCTTTGTTGCTGTCATAAGTACGCTTCGGCAGAGAAGAGGTGGCATTACACTTGGCAGTTTACTTGTCATCGAGTTTGATGCAACCTAGAAACTACACCGCCCAGTGTAATGTTGCGTTAATCCTCGCAACCTAAAAACCAGAAAGTTCGGCTGATGCGTGCGTGCCTTGGCCATTTATCGTCCCACCGTGAAAAACCGTGAATTGCGCGGTTTTTCTGGAGTCTCTCAGTCATGGCCAATCCAGATATCTCTGCGGATCAAACTTCCACGCCTGAAGCCTCTCGCCAGGATCAAGGGCTATTCCGTAACCATGCGCCGGTGCAGCGCGAAGGTTTTCGCAAGATGGTCCGGATCATGTGGAACATGATCTTCCACAAGCCGCGCAATACCCGCCCGGCCGCCGCAATCCCCGTGCAACCGCTGACCCGTGATGACCTGCTGGCGGCACCCAACCACAGCGTCTACCGCCTCGGTCATTCAACCCTGCTGCTGAAAATGCGCGACAAATTCTGGATCACCGATCCGGTCTTCGCCGAGCGCGCCTCACCCGTGCAATGGGCCGGCCCCAAACGCTTTCACCAGCCGCCGATCAGCATCGACCAGTTGCCACCGATCGAAGCGGTGATCCTGTCGCACAATCACTACGACCACCTCGATTACCAAGCGGTGCTGAAACTCGCGGCCAAGACCAACTACTTCCTGACCCCGCTGGGCGTCGGCGACACCCTGATCAAATGGGGCATCGACGCCAGCAAGGTCCGCCAGTACGACTGGTGGCAGGGCACCGAAATCGCCGGCATCCGCTTCGTCGCCACGCCGTCGCAGCACTTCTCCGGCCGTGGCCTGTTCGACGGCAACAGCACCTTGTGGGCTTCGTGGGTGATGATCGATGGCGACACGCGAATTTTCTTCAGCGGCGACAGCGGCTACTTCGACGGTTTCAAACGCATCGGTGAACAGTACGGCCCTTTCGACCTGACCCTGATGGAAACCGGTGCCTACAACGTCGAATGGCCACACGTGCACATGCAACCGGAAGAAACCCTGCAAGCGCACATCGACCTCAAGGGGCGCTGGCTATTCCCGATCCACAACGGCACCTTCGACCTGGCGATGCACGCCTGGCACGAACCGTTTGACCGGATTCTGGCGCTGGCGTGGGAGCGCAGTGTTGCGATCACCACGCCGCAAATGGGTGAGGCGTTCAACCTGATGCAACCACAGCGCGGGAGTACGTGGTGGTTGGCGGTTGAAGGGGAGAGTGAAGGGGTGGTGCAGAACGCCTGAGGAGTTAAACCGGTTCGCCTCTAATAGAGGCGAACCTTATTTTTCGAGATTGTTTTCCGACATCAAGTCACCATAGCTCACCAACGTGGAAACGTTTATGTCGCGGAATTTCCCCCGGAGAATCTCTTCCAGATTTTCCGGATTCAAACCAAGTCTTTGAGCTGCGTCGGCTTTGCTCATGGGAGCTGTTTCGATGAGTGCAGCCAATCGTGTGACATGCCGGGCCTTATTTTGCATGTCACTCGCATCTACGCCTTCCAGATCCTTATAAACACAACCTTTGCTTTCTTCGATTTCACTCAATTTTCACGTCCTTATTCAGCCATCGCATAATCCCCACGCCCCACTCCTTCCGATGGCGCGCCCATACTCGCACTGCGACCCGGTGCGAACCCCGGAAAGAACACCAGCCCCTGCGCCTCAAACCGGTAAGCCAGCGCCAGCCGCGCCGCATCCGCCACATCTTGCTGGGCTTCGAACCGCTGAATGTCGTCCACCGCCACCTGCGCCTCGCGCGACAGCTGTTCCACGCTCCAGCCCAGCATCGCTCGGGCCTGGACGCAGTGCGTCGGGGTGAACTGGAAAAGGGCAATGCGTTCGAGGATGTGGTTCATCGCAAGAGAGGCCATGGTGTGCTCCGGGCTCAAGAGTGCTGATTGAAAATGTACTGTGTTTTTGTACAGTTGTTTTCGGCCGGGATCAAACGCATTTTTTGATTTGCCCTAATTCGCCGCCTCCAACCAGACGGACGGTGCCTGTCCGAGGATGCGCCGGAACATCGTCGAGAATGCCGCCGGGCTCTCATAACCGAAATCCAGAGCGATCCGCGTCACCGCCTCACCGGCGGCCAACCGCGCCAGCGCCAGCACCACGCAGGCTTGTTGCCGCCATTGGCTGAAGCTCAACCCGGTCTGCTGCCGAAACAATCTGTTGAAGGTGCGCAAGCTTATGTGCAACTGCTCGGCCCAGTGTTGCGGCGACTGGTGGGCATTCGGCTGATGCAGAAATGTCTGACACAAAACGAGGAGCTTTCCGTCAGTCGGCAGCGGAATGTGCAAGGGCAGGGGCGCACTGCGCGTCAGTTCATGCAGCAACAGCTCGATCAGCACACCGTCTCGACCATCTAGGTCATAGGTCAGCGGTGCCTCTACAGCCTCCATCAATAAGTGGCGCATCAATGGCGAAACGCTGATCACCTGGCAGCGCTGGCCCAAGTCCACCGCCCCCGGCTCGATGTACAAACTGCGCGTGCTCACGCCAAGCATCATTACTTCATGCGCCACTCCCGGCGGAATCCACACCGCCCGTTGCGGCGGCACCACCCAGTTGCCGTCATGAGTACGAACCTGCATCACACCGGTCGCGCCGTACAACAACTGCGCTCGCCGGTGTGTATGAAACGGCAACAGATGGCCGTGGGAATAATCCGTACCGATCGCCACCACCGGGCGCGGCGTGTCATCCAGCAGGTTGATCGAAACATTGCGCATTGAGCGTTTCCGGGTAATTGGCGTAAACGCAAACATTATTGGCTGAGTTGCTTAAGCAGGCCAAGCCGCGTCGCTCTATCGTCGACCGCTCCCCACCACCGGAAGACGCGCCATGTTCTACCTCCTGCTGACTCTCTTCGGCTGTATGACCGGCATCACCGCCGTGCTCTTCGGGTTCGGCGGCGGCTTCGTCGTCGTGCCGCTGCTCTACCGCATGCTCAGCGCCAGCCACGGCGCCGACGACCCCATCGGCCAATCGGCGATGCACATCGCCGTCGCCACCTCGACCTGCGTGATGATCGTCAACGCCCTGATCGCCACCGACAAACACCGCCGCGCCGGCAACCTGATCCGCCATTACCTGTGGCCCCTCGGCGGCTTCATCGCCCTGGGCGCGATCATCGGCGCGATCGCCGCGGTGTGGGTCAGCGGCGAGGTCATCCGCTACGCCTTCATCGCTTACCTCGGCGTGACCATCATCGACTGCCTGCTCAGACGCGGCTTCCTCACCCGTAACGAAGGCGTCATCCCACGCCCATTGGATCGCAAGGAAATATCCGCCGGCGGTGTAGGCATCGGCGCCATCGCCACGTTCCTCGGCGTAGGAGGAAGCGTCATGACCGTGCCACTCCTGCGCCGCTGCGGGTTGAGCATGTCTCAATCAACGTCCATGGCGAATCCGTTAAGCGTGCCGGTAGCCGTGGCCGGGACACTGACCTACATGGCACTGGCCGGTTTCAGCGAGACGGATCTGGGCACTTGGTTTGTCGGGTATGTGGATTTGCTGGCGTTTGCAGTGCTGACGCTGGGGTCGTTGGTCGGGATTCGAATGGCCACGCCGTGGATCGGGCGGATACCGGATCGGGTGCATGCTTGGGTCTATATTGGATTGCTGATTCTTGTTTTGCTGGGCATGTCTATAAGATGAGGCCTTCCCCGGCTCAACTCAAAATTGCTTCGTGGAGGCAATATGGCGATCTTGGAAAGTGACTGGAAGACATTCAAAGAACTGCGCAAGTTAGCGCTGGATCGATTTTGCCAAGGCGTATTGGCCGAGACCCGGATCGTCACTCAAAACAGTACGCTGTCAGCGCATGCTCGCTACCTGACGCTTTATCGCATGATGCGAAGTCGAGATAAGGATATGGCGGCGGTTTTCGATGGGCGGATGAATCGCTCAAACGTTGTGCTGCCTTTGATGTTGATGATCGCGCACGACTTGCTGACCGACGAAGAATTGTCAGCACTCAGTGAAGATATGCGAGAGAGAATCTCAGATGCGGTTCGCCAGCCTTATGAGATTGAGTGGGCCGCAGAAAGCAGGTATGACGACTGAGCGTCATTGAATCGTATTTAGTAGAGAAAACAGATGTTGATCTTCAATTGCACCGAGGCGGCCAGTAAGTTCTTTAGTCGTGTGCATAAGGGCAAAAAACTCACGCCGGTAGACCCCAAACCGCCGTCGTCAGTTATTGAGGACGATGAGTGTGCCCCTTTTGCCGAGCAGTGGCTGGTGCACGCCATCACCGTGCAGCGTAAGCATGTACTGTTCGTCATTCATGTGGAAACTCGTTATTGCATGATCTTCGCCGATGCCAAGAAGGCTGATACCGAAGGCTTTGTTGCCTGGTTTGCCGAGCGCTGGCGGGAAGGGCTGATACGCGATTCTTTCAATCACGATCTCATCAACTGGGTAGATGCCGGCATCATGCCGCAGCGAATGGAAGAGGCCTGTCTGGAGCACAGGTTTTATCGGCGCAGCCATCGCAGTGCGCAAAAGCACATCGATGAAATTGCCTGGTTTTTTCAAGATTGCGCAGCGGAGTGGGGGTGTTTGCCGCAGGGCGAACGGGCTGCTATCGGCTTCGATGCACAGATGAACGACAGGCCCAGAAGCAAAGGCCAAAAGGAGTATTTCTGGCCGGATGAAGAAATGATCGCCCACTGGTTACGTCAATACTGCGCAGCGGATGAAACAAATATTCACGACGCTTTGAAACGGCGCAGGAAGGCGCAACAAGAGATTCGTGCTTTCGAAGCAACACTAGAGAGCTGAAACCTGCGGGCGCACTCGATTCCTGGGACAGCCCCTTCATAAGTCGCCGCGAAATTTACAGTACGTATTCAAACGTAGCGGCGCCACGTCACGCCAACCCCGGCGCCTCCCGCACAATAAAGTGATCCAGGTTCTCGATGTTGGCACTGAACACCCCGAACGTCTGTTCGGGGTTCTTCTTGCTCGGCACCTGCTTAAACTCCGGCGTCACGCCATAGAAGAAACAGAACAACTCCTTGTCGCTGTCGATCGCGTGCTTGATCTCTTCCAGAAACGCCTTGCGCTTGCGGTAGTTGTCGATCAACTTCTTGCTCAAGTACACGTTCACCGAATACGGCTTCTTCTTCGCCTCATCCGCCTGCTTGAACCAGACCTTCTGCTCGAAATCGATACGAAAACTCTGGGTGTAATCCTTGATCTCCTTGATCTTGCCCCAGTAAATCAGCCCCTTGTTGTCCGTCAGATACTCGATCTTCTTGAAGAACGAGCCATAAGGCGCCGTGTGCTCGCCGATCTTCAACGGCATACGCTTGAGCAACTCCTTGTCGGCGAAATTAGACACAAAACACTCCACCGGATGCGCAAACACACTGGTCTTGTCCGGCGCCGTCTCACGCCCCGGCGACTCCCCGGAACTCACCTGCGCCACCCGCACCGGATCATCGCGCAACACTTCCGCCGCCCCCGCCGGCGCAGCAGGCTTGCGCACATACTCACGCCGCGTCAGCAACAACTCCGACGGAAAATGCTCCTCCCGCCCGTCATCCACTTCGCCGTCCGCCGTCTCAACGCCAGATGCCGACGCTTTCAAACTCACATACGGACAACCCGTCACATGCTGTGTCGTGGGCAGGTTCTTGAAGTGCGGCGTGCGCACGTAATTCACGTTCTTGGCGTTGAAGGTGCCCAACTCGTTGGACGCATCAAACGCCAAACGACAGGCATCGTTGGGGCACTGGAAATGCTCTTTGGCCGAATCGAACGCCACCGTCTCATCGAAATTGAGATCGCGAACGTCATAGATCGACAACTTGTCGTCGAGGCTGAGGCAGTAAGCGAGATCGAATTTCATGGCGGGGCTCGGATCCTTGAGTGGGGGAGGGGTATTAATAGCGGGAGGCGCGGCGGGTTGCACTGATTGTTTTCAGGATGATGCAAAACCTGTGGGAGCC
>NZ_QAIK01000137.1:5472-13224 GCF_003061005.1 Pseudomonas sp. HMWF021 | reverse complement strand
GCCCAGCCTTCATGACCATTCACGGCAGCCGTCAGGGTCTGATCAGTGCCGGGGCTTTCACCGAGGAGTCGGTGGGCAACACCTATCAGAAGGGGCGTGAGGACAAAATCATGGTTCAGGCCTTGAGCCACGGGATTTTCCTTCCCAAGGGGCAGGGCGCAGGAAGGCGGATGCACAAGCCGCTGATCATCACCAAGGCCCTCGACAAGGCATCACCCCTGATCGAGGTGGCGATGTGTTCCGGTGAGCTGCTCAGCCAGTGCCGCGTGGAGTTTTATCGCACCTCCGCCCAAGGCGTGCAGGAGCACTTCTACACCATCGAGCTGGAGGGGGCGCTGATTGTCGGTGCCGAGGTGCTGATGCCGCATTGTCTCGATTCGGCCATGTCGCACTTCACTCAACTGGAAAAAGTCCATTTCAGCTACCAGCGCATTTACTGGCGACACGAGGTGAGCCGCACAATGGGCTCCGACGAATGGCAGGGCGAGGTGCAGGGATGAGGCTGGTTCATCATGCTGAGTTGACCAGCGCCGAGCGTCAGCACGTTTACCCGGTGGATCAAGCGTTGGAGCGAGTCTGTCAGGTATTGCAGGAGCGCCGCCGGCTTGACGGGCTCGATGAGCTGCGGGCCAGCTTGCTGATCAATCTGGACAGCGAAGTGCTGGATCAGATCGAGCGTGGCGACTGGTTGCTGCTCAAGTCGCAGGCCGAATTCGGCCATTGGCCGGTTGCAGCGTCGGTCTTTGATCAGGCTGTGCTGGATGTGATGAACAATCCCCCCGCGCAGCCCGGGAGAACCCCGCGAATTTTTCGTCTGGTCGACAGCATGACCGGTGAGCCGCTGGCGCAGCAGCCTTACCTCGCAACGGTTGACGGCGTTGTCAGCCAGCGCAAGACCGATGCTGAGGGCATCGCCCATCTGTTCGCATCTGAGGCCGTGCGGCAGATTTCAATGAAAATTTTCAGCGTCTGAAGGGCGCGTCTATTCTTTCGCTCACCGACCGCGCGCGGTTTTTTGTTCCATGACCCGATCACGGGTGCCCGGCCTTGGCACGTTGTTGTATGGTTGTGGTCGAACCGTTGAACCCAAGTGATTGAAAGGATATCGCCATGCTGGACTGGAAGAACCGCGCGGGCAGCGCGCCTGAACGTGCCGCTGAGCCCAAGTCGGCCGCCCGCAGCTATGTGGGCGGGCTGTTGTTCAGCCGCGCGCTGGCTACGTTGATCGGCATTTATCTGCTGGTCACCATTGGCCTGGGCTGGTACTGGAGCCAGGAGCCGGCGCTGTTCCCGGTGGCGCAGAACGCTCAGGTCGCAGCCGAGAAGGAAGGCAAGCAGATGGTCGTCGGCTATACCACGGTCGAAACCCTCAAGACCGTTGCCGGTACTCTGCTGAACAAGCCGGGCGGTTACATTTCCAACGACCGTTTCCCGCCGGGCCTGTGGATGGACAACATGCCGAGCTGGGAATACGGCGTGCTGGTGCAGGTGCGTGACCTGACCCGAGCCCTGCGCAAAGACTTCGCCCGCTCGCAGTCGCAGTCGGCTGAAGACGCTGATCTGGCCAAGGCCGAGCCGCGTTTCAACTTCGACAACAAGAGCTGGATTCTGCCGTCGAGCGAATCTGAATACCAGGAAGGCATCACTTCCCTGAGCCGTTATCAGGCGCGCCTGTCCGACCCGTCGCAGAAAAACGCGCTGTTCTATGCCCGCGCCGATAACCTGAACAACTGGCTGGGCGATGTCGGCACCCGTCTGGGTTCGCTGTCGCAACGCCTGTCGGCCAGCGTTGGCCGGGTCAAGCTCAATACCGCGCTGAAAACCGAAGTGCCGGCGGTTGGCGAAGTGCCGCAGGTGGACGAAGAAGTCGTCGAGACCCCATGGATGCAGATCGACAACGTATTCTATGAAGCTCGCGGCCAGGCCTGGGCACTGTCGCACCTGCTGCGCGCCATTGAAGTGGACTTTGCCGATGTGCTGGCGAAGAAGAACGCCACCGTCAGCGTGCGTCAGATCATCCGTGAACTGGAAGCTTCGCAGGAGCCGGTCTGGAGCCCGATGATCCTCAATGGCAGCGGTTTTGGCGTATTGGCCAACCACTCGCTGGTCATGGCCAACTACATCTCCCGGGCCAACGCCGCAGTGATCGATCTGCGTCAACTGCTCAATCAGGGCTGAGTCATGGACGACAGCGCCAAAGAGGCGGCCCATCGTGCCGCCTCCGATGCCGAACAGATCGCCTGGGTCGACGAGCAGGACAACCTGCTCGGCGCTCTGGTGCGGGCCGATTTGCGTGAGCGCGGGCTGATCGGGCGCGGTACCTACATCATGTTGTTCAATTCCGCCGGTGAACTCTGCGTGCATCGGCGCACCTTGAGCAAGGCGATCTACCCCGGTTACTGGGATGTGGCGGCCGGCGGCATGGTGCAGGCCGATGAAACCTACGCCGAATCGGCTGCCCGCGAGCTGGAAGAGGAACTGGGCGTGAGCGGGGTGGAGCTGACCGCCCACGATCATTTCTTCTTTGAGGACACCGGCAATCGCCTGTGGTGCTCGGCGTTTTCCGCGGTGTGGGACGGCCCGCTGAAACTGCAGCCGGAAGAGGTGCTGGAAGCACGCTTCATTCCGGTCGAACAGGTGCTGCTGGAAATCGAACAAAAGCCTTACTGCCCGGACTCTTTGGCAGCCTTGAAGCGCTATCTGAAGGCTCAGCAAAGCAACGTCGCAAAGAACACATAAATTGGCGCCGATTGGCTCTTAGCAATTGCGCTTTTTGCCGTTACACTGCGCGACCTTTTCAAGCTGCACCGAATGGTTTGATGTGGGCCTGCCGGTCTGAACGACTACCGACCTGTAGGAGCTGCCGAAGGCTGCGATCTTTTGATCCTGATCTTTGATGAAGCAAGATCAAAAGATCGCAGCCTTCGGCAGCTCCTACATTGAATAGTCGTGAAGCCGCAGACCCCCCTACCTGTATCGGTGCAGTAGCGCTGCCCCTGCCTGAGTGGGGCTTCGCGGTCGATGACCTTGCCCAAGGTCGCGATCAGTCTTTGTCCTCCCGAGAGGATTGCCGGTGGCCAAAAAAGCCGCATCCTTCGCCGCCCTGGGCGGCCTGGTATTTTCCACCGACGCAGGTCGTCATTGCCCGGAATGCAACAAGCCGGTGGACGCCTGTATCTGCAAACAAACCGTGATCCCGGCCGGTGACGGCATTGCCCGCGTGCGTCGCGAGAGCAAGGGCCGTGGCGGCAAGACGGTGACCACCATCACCGGTGTGCCACTGGCCGAAGACGCCCTCAAGGAGCTGGCGACAACGTTGAAGAAACGTTGCGGCACCGGTGGGGCGTTGAAGGACGGGGTCATCGAAATCCAGGGCGATCATGTCGAGCTACTCTTGGCAGAGCTGATCAAACACGGTTTCAAAGCGAAGAAGTCCGGCGGCTAGCAGCCTCTGTGAAATCCATCTGCGGCTTGATCCGGCACTGAAGCAGTTCAGATCCGGCGTCGTCTCCATGGTTTTCACAGAGCCTGTTCATACCGGTTTCTAAACTACACGCGGTCAGCGCGGTCTACCGCCGCGCTGACGAACCGTCATTTTCATTCTTTAGACTGCGCCGGCCTGCGATCAGGCGACGCACTATGACTTCTTTATAGGGGACTTCGATGTCCGTACGACGCACACGTAAAGACGATGGCAGCCAATGGACAGTTGCGGACAGCCGCAGTGTTTACGGGATTCGCCATTGGGGGGCCGGGTATTTCGCGATCAATGACGCCGGTCGCGTCGAAGTTCGTCCGAACGGCCCGAGCAGCTCGCCCATCGACCTGTTCGAACAAGTCGACCAACTGCGCAAGAGCGGCTTGTCCCTGCCGTTGCTGGTGCGTTTCCCCGACATCCTGCAAGACCGTGTACGTCAGCTGACCGGTGCTTTCGACTCGAACATCGAGCGCCTGGAATACCAGAGCAAATACACCGCGCTGTACCCGATCAAGGTCAACCAGCAAGAAGCGGTGATCGAGAACATCATCGCCACCCAGAACGTTTCCATCGGTCTGGAAGCCGGCTCCAAGCCTGAGCTGCTGGCCGTGCTGGCGTTGGCGCCGAAGGGCGGCACCATCGTCTGCAACGGTTACAAGGACCGCGAGTTCATCCGTCTGGCGCTGATGGGCCAGAAGCTCGGCCACAACGTGTTCATCGTCATCGAGAAAGAATCCGAAGTCGGCCTGGTGATCGAAGAAGCTGCCTCTTTGAAGGTCAAGCCACAGGTCGGCCTGCGCGTGCGTCTGTCGTCGCTGGCGTCGTCGAAGTGGGCGGACACCGGTGGCGAGAAATCCAAATTCGGTCTGTCGGCGGCGCAACTGCTGTCGGTGGTCGAGCGCTTCCGCGCTGCCGGCCTCGATCAGGGCATTCGCCTGCTGCACTTCCACATGGGTTCGCAGATCGCCAACCTGGCTGACTACCAGCACGGTTTCAAGGAAGCGATCCGTTACTACGGCGAGTTGCGCAACCTGGGCCTGCCGGTCGATCACATCGACGTCGGCGGCGGTCTGGGTGTCGATTACGACGGTACCCACTCGCGCAATGCCAGTTCGATCAACTACGACATGGACGATTACGCCGGTGTCGTGGTCGGCATGCTCAAGGAATTCTGCGACGCGCAGAGCCTGCCGCATCCGCACATCTTCTCCGAAAGCGGCCGCTCGCTGACCGCGCACCACGCGATGCTGGTGGTGCAGGTGACCGACGTCGAGAAACACAACGACGACGTGCCGCAAATCGAAAACAAGGAAGCGCTGCCGGAAACCGTGCAGTGGCTGGTGGACCTGCTCGGCCCGACCGACATCGAAATGGTCACCGAGACTTACTGGCGCGCCACGCACTACATGAGCGACGTGGCTTCGCAGTACGCCGACGGCAAGCTGACCCTTGCTGAAAAAGCCCTGGCCGAGCAGTGCTACTTCGCTGTGTGCCGTCGCCTGCACAACTCGCTGAAGGCGCGTCAGCGTTCGCACCGTCAGGTGCTCGACGAACTCAACGACAAGCTGGCTGACAAGTACATCTGCAACTTCTCGGTATTCCAGAGCCTGCCGGACACCTGGGCGATCGATCAGGTATTGCCGATCATCCCGCTGCATCGTCTGGACGAAGAGCCGCTGCGCCGCGCTGTGCTGCAAGACCTGACCTGCGACTCCGACGGCAAGATCAACCAGTACGTCGACGAGCAGAGCATCGAAACCAGCCTGCCAGTGCACGGTCTGAACGAAGGTGAAGACTACCTGCTGGGCGTGTTCCTGGTCGGCGCCTATCAGGAAATCCTCGGCGACATGCACAACCTGTTCGGTGACACCGACTCGGTGAACATCTACCAGAACGCCGATGGCAGCGTGTACCACGCCGGTATCGAAACCCACGACACCATCGAAGACATGCTGCGCTACGTGCACCTGTCGCCGGAAGAACTGATGACCCACTACCGCGACAAGTGCGCCAGTGCCCGCATCAGTGCCAGCGAGCGTACGCAATTCCTCGATGCCTTGCGTCTGGGTCTGACCCGCTCCTCCTACCTGTCTTCCTGAGTCAGGTCTTGCATCGGGTTGTCTGAAAATTTTCAGAAAACGCTGGAAAGTTCAGACAACCCGGTGGGAGAAGTCCCAAATTACCTACGAAAAAACGACCTGACCCAGCCCGTGAAGGGATCCGGCCTGCTTTTCGCGTAGGTCATTTCCTAAGTTGTACTTCGGCACTCTACTCGGCCATGCCTGTCGGCGAGAATCCCCGGCCGCCCCTCCTGTAGAGATCCGCCCATGTTCGATTCAGTCAACGAGCCGTCGTTTCGTCTCGATATAGCGGGTCTGTCCGACCCCCTCGAGGTGCTGGCCTTCAGCGGTAGCGAGGGCATCAGCGAGCCTTTCGCGTTTGAAATCGATCTCTTGATCAATGACCCGCAACTGGATCTTTCCAGCCTGCTTTATCGCTCGGCGTTTCTGCAGTTCGGGCCGCAGCAGAACGGGTTGAACGGGCAGTTGCACAGCCTCGTCCAGCAAGAGCTCGGCCACGGCGCCCGACTGTGTCGGGCGCGCCTGGGGCCGAAACTGAGTTGTCTGGGCCTGCGCTTCAGCCAGCGGATGTTCAGCGGATATTCGGTGCCGCAAATTCTTGTGCGGGTGCTCAAGGAGCATGGGATTAGAGGTGCGCAGCGTCGTCTTGATTTGCGCGGCGATTACCCGCCGCAGATGTTTTGCACTCAATATCGCGAATCAGACTTGCAGTTTGTCCAGCGACTGTGTGAGCAGGCACGTATTCACTACTACTTTGAACATGGTCGTGACGGCCATTGCCTGGTGTTCAGCGATGACCCGGCGCAATGGCCCAAGGCTGGCGTAGCGCAACTTGACAGCGTCGGCGAGCAGCCGGCGGTACGCCGCTGGCAAGTGGCGCTGGATGCGCGGGCAGGCAGCAGCGCACAAGGGCAGACGGATGTGCCGACCCTGCGCAGCGGTCAGTGGCTGGCAATGCTCGGTCAGCCGGCCGCCGAACGCGACAGTCATTGGCTGCTCAATCGCGTCGAACACTGCGCCGACACCTCCCGGGAACCGGCCTACAGCAACCACATCTGTGGCACAAAAACGCCACAATCAACTCCGGCCAGGGCATTGGGCAGGCCGCGTATGCACAGTTTGCAGCGTGCCTGGGTGGTCGCGGTCAGCGAGCCGCAACCCGATCAGTCGCGCCCGGTTGCGGTGCAGTTCGACTGGCTGTACCAGGGCGAAGGCGCGGCGGCCAGCCACTGCTGGCTGCCGCTTGCACCGGCGTTGGCCGATAACCCACAGATCACGCTGCAGGAAGGCGTCGAGGTGGTGGTGAGTTTTCTTGAGGGGGATCCGGATCAGCCGGTCATCAGCGGGATCCTGCAGGAAGCGGCCATCGACGTTGACGCCGACGATGCGCCCGGGCTTCCCGAGAATCTGGCGAGTGCCGGCTTTGAGCAATGGCTCAAGTCCGACGAGCCGCTGCTGCTGTTGTGCCTGATACCGGGAGGTGGCAGTTACAACCGTTGTACACAGCCCGTCTGCAGTTGCCGGATGCTCGCAGCCCTGGATCAGAGCGGTGCCAGATGAGCGGCGCGGCGCGAGGGCTTGACGCGCAATGGCTGTTGCTCGATGGGCCTGAGTCACCGCGAGCCCTGCTGATACTGCGTCAGGGTTTTGCTCAAACACCCTGCTGGCAACTGTTCGATACAACCGAATTTCAGCCGGTCAGTGGGCAAGGGCCGCTGCTGATCGATTTGCACGAGAGCCCGGCGCTGGCGGCGTTGTGTCATCGCGATCCACACACCTGGCATGGCCTGCTGCTGAGCAGCGAGGTTTGCGCGCAGACACTGCTCAGCCACTTGCGGCGCATGCTGACCGTCACGTTCGACCTCAGTCATCGCGCTTTGCTCGGCTATTACAACCGTCAGACCGCGAGTTATTTCTTCGACGCCTGCGATGCTGCCGACCTGAGCCGCTGGCTTGGGCCGATCCAGCAGCTGCGCTGGTTCGGCGGGACCTGGGCGGACCGGGCGATCGGCAGTCAGGGCTGGCAACAACTGCGCAACCCGCAGTGGCTGGTCGAGCCGTTGGCGATTGAGGAAAGCCTGACGCCACGTCAGCGTGAGCGTTTGCAAACCTGCGTTCTGGAGCGGCACATCTGGCGTTGGTGCCAATCATTGGGAACCGATTATGCGGCGATGTCCTCCCATGTTCAGCAAG
>NZ_QAIK01000137.1:0-5462 GCF_003061005.1 Pseudomonas sp. HMWF021 | reverse complement strand
CACCGCTGATCCCGGTGCCGGCGGGTCTGAGCCAGCAGGCGCGGCTGGAGCATTTGCGGCGGTATTGGCAGAACAATTGACGTCGAGGAACAGCAACCATGGCAAAGCCCCGCTGGCAACGGTTCGGCATGATCCTGGGGGGCGTGGTGCTGGCGCTGCTGAGCGGATGTTCGCCGGTGAAGTTACTCAATGCCCTGACGCCCGAGGACACGTTCACCAGAACCGCAGGCATCGCCTACGGCAGCGATCCCCGGCAAAAGCTCGACGTCTACGTGCCACGGCATGCACAGGCAGGGGCGCCTGTGGTGGTGTTCTTCTACGGTGGCAGCTGGAACAGCGGTGATCGCGCCGATTATGCCTTTGTCGGCGAGGCGCTGGCCTCAAGGGGCATCGTTGCGGTACTGGCCGATTATCGTCTGTATCCACAGGTGCGTTATCCGTCGTTTCTCGAGGATGGTGCACAGGCAGTGGCGTGGACCCGGGCACACATCCGCGAGTTTTCCGGCAACCCGCAACGCCTGTATCTGATGGGCCACAGCTCCGGCGCCTATAACGCGGCGATGCTGGCGCTGGATTCAAGCCTGCTGGGCGCGGCCGGGATGTCGCCCAAGGATTTGAGCGGCTGGATCGGTCTGGCCGGGCCTTATGATTTTCTGCCCATCGAGAATCCCGACGTGCGACCGGTGTTCTTCTGGCCGGATTCGCCGCCGCAGTCGCAGCCGATCAACCACGTCAGTCACGGAGCGCCGCCCGCATTGCTGATTGCCGCGACCAGAGACACGCTGGTCAATCCCACGCGCAACACCGGCGGCCTTGCGCGCAAGCTGCGCGAAGCGGGAGTGCCGGTGCAGGATCTGTATTACGCGCGGCCCAGTCATGTGACGCTGGTGGCCACCTTGTCGCGACCGCTGCGACGCCTGGCGCCGGTGCTTGATCAAGTGGTCGCATTCATCAGGCACACGCCGCCTCAGTGAGCGGCGCCCTGAAACCAGCCGTCCTGGCGTCTCAGCCACAGCGCAAACGTGCCGAGGGTCAGACTGCGCAACACCATGAACAACAGAAAAGATATCCACAACCCATGATTGCCCAGGCCTTGCAGCGCCCAGGCGAAAGGCAGCAGCAGGACGACCGTCAACAGCATGCCGTTGCGCATCTCCCGGGCACGGGTGGCACCGATGAACAGACCGTCGAGCAAATAACTCCAGACGGCAATCAACGGCAGCACGGCCAGGTACGGCAGATAGATGAACGCGGTGTCGCGCACGCTCTGGATGTCGGTCTGCATCTCGATGAACAGATGCCCGGCAAACAGAAACAGCGCGGCAAAACCGAGACTCGCCAGCAGCGACCAGCCCCCGGCCACCACCAGGGAACGGCGCAGGGCGAGCCGATCGCGGGCACCGATGGCATGTCCGCACAGGGCCTCGACCGCGTGGGCCAGACCGTCCAGCGCATGGGCAGTCAGCAGCAGGCCGTTGAGCAACAGAGCATTGGCCGCCACCGTGGCATCGCCCAGTCGCGCGCCCTGCACGGTGATCAGGAAAAACACCGATTGCAGTGCCAGGCTGCGGATGAAGATGTCGCGATTGACCGCCAGCAACGGGCGCCAGCTCTGCCACAGCTTCAATGCCGCCCAGGCGATGTGCCCGGGATACGCGCGCAATGCGCCACGGGTCAGCCACAGGCCGAGCAGGGCGCCGCTCCACTCGGCGATCACCGAGGCCCGGGCCGAACCGACCACGCCCCATTGCAGGCCAATCACGAACCACAGGTTGAGAGCGATGTTGATCAGGTTGGTGCTCAGCAGAATCGCCAGCGGCGCGCGGGCGTTCTGGGTGCCGAGGAACCAGCCGACCAACGCATAACTGGCCAGCGCGGCCGGCAGACCGAATAACCGGGTGTGGAAGAACTCGCGGGTCAGTTGATCAAGTTCCGCCGACGGCTGCATGAAGTGCAGGGCCACGCCGCTCAACGGCACGCCGAGAGTGCCGAGCACGATAGCCAGGCCGACGGCCAGCAGCAGACCCTGCAACAGGATCTGGCGCAACGCCGCGCCATCGCTGCGCCCGGCCGCTTGCGCGGCAAACCCGGTGGTGCCCATGCGCAGAAAACCCATGGCCCAGGCGAGAAAGGTGTAGAGGCTGGCGCCGACCGCCACCGCGCCCAACTGATGGGCGTGAGGCAAGTGGCCGATGACAGTGCTGTCGACCAGCGCCACCAGCGGCACGGAAATATTGGAAAGAATCATCGGCGCGGCGAGCGCCCAGACCTTGCGGTGAGTCGGACGGTCGCGCCAGTCGGCAATCAGGTTGGGCATGCGGGCTCCTTGGGGGAGCGGGGATTGTAGCGATTCATGCGGCCTGCGATGCAACCAATGTGGGAGCGAGCCTGCTCGCGAAAGCGGTGTGTCATTCAGAGCAGTTTTGGCTGATCTGACGCCTTCGCGAGCAGGCTCGCTCCCACAAGGGCTAATGGATGATCCAGCTCAGCAACCACAACCCCAACAGCAGCCAGATGATCCCGGCAATGATCGACGCATTCATGAACGCGCGGATCGCCGACCACAGCAGCATCAGGCCGACGATCAGCGCAATGATGCTGATGATCGAGGTGTCCATGCCCAGCGTCTTCGCCAGGCCATCGACAAAGTTGCCGCCGGCATTGCTCAGAATGTTGAACAGGCCGCTGAGGCCATCGACGATGAAACGGATGATCGAACCGAGTGCCTGGCCGAGCCATTCGAAAAAGCTTTCTACCTGCATGTGTTCATCCTGATGAAAGAGCTGAGCCTTGGGCCACAACGCAGGTGGCCGAGTTCCCTGGCAGGAGTATGGCCCAATGCTGCGTCGAACGGAAAATCTGTAGGAGCTGCCGCAGGCTGCGATCTTTTGCTGTTGATTTTCAAGAGCAGGATCAAAAGATCGCAGCCTGCGGCAGCTCCAACATGGGCCTTGCCTTCAACGCGCAACCCCCCGAAGCTATACGCCTTCAGGAGAGCCCGATGAACCTTGTTGAACTGACCGAACGCCTGCACGCCATTCGCGACCGCAATGACTGGCGGCAATTTCACAGCCCGAAAAATCTCGCCATGGCCGCCAGCGTGGAAATGTCCGAGCTGGTGGAGATCTTCCAGTGGCTGACCGAAGACCAGTCGCGCCAGTTGCCGGCGGACAAACTGGCCCATGCCGGGCAGGAGGTCGGCGACATCGTGCTGTATCTGTTGCTGCTGTGCAGCGAATTGGGGCTGGACATGAATGAAGTGGTGCGCAGCAAGCTCGCCGACAGCGAACGGCGGTTCAGCTGATGAGCGACCGGCATTTCGATCAGTTGGCGACCCGTTTCGCCGAAAAAATCTACGGTGGCGCCAAAGGTGCGATTCGCCTCGCGGTGTTGCAGGCCGACCTTGCCGAAGCGTTGCCGGACCGACCGCTGCGCGTACTGGACATCGGTGGCGGTCTGGGCCACATGTCGCTGTGGCTGGCTGAGCGCGGCCATGAAGTGACCTTCACCGAGCCGGCCGAACCGATGCTCGAAGGTGCCCGCCAGCGCTTCGCCGAAGCCGGGCAGACCGCAACGTTCATTCAGGCGCCGTGGCAGGAACTGCTCGGTCAGCTCACCGAGCCTTATGATCTGGTGATCTGCCACGCGGTGCTCGAATGGCTGGCCGAACCTCACGCGATCCTGCCCGTGCTGCACCAATTGACCAAACCCGGTGGCTGGCTGTCGCTGGCGTTCTACAACCGTGATGCACTGATCTATCGCAACCTGCTCAAAGGCCATTTCAAGAAAATGCGCAAAAACACCATGGCCGGTGAAAAGCAGAGCCTGACCCCGCAGCAGCCGCTTGATCCACGGGAGCTGGCAACGCAACTCGAAGGGTTGTGGCAGGTCGAAACCCAGAGCGGGATCCGGGTTTTTCACGACTACATGCCGGTGGAATTCCAGGCCCGCGCCGAACTCGTGGATTTGCTGGAGATGGAGCTCGCTCACCGTCGCCACCCAAGCTTCGCCGGGCTTGGGCGTTACTTGCACTGGATCTGCCGGCCGATCTGATCGGAGCACCCCATGAAAGCTCAATCCGGTTTATTGCTGATCTGTCTGGGGTTGGCCGCCTGCCAGGGCAGCAACCCCTACGTCGCGCAGTCGCGGCCGTTGCCGCCGGCGCCGCCGCAAGCGGCCAATACGTTTGATCGCAGTGCCTACCCGGCGCCGCCACGCGATTACGGGCGCTATCGCAGTTGGGCCTGGCTCAACGGGCAATTGCCGCCGGGCACGGCCTGGGCCGATTCGGCGCAAGTGGCCGAAGCGGTGAGCAATGCGCTGGATCAGCGTGGGCTGCGCCCGTTGCACGATAACCGTCCGGCCGATTTGCTGGTCAGCGCCAATCTGCGTCTGGAAACCCGTTTGCGCCAGGTGCAGGACGACTACGGCTACTACGGCGGATACGGTGGCTATGATCGTTATGGTCGCGGTTACGGCATGTACAACACCGTGCCGATCGTGCGTACCTATCAGGAGCAGGTCGTGGTGGTGCAGGTCAATCTGTTCGACGCCGGCACCGGGCAACCGGTGTGGAGCGCCAGCGCCGAAACCGCCAATCAGGGTAGCCAGCTCGTGCGCACCGACGCCATTCGCGAGGCTCTGGAAAAAGCCCTGTCGGCCTATCCGCCGAGCTAGACTTCATGTGAGAACGTTTCGCAGGTTCAGGCCTTCAACCGGAGAAAATCCATGTTCCGCCGTCTCGCTTTATTGACCATGGCCGCGCTGCTCAGCGCCTGCGCCGCCAACCAGGTCAACCATGATTTCGACGCCAGCCGCGACTTTGCCACCTATCGCAGCTGGAGCTGGAAAGAACCCGCGCTTCAATATCGCCCGGATGATCCACGGATCAAAAGCGACCTGACCGAGCAGCGCATCCGCCAGGCCGTCAGCGATCAGCTCGACCAGCGCGGTTTGCGTCCCGCCGCAGCGGGAGCCAAGGGCGACCTGAGCGTGCAGACCTACCTGATCGTCGAGGATCGTCAGCAGCAGGTGACCACCAACTACGGCGGCGGTTGGGGTGGCCCGTGGAACGGTTACTGGGGCGCGCCGATGTACAACGAGACCCGCAACATCACCTACAAGGTGGCGACCATCCAGATCGACCTGCTCGATGGCAAGGACGGCAAACTGGTGTGGCGCGGCAGCGATGAGCAGATGCTCAGCAGCACGCCCAATCCCGAAGATCGCAGCAATGCGGTGCGCGCCACCGTCAGCCGCATCCTCGCCAACTATCCACCGCGTTAATGCGCAGTAAGAAAACGGGAGCCCAAGTGAACTGGTCAAGTAATCTTGGACACCGATTAAGGTTTCACGCCGCCAACCTCTCCCTGGCGACTGGTGACCGATAGGCGTTGTAGCTATGCGGCCTGGTGATGTTGTAGCGCGATACATAGCGCTGCACATCCGCTCGGGCCTCATGT
>NZ_QAIK01000136.1:193164-196908 GCF_003061005.1 Pseudomonas sp. HMWF021 | reverse complement strand
AGCAGAACTATCACGGCACAAGCGGCAGCGACTACGACGATAGGGAAGAAGTAGCCTGGGGCCATGGTGTAATCAAAGAGGGCCCCCAGCAGGTTGAGCGATAGCAGTAGGTAGCCCCCGCCTACGATGAGGCCAAAGCGTAAGGCGAGCCTCTTTTCCAACTCTCTGTCAACGCTGCATACAGACATGCTCAACGTGAAGACCAAAGACGGCACCGATACGATGAGCAGCAACGACGCGAGTATCAGCAGGCTGAAGAATAACCAGGCGACGAGGTTCGAAGGGTTCCCTAACGAAGTCAGGATCAACTCGGGGTGATGGATTACCCAGAGGTACTTGGTGAGGAGTGAGATTGAGATAAGTGTTGAAACTAACGGAAGCCACCATTTGATATCGGCGAGGAGTTTGAATAATGCTTGCCGGGGGCTGCTGGAGGCGGAGGGGTCGAGCGGTGAAGCGGAGGATGGGTTTTGAGGGATGGTTGTGGGGGGAGATACGGCTGTCATGAGCGTGTGTTTCTTCCTAGTTTTCGTGGTTCTGAACACAAGGTAAAGTTTCGGGAATCTTTATATCTGATTATTCAAATCATCTAGGGTGGGCCCGAATTGAGTAGAGTGCCTAGTCTGTTTCCTGTCAACGAGTCAGAAGCACGGCACGCCCAAGAATAGAGCCTGCCGTATCCACCAATTTCTTAGCCAGGATGATTTCCGCGACCGTGCGCCTGACTTGCTATCCGTTTGGCTGAACAGATTACAGGTGGTGATTGAGATCGCTAGGTGCCAGAGCCGATATCCTTTCCGCAAAATGAGTCGAATGATCATAGCGCCTTGTTGAGCAAACGCACCTTCAACCGCTCTATCGTCCACCGCCACTTGGGTGTGGTTGGCCGGCAGACGGTGTTTTGGTTGCCGAACAGACCGACTTCCTTGATGGCCTGTTCAACCGGCACGGTCTGCAGCCATTCCACAGGCACGAAGTACTCGGACAGCGCTGGGTCGTCGCTGTATTCGGCGTGGTAAGTACCACGTTTGGCGGCTTGCAGTACCGGCGTGTCGACGCCGTTGTATGGCACGGTGAAGTCTGCCGCCGCTGTGGCCCGCCCGGTTACGCGGCCGACGCCGACGTAGCCCTGCTGCGGAATGTTGACCCACACCCGGTCGCCGGGGGCGAGCATCTTCAGGCTGTTGCTGTACCAAGTGCCGCCACCGCCACAGATAAAACCAAAGGCTTGCGCATCCAGCCAGGAACGCGTGGAACTGTGGCCAAACGAGCAATAGAACTCACCATTCCACGGCTCGCTCGGACCATCGCTGCGGGTGTTGCTGGCATTGGCCTGGGTTTCTACGGGGTCGAGCAGCCAGGAACGGCTGATCAGCTGTTGCTCGCCTTGCCGGAACACCTGAAAACACAGCACGTTGATGGCGATATCCCGCTCGCTGAGGTACGCCACGATACGCTCGGTGCTGGCGTCTAGCCCGGACGCGACGATGATGATCTGGTGACTTTGGTTGAGCGCCTCTTCATCCAGCGGCAGGCCGAAGTAGGCCTGAAAGTCCGCCGCCAAATCGGCGTTCTGGCGATAGCGTTTGTAGATGGCGGCAATATCCTCGGCGGCCAGTTTCTCCACCCACGAGGCATAGTCCAGCGCCTGCGCCACCACATCACGCGGGGTGCGATCGCGCTTGAGTTCGATCAGCACGAGGGAGGCATCCGGGGCGATGGCCAATAGATCAATCCGCCCGCCCAGCCCTGTACTTTCCTGGCGGCCAATCAGCATCCACTCCTCCGACAATAACCGTGGCGCGCTGACGATCATGTCTTCCAGCAACTGCTCGCTGGGCAGAATGCATTCTTGCAACTGGCTGGGTTGGCCACCTACAGTCCAGATTTGCGTTTTGATGGGCACGGGATTGTCCTTAACGTGACGCAGCCTGCAAGCCGCTAAACCACCGCCTGCTCGACCAGCATGCTGGCCAGTTGTTCGTTGAGTTGGCGGGCCTGGGTTAGGTGTGTTCTTAGTTGGTCGCAGAGGGCCATTAGCTGATCGACTTTAACGACGATGCGGCGCTGTTCTGGAATTGGCGGCAACGCTACAGGAATGCTGCGTATCTTACCGACGCTCAAGTTGAAAAGGCCGCTTGTCGTGATTGCCAGACGCTTCATGTGAGCGATGCCAATTGGCGAATTAAGGTAAAGGGCCAGAAAGTTCACTTGCTCGCAAACTTTAGGGCGAACACGTATCAGATGATTTTGGTAGACGCAATCTGCGACTTCGCCCTGCCAAATAGCACATCTCCCGATTTCGTTCTCGCTACCGTTTCCCTCAACGATCAAGAGATCTCCGGCATTCAATCGCCACTTTTCTAGCTCATTCAGCGACAACTCATAACGCTCAAGCTCTTTGGCATCAATCCGACCGCGCTGAACATTCGCAACACGTAGGTATGGGAAATGCTGCAAGATCGGTCGTCTGAGAGGGGTTTTCTGGATACCCCCTTGTACAGTGCAGAAATCCTCAATTTTAATTGCGCTCCAACCAGCAGGCAGGCGCTCTTGACTGCAGCCATTCACATCTTGCGGCACCAGCTTGCCCATCACGGCGAGCTGCAGCAGGGTTTTTTTTAGGGTGTCGATGCTGGATTCGGTAGTGAACAGGGTGTGGAAGTGTTCAGCTAGGCGTTGCCAGTTGGCGGCTAAGTCGGTGGCGTCGCTGGCTTGGGTCAGGCTGTTGAGCAGCGCGTGTACCAGTTGGGCGTGGGCGCTTTCTGCGTCGGTCTGCTGGGCTTCCAGTCGGTCGCACAGGGCCATCAGCTCATCGACTTTGGCGACGATGCGGTCTTGTTCGGCGAGCGGGGGCACTGGCACTGCCAGCTTTTCCATTTTCTCTTTGGTCATGTGAACCATAGATACGCCATGGCCAGCAGCCTTGATCTCTTGCGTTTGCTCCAGCAAATAGTTGTATAGATAATGCTTGCTGAGCTGACCTGTGGCGTAAAAATCAAGCTTCCAGATGTGGTAGTGGTAGATTGAGCGCTCACCATGCCAAATGAATGGTCCGAAGGATGCAGACCAAGCAAACAGTAAGTCTCCCGGATTGCAGTACTTATCCTCTTCAAGGGTGAGGGTCGAGTAATACCAATGATTGGATGTAAATAGGTTCCCAACTCGCAGGACGGGCGTACCTGCGTCTAGCAGCTCTTCCTTCTTGTAGGCCCTACCGTTAAGTACATTCACGACATCAGCAAGTCGAGCCCACACCCAGCTCGCTGGCAGCTCAAATGTTGGATCTTCGGCATCTCTTTCAGACAGCGCCTTCTGCTTCTTGATCTTGCCCTCAGCCACCAGCCGCGCCTTTTCCTCGGCAATGCGCTTGAGCAACTCACTGGCCGGCTCATCACTTGGATCTTGCGGCACCAACTTGCCGCGCACCGCCAGTTCCAGAATCAGTTCACGCAGCTTTTTGATACCGTTCGGCGCACCAGCCAGCAGTGGCAGGTTATCGGTAAGCAGCGTCGTCATACCTCGCGCTCCAGGGCTTCAGCCAGCACGGCCTTAAGCTGGTCGCGCAGGTCGCTGATCTCGCCTTGCAGCGTGGCGTAGTTGCGCAGCAGTTCGTCCGGGTCGTGGCTGATTTGTTCGCCGATATGCGGGTTTTTGCAGTCCAGGCTCCAGTTGCGCCCTTGCAGCTCTTCGACGCTGACCTGCCAGGCAAACTCGTTCTCCACCCGTGCGGCAAAGCCATCG
>NZ_QAIK01000136.1:168689-193150 GCF_003061005.1 Pseudomonas sp. HMWF021 | reverse complement strand
CACCAGGCCTCTTCCACTGAGAACTCTTCGATGCGCATGGGGCGGGTCTTGGAGTAATTCTTCATACCGGCCGGATACTGGTGCTCGTAGAACCACACCTGTTTGGTCGGTGTGCCTTTGGTGAAGAACAGCAGGTTGGTCTTGATGCTGGTGTAGGGGTTGAACACGCCGTTGGGCAGGCGAACGATGGTGTGCAAGTTGCACTCGGTCAGCAGTTTTTCCTTGATGCGGCTTTTAATGCCTTCGCCAAACAGAAAGCCATCGGGTAAGACTACGGCGGCGCGGCCACCGTCTTTGAGCAACTGCATGATCAGCACCAAAAACAGGTCGGCGGTTTCGCGAGTGCGAAAGGCAGCAGGGAAGTTGGTTTCGATGCCATCTTCTTCCATGCCACCGAACGGCGGGTTGGCGACGATGCAGTGCACGCGCTCGCTGGGCCCCCAACTGATCAGCGGTTTGCTCAGGGTGTTGTCGTGGCGGATTTGGTTCGGCACCTCGATGCCGTGCAGGATCATGTTGGTGGTGGCCAGCAGGTGCGGCAGCGGTTTTTTCTCCACGCCAAAGATACTGGCCTGCAGGGTGCGTTCGTCTTCGGCGGTTTTTACATAGCGGCTGCGCTTGTGCTCGATGGCGCAGGTGAGAAAGCCGCCCGTGCCGCAGGCCGGGTCCATAACTTTTTCGTCCAGCTTAGGGTCGACCATGCGCACCATAAATTCGGTGACCGGGCGCGGAGTGTAGAATTCGCCGGCGTTGCCCGCGTTCTGCAGGTCGCGCAGCAGTTGCTCGTAGAGATTGCCGAACTCATGGCGCTCTTGAGCCTTGTTGAAGTCCACCCCTTCCTGAATCTTGTTGATCACCTGGCGCAGCAACTGCCCGGACTTCATGTAGTTGTAGGCGTCTTCAAACACGCTGCGCACCACAAAGGCCGAGGGCGTGTTGCTGTACTCGTGCAGGTTCTGCAACTGGGGGAACAGGTTATTGTCGATAAAGTCTTTCAGCGCCTCGCCGGTCATACCTTCCGGATCGGCGGCCCAGGTACGCCAGCGGCAACTGTCGGGAATGGGAGAGCGGTAATTGTCGTCCATCAGCTCCCATTCCAGCTCGCGGTCATCGAAGATCTTCAGGAACAGCAGCCAAACCAACTGGCCGATACGCTGGGCGTCGCCGTCTACGCCAACGTCTTTGCGCATGATGTCTTGAATGGATTTGATGGTGGAGCTAATGGACATGAGTTCTCTCAACGCGTACCGCAAGGGGGGCGAAATTCTACAGGATAGTGTGGACAGCTGCTTTGGCAGGTCGTCGGTAGTTAGCCGTCAACTGGCATAAAGTTCGTCTTCCAGTTCGTGGATAGCCTGGTTGTAGCCAGCCTTGCCGCCGAAGGCTTTGACCAATTCCATGGGCGCACCGAACTGGCTAAAAGGGTCAAGCTGAAGGATTTTGATGTCCTCGATATGCTCGATGCCGGTATCGGCGTATTTATCCAACAACGCCTCCAGCACCTGGCGGGCGGCGCCGGAATACTTGGCGAAATAGTTGCGCTTTTTCACCTGCTCGGCTCGCTCGCGGCGTGATAGGGCAGGCTGATCGAAGGCGACGTGGCAGATCAGATCGAACGGATCGAGCGGTTTCCCCTGCTTCTTTTCCACTTCTTCGGCCAAGGCTTCCCACATCACCCCCTGAACGGCCATTTCCTCGATGATGACTTTTTTTTGCTCGGCATCACTCCAGCGCCGGAGGAAGTCATCCAGCGAGGTGAACTGCTTTTTTACACAAGTGCGGGTGTAGTCGTGGAGCGATTCGGTGATGAGTCGACCATCCGGGCCGTAGTACTGAACGCGCTCGGCAACGACGTAAATCGGGACGGTGTCGATCACGTACTTAATGCATTTTTTGCCATCTTCCTCACCGGTAAACTCCAGCCCATCACCGTCGTTATCGCCGCCTGCGGTGATGCCGTCTTCATCTCCCTGTGGATCGTCTGGTGGCACGGGCCACTCATTAGCGTCGGGGGCGAAGATCACCACTGGATCACCATCGAAGGCCGGGTCGGCAAATAGCTCGGTGGCCTTTTTGAAGTCCATGATGGTGAACCAGTATTTACCGTAGTCCTCGTTGATGCGAGTACCGCGGCCGATGATTTGCTTGAACTCGGTCATTGATTTGATGTGCTGGTCGAGCACGATCAGCTTGCAGGTCTGAGCATCGACGCCGGTGGTCATTAGTTTGCTGGTGGTGGCAATGACCGGGTAGCGCTCTTCCGGGTTGATGAAGTTGTCCAGCTCGGCCTTGCCTTCTTGGTCATCACCGGTGATACGCATGACGTATTTGCGATTCTCAGCCACGCGTTCAGGGTTGAGGTTGACCAAAGCTTGGCGCATGCGCTCGGCGTGGTTGATGTCGTCGCAGAAGACGATAGTTTTCTGAAACGGATCGGTGGCCTTGAGGAGCTCGGTTACTTTTTGCGCCACCAACTGGGTGCGCGCTTCGATAACCAGGGTTCGATCCATGTCTTTGAGGTTGTAGATGCGGTCTTCGATCAGCTCGCCGTTCTTATCGAGCATGCCTTTGGGTGGCCGCCAGCCTTGCAGGTCTTTATCGAAGTCGATGCGCACCACTTTGTAGGGGGCCAGAAAGCCGTCTTCGATGCCTTGCTTCAAGGTGTAGCTGTAAATCGGCTCACCGAAGTAGGTGATGCTGGATACCTCTTTGGTCTCCTTCGGTGTGGCGGTAAGGCCGACGTGGGTGGCGCTGGAGAAGTAATCGAGGATTTCACGCCAGGCTGAATCCTCGGAAGCGCTGCCACGGTGACATTCGTCGATCACGATCAGGTCGAAGAAGTCTCGGGAGAACTGCTTGTAGATGTTCATCTCTTCATCAGTGCCGGTGACGGCCTGATAGAGCGACAGGTAGATCTCGTAGGAGGTATCGATCTGACGTTTGGCGATTTTGGTCATCGCTTGGCCGAAAGGCTTGAAGTCGTTGTTCTTGGTCTGGTCGACCAGGATGTTGCGGTCAGCCAGGAACAGGATGCGTTTCTTCTGTTTCGATTTCCACAACCGCCAGATGATTTGGAAGGCTGTGTATGTCTTGCCGGTGCCCGTAGCCATCACCAGCAGGATTCGTTCTTGGCCCCGCGCCACAGCCTCGACGGTGCGGTTGATGGCATTCATCTGGTAATAGCGCGGCATGCGCCCGGAGCCGTCGTCGTAGTAGGGCGCTTCGATCTTGTGTTGGGCTGTTGTATCCAGCCCCTTCCACTGACAGTAGCGGTGCCAAAGTTCAGCAGGGCTAGGGAATTGATCAAGGGTGAGTTCGGTTTCTACCTGGCTGCCTGTCCCACTGCGGTCGTGAAACAAGAAGCCATCGCCATTGCTGGAGAACACGAACGGTACGTCCAGCGCCTCTGCATAGCCCAAGGCTTGTTGCATGCCGGAGCCAACGGAGTGCTTGTTGTCTTTTGCCTCGATCACAGCGATCGGCAGGTTGGCTTGGTGGTAGAGGATGAAGTCTGCGCGGCGTGCTTCGCCACGGCTGTGAAGTTTGCCCCGGACGATAATGCGGCCTTTGGTAAAGCTGACTTCCTCGCGCACCTGCTTGTGCATGTCCCATCCAGCTTGCTGAACGGCTGGGGCGATGTACTTGCTGCAGATGTCCCGCTCGGAAAGCGACTTTTTGTCCATAACCCCTATTCCCTTTCAAAACCGGACTGGTCGGTCCATTCCGGCACTGCTGATCGTGCTCGATGGGCGTAAATGTACCTTGTTTGATGATGGCACGGGGGAAGATCAGGCTTTAGTGGCTGAAGCTGTAGGTAAGATGAGTTGAGGCAATAACAAAGCGCATGTTTCGCGTTGTCCGAATCCTTTATCTAGGATCGTTTACTGCGGCGGGCTGAAGATGGCTAGGGTGAATAGGACCGCAAGCGAATCGTTGGTATTGAATTAACTTTCGTCGGCGTACATCCCCAATTTGGTGGAGCATGTTCGGTCGTTCCCGGTCCGTGTAGGCAGCTGGATACAGCGCCGTATCATAGGGAATGGCGTCCAGCACGTCGATTCCATATTCGACATAAACACGCTTACCGAGCGGTGTCAGGGCCAAAGCCTTAATTCGGCGGATATGTTCTGATATGCCTCGGTATCCGTCATGTACAAGTAGGTCGCGCAGGTAATGGTTCGAGGCGCGAAGTGCGATCTTTACCCGCACGGATTCCCTGTGCCGCCGATCCTGCCAGTAAGCAAATAGGTTGAACAGGCGAGACTTTAGGCATGTGATGGGGTCGATGACGGCGACTTGCACCCCTTCGATATCCAGAACGGATAAGTACTTGAAAATCTCTTTCTTGGGCGCGCCCCCGACGCTGTCCATTTCCAGGATATCGACGATGACTTCTTTACCGTCAACCCAGTCAATGTACGCGGCGGCAATATTTATCGTGTTGTCGTCCATCTTCGCCCTGCGAAAAGGAACACCCATCATCTCGGCGCAGTAATCAATAGAGTTAGGCTTGCCGATAAAGTCCAAGTCATCGCTGGTGACGAATCCGACGTCCTCGCCTGTCATTTCGTCGATGAGGTATTGCCGGGCCCAAAGCGTAAGCGATTGCCCGCCAACGATCACAAGGCCGTAATCGGTGACAGCTGATTGAATTGAGGGGCGGTAGACGCGCTGAATTAGATCGAGCAGGAAAGCAAAGAGCTCTGAACGTTCAAGTAGGGCGAACGGAGCGTCTTCGTCTACCGTTTCGGGCATCAGTTGCTTAGCGCAGAGAATCGTTGTGGGCGAGCGATTGAAGCAGAGTTGCCACGAAGGGCGGATTTAGCACGGGCAGCAGCCATTTCAAGCATCTGAGGGTCAGCTGCATAGACAGCATCAACCTGGCGGTCACGTGAGCTGCTTTTAAGGCTCATCATTTCCGCAAAGCTAAGGTCATTTGAATGCTGGTGGCCGCTGATCATGGCGAAAGTACCCATAAGGGTGAAATGGACTTGGGTTTGAGGTTAGCACACTCACTCGGCGCATTTATAGGCGGAGGGCTGTGATTGCGAGTCAGTGCCGACGAAATGCATTCTTCATCACGCCGTCTAGGTGCACCAACGGGCCGGCTCCGCCGGCCCATTGGTGCACCTAGAGGCTCTTATCAATAAAAAACTTGCAGGCTCTTTTGGAAGGTAATCATCTGTCAAGCGAAATGTCAATAAAGTGGTAGTGCAGTTGACCCTGAACAAGTCGGCCTAAATATCAGATAGACAGCTAGCCACGCGCCATTCTCTTCATCAGGCAAGTGGTGGGATGGTGTTAAGCCCGTTTTTCTATGGCAGCGAATGGCACTGAAGCCCGTTACTTCACTTGTTTCACTAGATTTCCAGGCACAAAAAAAGACGTCCGAGGACGTCTTTTTTCTGAGTTGGTGGAGCCGGGGGGATTTGAACCCCCGTCCGCCAGTGCTCCGCTGTCGGTACTACATGCGTAGCCGTGTCTATTAAGTTAACCCTCAGCGACCCGACGGGCAGGGTGCTTTGGGCGAGTTGTGTAAGTTTTAGCCGCTTCGTCCACAACGTACTGCACGGCGATTCTGTTCTATATGACAATCATTTCGGGTTTACAGACATCCCCTGATGATTGCTGGGCCCGAAGGCACCAGGAGTGCATGTCAGCTGCAATTAAGCAGCGAGAGCAGCACCGTATTGGTCGTCATTGGCAACTATAAGAAGTTGCAACAGTGGATTTACGACTTCTGTTACCAAGTCGGCATGCACCTAAAGTTTCGTCACCGGCGTCGAATCCTAATCGGCCCCGAACTCATTGCCTCGTACATCAGGTGAGGCAACAAGCCTGCGCAGTGTACGCCAAACGGCCCCCGAGGCCAACCCGAAGGTTGGCCGGGGCCTGAATCAGTTGTTGGTGCCGGTGGATTTACGCAGTTCTATGATGGTTTGCGAGGTTTCCGCTACGCAGTCATCAATCTTGCCTTGGGCTTTCAGCGCCTGCGCCTTGCTCACACTGGCTTCAGCGCGCTGGCTGAGTTCCGGGTTCGCTGACAACTGCCCCTTGGCATTGTTGATGGTCTGGATATTGGCATCGCACAGGTCGGCAGGTTTGTCGGCGGCGAACGAAGTGGAAGCCATCATCGAGGCAGTAACGAACAGACCTAACAGTACAGAACGTTTCATGTGTATCTCCTTGAACTGAGGGATCCAGACTGCGCTGGCCGTCAGGACGGGCAACCGAGTGGAAGAAAAGCCCCGATTTTCGGGGTCTGTTCTGTGGACTACGGTTGCCCGCAAGGGTTCTATTTTTCTTCAGCAGGCCTTGGCCCGGGTCACCCGATCCACCAGATAGACCAGCCCGTGATAGTCGATGCCGCCGTGTTGCGTCAGGCCGATCTCACAGGTGCGGCTGGTGGAAATGCCTTCGCTGCAATGCTGCACCGCGTCCTTGAGGGTGCGCAGCGAATGGCTGTTCAGCTCCGGGGTGGTGAAGCCCTTGTCACCGGCAAACCCGCAGCAATGAATGCCTTCGGGAATCACCACGGACTTGCTGCATTTGCGCGCCAGATCGATCAGCGCCTGGCTTTCGCCAAGATGCTGGGTGCTGCAGGTCACATGCACCGCAATCGGTGCCTCTTGCGGGGTGAACTCCAGACGATCGAGAAGATGCGTACGGATGAAGCGCACCGGGTCGTACAGATCCAGACGAACATCTCCTACGTCCTGCACCAGGCGCAAGGTGCAGGGGCTGGTGTCGCAATAGATTGGATCGAGTCCGCCACGACTGGCGTGGAGCAGCGCGCTGATCAGTTCCTGACGCTTGTGCTCAGCCTGTTCGGCGTAGCCTTTGGAGGCGAAAGGCTGACCGCAGCAGAGGTTGTCCTGATTGTCCGGGAACACCACTTGGTAACCGGCCTTTTCCAGCAGGCCACGGGTCTTGTCGTACAGCGACATTTGTTCCTTGTCACCCGCCGCTGGGCCCATCACCCGTGATACGCAGGCCGCCAGATACACCACGCGCGGGCGCTCGTCCGACACACTCGGGCTGAAGCGAATGGCTTTTTCCGCTTGCGGCATCGCATTGGTCCACAGCGGCACCTGGCCTTTGGACAAGCGCGTCAGCGTCGCCGAAAGCTTGGCCAGACGCGGTGCGCCAAGCAGCATCCGTGCGCCGTTGGCCACGTGCAGGGTGAAGCGTGCACCTTGCAGGGTCTTGGCGAAATTTCCTTCGATCCAGTCAGCGGTTTTCTGATGCGTCGCGTGTCGGCCACGAAGCTTTTTCACCAGTTCGCCGGTGTTGATGCCCACAGGGCAACGCTGTGCGCACAACCCGGTCGCCGCGCAGGTCTCGATGCCTTGGTACTCGTAGGCTTGCTCCAGCTCGGTGGTGTCAACGCCCGCGCGCTTTTTCGCCTGAATATCTCGCCAGATCACGATGCGCTGACGCGGGCTGAGGGTCAGTCCTTTCGACGGGCAGACCGGTTCGCAGAAACCGCACTCGATGCACTTATCAACAATTTCATCCGCCGCCGGCAGCGGTTTCAGATGTTTGAGATGGATCTGCGGATCTTCGCTGAGCACCACGTTCGGGTTGAGGATGCCGTTGGGGTCGAGCAGGCGTTTGAGCTGCCACATCAACTGGTAGGCGTCGCTGCCCCATTCCAGCTCAACGAACGGCGCCATGTTGCGCCCGGTGCCGTGTTCGGCCTTCAGCGAACCGCCGAACTCCACCGCCACCAGTTGCGCGACGTCGTCCATGAACGCCTGATAGCGTGCGACTTCTTCCGGACTGTTGAAGCCTTGGGTGAAGACGAAGTGCAGATTGCCTTCCAGTGCGTGTCCGAAAAGGATCGCTTCGTCGTAGGCATGTTTGTCGAACAGCGCGATCAGGCGATTGACGCCGATGGCCAGTTGCTCGACCGGGAAGGTCACGTCTTCGATGATCACCGTGGTGCCGGTTTTACGCACCGCGCCGACGGCAGGGAAGGTGTCCTTGCGGATCGCCCAGAGCTTGGCGTTCTCGGCCGGGTCTTCGGTGAAGTCGACCTGTTTCTCCACCGGGAAACTGACCAGCGAAGCCATGATCTGCGCCAGCTGTTCCTGCAGCAAAGTGGAAGAGGCGGCGCGGGATTCGATCAGCAGCGCGCAGGCATTGTTCGATAGATGCTGTACGAAATCCGGCATGCCCGGTTTGTCCTGCACCGAACGCAGACTGCGCCGATCGAGGAGTTCCACCGCCGACACCGGTTGGCTTTTCAGCACGGTGACCGCGTTGCAGCAGGTTTCCACATCCGGGAACACGATCAGTGCCGAGGCCTTGTTCGGGTGGTCGATCACCGTGTCGTAGGTCACCGCACTGATGAAGCCGAGCGTGCCTTCGGAGCCGACCAGCAGGTGGCTCAAGATATCCACAGGCTCGTCGAAATCCACCAGGGCATTGAGTGACAGGCCGGTGGTATTTTTCAGACGGTATTTGTGGCGGATTCTCGCGGCCAGTTCGGCATTGGCGCGGGTCTCGCGGCCCAATTTCGCCAGGCGCTCCAGCAGATCGCTGTGGCTGACGCGGAAAGCGGCGACGCTGGCGGCGTCTTCGGTGTCGAGACGGGTGCCGTCGGCGAGTACCAGGCGAATTCCGGCCAAGGTGTGATAGGTGTTTTGCGCAGTGCCGCAGCACATGCCGCTGGCATTGTTGGCGACGATGCCGCCAATCTTGCAGGCGTTGATCGACGCTGGATCCGGGCCGATCTTGCGCCCGAACGGTGCCAGCCACGCGTTGGCCTGTGCGCCGATCACGCCCGGTTGCAGGCGAATCTGCATGCCTTGGCCGCGAATCTCGCGAGCGTTCCAGTTATCCCCCAGCACAATCAGCACAGAATCGCTGATCGCCTGCCCGGACAAACTGGTGCCGGCGGCGCGGAAGGTCACCGGGACTTGATCGCGCTGGGCCAGTTTCAGCAGCGCCACCACTTCGTCTTCGGACTCGACGCGGATCACCAGTTTGGGAATCAGCCGATAAAAACTGGCGTCGGTGCCGAAGGCCAATGTCGACAGTGGATCGTCGAAACGGCGCTCCGCTGGAATCAGTTGCTGCGCATCGCGCAGGAAATTCACCGGAAGTGTCATTGGTCCTCCAGGATCAGCACCACCAGATCTTTCGGGCCGTGAGCGCCGTAAGCCAGCACTTGTTCGATGTCGGCAGTTTTCGACGGGCCGGACACCAGCAGCGCGTTGGTCGGCATGCCTTGGGCCCACTCGAATTCCTGTTGCACCTGATAGAAGTTGTCGCGGATTTCACTGGCCTTGAGCAGGGCGAAATGCACTGGCGGCACCAGGCTCATCAACCGCGGTTCTTCACGGGTTGGCCAAAGGATCAGGCTGCCGGTCGCGGCGATGGCACCGAGGGTGCCGGTGAAGCTGGCCGGGGTGTCGTTGAACAGCTCGGCTTTCCATTCTTCCATCGGCCGGTCGTAGGACTTCAGTGTCGGCAGATCAGGATTGTTCGCCCAGTGCTGTGAGATGCGCTGCCCGTGAGGCGTCGTCGGTGCGATCAACAGGCTTGGCAGTTGGCGATCGCGCAGCAGTTGTGCGAGCAGCGCCGGCCAGTCTGCGCCGGTCGTCAGATGGATTTCGGTGTGCACCGCTTCCATCAGTTTGCGCAGCTGCGGGATACGTTGCTCGGCACTGTAGGTGTAAGGGCGCATCACCAGATCGACGTCGAAGTCGTCGGCAATCGGTGTGGCGCCGGTCAGACTTTTCCGCAGCTTGGCGAGGATATTTTGCTTGGCGCTCATCAGCGGTCTCCCTGTTTGGCCAGATGCTCGCGGGCCAGGTCGTGCAGTGAGCGGGCGGCGGGTTTCGGTGCGCTGTGGTTTTGCGTCCACGGGCCGACGTTGCTCGGCGTTAATGCACGCAGGCGCGTGGCGAAGAAACCGAACAACCGATACAGCGTCGGCGAGCTGTTGAGTTTCGCCCAGGCGTTCCAGATAAAACGTTCCTTGCGCGAATACTTGCTGCCCTGGCCGCGCATCACTTGGTGTGGAGCGTCCGGGGCCTTGACGTTTTCTTCGCGCAATCGCCGCAGCAGGGCAGGGATCGGAATTTTCACCGGGCACACTTCACCGCAGGCGCCGCACAGCGACGAAGCGCTCGGGTGATCCGGGACTTTCGCCAGGCCGACCATGTGCGGGGTGATGATTTTGCCGATCGGTCCCGGGTACACCTCGCCATAGGTGTGACCACCGACGCGGGTATAGACCGGGCAATGATTCATGCACGCGCCGCAGCGGATGCAGTTCAGGGTCTGGCGCAGTTCGCTGTCGGCGAAGGCCTGGCTGCGACCGTTGTCGAGCAGCACCAGATGCACTTCCTGCGGGCCGTCGAGTTCATGTTCCTTGCGCGGGCCGGAGATCATGTTGACGTAAGTGGTGATCGGAATACCCAGCGCCGAGCGAGTCAGCAGCGACAACAGCGGCACCACGTCGCGCAGGTTTTCCACAACCTTTTCGATGCCGGTGACGGCGATGTGCACCGGAGGCACGGTGGTGGTCATGCGCCCGTTGCCTTCGTTTTCCACCAGCAGCAGGGTGCCGGTTTCGGCGACGGCGAAGTTGACGCCGGAAACGCCGATGTCCGCTTCGAAGAATTTCTGCCGCAGGACTCTGCGACCGATCTGAATGAGTTGGTCAACGTCCTTGGTGTACTCCACGCCAAGTTTGTCGTGGAACAAGGACGCGACCTGACCGGCATTCTTGTGGATCGCCGGCATAATGATGTGTGAAGGCTTCTCGTGGTCGAGCTGGACGATGTATTCCCCCATGTCGGACTCCAGGCATTCAACACCTTGAGCCTCGAGGAAATGGTTCATCTCCATCTCTTCGCTGACCATCGATTTGCCCTTGATCACTTGCCGCGCCTCGTGAGCGCGGATGATCGAAAGGACGATGCCATTGGCCTCGTCCACCGTTTCCGCCCAGTGCACTGTCACACCGTTGCGGGTCAGGTTCTGTTCCAGCTGCTCGAGCAGGTCGGGCAACTTGGAGAGCGCACGCGCCCTGATCGAGTTGCCCAGAGCGCGCAAGTGTTCTCTTTCGTGGGCATCGCTGAAAGCCGCTGCCCGCTTGGTCATCAATGAATCCATCGCAGTGCGGAAGTTGTTCCGTAACTGCTGATCACCCAAGGCGTTGTGCGCCCGGGTGCGGAAATCTTCTTCTACGGCAACCGTAGGAATAATCGTCGAGGTGCTCATTGCGCACCTCCGGTTCGTTGCCACAGAAAGCTGGCGAGATGTTGCCCGCGCAGCGCTTCTTTTTGTTTCTCCAATGCGCCGTTGATGTTCATCAAACAGCCACAATCGGCGCTCAACACCTGATGCGCGCCGGATTCCTTCAACGCCCGGGTCTTGTCGGCCACCATCGCGCCGGAAATGTCTGGCATACGGACGCTGAATGTCCCACCGAAGCCACAGCATTCGCTTTCGTGATCGTGGTTGACCCGCTCCACGTTGCTCAACTGCGCCAACAGCTCGCGGCCGTGCAGATGGGTATTCATTTCGCGGCGTGCCGAACACGAGGTGTGCAGCGCCACCTTGACCGGTTCGCCGCTGTCCTTGAGCTGCACCTTGCAGACGAACAGCAGAAACTCGGCCAGTTCATAAGTGCGGGCCGCGAGGGCCTGCACCTGTTTCAATGTCGCCGGCTCGTCCTTGAACAAGTCGGCGTAATGCTCGCGCAACATGCCCGCGCAGGAGCCCGACGGCACCACCACTGGATAATCCCCGGCAAACAACGCCAGTTGCGAGCGCGCGACCGTCCGCGCCTGCTCGGTGTAACCCGAGGTGTAGGCCGGTTGCCCGCAGCAGCTCTGCCCTGGCGGGTACTCGACCGTTATCCCTTCGCGTTCCAGCAAGTGGATCGCGTCCATTCCGGCTTCGGGGTAGAACAGATCGACCACGCAGGTTCCGAACAGGTAGACCCGCGACGGTTTCTCGCTGGGGTACTGCCGAGGTTCGGGTAGTGGTGGTGCGACGCGGGTGGCATTGGGCACAGCGTTGTAAAAAAGCTCGCTCATCAGGCGTGTCTCCGGGTGGGCCCGGTTATCCGTCTGTGGCGGCTGCTGAATATAAAGAGCCTTGCTTTCAGCAGCCTTACAGACCGGGGTGTGAATTGCTGACGCCGGAATCACGAACCGGCGTCGGTTATTTCCGTTTTGTTTATAGGTTTAGTGCACCAGCATGCCAGTGAACCAGTAGGCCTGGGCCAGGGTGATCAGGCCGACAATCGTGGCAAAGAATAGGCTGTGCTTGAGGGTGAAGCGGAATAGATCCGATTCCTTGCCCACCAGCCCGGTCGCAGCGCAGGCCACGGCAATCGACTGTGGCGAGATCATCTTGCCGGTCACACCGCCGCTGGTGTTGGCCGCCACCAGCAAGGTGTCGTTGACGCCGATCTGGTGTGCGGTGGTCGCCTGCAGCGAACTGAACAGTGCGTTGGACGAAGTATCAGAGCCGGTGAGGAACACGCCCAGCCAGCCAAGGAAGGGCGAGAAGAACGGAAAGGCTGCACCGGTCGCGGCCAATACCAGGGCCATGGTCGAAGACATGCCCGAGTAGTTGGTGACGAAGGCGAAGGCCAGCACCATGCCGATCGACAGAATAGGCCAGCGCAGTTCGTAGAAGGTCTCTTTCAAAGTGGTCAGACCAGTTTTGAAGTCGATCTTCAGCACCAGCATCGAGATCAGCGCCGAGAAGAAAATCGCGGTGCCTGTCGCGGAAATAGGGTCGAGTTTGAACACCGCCGGAATCGCAGTCGGGGTGGCGACGATCGGGGCGGTCTTGATCACCAGTTGATCAAGGTGCGGGATGGCAAAGTTGAACACCCAGGCGTACATCGAGCCGCCGGCGGCGAACATCGCTTTGAAGGGCTTGAGGGTCCAGATGGTTACCAGCACGGTGAGGATCAGGAATGGCGACCAGGCGATGAAAATTTCCCAGAGGCTGTAAGGCGACGCCACGGTGCTGCGCTTCTGGCCGAAACCGCCTGCGCTGGCGGTCACCACCGAGGCCGAAACGGCGCCGGCGATGTGCTGGCCGGCGGCGCGTTTTGGCTGCCAGACTTTGAGGAACAGAGTCAGGGAAATCAGGCTGGCCAGGGCCGAAGTGATGTCCGGCAGCTCCGGGCCGATGAAGTTCGAGGTGAAGTACTGGGTCACGGCGAAGCTCAGGCCTGCGACCAATGCTGCCGGCCAGGTCTCACGCACGCCGCGCAGGCCGTCCATCATGAACACCAGCCAGAACGGCACGAACAGCGAGAGCAGTGGCAGTTGGCGACCGGTCATGGCGCCGATCTTGAACGCGTCAATGCCAGTCACCTGGCCGGCCACGATGATCGGAATCCCCAGCGCGCCGAACGCCACCGGCGCGGTATTGGCAATCAGGCACAGGCCGGCGGCGTAAAGCGGGTTGAAGCCGAGGCCGACCAGCAGCGCTGCGGTGATCGCTACCGGCGCACCGAAACCGGCGGCACCTTCCAGAAATGCGCCGAAGCAGAAACCGATCAGCAACACCTGCAGGCGCTGATCGTCAGTGATCGATAGTACCGAGCTACGGATGACCTCGAACTGACCACTCTTGACCGTCAGCTTGTAGAGAAACACCGCTGCCACGATGATCCAGGCAATCGGCCACAGACCATAGGCAAAACCGTATCCGGCGGCGGCGAAGGCCATGTCCACCGGCATGTGGAAGGCGAAAATCGCCACGGCAATCGACAGGGCCAGCGTGATGCTGCCGGCCACATGCCCCTTGAGGCGGAACACCGCCAGAGCGAGGAAGAAGAAAACGATGGGAATGACGGCCGCAAGTGCGGAGACGCCGAGACTGCCGAGCGGGGTATAGAGCTGTTGCCAGGTTTGCATATGGGGTGGCCCCTAATTGTTGTTGGTCAGGCACTGTCAGCGTTCTTGGTTAATTGGTAATACCAATTTACAATCGCTGTTGGCTAGGGTAAAAGCCTTGATGACGGTGTGTCAATTTGTCGCCCTGAAACTTTTGTCGAACAAGCGGTGCAGAGAGCATCTGATCCGGTCGGGCGAATGTGCGCTGACAGGTGTCGGCGGGACGCCGATAGGCCAGAATAGAGAGCCCGGCGCGCGGTCGGGATCGTGGAGAAATGAGTTATGGGGTTTGATCAGATTCGTCAGCGCCGTTTGTCTGACGATATTGTCGAGCGACTCGAGGGGATGATCCTCGAGGGCACGCTGAAGTCCGGTGAGCGACTTCCGGCCGAGCGCGCCTTGGCCGAGCAGTTCGGTGTGTCGCGTCCATCGTTACGCGAGGCGATTCAGAAGCTGGCAGCCAAAGGCTTGCTGGTCAGTCGCCAGGGTGGCGGCAACTATGTGGTGGATACGCTCGGTTCGACCTTCAGCGATCCGCTGCTGTTGCTGCTGGAGAGCAACCCGGAAGCGCAGCGTGATTTGCTCGAATTTCGGCATACTCTGGAGGCATCGTGCGCCTATTACGCAGCATTGCGCGCCACCGATGTGGATCGCGAGCGGCTGACTGCAGCGTTCGACGAACTGCAGGATTGCTATGCACGGCATGATGAAGTGAGCCGGGCGGAAGAAGGCGCGGCGGATGCGAAGTTTCATCTGGCAATCGCCGAAGCCAGTCATAACGCTGTGCTGCTGCACACCATTCGCGGGCTGTTCGATCTGCTCAAGCGCAACGTCGTGACCAACATTGGCGGCATGTACAAGCAGCGCACGGAAACCCGCGACATGCTGATCTCTCAGCACCGGGAATTGTATCTGGCGATTATCGAGGGGCGGGCGGAGCAGGCGCGGGAGGTTTCCAGTCGGCACATTCTGTATGTGCAGGAAGTGCTGGAAGAAGTGCGGCAGGAAGTTCAGCGCATGGCTCGGGCGGAGCGGCGTAAAGGGATGTAGCTTTTAGAAGCAAAAAGATCGCAGCCTTCGGCAGCTCCTACGCAGGTATGTGTCTTTCCCTGTAGGAGCTGCCGCAGGCTGCGATCTTTTCAGGCAGAAGAAATTACTCTTCCTTGCCCTTGTTGCGCACGGCGCGCTGCAATTCTCGACCGGCGTCGCGTTCACGCTCGGTGTCACGCTTGTCGTATTCCTTCTTGCCCTTGCCCAGAGCAATCTCGCACTTGACCATGTGCTTGCTCCAGTAGAAGGACAGGCACACGCAGGCGTAGCCTTTCTGTTGCACCGCAGCGGCGAGTTTTTCCAGCTCGCGCTTGTTGAGCAGCAGTTTGCGGGTGCGGGTCGGGTCGGCGATGACGTGGGTGCTGGCGGTCATCAACGGTGTGATGTGACTGCCGAGGAGCCAGGCTTCGCCGTCCTTGAGCAGCACGTAACTGTCGACCAGTTGCAGCTTGCTTGCCCGCAGACTTTTTACTTCCCAGCCGGCCAGGACCAGACCAGCCTCGAACCGATGTTCGATGAAGTAATCGTGTCGCGCCTTTTTGTTCTGCGCGATGGTCCCTGTTGGGTGTTTCTTCTGTTTAGCCATAGGGGCGGCATTATATGGAGATAAACGGTCCTCGGCTACGGTGATGCTGCGTGCTTGAGCAGGTTGAGTGAATCCCGGACAATGCGGCCTCTTTTTCTGATGCTTGGGCGTGATATTCGATGTCGACAGACAAGGTTTCTGTCCACGGCAGTTGGGCTAGCCGCTGGGTTTTCATATTCGCCGCGACCGGTTCGGCCGTGGGACTGGGCAGCATCTGGAAATTCCCCTACATGGTCGGGGTCTACGGTGGCGGTGCCTTCGTGCTGATGTTTCTGGCCTGCATTGCACTGATCGGGATCCCGGTCATGCTGGCGGAAACCCTGATCGGCCGCCGCGCGCGGCAAAGTCCGGCGAACGCCCTGAAGGTGCTGGCGCTAGAGGCCGGGCATTCGGGCAAGTGGTCGTGGGGCGCATTCGCCGGGATGATCACCGCGCTGCTGATCCTGTCTTTCTATAGTGTGGTCGGCGGCTGGTCGCTGGATTACATCATCGACATGGGGCGCGGCGACTTTCAGGGCGCTACGGCGGAGCAGGTCGGCGCTTATTTCGGCAATGTCATCTCCGACCCTTGGCGCCTGACACTTTGGCACACGGTTTTCATGCTGCTGTCGGCGGTGGTGATCGCCAAAGGCGTGGTTGCCGGGCTTGAGCGCAGTTTGCGCATCATGATGCCGCTGCTGTTCGTGATGGTGCTGGTGCTGCTGGGTTACAGCATGACCACCGGGCATTTCATGGAAGGCGTGCATTTCATGTTCGATTTCCACCCGGAAAAAGTCCTTGATGGCTTGCTGCCGGCCATGGGCCACGCATTCTTTTCCCTGAGCGTGGGCGTTGGTTCGATCATGATCTACGGCGCTTACATGACCAAGGAAGCCTCGTTGTCCGGCACCGTGGTCGGGGTAGCGTTGCTCGATACCTTTGTTTCGCTGGTAGCGGGTCTGGCACTGTTTCCTATCGTGTTTGCCGGCGGTCTGAACCCCAGCGAAGGCCCGGGCCTGATGTTCGTCAGCCTGCCATTTGCCTTCGGTAACGTGGTTTTTGGCCAGTTGATGGGCGTAGTGTTCTTCGTACTGGTGGCGATTGCCGCCTGGAGTTCGGCGATTTCCCTGCTCGAGCCGATGGTTGCCTATCTGGTTGAGCGCACGAAAATCAGCCGCGGCTGGGTCACTTTCTGGCTGGCATTCATCTGCTGGTTCGTCGGTCTGGGCACGGTGTTCTCCTTCAATATCTGGAAGGAAGCCAAATTTTTCGTGAACGAAGGCGGGCTGTTCCACCTCTACCAATGGGGTGCGGCGGGCGGTCTGGACTTCTTCGGCGTGATCGATTTCTTCACCTCGCGGATCATGTTGCCGCTCGGTGGACTGTGCTTCGTGCTGTTTGCCGGTTGGGTGATGGGGCGTGATGCGGTGCGTGACGAGTTGTCGATCCGTAATCCGGCACTGTTTGCCCTGTCCTTGTTCTTGATGCGCTATGTGGCGCCCATCGGCATTCTTGTAGTGTTTGCCACCCAGCTCTGGAAGTGACGCTTACATGACGACACATATTCAACGATCAGCGCTGCTGCCATATCCGGCGCAATTTCTTTATGACCTGGTCAACGACGTGGCGCGTTACCCCGAATTCCTCCCTTGGTGTTCGTCCGCCGAGGTGCTGGAAAGCTCGCCTGAACACATGCGCGCCAGCGTTGGTGTAGCCAAGGGCGGGCTCAGTCAGCATTTCGTCACGCGCAATACGCTGGTGCCGGGGCAGTCGATTGAAATGAATCTGGAAGAAGGGCCGTTCAACCAGTTGCACGGCGTCTGGGTGTTCAAGGCATTGAACGAGAAGGCCTGCAAGATCAGCCTTGACCTGTCTTTCGACTACGCCGGCCCACTGGTGCGTGCGACCCTCGGGCCGCTGTTCAATCAGGCGGCGAATACGCTGGTGGACGCATTCTGCCAGCGCGCCAAGCAGATGCATGGTTGAGCCGGTGATCGAGATTGAAGTGGTGTATGCCGCCGTGGATCGTCAGCTTCTGCGCACTTTGCGCGTCCCTCAAGGAACGACAGTGCGTGAGGCGGTGCTCAAGTCAGGTATTGGCGATGAATTTCCAGAGCTGGATCTGAGTGATTGTCCGCTGGGGATCTTCGGCAAGGTGGTTGCTGATCCGCAGGTTCGCTTGATTCAGGCTGGGGATCGCATCGAGATCTACCGCCCGTTGCTGGCGGATCCGAAGGAAGTGCGGCGCCTGCGGGCGGCCAAAGCTGCTGAAGCCAAAGCGCGAAAATAGTTGGTCGAGAAATCGCAGGCAATAAAAAACCCGGTATTTCCGGGTTTTTTATTGCCTCGCACATTACTGCGGCGAGGTGTCCAGCGGCTCAGGCGTTGGAACCGGAACGGTTTCAACACCGTCCACGTCCTTCTGGATCGAGTCCAGCAAGGAGCCTGGTTTGGCTGGTGTTTCCGGCTTCGGCTTCTCGGCGTTCTCGGTAGCAGGCGCGGTCACGCTGGTGCCACTGTCCTTGCCCAGAATGGCTTCGTCTCGGCTGACGCCTGGCATGAAGTCACCGGACAGGCTGACAAGCTGGTCGTTGGAGTTGAAATTAACACTCACGCGCTCCTGTTGGCGTTCACCGCCACCAGGTTGCAGGCTGTACAGATAATCCCAGCGATCGGCATGGAACGTGTCGGTCAGCAGGGGGTTGCCCATGATAAACCGTACTTGCCGACGGGTCATTCCCGGGCGTAACTGGTCTATCATGTCCTGCGTGACGACATTGCCCTGCTGGATGTCGATTTTGTAAACCCCGGGGAATGAACAACCGGCGAGTGCGAGCAGTCCCACAAAGGTGAAACTGGTTAGCAAGAGCTTGGTGTTTTGCATCGGTGGGCGACTTCCACTATCTTGGCTGGGACAACGTAAACGCCGATCATACCCGCATTAAGAGAAGCTGCGAAGCAGCATCGCGAGAAAGCTGACCATGGTTGAAAATAGCGAACTACGCAAAGCCGGCCTCAAAGTGACCCTGCCACGGGTCAAGATCCTGCAAATGCTCGACTCTACCGAGCAGCGTCACATGAGTGCCGAGGACGTCTACAAGGCGTTGATGGAAGCGGGCGAGGACGTCGGTCTGGCCACGGTTTACCGTGTTCTGACCCAGTTCGAAGCCGCTGGCCTCGTGGTCCGTCACAACTTCGACGGTGGCCACGCGGTATTCGAACTGGCTGACGGTGGCCACCACGACCATATGGTCAACGTGGAAACCGGTGAGGTCGTCGAATTCGTCAGCCCGGAAATCGAAAAGCTCCAGAAGGCAATTGCCGAGGAGCACGGTGTTGATCTGGTAGATCACAATCTGGTGCTGTACGTACGCAAGAAAAAGTAAGCATGTCGCGCGAATTTCAGGTTCGCGAAACGAACGAAGGCGACCCAAGGGTCGCCTTCGTGCTTTCTACTGCTCTTAAATTTTTGCGGTGACCACCATTTTTTTCGCGTGAGCCAAGGATTCCTTGGTCAGGTCGATGCCGCCCAGCATCCGTGCCACTTCTTCTATACGGTCGTTCTTGCTCAGCCTGGACACGGCGGTGTGAGTCGCCTGCTCGCCGCGCACCTTGTGCACGAATAAATGTTGATGCCCCTGCGCCGCCACTTGCGGCAAGTGCGTCACGGTCAGCACTTGGCCACGATCGCCAAGGCGCCGCAACAATTGGCCGACGATTTCTGCTGTCGGTCCGCCAATGCCCACGTCCACTTCGTCGAATACCAGTGTCGGCACCCGTGAGGTCTGCGCGGTGATCACCTGAATCGCCAGGCTGATCCGCGACAGCTCACCACCGGAGGCCACTTTGGCCAACGCTTTCAATGGTTGACCGGGGTTGGCGCTGACCAGCAGTTCGACTTGTTCCAGGCCGTTAGGCTGTAGTTCGTCGCTGGTGTTGGCGCGCAGCTCGATAGTGAAGCGGCCGCCCGGCATGCCCAGTCGCTGGATCTCTTGCTCTACAGCGCTGGCAAGGCTGCCGGCGGCCTGATGGCGCAAGTCGCTCAGCTCCCGGGCTTTCTCTTGATAGTGGCGAGCATAGGAAGCCAGCTCATCACCCAGACGCTCGATGGATTCGTCGTTCGCATTGAGCGTTTCGATTTCATCCAGCAACTTCTGTTGCATTTCGCCAACCTCGGTCGGCTGGATCCGGTGCTTGCGGGCCAGGGTGTAGATTGCGTCGAGACGTTCTTCCAGATATTGCAGGCGCGCAGGATCGGCGTCGAAGTTGTCGAGGAAGCGATTGAGTTCGCCTACGGCTTCTTCGACCTGGATCTGGGCGCTGGTCAGCAGGCTGCTGGCTTCGCCCAGTGCACCGATCGAGTTGTTCACACTCGACAGGCGGTTGAGGCTGGCGGTCAGTGCATTCAGGACATTGCCTGAATCACTTTCGCTGCACTGTTCGACCACTTGTCGGCAAATGCCGAGCAGGGTTTCGGCGTTGGTCAGGTTTTTGTGTTCCTGCTCCAGTTGTTCCAGCTCGTTCTCGCCGAGGCCGAGGTTTTCCAGCTCTTCGAGCTGATAGCTGAGCAGTTGATGGCGCGCGCGTTGCTCGTCGCCGGAATTGGAGAGGCGTTCCAGTTCCTGGCGGGTCTGACGCCAGCGCTGGGCGGCCAGTTGCACCTGGCGGGCCAGATCGGTGGCGCCGGCGTATTCGTCGAGCAGTCGGCGGTGCGTATCGGTTTTCAGCAGCGACTGGTGTTCGTGCTGGCTGTGGATATCGATCAGCAGTTCGCCAAGGGCCTTGAGATCGCCGAGCGGGCAGGGCGTACCGTTGATATAGCCGCGCGATCGACCCTCGGCGGTGATGACCCGGCGCAGGATGCACGGACCGTCGCTTTCGAGGTCGCGTTCGGCCAGCCAGGCATGGGCTTCCGGGATATCGACCAGGTCGAAGGTGGCAAGGATGTCGGCCTTGTCGGCGCCCGGGCGGACCACGCCGCTGTCGGCACGATCGCCAAGGGTCAGGCCCAGAGCGTCGAGCATGATCGACTTGCCGGCGCCGGTTTCCCCTGTGATCACGCTCATCCCGCGATCGAGTTCGAGATCGAGATGTTCAACGATGGCGTAGTTGTGTACGGACAGGTGCACCAGCATAAAGGCCGCTCCCAGGCTTTAGGTCTGGTTATTTATACAGTGTTTTGTTTCGGGCTGACAATGCCCTCGCTTAGCTCGATTCGCTTGATCCGATCAAATGCTTATGTCGGACTGGAATGACAATGCGGCACTTTTTTGTAGGGGTAATCGTTACAGGCCCTTGAAGCCTGATTTTGCGGCCCCATATATCGGGGCAGAAGCGCGAGTACAGCTCGCGGACGTAATTGAAAGGAGAATTCTATGGCTGACGAACAGACAGTAGATACGCAAAATCCAGAAGCCAATCAGGCGCCCGAGACTTCGGGTGACGACCTGGCGACCCGTGTACAAGTGCTCGAAGAGCAATTGGCCGCCGCGCAGGATCAGTCTTTGCGCGTAGCTGCCGATCTGCAGAACGTCCGCCGTCGTGCCGAGCAGGATGTCGAAAAGGCGCACAAGTTTGCGCTGGAAAAATTCGCTGGCGATCTGCTGCCGATCGTCGACAGCCTGGAGCGCGGCCTCGAACTGTCGAGCCCGGACGACGAAAGCATCCGTCCGATGCGCGAAGGCATCGAGCTGACCCTGAAAATGTTCCACGACACCCTCAAGCGTTATCAGCTTGAAGCGATCGATCCGCATGGCGAACCGTTCAACGCCGTTCACCATCAGGCGATGGCCATGCAGGAAAGCGCCGACGTAGAACCGAACAGCGTTCTGAAGGTGTTCCAGAAGGGCTATCAGCTCAACGGTCGCCTGTTGCGTCCGGCCATGGTTGTGGTCAGCAAGGCGCCGGCGCCAATTTCGCCTTCGATTGACGAGAAGGCTTGAAATTAGCCGCAAGGCCCCCATTTAGAAGTCAAGCGTTTAAGTATTACCGCAGTTAGCCACCACTGCTGCGGCAACAAAATCCAAAGTTTCGGGAGAGTGAACATGGGCAAAATTATCGGTATCGACCTGGGGACTACCAACTCCTGCGTCTCCGTGCTGGAAAACGGCAAGGCCAAAGTTATTGAAAACGCTGAAGGCGCGCGTACCACGCCGTCGATCATCGCTTACGCCAACGATGGCGAAATTCTGGTAGGTCAGTCGGCCAAGCGTCAGGCTGTAACCAACCCGCACAACACCCTGTACGCAGTAAAGCGTCTGATCGGTCGTCGTTTCGACGAAGAAGTTGTGCAAAAAGACATCCAGATGGTCCCTTACAAGATCGTCAAGGCTGACAACAATGACGCCTGGGTAGAAGTGAACGGCCAGAAAATGGCGCCGCCACAAATCTCGGCTGAAATTCTGAAGAAGATGAAGAAGACCGCCGAAGACTACCTCGGCGAGCCAGTGACCGAGGCGGTGATCACCGTTCCGGCCTACTTCAACGACAGCCAGCGTCAGGCGACCAAAGACGCCGGCCGCATCGCCGGTCTGGACGTTAAACGTATCATCAACGAACCAACCGCAGCGGCTCTGGCTTACGGTATGGACAAGGCCAAGGGCGATCACACCGTGATCGTTTATGACCTGGGTGGCGGTACTTTCGACGTTTCCGTGATCGAGATCGCTGAAGTTGACGGCGAGCACCAGTTCGAAGTGTTGGCCACCAACGGTGACACCTTCCTCGGCGGTGAAGACTTCGACATTCGTCTGATCGACTACCTCGTTGACGAATTCAAGAAAGAAAGCGGCATGAACCTCAAAGGTGACCCGCTGGCCATGCAGCGCCTGAAAGAAGCCGCCGAGAAAGCCAAGATCGAGCTGTCGTCCGCTCAGTCGACCGACGTCAACCTGCCGTACATCACTGCAGACGCCACCGGTCCTAAGCACCTGAACGTGAAAATCTCGCGTGCCAAGCTCGAAGCACTGGTTGAAGACCTGGTTCAGCGCACCATCGAACCTTGCCGCATCGCCATGAAAGACGCCGGTATCGACGTTGGCGCGATCAACGACGTGATCCTGGTCGGCGGTCAGACCCGTATGCCGCTGGTACAGAAGCTGGTCACCGATTTCTTCGGTAAAGAAGCACGTAAAGACGTCAACCCGGACGAAGCTGTTGCGATGGGTGCTGCGATTCAGGGTGCTGTTCTGGCCGGTGACGTGAAAGACGTTCTGCTGCTGGACGTCAGCCCGCTGACCCTGGGTATCGAAACCATGGGTGGCGTGATGACCGCGCTGATCGAGAAAAACACCACGATTCCTACCAAGAAATCGCAAGTGTTCTCGACTGCCGACGACAACCAGGGCGCTGTGACCATTCACGTCCTGCAAGGCGAGCGTAAGCAAGCTGCGCAGAACAAGTCCCTGGGCAAGTTCGACCTGGCCGACATTCCACCTGCTCCACGTGGCGTGCCGCAGATCGAAGTGACCTTCGACATCGATGCTAACGGCATTCTGCACGTTGGTGCGAAAGACAAGGCGACCGGCAAGACCCAGTCGATCGTGATCAAGGCCAACTCCGGTCTGTCCGACGAAGAGATCGAGCGCATGGTGCGTGACGCCGAGGCGAATGCCGAGGAAGACCGCAAGTTCGAAGAACTGGCCGCTGCCCGCAACCAGGGTGATGCACTGGTTCACTCGACTCGCAAAATGGTCACCGACGCGGGCGACAAGGTCACCGCCGAAGAGAAGACTGCGATCGAAGCTGCCGTGGTTGCACTGGAAGCCGCTGTAAAAGGCGACGACAAGGCTGCCATCGAAGCGAAGATCGAAGAACTGTCGAAAGTCTCGGCTCCGGTTGCCCAGAAGATGTACGCCGAACAGGCTCAGCCTGCTGAAGGCGCAGCGCCACACGACGAGAAGGCTGAAAAGGCTGACGACGTGGTTGACGCTGAGTTCGAAGAAGTCAAAGACCACAAGTAAGTTGTTGGTCGGCCGGTTGACTGCCTTGCGGCGGTGACTGGTAGGATGTCGCCGCGCGGGAGCTTGCTCCCGCGTTGGCGTATCTGGAATACGCGAATTTTTACAGCATGCGACAACGTTCGGATGCTGCTGGTATGGCCGGGAATGCTCCTGCTTTTCGTGCCGCAAGTACCAAGCGAAACAAAGACCAGGATCGTTGAATTGACGTGAGTTGGGTCCGGGCCTGTATTGGGGCTCAACGAGTTTGGCCATCCTCAGGAGGGGTTTGCCGAACGTCCTCAAGAGTGCGGAAGACTTATGGCAAAGCGTGACTATTACGAAGTGTTGGGTGTCGAGCGTGGCGCAAGCGATGCGGACCTGAAGAAGGCTTACCGTCGTTTGGCAATGAAGCATCACCCGGACCGTAATCCCGATGACAAAGCGTCGGAAGAACTGTTCAAAGAGGCCAACGAGGCCTACGAAGTATTGTCCGATTCGAGCAAGCGCGCGGCGTACGACCAGTACGGCCATGCCGGTGTCGACCCAAGCATGGGTGGCGGTGGCGCCGGTTTCGGCGGGCAGAATTTCTCGGACATCTTTGGTGATGTCTTCAGTGACTTCTTCGGTGGCGGTCGCGGTGGTTCCCGTGGTGGCGCCCAGCGTGGCAGCGACTTGCGCTACACGCTGGAGCTGAATCTGGAAGAAGCGGTACGCGGCACCACCGTGAATATCCGCGTTCCGACACTGGTCAACTGCAAGCCTTGCGATGGTTCGGGCGCGAAGAAAGGCTCGTCGCCATCGACGTGCCCGACCTGTGGCGGCATTGGCCAGGTGCGCATGCAGCAGGGCTTCTTCTCGGTGCAGCAGACCTGCCCGCGCTGCCATGGTCAGGGCAAGATCATTTCCGATCCGTGCGACTCGTGCCACGGCGATGGTCGCGTCGAAGAGTACAAAACCCTGTCGGTCAAAGTGCCGGCTGGCGTCGATACCGGCGACCGCATTCGTCTGTCCGGCGAAGGCGAG
>NZ_QAIK01000136.1:159024-168679 GCF_003061005.1 Pseudomonas sp. HMWF021 | reverse complement strand
CCCAGGGCGGCCCGACCGGCGATCTGTACGTGGTGATCAACGTGCGTGAGCACGACATCTTCCAGCGCGATGGCAAACACCTGTTCTGCGAGGTGCCGATCAGCTTCGTTGATGCGGCGCTCGGCGGCGAGCTGGAAATCCCGACCCTCGACGGTCGCGTCAAACTGAAAATCCCTGAAGGCACCCAGACCGGCAAGCAGTTCCGCGTACGCGGCAAAGGCGTGGCGCCGGTGCGTGGCGGTGGCGCGGGCGATTTGATGTGCCGCGTCGCGGTCGAGACGCCGGTCAACCTGAACCGTCGTCAGCGCGAATTGCTCGAAGAGTTCCGCAGCTCGCTGGCGGACGACAACAGTCACTCGCCGAAAACCACTGGCTGGTTCGATGGCGTGAAGCGCTTCTTCGGCGATCTGTAAGGAGTCGGCATGCGACGTATAGCTGTGATGGGCGCCGCCGGGCGCATGGGCAAGATTCTGGTCGAGGCCGTGCAACAGCGCGCGCCGTTGACCGGCCTGACCGCGGCGATCGTTCGTCCCGGCAGTACGCTGATCGGGGTTGACGCCGGTGAGCTGGCTTCGCTGGGCCGTATCGGCGTGCCGTTGTCCGGCAACCTGGAGTCGGTGGCTGAAGAGTTCGACGTGTTGATTGACTTCACGCTGCCGGAAGTCATGCTGAAAAACCTGGCGTTCTGCCGCAAGGCCGGCAAGGCGATGGTCATCGGCACCACCGGGCTGGACGCTGCGCAGAAGCAGTTGCTGGCCGAGGCGGGCAAGGATATTCCGATCGTGTTCGCGGCCAACTTCAGTGTCGGGGTCAACCTGTCGCTGAAGCTGCTCGAGATGACTGCCCGGGTATTGGGCGATGATGCCGACATCGAGATCATCGAGGCGCATCACCGGCACAAGATCGATGCTCCGTCCGGCACGGCGCTGCGCATGGGTGAGGTGATTGCCGATGCGCTGGATCGTGACCTGCAGAAGGTCGCAGTCTATGGTCGTGAAGGTCACACCGGAGCGCGCGAGCGCGAAACCATCGGTTTCGCCACTGTTCGCGGTGGTGATGTGGTCGGTGATCACACCGTGCTGTTTGCCTGCGAAGGCGAGCGCCTGGAGATTACGCACAAGGCCTCAAGTCGCATGACATTCGCCAAGGGCGCGGTGCGTGCGGCGTTGTGGCTGGATGCTCGCGAGCCGGGTCTGTATGACATGCAGGACGTGCTTGATCTGCATTGATTGACTGTTTTACCCAGCGCAAACGCCCGGTTTGCGCTGGTTTTTCTACATTGCGCGACGCCCTGTCGCATTCTCCGGCCTTTAAGGCTCTTTAGCGGTGGACCAAAAAAGCCTTTTTCTGTAAGCTACAGCTTTAGTGTGTCCACTAAAAGCGCGCAGAATAATTCAGTGAAGAAGCGGGGTGACGTGTCCATACGTCACTCCGCTTTTTTACAACCTGCGATTGCCCTTTCATGCGTTATTTACGGGAGGTCTTCTTGACTAAGCCAGCCATACTCGCCCTTGCTGATGGCAGCATTTTTCGCGGCGAAGCCATTGGAGCCGACGGTCAAACCGTTGGTGAGGTGGTGTTCAACACCGCAATGACCGGCTATCAGGAAATCCTTACCGATCCTTCCTACGCCCAACAGATCGTTACCCTGACTTATCCGCACATCGGCAACACCGGCACTACGCCGGAAGATGCCGAGTCCGACCGCGTATGGTCCGCTGGCCTGGTCATCCGTGACCTGCCACTGGTAGCGAGCAACTGGCGTAACACGATGTCCCTGTCCGACTACCTGAAAGCCAACAACGTTGTGGCAATCGCCGGTATCGACACCCGTCGCCTGACCCGCATCCTGCGTGAAAAAGGCGCTCAGAACGGCTGCATCATGGCCGGCGACAACATCTCCGAAGAGGCGGCCATCGCCGCGGCGCAAGGCTTCCCGGGCCTGAAGGGCATGGATCTGGCGAAAGTCGTCAGCACCAAGACCCAATACGAATGGCGCTCGACTGTCTGGGATTTGAAGACCGACAGCCACGCGACCATCGAAGCGTCCGAGCTGCCCTACCACGTGGTTGCCTACGACTACGGCGTCAAGGTCAACATCCTGCGCATGCTGGTCGAGCGTGGCTGCCGCGTCACCGTGGTGCCGGCGCAAACCCCGGCTGCCGATGTGCTGGCCCTCAACCCGGACGGCGTGTTCCTGTCCAACGGCCCTGGTGACCCGGAGCCTTGCGACTACGCGATCAAGGCGATCAAGGAAGTGCTGGAAACCGAGATTCCGGTATTCGGCATCTGCCTCGGTCACCAGCTGCTGGCCCTGGCCTCCGGCGCCAAGACCCTGAAAATGGGCCACGGCCACCACGGTGCCAACCACCCGGTACAGGATCTGGACACTGGCGTCGTGATGATCACCAGCCAGAACCACGGTTTCGCGGTAGACGAAGACACCCTGCCGGCCAACGTGCGTGCGATCCACAAATCGCTGTTCGACGGCACCCTGCAAGGCATCGAGCGCACCGACAAGAGCGCGTTCAGCTTCCAGGGCCACCCTGAAGCGAGCCCGGGCCCGAACGATGTGGCTCCACTGTTCGACCGCTTCATCAACGAGATGGCCAAGCGACGCTAAGCGTTCGCCTTGAGACTGTAGCGAGAAGCCCTCGAGGGCGGCCCCGACACCGGTGGCGCCCCTCAGGACTTCAGAAATCGATCAAGACGGCTTGCCGACTGACCTGCGGATTTGAGTGACAAACCCATGCCAAAACGTACAGACATTAAAAGCATCCTGATTCTCGGCGCTGGCCCGATCGTTATCGGCCAGGCCTGCGAATTCGACTACTCCGGCGCCCAGGCTTGCAAAGCCCTGCGCGAAGAGGGTTACCGCGTCATCCTGGTGAACTCCAACCCGGCCACCATCATGACCGACCCGGACATGGCCGACGCCACGTACATCGAGCCGATCAAGTGGCAGACCGTGGCCAAGATCATCGAAAAAGAGCGTCCGGATGCAGTGCTGCCAACCATGGGCGGCCAGACTGCTCTGAACTGCGCCCTGGACCTGGAGCGCGAAGGTGTTCTGGAAAAATTCGGCGTGGAAATGATCGGCGCCAACGCCGACACCATCGACAAGGCTGAAGACCGTTCGCGTTTCGACAAGGCCATGAAATCCATCGGCCTGGAATGCCCGCGTTCCGGTATCGCCCACAGCATGGAAGAAGCCAACGCCGTCCTCGAGCGTCTGGGCTTCCCGTGCATCATCCGTCCGTCCTTCACCATGGGCGGCACCGGTGGCGGTATCGCTTACAACCGTGAAGAGTTCGAAGAAATCTGCTCCCGCGGTCTGGACCTGTCGCCGACCAAAGAGCTGCTGATCGACGAATCGCTGATCGGCTGGAAAGAATATGAAATGGAAGTTGTCCGCGACAAAAAGGACAACTGCATCATCGTCTGCTCGATCGAAAACTTCGACCCGATGGGCGTGCACACCGGTGACTCGATCACCGTAGCTCCGGCTCAGACCCTGACCGACAAGGAATACCAGATCCTGCGTAACGCCTCGCTGGCGGTACTGCGCGAGATCGGCGTCGAGACTGGTGGTTCCAACGTGCAGTTCGGTATCTGCCCGGACACTGGCCGCATGGTCGTGATCGAGATGAACCCGCGTGTATCGCGTTCCTCGGCACTGGCTTCGAAGGCTACCGGTTTCCCGATCGCCAAAGTCGCGGCCAAACTGGCTGTGGGCTACACCCTCGACGAACTGTCGAACGACATCACCGGCGGCAAGACCCCGGCGTCCTTCGAGCCGTCGATCGATTACGTCGTGACCAAGCTGCCACGTTTCGCCTTCGAGAAGTTCGCCAACGCTGACGCCCGTCTGACCACGCAAATGAAGTCGGTCGGTGAAGTCATGGCCATCGGCCGCACCTTCCAGGAATCCCTGCAGAAAGCCCTGCGCGGTCTGGAAGTCGGCGTTTGCGGTCTGGACGAGAAGCTCGACCTGAGCAACCCGGAAAGCATGAGCATCCTCAAGCGCGAACTGACCGTGCCGGGTGCCGAGCGTATCTGGTACGTGGCGGACGCATTCCGCGCGGGTCTAAGCGTCGAAGACATCTTCGGCATGAACATGATCGACCCGTGGTTCCTGGTGCAGATCGAAGATCTGATCAAGGAAGAAGAGAAGGTCAAGACCCTCGGTCTGTCCGCTATCGACCGCGACCTGATGTTCAAGCTCAAGCGCAAGGGTTTCTCCGATCAGCGTCTGGCCAAGCTGCTGGGTGTGACCGAGAAGAACCTGCGTACTCACCGTCAAAAACTGGAAGTGTTCCCGGTCTACAAGCGCGTCGACACCTGCGCGGCCGAGTTCGCCACCGACACCGCTTACCTCTACTCGACGTACGAGGAAGAGTGCGAAGCGGCGCCGTCCGGTCGCGACAAGATCATGATTCTGGGCGGCGGTCCGAACCGCATCGGCCAGGGTATCGAGTTCGACTACTGCTGCGTACACGCTGCCCTCGCACTGCGCGAAGACGGCTACGAAACCATCATGGTCAACTGCAACCCGGAAACCGTTTCCACCGACTACGACACGTCCGATCGTCTGTACTTCGAGCCGGTAACCCTGGAAGACGTGCTGGAAATTTGCCGCGTCGAGAAGCCCAAAGGTGTGATCGTCCAGTACGGCGGCCAGACTCCGCTGAAACTGGCTCGCGCCCTGGAAGCCGCTGGCGTGCCGATCATCGGTACCAGCCCTGATGCCATCGACCGTGCCGAAGACCGCGAGCGCTTCCAGCAAATGGTCGAGCGCCTGAACCTGCGTCAGCCGCCAAACGCCACCGTGCGCAGCGAAGACGAAGCCGTTCGCGCTGCCGCGAAAATCGGTTATCCGCTGGTGGTGCGCCCATCCTACGTGCTGGGCGGCCGTGCGATGGAAATCGTGTACAAGGAAGACGAACTCAAGCGCTACCTGCGTGATGCGGTGCAAGTGTCCAATGACAGCCCGGTGCTGCTCGACCACTTCCTCAACTGCGCCATCGAGATGGACGTGGATGCGGTCTGCGACGGCAAGGACGTGGTGATCGGCGCGATCATGCAGCACATCGAACAGGCTGGCGTTCACTCCGGTGACTCCGCATGCTCGCTGCCGCCGTATTCGCTGCCGGCGCACATCCAGGACGAGATGCGCGAACAGGTCAAGAAAATGGCCCTGGAACTGGGCGTTGTCGGCCTGATGAACGTACAGCTGGCGCTGCAGGGCGAAGACATCTACGTCATCGAAGTCAACCCGCGCGCTTCGCGTACCGTACCGTTCGTGTCCAAGTGCATCGGTGTCTCCCTGGCCATGATCGCCGCTCGCGTGATGGCTGGTAAGACCCTGAAGGAAATCGGCTTCACCAAGGAAATCATCCCGAACTTCTACAGCGTGAAAGAGGCGGTATTCCCGTTCGCCAAATTCCCTGGCGTTGACCCGATCCTCGGCCCAGAGATGAAGTCCACCGGTGAAGTGATGGGCGTCGGCGACACCTTCGGTGAAGCATTCGCCAAGGCCCAGATGGGTGCGAGCGAAGTGCTGCCGACCGGCGGTACTGCATTCATCAGCGTGCGTGACGATGACAAGCCGCTGGTTGCAGGCGTGGCCCGTGATCTGATCAACTTGGGCTTCGAAGTGGTTGCCACTGCCGGTACTGCCAAGCTGATTGAAGCCGCAGGCCTGAAAGTGCGCCGCGTGAACAAGGTGACCGAGGGTCGTCCGCACGTGGTCGACATGATCAAGAATGACGAAGTCACCCTGATCATCAACACCACCGAAGGTCGTCAGTCGATCGCCGACTCGTACTCCATTCGTCGTAATGCCCTGCAGCACAAGATCTACTGCACCACTACCATTGCTGCGGGCGAAGCTATCTGTGAAGCGCTGAAGTTCGGTCCCGAGAAGACCGTACGCCGCTTGCAGGATCTACACGCAGGATTGAAGGCATGATCAAATACCCAATGACTGTCCAGGGCGCGAAAGCCCTGGAAGAAGAACACGCTCATCTGACCAAGGTCGTCCGTCCGAAGCTCAGCCAGGATATCGGAACGGCCCGCGAGCTGGGTGACCTGAAGGAAAACGCCGAATACCATGCCGCCCGCGAACAGCAGGGCATGGTCGAAGCGCGGATCCGTGACATCGAGGGCCGGATCCAGAATCAGGTCATCATCGACGTCACGACCATCCCGCATACCGGCAAAGTGATCTTCGGTACGACCGTCGAAATCGCCAACGTCGAGACGGATGAAAGCGTCACTTACCACATCGTGGGTGAGGATGAGGCTGACTTCAAACTCGGCAAGATTTCGGTTGGCTCGCCTCTTGCCCGTGCCTTGATTGGCAAGGAAGAGGGCGACGTGGTTGCCGTGAAGACGCCAAGCGGCGTTATCGAGTACGAGATTGTCGAAGTCCGTCACATCTGAAACCGGGCGCCCGCTGCATGCGGGCGCCATGCTTTGGCAACTGGCCCAGATGTTGTGGGTCGGCGGCTTCTGGTTGATTCATCTTGGTTTGCAAGCGGTGTTGGGCAAGATTGGCCTGGCACCGTTGCTGATCGATGAGGTTGCCAGTGCGTTTGAAGTGCCGGTAGCAGGTTTTGCCGTCACGTGCGTGATATTTCAGGCTTTGGTGCTGATACAGGCCGAGGGCCTTGTCAGTCTATGGCGGGATTTTCGCGGGCAAGTATTGCTGATGGCGTCAGGTGCGTGTGCGACTTTTATCGCAGTGCGTGTCGGCTGGCCGGATGCGCAACGTTGGCAGGAATTCAGTTTTCTGTTGTTGGGGTTCTCCGGGCTGGTGCTGGTGCTGCAACCGGTGCCGGGATGGAGTGGCAGGGTGCGCGAAGCACACCCTTGACCCTTGTCATCACTTGAAGCGATGAACGTTCGACAGCTGCTTGTTGACGCTGAAGTTCTTGCGGTAAACCAGTGCCATCTTGCCGATGACCTGCACCAGGTCCGCCTTGCCGACCTTGCACAGTTCTGCAATGTGCGCCAGGCGCGACTCGCGGTCGAGGATATTGAGCTTGATCTTGATCAGCTCGTGATCCGCCAGTGCGCGTTCGAGTTCGGCTAAAACACCCTCAGTCAAACCGTTGTCAGCCACGGTCAGAACCGGTTTCAGGTGGTGGCCAATGGATTTGTACTGTTTCTTCTGCTCTGGAGTGAGCGGCATAATCTGACCCTTTCGTCTGGATTCTGTAAAATGGCGGCCATTTTACCCGAGGGTTCGTGGATCCGCCCAATTAATCACGACCCTTATCATCGAGGTGCCCAATGGCGCGTTCCAAGACAAGCCTTGGTTGGCTGAAACGACATGTCAACGATCCCTATGTGAAGCAGGCGCAGAAGGATGGCTACCGCTCGCGTGCGAGTTACAAGCTTCTGGAGATTCAGGAGAAATACAAACTGATCCGTCCCGGCATGAGCGTTGTCGACCTGGGCGCGGCGCCCGGCGGCTGGTCGCAGGTCACCAGTCGGCTGATCGGTGGTCAGGGACGTCTGATCGCCTCGGACATCCTGGAAATGGACAGTATCCCGGACGTGACTTTCATCCAGGGTGACTTCACCGAGGACGAAGTGCTCGCGCGGATCCTTGAAGCGGTGGGTAATTCGCAGGTTGACCTTGTGATTTCCGATATGGCCCCCAATATGAGTGGTACGCCTGAAGTGGACATGCCCAAAGCCATGTTCCTTTGTGAGCTGGCGCTTGATCTGGCGGAGCGGATACTCAAGCCGGGTGGCAATTTCGTGATCAAGATCTTTCAGGGTGAAGGTTTCGATGTTTACCTGAAGGATGCTCGCAAGAAATTCGACAAGATCCAGATGATCAAGCCGGATTCTTCCCGTGGCAGCTCCCGCGAGCAATATATGCTGGCTTGGGGTTACCGCGGTGGTAACGAGTAAAACGAGGTTTTTTGGCGGGGCGATAGGTTTTTCGTATTTTGCCCCGCGTGCATAAGCGAATATTGTGTAGAAAGTGTTTCACAAAGGGTTACAGACGGCGCCTGCCAGAGTTGTAGGTAATGTAGTAAGTTAGGCCGGTGAATATCATGCGAAGCGCGCGCCAGTAGCGGAGCTTGCTTCAGAGGGTAGTTAATTGAACGATATGGCAAAGAATCTGATCCTGTGGTTGATCATCGCGGCAGTCCTCGTGACGGTGATGAACAACTTCTCCAGCCCTAACGAGCCGCAGACCCTCAACTATTCCGACTTCATCCAGCAGGTCAAGGATGGCAAGGTCGAGCGCGTAGCCGTTGATGGTTATGTGATTACCGGCAAGCGCAACGATGGTGACAGCTTCAAGACCATTCGTCCGGCAATTCAGGACAATGGCCTGATCGGCGACCTGGTCGACAACCACGTTGTGGTTGAAGGCAAGCAGCCTGAACAGCAAAGCATCTGGACTCAGCTCCTGGTAGCCAGCTTCCCGATCTTGGTGATCATCGCGGTGTTCATGTTCTTCATGCGCCAGATGCAGGGCGGTGCCGGCGGCAAGGGCGGGCCGATGAGCTTCGGCAAGAGCAAGGCGCGCCTGCTGTCCGAAGATCAGGTGAAAACCACCCTGGCTGACGTTGCAGGTTGCGACGAAGCCAAGGAAGAAGTCGGCGAGCTGGTGGAGTTCCTGCGTGATCCGGGCAAGTTCCAGCGCCTGGGTGGTCGCATTCCTCGCGGCGTATTGATGGTCGGTCCTCCGGGTACTGGTAAAACCTTGCTGGCCAAGGCAATTGCCGGCGAGGCCAAAGTGCCGTTTTTCACCATTTCCGGTTCCGACTTCGTTGAGATGTTCGTGGGTGTCGGTGCAAGCCGCGTCCGCGACATGTTCGAGCAGGCCAAGAAGCACGCACCGTGCATCATCTTCATCGACGAAATCGACGCCGTTGGTCGCCACCGTGGCGCCGGCATGGGCGGCGGTCATGACGAGCGTGAGCAAACTCTCAACCAGTTGCTGGTGGAGATGGACGGCTTCGAAATGAATGACGGCATCATCGTGATCGCCGCTACCAACCGTCCTGACGTGCTCGACCCTGCGCTGCTGCGTCCGGGCCGTTTCGACCGTCAGGTCGTTGTAGGTCTGCCGGATATCCGCGGGCGCGAACAGATTCTCAAGGTTCACATGCGTAAAGTGCCAATGGGCGACGACGTTGCTCCGGCCGTGATCGCACGTGGTACTCCGGGCTTTTCAGGTGCGGATTTGGCCAACCTGGTCAACGAAGCGTCGCTGTTCGCTGCACGCAGCGGCAAGCGCATCGTCGAAATGAAAGAGTTCGAGTTGGCCAAGGACAAGATCATGATGGGCGCCGAGCGCAAATCAATGGTCATGTCCGAGAAAGAAAAACAGAACACCGCTTATCACGAAGCCGGCCACGCCATCGTTGGTCGTGTCGTGCCTGAGCATGACCCGGTCTACAAGGTCTCGATTATTCCACGCGGTCGTGCGCTGGGTGTGACCATGTTCCTGCCGGAAGAAGATCGCTACAGCCTGTCCAAGCGTGCGCTTATCAGTCAGATCTGCTCGCTGTATGGCGGCCGTATCGCCGAAGAAATGACCCTTGGTTTCGACGGTGTGACCACCGGCGCTTCCAACGACATCATGCGTGCCAGTCAGATTGCACGGAACATGGTAACCAAGTGG
>NZ_QAIK01000136.1:146201-159014 GCF_003061005.1 Pseudomonas sp. HMWF021 | reverse complement strand
GAGACGGCGAAGCTGATCGACTCCGAAGTGCGCACCATCATTGATCAGTGCTACGGCACAGCCAAGCAAATTCTCACGGACAACCGTGACAAGCTTGATGCCATGGCTGATGCGCTGATGAAGTACGAAACCATCGATGCCGAACAGATCGACGACATCATGGCCGGTCGTACGCCTCGCGAACCACGCGACTGGACCGGTGGCACCGGGACCCCTCCGCCTCCAGTGGTTCAGGATGAGCGCCCGGAAACACCGATTGGCGGTCCGGCTGCTGACGTTTAAGGTTTGAAATGACTTCTGTACAGTCCCTGACCCGGTTGCCTTTTGGCGGCCGGGTTCTTGATTTGGCCCGGACGCATGTCATGGGCATTCTCAATGTCACTCCCGATTCTTTTTCCGATGGCGGCCGGTACAACCAGCTCGACGTGGCCTTGCGTCATGCGCAAAACATGGTCGCGGCGGGTGCGACGCTGATTGATGTCGGCGGTGAGTCGACACGGCCTGGTGCGCGTGTGGTTTCGCCACTCGAAGAGCTGGAGCGTGTAGCGCCTATCGTGGAGCTGATCCATCGAGAACTCGACGTGGTGATCTCGGTCGACACATCTACGCCGGCGGTAATGCGCGAAACCGCGCGCCTCGGTGCCGGATTGATCAATGATGTGCGCTCGCTGCGCCGTGACGGTGCGCTTGATGCTGCGGCCGCGACCGGATTGCCGGTTTGTCTGATGCATATGCAGGGCGAGCCAGGTGACATGCAGGACAATCCGCGCTATCAGGACGTTACCCGGGAGGTGGGTGAGTTTCTGTCTGAGCGCATGACTCAATGTGCGGCTGCGGGTATTCCTGCCGAGCGGATTATTCTTGATCCCGGCTTCGGTTTCGCCAAGACGCTGCAGCACAATCTAAGCTTGTTCAAGCATATGGAAGCCCTGCATGCGCTGGGCCGTCCGCTATTGGTCGGTGTTTCACGCAAAAGCATGATTGGCCACGCGCTGAATCGACCGGTGGGCGAACGTCTGTCTGGTGGGCTGGCGCTTGCGGCACTGGCATCGATGAAAGGGGCGCGTATCTTGCGCGTTCATGATGTGGCGGAAACGGTAGACGTGGTGCGCATGCTCGCGGCCGTGGAATCAGCCGAATAAGAATGATGGAGCACTTATGAGCAAGAAATACTTTGGTACTGACGGTATTCGTGGTCGTGTCGGTGAATATCCGATCACTCCGGACTTCATGCTCAAGCTCGGTTGGGCGGCTGGCATGGCCTTCCGCAAGATGGGCGCGTGCAAGGTTCTGGTCGGCAAGGACACGCGAATTTCCGGCTACATGTTTGAGTCGGCTCTTGAAGCGGGTCTGACTTCGGCGGGTGCTGATGTGATGCTGCTGGGGCCGATGCCGACGCCGGCTATCGCCTATCTGTCGCGTACTTTCCAGGCTGAAGCCGGGATCGTGATCAGCGCTTCGCACAATCCGCATGACGATAACGGTATCAAGTTCTTCTCCGGCAAGGGCACCAAGTTGCCTGATGAGCTGGAGTTGATGATTGAAGAATTGCTCGATACCCCGATGGCTGTGGTTGAGTCGAGCAAGATCGGCAAGGTGTCGCGCATTAACGACGCATCGGGTCGTTACATCGAATTCTGCAAGAGCAGTGTGCCTACCGGTACCAGTTTTTCCGGCCTGAAAATCGTGATCGACTGCGCAAACGGTGCGACCTACAAGGTTGCTCCAAGCGTCTTCCGGGAGTTGGGTGCGGAAGTTGTCGTACTGTCGGCTCAGCCTAATGGTCTGAACATCAATGACAATTGCGGTTCGACCCACATGGATCAGCTGCAGGCTGCTGTGTTGGCTGAACACGCCGATCTGGGTATCGCATTCGATGGCGATGGCGATCGGGTATTGATGGTCGATCACACGGGTGCCATCGTCGATGGTGACGAGTTGCTGTTCATCATCGCCCGTGATCTGCATGAGCGCGGAAAGCTTCAGGGCGGAGTGGTCGGAACACTGATGAGCAATCTGGGTCTGGAGCTCGCCCTGGCAGATCTCTCGATTCCATTCATTCGTGCCAATGTCGGTGACCGCTATGTGATCGCCGAATTGCTGGAGCGCAACTGGTTGGTCGGCGGCGAGAATTCCGGGCATATCGTCTGCTTCAATCACACCACTACCGGTGATGCGATCATTGCGGCGTTGCAGGTTCTGATGGCGTTGAAGGCTCGCAATGAAGGTCTTGCGCAAACGCGTCAGGCGTTGCGCAAGTGTCCTCAGGTGCTGATCAACGTTCGATTCGGCGGTGGCGACAGCCCGCTTGAGCATCCGGCTGTCAAGGAGGCCAGTGCGCGTGTAACCCAGGCAATGGCGGGTCGTGGTCGTGTGCTTTTGCGCAAGTCCGGCACAGAGCCTCTGGTGCGCGTGATGGTCGAAGGCGAGGATGAAACCCAGGTTCGCAGCTATGCCGAAGAACTGGCAAAACTGGTAACTGAAGTTTCTGCCTGATTCGGCTTGCCAGCCATGATTGTGTTGGGTAACATCTGCGCCCACTTTGACCGACGAGGTACAGCATGCGTCGCCCTATGGTAGCTGGTAACTGGAAGATGCACGGTACCCGCGCCAGCGTCGCTGAGCTGATCAACGGCCTTCGTCATCTGGCCTTGCCAAGCGGTGTTGATGTCGCGGTATTCCCGCCTTGCTTGCATATCAATCAGGTGATTGATGGTTTGAAAGGCAAGTCGATTTCGGTCGGCGCGCAGAATTCTGCGGTGGAATCGATGCAAGGTGCGTTGACTGGTGAGATTGCTCCTAGTCAGTTGGTGGATGCAGGTTGTTCCCTGGTGCTTGTCGGGCACTCCGAACGCCGCCAGATAATGGGCGAGCGAGACGGGATGCTGAATCGCAAGTTCGCAGCGGCACAGGCATGTGGCTTGATTCCGGTGTTGTGTGTAGGGGAAACCCTCGAGCAGCGCGAAGCCGGAAAAACTCTTGAGGTTGTCGGGCGTCAGCTGGGCAGCATCATCGAGGAGCTGGGTGTTGGTGCCTTTGCCAAGGCAGTCATTGCTTACGAGCCTGTCTGGGCCATCGGTACCGGACTGACTGCAACGCCGCAACAGGCTCAGGATGTGCATAAAGCCATTCGCGAGCAGTTGGCGGCAGAGAATTCTGAAGTCGCACGAGGTGTGCGGCTTCTATACGGCGGCAGCGTGAAGGCGGCCAATGCGGTCGAACTGTTCGGCATGCCGGATATCGATGGGGGGCTCATTGGTGGAGCTTCCCTGAATGCAGATGAGTTCGGTGCGATTTGTCGCGCCGCGGGAAACTGAAAAAATGCTGGAAACAGTCGTAGTCGTTTTTCATCTGCTGGGTGCATTGGGCGTAGTTGCTCTGGTTTTGCTGCAGCAGGGTAAAGGTGCGGACGCTGGCGCGTCTTTCGGAGCAGGTGCTTCAAATACTGTGTTCGGAAGCCAAGGTTCCTCTACCTTTCTTAGTAAGTTTACTGCTATACTTGCCGCCGGTTTCTTCATAACCAGCTTGGGGTTAGGTTACTTTGCTAAAGAGAAGGCTCATCAGCTGACTCAAGCAGGTTTGCCAGATCCAGCAGTGTTGGAAGTACCTAAGCAACAACAACCGGCTTCTGATGATGTTCCGGTGCTTCAAGAGCAAAAGTCGGCTACTCCAGCGACTGACGTACCTCCAGCTCAAGAGCAGAAGTAAGAAGGGTTTCAAACGTAGTTTTGCCGAGGTGGTGGAATTGGTAGACACGCAACCTTGAGGTGGTTGTGCCCATAGGGTGTAGGGGTTCGAGTCCCCTTCTCGGTACCAATTAGTCAGGAGAGCCCGCTGTTGCGGGCTTTCTTGCAGGTGGAAGGTTACATTGACCCTATAAGGGATCGGTCGTATACTTCCGCCCCAGCTTTGTCGCGGGGTGGAGCAGTCTGGTAGCTCGTCGGGCTCATAACCCGAAGGTCGTCGGTTCAAATCCGGCCCCCGCAACCAGTTTAAGGAGCCCCTTTTCAGGGGCTTTTTGTTAGCTGGACACTTTCTACGCCGCTGTTCGACGGCGTTTCAAGGATGGGCGTTTCGCCCATTTTTTTATTTTGCAGCGCATGCATTTACATGCACGAGGGGGTTCAGGTGTCGAGCAAGCTAGAAGAGTTGCAGGCCTTGTTGGCCCCGGTGGTCGTGGCCCTAGGCTATGAATGCTGGGGTATCGAGTTTTCGGCTCAAGGTCGTCACTCGATGTTGCGCGTTTATATCGATAAAGAGGGTGGCGTGCTGGTGGACGATTGCGCCATTGTCAGCCGTCAGATCAGCGGTGTCCTGGATGTTGAAGATCCTATCTCCGTTGAATACACCCTCGAAGTTTCCTCGCCTGGCATGGAACGCCCACTGTTCACTCTTGAGCAGTTTGCAAAATTTGCCGGTGAACAAGTGAAGATCAAGCTGCGCTCGCCCTTTGAAGGTCGACGCAACTTTCAGGGCCTTCTGCGCGGTGTAGAAGAACAGGATGTCGTGGTGCAGGTAGACGACCATGAGTTCCTGTTGCCGATCGATATGATCGACAAGGCCAACATTATTCCCAGTTTTGACTGAGACGCGGATCCCGCGGATCCAATGGCTTGCGAAAGGCGAGGCGTACGATGAGCAAAGAAGTACTGCTGGTTGTTGAGTCGGTATCCAATGAAAAGGGCGTACCGGCAAGCGTGATTTTTGAAGCGTTGGAGCTGGCTCTGGCCACTGCTACCAAAAAGCGTTTTGAAGACGAAGTTGACCTGCGTGTGGAAATTAACCGCCACACCGGTTCCTACGAGACTTTCCGTCGCTGGACAGTCGTCGAAGAGAATGATCTCGACGATCCTGCGATCGAAACCTGGCCAAGCAAGGTTGCCGAAACGCACCCTGGCGCCAAGGTCGGCGACGTCGTCGAAGAAAAGATCGAATCCATCGAGTTCGGCCGCATTGCTGCACAGACTGCCAAGCAAGTCATTGTGCAGAAAGTGCGTGAAGCCGAGCGCGCTCAAGTGGTCGACGCCTATCGCGAGCGCCTGGGAGAAATCATCTCCGGCACCGTGAAGAAAGTCACCCGCGACAACGTGATCGTCGATCTGGGCAACAACGCCGAAGCGTTGCTGGCGCGTGAAGACATCATTTCTCGCGAAACCTTCCGTGTCGGTGTGCGTCTGCGTGCACTGCTCAAGGAAATCCGCACCGAGAACCGCGGCCCGCAGCTGATCCTGTCGCGTACCGCGCCGGAAATGCTGATCGAGCTGTTCCGCATCGAAGTGCCGGAAATCGCTGAAGGCCTGATCGAAGTCATGGCGGCGTCCCGTGATCCGGGTTCGCGTGCCAAGATCGCCGTCCGTTCCAAGGACAAACGCATCGACCCGCAGGGCGCGTGCATCGGTATGCGCGGTTCGCGCGTCCAGGCCGTGTCGGGTGAGTTGGGCGGTGAGCGTGTTGATATCGTTCTTTGGGACGACAACCCGGCTCAGTTCGTGATCAACGCCATGTCCCCGGCCGAGGTTGCGGCAATTATCGTTGACGAAGATGCCCACGCCATGGACATCGCCGTTGGCGCAGACAATCTGGCTCAGGCCATCGGTCGTGGTGGTCAGAACGTGCGTCTGGCGAGCCAGCTGACTGGCTGGACCCTGAACGTGATGACCGAATCGGACATCCAGGCTAAGCAACAAGCAGAAACCGGCGACATCCTGCGCAACTTCATCGACGAGCTGGAAGTCGACGAAGAGCTGGCTCAGGTGCTGGTAGATGAAGGCTTCACCAGCCTGGAAGAGATTGCCTACGTACCGTTGGAAGAAATGCTCAACATCGACGGCTTTGACGAAGATATCGTCAACGAGCTTCGCGCTCGTGCCAAGGATCGTTTGTTGACCAAAGCCATCGCTACTGAGGAAAAGCTGGCAGACGCCCATCCGGCCGAAGACCTGCTCTCGCTTGAGGGTATGGACAAGGATTTGGCGATGGAACTGGCGGTGCGCGGCGTAATTACCCGCGAAGACCTGGCCGAGCAGTCTATTGACGACCTGCTCGACATCGACGGCATTGACGATGATCGTGCCGGCAAGTTGATCATGGCCGCCCGAGCCCACTGGTTCGAGTAATTAGGCGCGGCCTGAGGAGAGAAGTGCATGACGCAAGTCACGGTGAAACAACTGGCCGATGAGGTCAAAACACCGGTAGAGCGCCTGTTGCAGCAGATGCGTGAGGCAGGTCTGCCGCACACCGCCGCCGAAGAACATGTGACTGACAGTGAGAAGCAATCCCTGCTGACTCACTTGAAAAGCAGCCACAAGGCGAAAGTGGAAGAACCACGCAAGATCACGCTGCAGCGTAAAACCACCAGCACCCTGCGTGTGGCTGGTAGCAAGAGCATCAGCGTAGAAGTTCGCAAGAAGAAAGTTTTCGTACAGCGCAGCCCGGAAGAAATCGAAGCCGAGCGCCAGCGTGAACTGGAAGAGCGTCGCGCAGTAGAAAATGCTGCCCGTCAGAAGGCTGAAGAAGAAGCCAAGCAGCGCGCTGAAGAAGAAGCGCGTCGCCAGCCTGCTGCTGCGCCGTCTGCTCCTGCCGAGGCTGTTGCGGCCCCTGCGCCTGTAGCCGAACCAGTGCGCGAAGCTGCGCCGGTTGCTGCTGCGCCTGCTGCCGACACGCGCAAGCGTGACGAACAGCGCCGTCCGGACAAGCCACGTGCCGACGATAACAATCGTCGCGGCAGTGGTGATGGTGAGCGCAAAAACGCTCCGCATCGTGCATCGGTCAAAGAGAAAGCGCCGGCGCCACGTGTGGCTCCACGTACTACCGACGAAGAAAGCGATGGCTTCCGTCGTGGTGGTCGCGGCAAGGCCAAGCTGAAGAAACGCAACGCTCACGGTTTCCAGAGCCCGACCGGCCCTGTCGTGCGTGAAGTGAAGATCGGCGAAACCATCACTGTTGGCGATCTCGCTCAGCAGATGTCGGTCAAGGCTGCCGAAATCATCAAGTTCATGTTCAAGCTGGGTACCCCGGCCACCATCAACCAGGTACTGGATCAGGAAACTGCCCAACTGGTTGCTGAAGAGCTGGGCCACAAAGTGACCCTGGTCAGCGACACCGCCCTGGAAGATTCCCTGGCCGAGTCCCTGAAGTTCGAAGGTGAAGCGGTTCCTCGTGCGCCGGTCGTGACCGTAATGGGCCACGTTGACCACGGCAAGACCTCGCTGCTCGACTACATCCGTCGTGCCAAGGTAGCTGCTGGCGAAGCCGGCGGTATCACCCAGCACATCGGTGCGTACCACGTTGAAACCGAACGCGGCATGGTCACCTTCCTCGACACCCCGGGTCACGCTGCGTTTACCGCAATGCGTGCTCGTGGTGCCAAGGCGACCGACATCGTGATCCTCGTGGTTGCGGCGGACGACGGCGTGATGCCACAAACCATCGAGGCTGTTCAGCACGCTCAGGCGGCTGGCGTTCCTCTGGTGGTTGCGGTGAACAAGATCGACAAGCCGGGTGCCGACCTCGATCGCATCCGCAGCGAACTGTCGGTTCACGGCGTGACCTCCGAAGACTGGGGTGGCGACACTCCATTCGTACCGGTCTCGGCGAAAATGGGTACCGGCGTTGACGAACTGCTCGAAGCGGTTCTGCTGCAGGCCGAAGTGCTCGAACTGACCGCCACTCCATCGGCTCCTGGCCGTGGTGTTGTCGTCGAATCGCGTCTGGACAAGGGCCGTGGCCCGGTAGCTACTGTTCTGGTTCAGGACGGTACGCTGCGTCAAGGCGACATGGTACTGGTCGGCTCGAACTATGGCCGCGTGCGCGCCATGCTCGACGAGAACGGCAAGCCGATCAAGGAAGCAGGTCCGGCCATTCCGGTCGAAATCCTGGGTCTTGACGGCACTCCGGACGCTGGCGACGAGATGAGCGTGGTTGCCGACGAGAAGAAAGCCCGTGAAGTGGCTCTGTTCCGTCAAGGCAAGTTCCGCGAAGTCAAACTGGCTCGCGCTCACGCCGGCAAGCTGGAAAACATCTTCGAAAACATGGGCCAGGAAGAGAAGAAGACGCTCAACATCGTCCTCAAATCCGACGTCCGTGGTTCGCTGGAAGCTTTGCAGGGCGCTCTGAACGGCCTGGGCAACGACGAAGTGCAAGTGCGCGTGGTCGGTGGCGGTGTCGGTGGTATCACCGAATCCGACGCCAACCTGGCACTGGCTTCCAACGCTGTACTGTTCGGCTTCAACGTGCGTGCCGATGCTGGCGCACGGAAGATCGTCGAGCAGGAAGGTCTGGACATGCGTTACTACAACGTGATCTACGACATCATCGAAGACGTCAAGAAAGCCCTGACCGGCATGCTCGGCAGCGATGTTCGCGAGAACATCCTGGGTGTGGCCGAAGTGCGTGATGTGTTCCGTTCGCCGAAGTTTGGCGCGATCGCCGGTTGCATGGTGATCGAAGGTGTCGTGCACCGTAACCGTCCGATCCGTGTACTGCGTGAAGACATCGTTATCTTCGAAGGCGAGCTGGAATCCCTGCGCCGCTTCAAGGATGACGCTTCCGAAGTACGTGCCGGCATGGAATGCGGTATCGGCGTGAAGAGCTACAACGACGTCAAAGTCGGTGACAAGATCGAAGTCTTCGAGAAGGTTCAGGTTGCTCGCAGCCTCTGACTCGCGCACTTCAAGGGCCACGCCGAGCCGCCGCATGCACATGCGCGCCACGGCGTCAGGACTCTAAACGCAACGCCCGGTCTGGCTTTTGTCAGGCCGGGCGTTTGCCGCTTTCAGACCTTGCGGGTTTCACCGTAGGGCAGTAACAGGTAACAAATCATGGCAAAAGAATACAGCCGTACCCAACGTATCGGCGATCAGATGCAGCGTGAGCTGGCTCAACTGATCCGTCGTGAAGTCAAAGACCCACGTGTTGGTCTGGTCACCATTACCGCTGTGGAAGTCAGCCGTGACGTCGGTCACGCGAAGATCTTCATCACCGTGATGGGCCAGGACAACGCCGAAGACATCGCGCAAAGCATCAAGGTGCTCAACGCTGCCGCAGGCTTCCTGCGCATGCAACTGGCCCGTGAAATGAAGCTGCGCAGCGTGCCGCAATTGCACTTCCACTACGACGAAAGCGTCGTGCGTGGCGCGCACCTGTCGGCCCTGATCGAGCGCGCCGTGGCTGAGGACAATCAGCACGTGGCCGCTGCACCTGAAGACACCAAGGAGTAACTCGGTGGCTCAGGTCAAACGTATCCGTCGTAACGTCAGCGGTATCATCCTGCTCGACAAGCCGCTGGGGTTCACCTCCAACGCCGCGTTGCAGAAGGTTCGCTGGTTGCTCAACGCCGAGAAGGCCGGTCACACCGGCAGTCTCGACCCGCTGGCCACCGGTGTGTTGCCGCTGTGCTTTGGCGAGGCAACGAAGTTTTCGCAATACCTGCTCGATTCCGACAAGGGTTACGAAACCCTGGCGCAACTGGGCAAGACCACCACCACGGCAGACGCTGAGGGTGAGGTTTTGCAGGAGCGCCCGGTGACCGTTGGTCGCGCCGATGTCGAAGCGGTCCTGCCGAAATTTCGCGGGCAAATCAGTCAGATACCGCCGATGTACTCGGCACTCAAGCGTGACGGGCAGCCGCTGTACAAGCTGGCCCGTGCAGGCGAAGTAGTGGAGCGCGAACCGCGTTCTGTTACTATTGCGCGCTTGGAATTGCTGGCCTTCGAAGGCGATACTGCGCGTCTTGCGGTGGACTGCAGCAAGGGCACCTATATTCGCACCCTGGTGGAGGATATCGGTGAGCAACTCGGTTGTGGTGCGTACGTCGCGGAACTGCGGCGCACCCAGGCCGGGCCTTTCACCCTGGCGCAGACCGTGACCCTCGAAGAGCTGGAAGCGGTACATGCCGAAGGCGGCAACGAAGCGGTCGACCGCTTCCTGATGCCATCGGACAGCGGCCTGCAGGATTGGCCGCTGCTGCACTTCTCCGAAGCGAGTGCGTTCTACTGGCTCAACGGCCAGCCGGTACGTGCCCCGGATGCTCCGAAGTTCGGCATGGTACGGGTACAGGATCACAATGGTCGCTTCATCGGTATCGGTGAAGTGAGCGAAGACGGGCGCATCGCGCCGCGTCGACTGATTCGGTCAGAATGACCGGAAACCGGTCTGTGTAACAGCAGGCCGGCGAGTGTGGCTGTCAACAGGCACGGTCACTACTCATTTATAGATACAGGGATTTGTCCCTGGCCTGTTGAAACTGTTTTTGAAACAGTTTCCTGATAAAAGGATTGCCTCATGGCTCTCGACGTTCAAGAAAAAGCTCAAATCGTTGCCGACTACCAGCAAGCTGTTGGTGATACTGGTTCGCCAGAAGTGCAAGTTGCACTGCTGACCGCCAACATCAACAAACTGCAAGGTCACTTCAAGGCCAACGGTAAAGACCACCACTCCCGTCGTGGTCTGATCCGCATGGTAAACCAGCGTCGCAAGCTGCTGGACTACCTGAAAGGCAAAGATCTGAGCCGTTACAGCGCTCTGATCGGCCGCCTGGGTCTGCGTCGCTAATCAGCGATTGCGCTATGAGGTTGGTTGTCTGTCAGGCATCAGCGGTTTTCCGCTGATGGCTGGCAGGCTCCCAGCCTCAAGTTTTATCTGCACTACCGTTTTACCCGGACAGTCAGCGGGCCGATTCCCGACATTGCCCAAGAATTTCGCAAGAAACCAGTTCCCCCAAGAGCCACAAAGAAGGTAGGACACCGTGAACCCGGTAATCAAAAAATTCCAGTTCGGTCAGTCGACCGTTACCCTCGAGACTGGCCGTATCGCCCGTCAGGCCTCCGGCGCAGTATTGGTCACCGTTGACGACGACGTCAGCGTATTGGTGACCGTAGTCGGTGCCAAGCAAGCGGATCCAGGCAAGGGCTTCTTCCCTCTGTCCGTTCACTACCAGGAAAAAACTTACGCTGCCGGTAAGATCCCTGGCGGTTTCTTCAAGCGTGAAGGCCGTCCTTCCGAGAAAGAAACCCTGACTTCCCGACTGATCGACCGTCCGATCCGTCCGCTGTTCCCGGAAGGTTTCATGAACGAAGTGCAGGTTGTCTGCACCGTCGTTTCCACCAGCAAGAAGACCGATCCGGACATCGCTGCGATGATCGGTACTTCGGCTGCCCTGGCCATCTCGGGCATTCCGTTCGACGGCCCGATCGGCGCCGCTCGCGTCGCTTTCCACGAAAGCACCGGCTACCTGCTGAACCCGACCTACGAGCAGCAAGCTGCTTCGAGCCTGGACATGGTCGTCGCCGGTACTTCTGACGCCGTGCTGATGGTTGAATCGGAAGCCAAAGAGCTGACCGAAGACCAGATGCTGGGCGCGGTACTGTTTGCTCACGACGAGTTCCAGGTTGTGATCAACGCCGTTAAAGAACTGGCTGCAGAAGCTGCCAAGCCAACCTGGACCTGGGCGCCTGCTCCAGAAGCCACCGAACTGCTGGGCGCGATCCGTGCCGAGTTCGGCGAAGCGATCTCCCAGGCTTACACCATCACCGTCAAGGCTGACCGCTACGCGCGTCTGGGCGAGCTGAAAGATCAAGTGGTTGCCAAGCTGTCCGGCGAAGAAGGCCAGCCTTCGGCTGCCGACGTCAAAGCCGCTTTCGGCGAGATCGAATACCGCACCGTTCGCGAAAACATCGTTAACGGCAAGCCACGTATCGACGGCCGCGACACCCGCACCGTACGTCCGCTGAACATCGAAGTCGGCGTACTGCCGAAGACTCACGGTTCGGCGCTGTTCACTCGCGGTGAAACCCAGGCTCTGGTAGTCGCGACACTGGGTACTGCCCGTGACGCACAGCTGCTGGACACTCTGGAAGGTGAGAAAAAAGACCCGTTCATGCTGCACTACAACTTCCCTCCGTTCTCGGTGGGCGAGTGTGGTCGCATGGGTGGCGCCGGTCGTCGTGAAATCGGTCACGGCCGTCTGGCCCGTCGTTCGGTTTCGGCCATGCTGCCAGCCGCTGACGTGTTCCCGTACACCATCCGTGTGGTTTCGGAAATCACCGAATCCAACGGTTCGAGCTCGATGGCTTCCGTTTGCGGCGCTTCCCTGGCCCTGATGGACGCTGGTGTTCCAATGAAGGCGCCGGTTGCCGGTATCGCCATGGGTCTGGTCAAGGAAGGCGAGAAGTTCGCTGTTCTGACCGACATCCTGGGTGACGAAGACCACCTCGGCGACATGGACTTCAAGGTAGCCGGTACCGCCAAAGGCGTTACTGCGCTGCAGATGGACATCAAGATCAAGGGCATCACCGAAGAGATCATGGAAATCGCTCTGGGCCAGGCCCTGGAAGCGCGCCTGAACATCCTCGGTCAGATGAACCAGATCATCGGCCAGTCGCGTACCGAACTGTCGGCCAACGCACCGACCATGATCGCGATGAAGATCGACACTGACAAGATCCGTGACGTTATCGGTAAAGGTGGCGCGACCATCCGTGCGATCTGCGAAGAAACCAAGGCTTCGATCGACATCGAAGACGACGGTTCGATCAAGATCTTCGGCGAAACCAAGGATGCCGCAGAAGCTGCTCGTCAGCGCGTTCTGAGCATCACTGCAGAAGCTGAAATCGGCAAGATCTACGTCGGCAAGGTTGAGCGCATCGTCGACTTCGGCGCATTCGTCAACATCCTGCCGGGCAAGGACGGCCTGGTGCACATCTCGATGCTGAGCGATGCTCGCGTAGAGAAAGTCACCGACATCCTGAAAGAAGGCCAGGAAGTGGAAGTGCTGGTACTGGACGTGGACAACCGCGGCCGTATCAAGCTGTCCAT
>NZ_QAIK01000136.1:135540-146140 GCF_003061005.1 Pseudomonas sp. HMWF021 | reverse complement strand
CCCCGCCGTGAAAACGGCGGGGCATTTTTTTGTCTGCCATAAACGCATTTGTGGCGAGGGAGCTTGCTCCCGCTCGGCTGCGCAGCAGTCGTAAAAAACATCAGCCTCAGAAAGGTTGGGGTCGCTGCGCAACCCAGCGGGAGCAAGCTTCCTCGCCACTAATAATAATCAGTAGAGACAACACTCAAATTTGCCGCCGCCCGAGACCGGTGCTAGGTTTAGCCCACCGCCCGTGTAGCTCAGCCGGTAGAGCAGCGCACTCGTAACGCGAAGGTCGCAGGTTCGATTCCTGTCTCGGGCACCAAATCACTTTCGCCAGTATTCGATGAGTTTCTCACCCCTCCCAGACCACGCCGCCAATCGCGGCCTTGAGCCAGGCTCAAGCCGTCGACCACGTTGTATAAATGAAAAGGCCCGCCAATTTGGCGGGCCTTTTCGTCAGGCCAAAGCCTTGTTTTCTTTTTTCTGCTCCGGCTCGGGGAGCTGCAGCGTCAGACTGTCAGTAAAGTTCTTCTGGGGGCGTTCGTTATGATGTCCCTTGGACGCCATCCGAATGATTTTGCGCAATGGCTCTTCAATGCAGTGATACAAAACCATCGAGAACGCAACGATGATGGGAATTTCGAACTTCAGATCCATCATGCCAAACAACTTACGCTCAACAAACAGAACCATGATGTGGCACATGTAAAGGCTGAAACTGATCTTGCCGAAATAGACCGATAGCGGGTTGGAGTAGATCCAGATCGGCCCGGCGCGGAACAGGCTGGCAATCATGATGATGACCAGGAACGGGAAGATCAGGTCGAAGTAGTACTGAATGCTGGTCGTCCAGAACATCAGGCCAATCAGCGGCGCAATGACGGCTGCGGTGATTCGCCAGTACTTTGAGTCAGGCAGGTCGCGGCAGACCTGATAGGCGCTGTAGCCAGCGACACAATAGACAATGCATTTGATCGTCCAGACACCGTCGGCAAGCATTTTCGGTTGCAGGTAGGGCGCGTACAGCGCCAATCCCGTCAGGAGAAGCGCGAACGGAATTTTTCCCCACTTACGTGTGAAGTACGCTACGAACGGAAATGTCAGGTAGGCAGCCCACTCGCTACTGATCGACCATGATGGCTGGTTGAAGGTCAGGTCAGGGGTGACGCCCCAGGCGTGCACCAGGAACAGGTTGGCGTAGAAAGTATATTTGGTGTCTGCCGGCGACCACTCATACAGCAGATGCATCGGCAGAATGAAGGCTGTGACCACCAGCATAAACAGGTGAACTGGATAGATGCGTGCGAGCCGGGCTATCCAAAAGCCCATCGCGTCCCTGAGACGGATTTGCTCTGTGAAATCTTTATCGTGCACGTAGGCTAGAATGAATCCCGATAAAATGAAGAAGACGTCGACGCCAAGGCCTCTTGTCTGAAACAGAAAAGCGAAATCCCCGTAGGCGTTGGCGAGGTCGCCGTAGCGAATGTGTAAAAGCAAGACGGACAGGGCTGCGAATCCTCGCAAACCCGTCAGGTTCTGGATGTGAACGGCGCGCATATGCACTCTATTTTTAGTGTTTTGACAGGGTGGCAGATCTGGTTTTTTTATAAGAATTAACGCAATTGCATCCCACACCGGAACCCGTTCAAACGACCGGTCGAATTTCCAGCCGTATTGAAAAAGTACATTGGTGAGTACGTTGGAGGTTTCAGGCTATGGGGTGTCCCTATGATAACTGGGATTACCCCAGTCTGATCAGCTTTCCTCTCTCCGGCGCCCTCAGCCCTTCGATTTATGTCTCCCTGGTCAAGGTTTTTGTGAGAGAGATGTAAAGAGCCGTGTAATTCGTCATGCAAACGTCCTATATTCGATGCCTGCATGAGCATCGCCCAGCAGTTTTCAGATGATCCCGAATGGTTCCGAAGGCCGGACAATCCGCGTCAGAGAGATCCTTGATGATCCAGATCCATCCTCCATTCTTACGATCAGCGAGAACGCCATGACCGAATTAACTCAAGAGCAACGTCACGAACAAGCGCTGGAGAAATACAAGCTCGACGCGCCCCAACTGCTGGAAGAGATCAAGGACCTGAGCCCTGATGATCAGAAAGACCAGATCCAGTGGGCGTTCGAGGACGAAGCCGAAGCCCAGGGCTTGCAGCCATGGGAGTTGACGCTCAAGTACACCAGCACTCCTGAAGAGTTTGAGGCCAAGCGCCTGGAGCTGCATAAAGAGGCGGCCGAAGTGTTGGGTGTCGAGTGGGAAGAGTACTGCGAGATGAACAATCTGGTGGTCTGAAACAAAAACGCCAGCCTCAACCGGGCTGGCGTTTTTTATTGCGCGACAGCCTCAGAGGCTGAGGCGCATCGACAGGTCCACCGCTTTCACGTCCTTGGTCATCGCACCGATCGAGATGTAATCCACCCCGGTCTCGGCGATCGGCAGCAGCGTGCTTTCGTTGATGCCGCCGCTGGCTTCCAGCTTGGCCTTGCCGTCGTTCAGACGCACGGCTTCGCGCATGTCGTCCAGGCTCAGTTCATCGAGCATGATGATATCGGCCCCGGCTGTCAGCGCTTCTTTCAGCTCTTCCAGGCTTTCCACTTCGACTTCCACCGGTTTGCCCGGCGCGATCTTGTGCGCGGCCGCGATGGCCTGCGCGATGCCGCCGCTGGCGGCGATGTGGTTTTCCTTGATCAGGAACGCATCGTAGAGGCCGATGCGGTGGTTGTGGCAACCACCGCAGGTTACGGCATATTTCTGCGCCAGACGCAGGCCCGGCAGGGTCTTGCGGGTATCCAGCAGCTTGACCTGAGTCTGCGCCACGAAGTCCGCCAGGTATTGCGCGCGCGTTGCCACGCCAGACAGCAGTTGCAGGAAGTTCAAAGCACTGCGCTCGCCGGTCAGCAACGAACGGGCCGGGCCTTCCAGATGAAACAGCGGCTGATTGGGTTTGACCCGTTCGCCATCGCGCACCTGCCAGTGCACCGCGACGCGCGGATCGAGCTGGCGAAACACCGTGTCGACCCACGCCGTGCCACAGATAACGGCGTCGTCGCGGGTGATGATGGTGGCTTTGGCCAGACGTTCGGCCGGGATCAGTTGTGCGGTGATGTCGCCGCTGCCGACGTCTTCAAGCAACGCACGGCGCACGTTGGCTTCGATTTCGGCGGTCAGATCGGCGAGACGTAGATTCGGCATAACGGGCTCCACAAACTAAGTGCGCCGATTATAGGGGCATGGCAGGAGCCAACCCAAGGCGAGAACGCGCGTGCTTGACTGCATCTGGTCGATTTCCCGTGAACAAAGCGCCTTTTTTCGTGGTCACTGGAAGGTGCCGCGGCATAGGGGAAACCCTGACGGCTATAGCGTCGGGGACAAGTTTTGCAAGATAATCCGCCTTGCATTTGACGTCATAGCTTTGACGTCTATTCCGATTACGATCCAGAACGTGTGGGAGCGGGCTTGCTCGCGAAAGCGGTAGCTCCTTCGCAAAAAGTGTCACTGACAATCCGCTTTCGCGAGCAAGCCCGCTCCCACAGGGGATGGTGTTGTAACTGACCCATGGAATCACCGTTTCAGGAGGCTTGGATGCACAACGACGGGAATGTAGTGCCTTTGCACAAGGCTGCTACCGATCAGGCGAATCACTCGCCGCTCGCCCGCCTGCCTGTGATTCTGCTTCAGGTTCGCGACAAGGCTGCCCAGCAACTGCGCCACGGTTTGCAGGAACTGTTCGATAACGCCGACGACACGCTGTTCGAGATGGCCGACCGGGCGCGCAATGACGTCGAACAGAACATTTTTTTCGAAGCCATGCGCGACCTGCGCCTCAAGCGCAAGAACATCGAACGGCTCTTCCTCGAGCTGTTCTTCGAAGCCTTTGTCGGCCTGACTCAATATGAGCCCGCGCAAGGTGCCTTGCCGCCGGCGCTGCGGTTCGATGATTCGGCGCCGCGCACCGATGACATGGAGCGCAGCGTCGCGGTCGAAACCATGGTTGGCCGTGTACTCAAGCGTGACGGCTTCGCCCTCGACCAGCTCACCGCCCGGCTCAGCGCTTTGCTCGGCAAAGCCCTCGATGATCAGCACAATCCGCTTGGCCCGGCGATGCTCTGTGAGTATTTCCTGCAGGCTGGACGCAACCTGGGCGTGGAGATCAAGGTCAAGCTGATCCTGCTCAAACTCTTTGAACGCTATGTGCTGGCCGACACCGAGCCGTTGTACGCCGAAGCCAATCAATTGCTGATTGCCACCGGCGTGTTGCCGCAATTGAAGCCTGCCCCGGCACGCCGCGCCATCGACCGTGCAGAGGCCAGCATCAGCCATGAAGAAAGTGCCGAGCCTGCGCCCGCCGACGAAGGTGTGCAGGAAGTGTTCGCCGCGTTGCAGGAATTGCTCCTGCATGTGCGCGGCAGCGTCGCCCCGACCCTGGAACCGAGCGTTGCAACGCAACCGATCAGCACCCGTGACCTGCTACGCCTGCTCTCGCACCTGCAGCAATACGTCCCGGCACTGGCGGCACAGGACGACTTCGACCTGCGCAATCAGCTCGAACAGTTGCTGACGCGGGTCAGCGTCAGGAGCGGCAAGTCACGCATCGTCGACGGTGCCGATGAGGATGTGATCAACCTGATCGCCATGGTCTTCGACTGTATCCTTGAGGACCGTAACCTGCCGGACTCGCTCAAGACATTGATTGCCCGCCTGCAGATTCCGATGCTCAAGGTGGCGGTGCTCGACAAGAGTTTCTTCAGCCGCAGCAGCCATCCGGCGCGGCGCCTGCTCAATGAAATCGCCGATGCGGCCATGGGTTGGGGCGACTGCAATGGTGAAGCGCGTGACAGCCTGTATCTGCGCATTGAACAAGTGGTGCAGCGCTTGCTGAGCGACTTTGGCGACGATCCGGCGATCTTCTCCGAGTTGCTTGCCGACTTCCTGGCCTTCACCAGCGATGAGCGGCGGCGCAGTGAATTGCTCGAGCAGCGTCTGCGCGATGCCGAAGAAGGGCGGGCGAAAACCGAACTCGCCCGCCAGCGCGTCGAGCAGGCGTTGAATCAGGCGCTGCTGGGTAAAATCCTGCCGCCGTCGGTGGTGACATTTGCCCGCGATGCGTGGAGCAAAGTCTTGCTGCTGACCTGCCTCAAGCATGGCGATCAGTCCGCCGAATGGCAGGCCGATGTGCAGACCATGGAACAACTGATCTGGAGCGTGCAGCGGCATGACGACGCGGACGCTGGCCTGCGTTTGCTGGCACTGGTGCCGGGCCTGCTCAAGTCACTGCGTGACGGCCTGAGCAGTGCAGCGTTCGATCCGTTTGCCACGAGCGAGTTTTTCAGTGAGCTGGAAGCGCTGCATGTGCGGGCACTCGACCCTGCTGCCGGGCAGGAACCGGCCGACCCAGCGACGCTGGTCGAGGTGTCGCAGCACATTACCCTGCGATCCGCCGACGAGAACTCAGGTAGCCTGAACTCCACAGGCCTTGCCCATGACGACGCCGGGCTGCGGCAGGTGGAGCAATTGCGTCTGGGCAGTTGGGTCGCATTCCAGGAGGACGACGAGCACGTTCTGCGGTGCAAGCTGGCGGCGATCATTGAAACCACCGGCAAATACGTTTTTGTCGACCGTACCGGGATGAAAGTGCTGGAGCGCAGCCGCGTCGACCTGGCCCTTGAGTTTCGCTGTGGTGCGGTGCGGGCACTGGATGACACCTTGCTGTTCGACCGGGCGCTGGAGTCGGTGCTGGGCAATCTGCGGCGACTCAATCGCGGCAAGTGATCGCGCGCCGGGGGCTGATCGCGGCATACTGGGCGCCAACACAGTCGGCGTTGAAGGAATCGGTATGCAGTTGGATCCCGCTAGCGGGTGGTGTCACGGGGTGCAGGTCTGCCCATCACCTAACTTCAATGAACGCCCTGCGGGCGAAATCTCCCTGTTGGTGATCCACAACATCAGCCTGCCGCCGGCGCAGTTCGCCACCGGCAAGGTGCAGGAATTTTTCCAGAATCGTCTGGATGTCACCGAGCATCCCTATTTTGCAGGGATTGCCGACCTGCGCGTCTCGGCGCATTTTCTGATCGAACGTGACGGCAGCGTCACCCAGTTTGTCTCCTGTCTCGAGCGGGCGTGGCATGCAGGCGTGTCGATGTTCGAGGGGCGCGAAACCTGTAACGATTTTTCCGTGGGCATCGAGCTCGAAGGCACCGATGATCTGCCCTTTACCGATGCGCAGTATCAGGCGTTGATCACGCTGACGCGGCAGCTGCAAACAGCATTTCCGGCCATCACCGGCGCCCGTATCTGCGGGCACAGCGACATCGCACCCGGGCGCAAGACCGATCCTGGCCCGGCATTCGACTGGGCGCGTTACCGCGCAGCCCTGGCACAAGAGGAAGGACAATGAGTTTTCTGGTGTTACTGCTGGCGGTCTGGATCGAGAAATTCTCGGCCCTGCGCCATCGGCTTCAACGCGATGGCGGATGGATCCGCGAACTGCACAAACTCGAAAGCAGCGCGCGCCTGGCCCAGCGGCCGTGGCTGGTGCTGACGATATTGGTGTTGCTGCCGGTGGCGCTGCTCGCTTTGCTGCTGGTGGTGCTGGAACCTGTCGCTTACGGCCTGCTGGCGCTGCCGGTGCATTTGCTGGTGGTGATTTATGCGCTGGGACGCGGTGATCTGCTCGGCGGTCTCGGGCCGTTTCGTGACGCCTGGCGTCGCGAAGACCTGCAAGCGGCCGCGCACGTGGCAAAACGTGATCTGGACATCTGCGCCGACAGCGGCGAGCAGTTGCTGGATCGGGTCCAGGGGCATCTGTTGTGGGAGGCGTACCAGAGCTTCTTTGCGGTGATTTTCTGGTACTTCGTGCTCGGCCCGGTGGCGGCGCTGGCTTATCGCTTGCTGGCCTTGGCTGAAGAACACAGCCAGAACCCGGCGCTTGCCGAACGCGCCGGCCAGTTACGTCACGCCTTTGACTGGTTGCCGGTGCGCCTGCTGGCGGCGAGCCTTGCACTGGTCGGCAACTTCGTTGCGGTCAGCCGGGTGATGTTGCACGAACTGCTGAACTGGAACATCAGCGCCGCGCAGCTGATCAACAAGGTCGGGCTGGCAGCGGGTGAGATCCCGCCGCCGGTGGTCGGGCCTGAAGGCATCAACACGCTGGATTGTCTGTGGGAACTGCTGCTGCGCGCGGCGGTGCTGTGGTATGCCGGGTTTGCCTTGTGGACCGTGCTGATCCACTGAATTCAAAAGCAGAATCAAAAGATCGCAGCCTTCGGCAGCTCCTACACAGAAATTGCAATTTTCCTGTAGGAGCTGCCGAAGGCTGCGATCTTTTTTGTCGTTAACCTTAAGTTACAAAACCTCCCCCCGATTTGAGCTATACAGAGACAGCGCCCGATAGTGGCTTTCTGCTGTCGTCCCGCGCCTGCCAATAAAAACAAGAAAAGCCAAGGGAGACTTCCAGTGAAGAGCTTGCTCTATCCCGCCGTCTCGCTGATGAACCGTCTGAGCTTCGGCATGAAGTTCAGCCTGATCAGCGTGCTGTTCCTGGTGCCGATGCTGGTGACCAATTTCTATCTGGTGCGCGATTCCTATCGCGAATTCCAGGGCACCCGGGTCGAATTGCAGAGCCTCGACCTGCTAGGCAGCAGCCTGACCCTGCGTCGGGATCTGGAAACCCTGAACAATCTGGTGCAGATCAACGTCGTCCTCGGGCAGTCTGGCAAGGCCGACAACCTCGAGGCGCAGATCAGCAGCCTGGAACAAACCGTACTGGCCCGTCTTCAAAGTCTGCAGGCGATGACCGACGATCCCGAGCAGATCAAACTGTTCAACAATAAACGCGATGAAATGCTCAGCGCGTTCAAGGCTCAACAGGCGGAAAGCTCCCTGCAAAGCAAAAGCGGGATGATCGGCAAACTGCTCGGCAACGCGCAGATTTTCAGCCAGATCATCACCAGTCAGGCCGGTCTGAGTCGCGACAACCAGAGCGACATCCGCCAGCTCAGCGAACTGCTCACCAACATCACCCCTGCGGTAACCCAGACCCTCGGCGAGGGCCGGGCCATCGGTGCTTATTCATTGGGCCAAGGCTTTCTGAACAGTTCGTCGAGTACCCGATTTGACGAGTTGCTGGCGCAGATCGAAAAACTCCAGGCCGAATACGCGCTGAAACTGACCGACGCCCTCGACTCCAGCCAGGCCGCGCGCGCCGGCCTCAGTGCCCAGGCCGACAGCAGCAAAACCTCGCTCAAACAGGCCAGCGAGCTGTTCGAAGAGAAAGTCGTGGTGGCCGAGACTCTCGATACGCCGTGGCAAGCGTTCTACGACCAGATCACCGGGCTGATGGACAAGACTTACCAGCTCAACGACGCGACCCTGAAATTCCTCGATACCCAACTGCAACAGCGGCTGGCACAGAACCGCACGCACATGGTCCTGCAGGCTGTGGCGCTGTCGGTGGTGTTCGTGCTGATTTTCTATCTCTACGGTGGTTTCTACGCCTCGACCCGCACTACGCTTAAACGCCTGGGCGCGATGATGGACAAGGTCGCGGCTGGTGACATGACGGTCAATTTCAAGGCCAACAGCCGCGATGAGTTGGGTGAATTGGGAGAGGTGTTCAACGGCACCGTGAGGAAAATCCACGACCTGATCGAACGGGTCGGGCAGACCGTGGCTGAGGTCGAGCGCCAGGCCGGGCAGGTGGAAAATGTCTCCGCGCAAAGCAATCAGGCAGTGGCCGGGCAGCGCACGCAGATCGAGCAAGTGGCGACCGCGATGAACCAGATGTCGGCGACCTCGCTGGAAGTCGCACGCAGCGCGGCGGCAGCGGTGAGCAGCGCGCACAGCGTCAACGATGAAACCGTCAGCGGCCGCACGCTGGTGGAGTCGCAGCAGGGTAGCATTGCCGCGCTGGCCAGCGAGATCGATCAATCGGTGCTGGTGATCAACCAGTTGGCCAGCGACAGCCAGTCGATCAGCCGCGTGCTGGAAGTGATCAAGAGCATTGCCGAACAGACCAACCTGCTGGCGCTCAATGCCGCCATCGAAGCGGCACGTGCCGGAGAGCAGGGCCGAGGGTTCGCGGTGGTGGCGGATGAGGTGCGTACCCTCGCCAAACGCACCCAGCAATCGACTGAAGAAATCGAGCAGATGATCGCCAAATTGCACGGTGGCGTCGGCGCCGCTGTGAAAGCCATGGGCGTCAGCCATCAGATGGCCAATGGCACGGTCGGCCAGTCGGAAAAGGTTCAGCAGGCGCTGGAAAACATCCTCGGCGCAGTCGGCATGATCGTCGACCAGAACCAGCAGATCGCTGCAGCCGTGGAGCAACAGACCGCCGTGGCCCATGACATCGACCAGAACATCGTCGAGATCAACCGCGCCGGCGAGCGCACGGCCCAGGGTGCGCACCAAACCGAAGACGCCAGCCGGGCACTGTCGGCGCAGGTGGTGGAACTCAAGCAACTGATCAGCGCATTCCGCGTCTGAATCCGGCCGCGCCACCCCTTGGCAGAAAACCTGTGGCGAGGGGATTTATCCCCGATGGGACGCGAAGCGTCCCCAATACCCGATCAGTGATGAGGGACTGCTGCGCAGTCCATCGGGGATAAATCCCCTCACCACAGGCTCGATCCTACAGATGAGCGTGGAAATGTCAGAACATTCTGTAATGCTTTGATGCTTACGCTTGTAAGCCAAATCCTGTTTTCCTTCGGCGTCTGGCTTTTTGTCATTAATGAGCCAGTATCCCTGTTCCGTTGACTGCGTCGAGGAGGCCGCTCATGTCCGTTGCAACCCTGGGAGTCCAGGGCCGTTGTGCTCATTGCCAGACCACGCAGTTGCTTAAACCGTGGCAACTCAATGCCATTGCGATCAACGAACCGTTCACCTGCGAGCACTGCCAGAAACGCCTGGAGCTGCGCTGCCCGAAACAGATCAAACGCTTCAAATCCCTCGATTCACTGGGATTGCTGCGTTTCAGCGCATCGGTCACCGTGTGTACCGCGTTGCTGGTGGCGCTGGTCATGGAATGGATCGGCCTGCTCAGCGTGACTGAGCAACTGAACGCGTCACTGATCGTGCTTTTCGCGTACTTCGCGCTGCTGCGTTTTTTTCACCACCGCCAGCACATGACCCTGATCCTCGACGCAGCCAAAGCTCACACGAACTGACTGTAGGAACTGCCTGTAGGAGCTGCCAAGTGAAACGAGGCTGCGATCTTTTGATCTTGTTTTAAGGGCCAGGATCAAAAGATCGCAGCGTGCCGCAGCTCCTACAGCAGTTGTGTTACCAGCCTGACCCTGACGCAGCCAAAGCTCACGCGAATTGACTGTAGGAGCTGCCGAGTGAAACGAGGCTGCGATCTTTTGATCCTGTTTTAAGAGCTAAGAGCAAAAGATCGCAGCGTGCCGCAGCTCCTACAGAAGTTGTGTTACCAGCCTGACCCTGACGCAGCCAAAGCTCACGCGAACTGACTGTAGGAGCTGCCGAGTGAAACGAGGCTGGGATCTTTTGATCCTGTTTCAAGGGCCAGGAGCAAAAGATCGCAGCGTGCCGCAGCTCCTACAGCAGTTGTGTTACCAGCCTGACCCTGACGCAGCCAAAGCTCACGCAAAC
>NZ_QAIK01000136.1:115810-135494 GCF_003061005.1 Pseudomonas sp. HMWF021 | reverse complement strand
CTGACTGTAGGAGCTGCCGAGTGAAACGAGGCTGGGATCTTTTGATCCTGTTTCAAGGGCCAGGAGCAAAAGATCGCAGCGTGCCGCAGCTCCTACAGAGGTTGTGTTACCAGCCTGACCCTGACGCAGCCAGGGCTCACGCGAATTGACTGTAGGAGCTGCCGAGTGAAACGAGGCTGCGATCTTTTGATCCTGTTTTAAGAGCTAAGAGCAAAAGATCGCAGCGTGCCGCAGCTCCTACAGAAGTTGTGTTACCAGCCTGACCCTGACGCAGCCAAAGCTCACGCGAGCTGACTGTAGGAGCTGCCGAGTGAAACGAGGCTGCGATCTTTTGATCCTGTTTCAAGGGCCAGGAGCAAAAGATCGCAGCGTGCCGCAGCTCCTACAGAAGTTGTGTTACCAGCCGAATACTTCGCAGCTGTTGGCAGTGCTGGCGGCGGCCAGTTGTTCCGGGCTGATGTTCATCAGTTCGGCGAGCGCCGTGCAGATCGCCGGTAAGTGCGCCGGTGTATTGCGTACGCCGGGGAACATCGCCGGCGCCATGTCCGGCGAGTCGGTCTCGAGCACAATCGAATCCAGCGGCAGATCCGCCAGCACCCGATGCATGCGCAACGCCTGCGGCCAGGTCGGCGCGCCGCCCAGACCCAGTTTGAAACCGAGCTTGATGTATTCGCGGGCCTCTTCGCGGCTGCCGGCGAAGGCGTGGATGATCCCGGCGCGTTTGAGCTTGAAGCGTTTGAGTGTGGCGATCACCGCCGCGTGGCTGCGACGCACATGGATCAGCGCCGGCAGATCGAAGTCCGCCGCCAGCTGCAACTGCGCCTCGAACAGCGCCTGCTGGCGTTCGCGGTCGAGGGTTTCGATGAAGTAATCCAAACCGATCTCGCCCACCGCGCACAACTGTCGATGGCCGCGCAGCCGCGTCAGCCATTCGCCGAGTGCGCGCAGGTCTTCGGGTTGATGCTGATCGAGGTACACCGGATGCAAACCGAACGCCGCATACAAGTCGGCATCGCTCTGCACCAGCTCCCACACCCGCTGCCAATTACCTTCATAAACCCCCAGCACCACCATCCGCCGCACCCCGAGGGCGCGGCTTTTGGCGAGCAGCGCCGAGCGATCGGCGTCAAAGTCGGGGAAGTCGAGGTGGGTGTGGCTGTCGATCAGCTCCACGGTTCAGTCCCGGTGAATACGCTGCTTGAAAGTGCGGGCGATGGCCTGCACGCCAGGCTTGTATTCGGATTGCTCAACCGCAGCCAGTGCCAGCTCCAGGGCCTTGTCGGCGATCAGCTGGTGTTGCTGGGCCATGGCATTGACCGGCAGCGGCAGGAAGTCCAGCAACTGCGTGTCACCGAAGGTGCCCAGGCGCAGCGGACGGGATTTGAGCGGGAAGTCATGCAACGCATCGAACACCCCCTGCAACAGCACGTAGGAGGTGGTCACCAGCGCATCCGGCAAGTGCCCCAGGCGTTGCAGGAGTTCTTCCATCAGTTGCTTGCCGCATTCACGGCTGAAAGACTCGGCGTGCTCGATCAGCACTTCGCCTTTGAAGTCGGCCAGCGCTTGCTTGAAGCCGGCGGCACGTTCCTGGCTGATGCTCAGCTCCGGACGCGCGCCGAGCAGCACGATCTGTTTCGGCTGCGGGTCGAGCAGGCTCTGGGTCAGGTGCAGGCTGGCTTCGCGGTCGTCACTGATCACCGAGCAGAAGTGCTCGGGTTCCATGACCCGGTCGATGGCGATGATCGGCAAGCCCTTGGCCTGCAACTGGCGATAGCTGTCGTCACCGGCCGGCAGGCAACTGGCGACGATCAGCGCGTCGCAGCGGCGCGCCTTGAACAGTTGCAGCAACTGGCGTTCGCTGTCCGGCGCATCGTCGGAGCTGGCGATCAGCAGCTGATAGCCACGCGCCCGCGCGCCTTGCTCCAGCAGTTTGGCGATTCGCGCGTAACTGGGGTTTTCCAGATCCGGCAGAATAAAGCCCAACGTGCGCGTGTGCCGACTGCGTAACCCGGCCGCTTGCGGGTTGGGCGTGAAGCCGTGCTGTTCGACGACCGCACGCACCCGCTCGACCGTGGCGTTGCTGATGCGTTGCTGTTCGGCCTTGCCGTTGATGACGTAGCTGGCGGTGGTCACGGACACTCCGGCCAACCGCGCGATATCACTGAGTTTCAACCCGGGATTTCCTTGTTTTTTCGAGCTTGCCGCCACATTTTCGCCAATCCTACCCGATTCGGGCAGACGACTATTGTCGCAGCGCATCCGACAAGTTGGACTTCAAGGATGAGACATTATCGAGTAACGTGCCGATCAATCTAGATTAAACGTTTCAGCAAGCGTATTTTCTACGTTTTAGACGCCTTTGGCCGGTTCTGCCGTGAAACCGCCAAAACACCCGCTGAAAAGCAGGGCGACCAGCGCCTAAGCTGCAACCATTCAAAACAATATCCTGGCGCCTCCACGCGCCAAAAAGGAGATCGCATGCTCGAGCTCACTATAGAGCAGATATCCATGGGCCAATCGGCTGTGGATAAACCCGCCGCCCTGCAACTACTCGCCAATCATCTGGTGGCCGACGGTCTGGTTGCCGAAGGCTACCTCGCCGGTTTGCAGGCCCGGGAAGCCCAGGGCTCGACCTTTCTCGGCCAGGGTATCGCCATCCCCCACGGTACGCCCGAGACCCGCGATCAGGTATTCGCCACCGGCGTGCGGCTGATGCAATTTCCTGAGGGCGTGGATTGGGGCGACGGCCAGATCGTTTATCTGGCGATCGGCATCGCCGCCAAATCCGATGAACACCTGCGTCTGCTGCAACTGCTGACCCGCGCCCTCGGCGAGACCGATCTGGGTCAGGCCCTGCGTCGGGCCAGCTCCCCGGAAGCACTGCTGAAACTGCTGCAGGGCGCACCGCAGGAACTGGCGCTGGATGCGCAGATGATCGGCCTCGGCGTTTCGGCTGACGATTTTGAAGAGCTGGTCTGGCGTGGCGCGCGTCTGTTGCGTCAGGCCGATTGTGTGAGCAACGGTTTTGCCGGGGTGTTGCAGCAAGTCGAAGCGCTGCCGCTGGGCGATGGCCTGTGGTGGTTGCACAGCGAGCAGACCGTGAAACGCCCGGGCCTGGCCTTCGTCACCCCGGACAAACCGATGCGTTACCTCGGCCAGCCGCTCAGTGGTCTGTTCTGTCTGGCGAGTCTGGGTGAGGCGCATCAGGCGCTGCTCGAGCGTCTGTGCGCGTTGCTCATCGAAGGGCGTGGCCATGAACTGGGTCGCGCCACCAGCAGCCGCAAAGTCCTCGAAGTGCTCGGCGGCGAACTGCCCGCCGATTGGCCGAGCGCGCGTATTGCCCTGGCTAACGCCCATGGTCTGCATGCACGTCCGGCGAAGATCCTTGCGCAACTGGCGAAGAGTTTCGACGGCGAAATCCGCGTGCGCATTGTTGACAGCGCGGACAGCGCCGTGTCGGTGAAAAGCCTGAGCAAACTGCTGAGCCTCGGCGCCCGTCGCGGTCAGGTGCTGGAGTTCATCGCCGAGCCGAGCATCGCCGCCGACGCCTTGCCGGCGCTGCTGGCCGCTATCGAAGAAGGCCTTGGCGAAGAAGTCGAACCGCTGCCGGCCGTGAGCCAGCAACGCGAAGTCATCACCGATATTGCCGAAGTGCTGATCGCTCCAGCGTCCGGCGCGCAGTTGCAGGCGATCCCTGCCGCACCGGGCATCGCCATCGGGCCTGCGCACATTCAAGTGCAGCATGCCATCGATTACCCGTTGCGCGGTGAATCCGCGGCCATCGAGCGCGAACGTCTCAAGCAAGCGCTGGCCGATGTGCGCAGTGACATCCAGGGCCTGATCGAACGCAGCAAGGCCAAGGCGATTCGCGAGATTTTCATCACCCACCAGGAAATGCTCGACGACCCGGAACTCACCGACGAAGTCGACACTCGCCTCAAGCAGGGCGAAAGCGCGGAAGCTGCGTGGATGGCGGTGATCGAAGCGGCAGCCAAACAACAGGAATCCTTGCATGACGCGTTGCTCGCCGAGCGGGCGGCGGACCTGCGTGACATCGGGCGTCGGGTGCTGGCGCAACTCTGCGGCGTGCAGACCCCGAACGAGCCGGAGCAGCCGTACATTCTGGTGATGGACGAAGTCGGCCCGTCGGACGTTGCGCGGCTCGATCCGGCCCGAGTTGCAGGGATTCTCACCGCGCGCGGCGGCGCCACCGCGCACAGTGCAATCGTCGCCCGTGCATTGGGCATTCCGGCACTGGTCGGTGCGGGCGCAGCGGTGTTGTTGCTGGAACCCGGTACGCCGTTGCTGCTCGACGGCCAGCGCGGTCGCCTGCACGTCGACGCCGATGCCGCGACCCTGCAACGCGCCGCCGAAGAACGCGACACCCGCGAGCAGCGCCTCAAGGCTGCCGCCGAACAGCGTCATCAACCGGCACACACCACCGACGGTCACGCCGTGGAAGTGTTCGCCAACATCGGTGAAAGCGCTGGTGTCAGCGCTGCGGTCGAGCAGGGCGCCGAGGGCATCGGCCTGCTGCGCACCGAACTTATTTTCATGGCCCACCCGCAGGCGCCGGACGAAGCCACTCAGGAAGCCGAATACCGCCGCGTTCTCGATGGCCTCGCCGGACGGCCGCTGGTGGTGCGCACCCTCGATGTCGGCGGCGACAAACCGCTGCCGTATTGGCCGATCGCCAAGGAAGAAAACCCGTTCCTCGGCGTGCGCGGCATTCGCCTGACGTTGCAGCGTCCGCAGATCATGGAAGCGCAACTGCGCGCCTTGCTGCGTTCGGCGGACAACCGTCCGTTGCGCATCATGTTCCCGATGGTCGGCAGCGTTGAAGAGTGGCGTCAGGCCCGCGACATGACCGAGCGTCTGCGCCTGGAAATCCCGGTCGCGGACTTGCAACTGGGGATCATGATCGAAGTACCGTCCGCTGCATTGCTGGCGCCGGTATTGGCCAAGGAAGTCGACTTCTTCAGCGTCGGTACCAACGACCTGACGCAATACACCCTGGCCATCGACCGTGGTCATCCGACGCTTTCGGCCCAGGCTGACGGCCTGCACCCGGCGGTGCTGCAACTGATCGACATCACCGTGCGCGCCGCGCATACCCATGGCAAATGGGTCGGTGTGTGTGGCGAGCTGGCGGCAGATCCGCTGGCGGTGCCGGTGCTGGTCGGCCTCGGTGTCGATGAGCTGAGCGTGTCCGGGCGCAGCATTGCCGAGGTCAAGGCGCGCATCCGCGAACTCAGCCTGACCCAGGCGCAAACCCTTGCTCAACAAGCCCTCACCGTGGGCAGCGCGAACGAAGTGCGTGCATTAGTGGAGGCCCTGTAATGGCGAAGATTCTCACCCTGACCCTCAACCCGGCGCTGGACCTCACGGTTGAGCTGCCACGCCTGGAGGCCGGTCAGGTCAACCGCTGCGACGAGATGCACACCCATGCCGCCGGCAAGGGCGTGAACGTCGCCCAGGTACTCGCAGACCTCGGGCATCAACTGACGGTCAGCGGCTTTCTCGGCGAAGACAATCTGCAAGCCTTCGAAACCCTGTTCGCCAAGCGCGGCTTTGTCGACGCGTTCATCCGCGTGCCGGGGGAGACGCGCAGCAACATCAAGGTCGCCGAGCACGACGGGCGCATCACCGACATCAACGGCCCGGGGCCGGTGGTCGACGCGACGGCGCAGCAGGCGTTGCTTGAGCGTCTGCTGCAGATCGCTCCGGGGCATGACGCGGTGGTGGTCGCCGGCAGTCTGCCGCGTGGCGTCAGCGCGCAGTGGTTGCGCGAGTTGATCGAACGGCTGAACGGTCTCGGTCTGAAAGTCGCCCTCGACAGCAGTGGCGAAGCCTTGCGCGCGGCCATTGAAGCGCGCCCGTGGCTGATCAAGCCCAACACCGAAGAACTGGCCGATGCGCTCGATTGCGATGTGGTCTCCCACGCCGCTGAAGCGCAGGCAGCGGCGTGCCTGCATGCCAAAGGCATCGAGCACGTGGTGATTTCCCACGGCGCCGACGGTGTGAACTGGTTCAGTGTCGGCTCGGCGCTGCATGCCGCGCCGCCGAAGGTCACGGTCGCCAGCACGGTAGGGGCCGGCGATTCGTTGCTGGCCGGCATGCTCCACGGTCTGCTCAGTGCCGACACGCCTGAGCAGACATTGCGTACGGCCACGGCGATTGCCGCGATGGCGGTGACGCAGATCGGTTTCGGCATCAACGATGCGGCGCAACTGGCGCAGCTCGAACAGGGCGTACGCGTGCGTCCCCTGACAGAACAATAAGAGGGCTTGTCATGAAGTTAGCCATTGTCACGGCCTGCCCGAACGGCATGGTCACCAGTGTGCTGTGCGCCCGTCTGCTCGATGCGGCGGCCCAGCGTCAGGGCTGGAGCACCAGCGTTGAAGTGGTGGATGCGTCGCACCCGGAACGTGAGCTGTCGGCTGCCACCATTGAGGCGGCGGAGTGGGTGTTGCTGGTCGCCACCGGTGACATCGACATGACGCGTTTCGTCGGCAAGCGTGTGTTCCGCATTGCCCCGGCGCAAGCGCTGCAAGACGTCGAAGCGGTGCTGCGTCGCGGTGCGCAAGAGGCTGAAGTTTACCTCGCCGCCGAAGCCGCTCCGGCAGTCGCTGCGCCACGTGCGCCGCGCATCGTCGCCATCACCGCGTGCCCGACCGGCGTCGCCCACACCTTCATGGCGGCCGAGGCGTTGCAGCAAACCGCCAAGCGTCTGGGCTATGAACTGCAGGTCGAAACCCAGGGTTCGGTCGGTGCGAAAACCCCGCTCAGCGCAACGGCGATTGCCGAGGCTGACGTGGTGCTGCTGGCGGCCGACATCGAAGTCGCCACCGAGCGTTTTGCCGGCAAGAAAATCTACCGTTGCGGCACCGGGATTGCCTTGAAGCAATCTGAAGCGACACTGAAAAAAGCCCTCGCCGAAGCTCAGGTGGAGAGCGCTGCGAGTGGCGGCAAGGCGCCGGCCAAGCAAGAGAAAACCGGGGTCTACAAACACCTGCTGACCGGTGTCTCGTTCATGCTGCCGATGGTGGTGGCCGGTGGTTTGATGATCGCCTTGTCGTTCGTCTTCGGCATCACCGCGTTCAAGGAAGAGGGCACGCTGGCGGCGGCGCTGATGCAGATCGGTGGCGAGACCGCGTTCAAGCTGATGGTGCCGCTGCTTGCCGGTTACATCGCCTACTCGATCGCCGACCGTCCGGGCCTGGCGCCGGGGATGATCGGTGGCTTGCTCGCCAGCACGTTGGGCGCGGGGTTCATCGGCGGCATCGTCGCCGGGTTTATCGCCGGTTATGCGGCCAAGTTGATCAGTCGTTATGTGGCCTTGCCGCAGAGCCTCGAAGCGCTGAAACCGATCCTGATCATCCCGTTGTTCGCCAGCCTGATTACCGGGCTGGTGATGATCTACGTGGTCGGTAAACCGGTTGCCGGGATGCTCGCGGCGCTGACGCATTTTCTCGACAGCATGGGCACCACCAACGCGATTCTGCTCGGCGTGTTGCTCGGCGGCATGATGTGCGTCGACCTCGGCGGACCGATCAACAAAGCCGCGTATGCCTTCTCGGTCGGGCTGCTGGCCTCGCAGAGTTATGCACCGATGGCCGCGACCATGGCTGCCGGCATGGTGCCGCCAATCGGGCTGGGCATCGCCACCTTCATCGCCCGCCGCAAGTTCGCCCAGACCGAGCGCGAGGCCGGTAAAGCGGCGCTGGTGCTGGGGCTGTGCTTCATCTCCGAAGGGGCGATTCCGTTTGCCGCGAAAGATCCGCTGCGGGTGATCCCGGCGAGCATTGCCGGCGGTGCGTTGACTGGCGCGTTGTCGATGTACTTCGGCTGCAAACTGATGGCGCCGCACGGTGGCTTGTTTGTGCTGGCGATCCCGAATGCGATCAATCATGCGTTGTTGTATCTGCTGGCGATTGTGGCGGGGAGTTTGTTGACGGCGGTGGTTTACGCGGCGGTCAAACGCCCGGAAGCCGCGGAACTGGCGGTCGAACCCGTCAACGCCTGACACTGCAACACCCCTGTGGGAGCGGGCTTGCTCGCGAAGGCGTCGTGTCAGTCGATATTTCTTTAACTGACACACCGCTTTCGCGAGCAAGCCCGCTCCCACAGGGGATGTGTTGTCATGCCGGATTCATCATCCCGTGCTTAAGTTTTCCTTTTTTCAGGGAGAACACGCATGAGCGATTTCAACATCGGTCGCCGACGGGTCATGCAAGTGGTCGGTGCCGGGCTGCTGATGCCGGGGCTGGCGCCGGCGGTGATCGCGTCGGTCAAGGATCGGCCGCAACTCACCGACGGCGTGCAGTCCGGTGACCTGCAGGGCGACCGCGCGATGATCTGGAGCCGCAGCGACCGTCCGGCGCGGATGGTGGTCGAGTGGGACACCCGCAGTCAGTTTCGTCACCCGCGCCGTGTGGTCTCGCCACTGGCCGATGCGCACACCGACTTCACTGCCCGCGTCGAACTCACCGGGCTGCCCGCCGATCAGGCAATTTTTTATCGGGTGTATTTCAAGGACGCACAAACCGGCGTCGCCAGCGAACCGTGGCTCGGTCACTTGCGCAGTGCACCGACGGCGCGGCGCAACATTCGGTTTGTCTGGAGCGGCGACACCGTCGGCCAGGGTTTCGGCATCAACCCGGACATCGGCGGCATGCGCATCTACGAATCCATGCGCCTGCGCCTGCCGGACTTCTTTATCCACAGCGGCGACACCATCTACGCCGACGGCCCGGTGCCCGCGCAGCTGACCACCGAAGGTGGGCGGATCTGGCGCAACCTCACCACCGAAGCCAAGAGCAAAGTTGCGCAGACCCTCGACGATTATCGCGGCAACTACCGCTACAACCTGATGGACGAAAACATCCGCCGCTTCAACGCCGAAGTCCCGCAGATCTGGCAGTGGGACGACCACGAAGTGGTCAACAACTGGTCGCCGGGCAAGCAGCTCGACGAGCGTTATCAGGAAAAAGATATCCACACCCTGGTCGGCCGCGCGCGCAAGGCCTGGCTGGAATATTCGCCGATGCGACTGCAAGCGGCTGACGGCGGCGGGCGGATTTATCGCAAGCTCAGCTACGGGCCGATGCTCGACGTGTTCGTGCTCGACATGCGCAGCTATCGCGGCGCCAACGACGACAACCTCGGCGCAGCCAAACCGTTTTTGGGGCGTGAGCAACTGGACTGGCTCAAGCGTGGCTTGAAGCACTCCAGGGCGCAGTGGAAGGTGATCGCCGCCGACATGCCGATCGGCCTCGGTGTGCCCGACGGTGAAGTCAGGCCGGGCGTGGCGCGCTGGGAGGCGGTGGCCAACGGCGATCCCGGCCCGGCCCAGGGGCGCGAGCTGGAAGTCGCCGAGTTGTTGGGTTTTCTGCGGGCGCAGCAGGTGCGCAATTTCGTGTTTCTCACGGCGGACGTGCATTACTGCGCAGCGCATCACTACCACCCGGACCGCGCGGCGTTTCAGGACTTCGAACCGTTCTGGGAGTTTGTCGCCGGGCCGCTGAATGCCGGGAGTTTCGGGCCTAATCCGCTGGACAAGACCTTCGGCCCGGAAGTGGTGTTCCAAAAGGCACCGCCGACCCAGAACGCTTCGCCGTTTGCCGGGTTTCAGTTCTTTGGCGAGGTGAATATCGAAGGGCAAAGCGGGGAGATGAGTGTGGTGTTGCGGGATTTGAATGGGGTGGCGGTTTTCGAACAAAAACTGCAGCCGGTCTGATCACTCCACCTGTAGGAGCTGCCGCAGGCTGCGATCTTTTGATCCTGCTCTTAAAAAACAAAATCAAAAGATCGCAGCCTGCGGCAGCTCCTACAGGAGTCGGTCAGTACACGTCGCGGCGGTAGCGGCCCTGTTCGATCAGACGTTCGACTTCAGCGGCGCCGAGAATGTCGTTGAGTGCCTGATCGACGCCGGAAGCCATGCCCTGCAGGCTGCCGCAAATGTAGATCACGGCACCGTCAGCCAGCCATTTTTTCAGCTCGTCAGCAGATTCGCGCAGGCGATCCTGCACGTAGATCTTCTGCGCCTGATCCCGCGAAAACGCCAGATCCAGTCGTGCCAGGTCGCCATTGATCAACCACTCTTCCAGCTCCGCCCGGCAGAGGAAATCGTGCTCGCGATTGCGTTCGCCGAACAGCAGCCAGTGACGCTGCTGACCGTCGGCGATGCGCGCCTTGAGCAGACTGCGCAGCCCGGCGAGGCCGGTGCCGTTGCCCAGCAGAATCATCGGCACCGGTTGGTTCGGCAAGTGGAAGCCACTGTTGCGCCGCACGCGCAGGCTGATGCTGCCACCCACCGGCGCATGCTCGGTCAGCCAGCCGGAGCCGACGCCCAGGCTGCCGTCGGCGTGTTGTTCCTGGCGCACGATCAGTTCCAGCACACCGTCGGCGGCAATCGAGGCGATCGAGTATTCGCGCATGGCCAGCGGCACCATTGCATCCACCAGCGCCTGCGCGTGCAAGCCGACCAGATGCGCGCGATGTTCAGGCAACTGGCGGGAGGCGAGGGCCACGTCCAGTGGTTCTTCGAGGCCGTTGACCTTGACCGTGGTTTCGCCACGAATGCCGAGGCCGTCGAGGAAGTGTTCGATGGCCCACGGGCAGTTGCGCGGCAGCACTTCCACCAGATCGCCGGCCAGCCAGCTGCTGGTGCTCGGCGCCTTCAGGCCCAGCAGGTACACCGGCGCGCCGCTGCTGTCGGGATTCATCAGTTCGCGGCTGACCAGCGTCCAGTTGTCGTAGCTCGGCGCTTGCCAGGTGTCGACCGGCGCCTGCCCGGTCAACTGTCCGAGCTGGGTTTGCCAATGACGCAGGGCGTAGGGGTCGCCGCTGTCGACTTCGACCGGGGCGAACAAGGTCTTGCCGCCGTGTTCGCCCAGCCATTGATGCAGGCGTCGGGCGAACCCGCAGAAATGCTGATACTGGCGGTCACCGAGTCCGAGTACTGCATAGTTCAGACCGTCGAGGCTCGCAGCGCTGCTGAGCACCTTGCGGTCGAAACCGCGCGCGCTGTCCGGGGCTTCGCCGTCGCCGAAGGTACTGACCACAAACAGCGCGTTGTTCGAGGCGCGCAGATCCTCGGCACTGACATTCGCCAGCGGCTGCACCTTCACCGGCAACCCGGCGGCTTGCAACTGGCCCGCCGTCTGCCACGCCAGTTGTTCGGCAAAACCGCTCTGGCTGGCGAAACCGATCAGCCATCCCGGTGCATCACCGGCCGGTTGATCGAGACCTTTGCGTGCGTCCTGAATCTGCTTTTTCTTGCGCCGGCGGTCCAGATACAACAGCCACCCGGTGATGAAAAACAGCGGCATGCATACAGCGGCGAGTGTGATGATGATCCGCCCGACCAGACCGAAATAGCTGCCGACGTGCAGCGCGTAAATGCTGGTCAGCAACTGGGCTTTGAAGCTCTTGTCGGCATAGCGATCAACACGCTTGACGATGCCGGTGGCCGGGTCGAGGGTGATCTGGTTCAGCGCGCGATCATGCGGCGAGCTGTCGAGCAGATAGAACACGGTCGCCGGTTGCCCGGCCACTGGCGGCATGCGAATGTTGTAGGCCGACAGGCCCGGGCCGGCGGCGCTGTAGATGCTGCTCCACATCGCCGCATAGTCGGCGGTCGGTGCCGGACCTTCCGGTGCCGGGCCGCGGCCGCCGCGCACGCGCTCGTTTTGCGGCGCATCGGAAAGCAGTCGGGTCAGGCCCTTGTTGTACCATTCGTACGACCACGACAACCCGGTCAACGCCAGCAGCAGGTACACCAGCAGGCACCAGGTCCCGGCCACCGAGTGCAGATCCCAGTTGAAGCTGCGGCCCTTCTTCTTCCAGTCGAGGGTCAGCCACACGCGCCAGCTGTTCCACTGGCGCGGCCAGCGCAGGTACAGCCCGGAAAGGCAGAAGAACAGCAGGATCAGGGTGCAGGCGCCGGTGATGTTGCGCCCGGTATCGCCCATGGCGAGGAAGCGGTGCAGTTGCAGCATCAGGCCGAAGAAGTCCTGGCCCACCGCGTCGCCCATGAACTCGCCGGTGTACGGATCGAAGTAGCGCATCTCGCCACGACGCTCGCCTTTGGGCGGGGTGAAGTAGACGCGCGCGGCGTTGCCGCTGTCGGTCTCGACCCAGAGCATCGAGACCTTTTTGCCGGAGCTCTCTTCGATATGTTCCACCAACTCGACGGGAGGCAGGACGCCAGCGACCTGCTTTTCCACCTGCAGCACCGATGGATTGAGCGCCCGCAGAATTTCGTCCTGAAACGAATAGGCGGCACCGGTGATGCCCATCAGGGCCAGCACCAGCCCGGCAGTGATGCCGAAAAACCAGTGCAACTGGAACAGGGTTTTCTTCAACACGTCGCTCGCCTTGTTCGTTCGAAAATTTGTCATCACGGCGCGCATTATGCCGTGGGTTATCGAGAAGCGTTCTTTATTACGCACAAAACCCCGTTCACATGAATGAACGAGGCTTTGTTCTTTGTAGGAGCTGCCGAAGGCTGCGATCTTTTGATGTTGGTTTTTATCAATCAAGATCAAAAGATCGCAGCGTGCCGCAGCTCCTACAGGTTCCTTAGAAGTGGAAGTTGGTGCTCAACAGCGCCGTACGGCCCGCCGCCTGGTTGGCGAAGTGGGTCGAGAAGGCTTTGTCGTAGTAGGTTTCGTTGGTCAGGTTCTGCACGTTGAGTTGCAGGTCGACGTTCTTGCTCAGCTTGTAGGCGGCCATCGCGTCGTAACGTACATAGGAATCGACCATCGTGGTGTTGGCCACGCTGCCGTACACGTCGTCGACGTAGAACGCACCGCCACCGATGGTCAGCTTCGGCGTGACCTGATAAGTGGTCCACAGGCTGGCGCTGTTTTTCGGCGTGTTCGGCAGTTCGTTACCGTTGTTGGCTTTGTTGGCCGGCAGGTCACCACCGTCGACCTGTTCGCTGTCCATGTAGGCGTAGCCGGCGAACACTTGCCACTTGTCGGTGATCTTGCCGCTGGCCGACAGCTCGATACCCTGCACGCGGGTCTTGCCGGCGTTCTCGTAGGAGGTGGTGTCGACTTGTACGCGAGCGTTTTCTTTCTCGGTGCGGAACACGTCAGCGGTCAGCGACAGGCGATCGTTCAACAGATCCCACTTGGTGCCGATTTCGTAGTTCTTGGTGGTTTCCGGCTCCATGTCGCTCTTGAGCAGGTTGCCATTGCGATCCGGGGTGCCACCCAGCGGGTTGCCGTCCATGCCTTCACCCAGGGTGCTGCCCGGTGGGGTGGCGGAGGTGGCGTAGGACGCATAGATGCTGCCGTTTGGCGCAGGTTTGTAGACCACGCCGAACTGCCCGGTGACGAATTCGCTGGTGTCTTTGCCCTTGGCAGTGGTGGCGCCGGCGGCGGTGTAGGTCTTGTAGTCGGTGTCGAAGTGGTCGTAACGCAGGCCCATGTTCACCAGCCATTGCTCGGACAGTTCCAGCGTATCGAACGCATACAGCGCGTAGGTGTCGGCTTTGGTGTCGGTGCCGGCGTAGTTGCGCGAGATCGCGCCGTTCCACGGATCGTTCGGATTCGGGTTCGACAGCGAGGTGCAGTTGTAGCCGCTCGACGCGCCGATCATCGACGGGGTGCAGTTGGTGCTGGAGTTGCCCGGTGTACGCGGCGTGGTGTCGGTGTTGACGTTGTACGAGGACTTCTGGCTTTCCTCACGGGTGTATTCAACGCCGGTGGAGAAGCTGTTCTTGAAGCCGGCGACGTAGAAGTTGCCGAACAGGTCGGTCTGGTTGGTGGTGGTCTCGGTGTTGCTCACCCGAGTGTTGGCACGACGCCAGACGCTGCCGTTGTTGACGTTGCCCTTGCTGTCATCCGGCTGGGTCAGGATGTAGTCCTGCATGCTGGTGCCGTGACGCAGGGTGTTCTTGATGGTCAGCGAATCGCTCAGGTCATGCTCGATGGCGAAGGTCGCGGTGTCGGTGCGGCCTTTACGGAAGTCGCGACCGTCCAATCCATAGAAATTGCTGTGATCGCCACCCGAGTACGGCTTGTCCGGGTTGGATTTGGTGCGTGCAGCCGAACCACCGGCTGGAATGGTGTACGGGATGCCCGAGTCCGGGGTGTCGTTGCTTTCCAGATGGTAGTAATCGAGGTTGACGCGGGTGTCGGTGCCCAGGCCAAACGCCAGCGACGGTGCGATACCCCAGCGGTCGTAATCGACGCTGTCGCGACCGGCGACGTTGCTTTCGTGGCTCATCAGGTTCAGACGGCCGGCAGCGGTGTCGCTGAACTGGTAGTTGCCGTCCAGGGTGTAGCGCTGAGTCTGGTCGGATCCCCAGGTGAAACCACCGTCGAAGGAGTTGCCCAGGTGCGCTTTCTTGCTCACCAGGTTGATGCTGCCGCCAGCCGCACCGCGACCGCCGATGGCGGAGTTCGGGCCTTTGCTGACTTCAATGTTTTCCACGGCGAAGATTTCGCGGCTCTGCGAGCCGGTGTCGCGCACGCCGTCGAGGTAGGTGTCGCCCTGGGCGTCGAAACCACGGATGAACGGACGGTCGCCCTGCGGGTTGCCGCCTTCACCGGCGCCGAAGGTAATGCCCGGCACGGTGCGCAGTGCGTCCTGCATGTTCAGGGCGCCGGTGTCCTTCAGCACTTGTTGCGGGATCACGGTGACCGAGCGAGGCGTGTCGACCAGCGGCGCGGTGTACTTGGGCGAGGAGGCTTTTTCGACCTGGTAGGACGTCGGGTCCTGCGCTTCGCCGGTGATGGCGGTAGCGTCCAGGGCGATGGCATTGCCGGAGGCTTTGCTGTCGGTCTTCTCGGCGGCGAATACCATGTGGCCAGCGGAACCGGCGGTGATGGCGACACCAATGGCCGAAGCGAGCAGGCGTGGTGTACTGACCGGCAATTGTGCGTGTTGACGTGACATTTTTATTTCCCCTCCCCAAGGATTTGAGGCGGCGGAATATAGGGTAAACAGGTATTCGTATCAATTGCGAAACATTGTTATTCGCGACGAATTTACATTCTTTACAATTTAACCTTACGGTTTTTACCGATTCATTCGTCATGCGGGTTTTACACAGCCAATAAGAATCAATACCATTGGCGCCCCTTTGCCATCAGGTACGTTTGCCATGCTCCTGCACATTCCCGGCTTGTTCGCGAAAGAAGAAGTGCAGCGTATTCGCCAGGCGCTGGAGCAGGCGGATTGGGCCGATGGCAAGATCACCGCCGGCTATCAGTCGGCCAAGGCCAAGCACAATCTGCAGTTGCCGGAAGGTCATCCACTGGCCAAGGAAATCGGCGCGGCAATGCTCGAACGGCTGTGGAAAAACCCGCTGTTCATGTCCGCCGCGTTGCCGCACAAAGTATTTCCGCCGTTACTCAACTGCTACACGGCCGGCGGCAGTTTCGATTTTCACATCGACAACGCGGTGCGCCAGCCCAAGGGCAGCATCGAGCGGGTGCGCACCGATCTGTCGGCCACACTGTTTTTCAGCGAACCCGAGGATTACGACGGCGGCGAGCTGGAGATCCAGGACACCTTCGGCACGCAACGGGTGAAACTGCCCGCCGGCGACATGGTGCTGTACCCCGGCACCAGCCTGCACAAGGTCAATGCCGTCACCCGCGGTGCACGCTATGCGTCGTTTTTCTGGACACAAAGCCTGGTGCGCGAAGACAGCCAGCGCGCCTTGTTGTTCGAGATGGACGGCGCGATTCAGCAACTCACCCAGGACATGCCCGATCATCCGTCGCTGATCCGCCTCACCGGCACCTATCACAACCTTTTGCGGCGCTGGGTCGAGGTATGAGTTTTCAACTGCGGCGCGAAGAAGTGCTCGACGGCGCCCAGCTCAGCGCAATGCTCGAAGAAAGCCCGGCCCGTGCCGCGCAGGCGATTCTGCTGGCGGCGGGGCAGGGCATTGTTGAAGCGCAAGCGCTGCTCGGGCAGATCCTGCTCGATGGTCGCGGTATCGCTCAGGATGCGCCATTGGCGCTGCGCTGGTTTGGCATCGCTGCCGGGCAGGGTCACCTGATGGCGCGCAACATGCTCGGTCGCTGCCATGAGCATGGTTGGGGCTGTGTGGCAGATGCTGCGGTTGCCGCGCGGCATTATCGGATCGCTGCGCAAAACGGGTTGGACTGGGCGATGTACAACCTGGCCAATCTGCACGCTACCGGGCGCGGACAGGCTGAGGATCCCCTTCAGGCACTGGACCTGTACCGACGCGCCGCTGAAGCCGGCCACGCCAAATCAATGAACCTGCTGGGACGTTATCTGGAAGAAGGGCGGGTGTGCCCAAGGGATCTGACGGCGGCTCACGACTGGTATCGGCGTTCGGCCGAGGGTGGGGATTTTCGGGGGCAGTTCAGTCATGCGGCGGTGTTGGCGGATGAGGGCAGGGTCGATGAGGCGGTTGTGTGGTTGGAGAAAGCGCTGGCGGGTGGTAATCAGAACTTCCTGCGGGTAGCAAGTCAGACACTGTTCAGTGTGGCAGATTGCAGAATCCAGGGGATGGCATCCAGATATCAACTTCGCGCCGATGAATTAAGCCGCACTGCATAAACCCTGTGGGAGCGGGCTTGCTCGCGAAGGCGTCGTGTCAGTCATCATCACTCTCACTGGCCCAGCGCATTCGCGAGCAAGCCCGCTCCCACAATGGATTGCATCGACATACAAAAAAGCCCATGACACGTCATGGGCTTTTTGCGTTTCGGCGGCGACGCTTACACGTAGAACGATTTCAGCGGCGGGAAGCCATTGAACTCGACTGCGCTGTAACTGGTGGTGTACGCACCGGTCGACAGCCAGTACAGGCGATCACCGATCGCCAGGTTCAGCGGCAGACCGTACTTGTAGTTTTCGTACATGATGTCGGCGCTGTCGCAGGTCGGGCCGGCGATGACGACTTCTTCCATCTCGCCTTTCTTCTCGGTCCAGATCGGGAACTTGATCGCCTCGTCCATGGTTTCGATCAGGCCGGAGAACTTGCCCACATCGGTGTAGACCCAGCGCTCGACGGCAGTGCGCGATTTACGCGCGACCAGCACCACTTCACTGACCAGAATGCCAGCGTTGGCAATCAGCGAACGGCCCGGTTCCAGAATGATTTCCGGCAGGTCATCACCGAAGTCTTCTTTCAGGAAGCGGATGATTTCCTCGGCGTAGGTTTCCAGGCTGTTGGTGCGAGTGATGTAGTTGGCCGGGAAGCCGCCACCCATGTTGATCAGTTTCAGGTGAATGCCATCTTCTTCTTTCAGGCGCTCGAAGATCACTTTGACCTTGGCGATTGCCGCGTCCCAGACGCTGATATCACGCTGCTGCGAACCGACGTGGAAGGAGATGCCGTACGGCACCAGACCCAGGTCGCGAGCAAGGATCAGCAGGTCCATGGCCATGTCGGTCTGGCAGCCGAATTTGCGCGACAGTGGCCAGTCGGCGGTGGTCGAGCCTTCAGTCAGGATGCGCACATAGACTTTCGAGCCCGGTGCGGCTTTGGCAATGTTGCGCAGGTCGGCTTCGGAGTCGGTGGCGTAGAGACGCACGCCCTTCTCGAAGAAGTAGCGGATGTCCTTGGACTTCTTGATGGTGTTGCCGTAGCTGATCTGATCCGGGCTGACGCCACGGCTCAGCACTTTGTCCAGCTCATAGATGGAGGCGATATCGAAGCTCGAACCTTTCTCTTTGAGCAGGTCGATGATTTCGACGGCCGGGTTGGCCTTGACCGCGTAGTAGACCTTGGCGAATTCGAAACCGGCGCGCAGGTCATCGTAGGCCTGGGCGATCATCGCGGTGTCGATCACCACGAACGGGGTTTCCTGTTTGTCGGCGAACGCCTTCATTTTCTGAAAGGTTTCGCGCGCGAAATAGTCTTCGACCTGGATCGACATGCTGGGAACTCCTACTGGCAAACTGAAATTATCAATGGGTGCAAATGAACGCCCTCCGTATCCCCACTTTGGTTCGCCTACTTCCCAAGGCATGTCGCCGAAAGCAAAAAGGCCACGGGCGTTTTTGCCCTTGGCCTTGCTGTCTCGTCGTCAGTACTTGAGCCGGATGGATCGTTTCCAGCATGGACGTTCGGCGCGAACTTTAGGGTGTGAGGGGCCTGAGATCAACAAAAAATGTCGCGTTTCTGCACGCTTCCGTCGTGCGGTCTTCCTCCGGTACTGATGTAACCGACCGACATGACAGGCTGATGTTCCCCCGAGCATGGATCTGCGTAGCGGGTATGCCTGAAAAAAACGGAAATAAACCACCGACTTTTAATCCCGAAAAAGCCTTGAGGTAACCGTCAGGACTAGTATTTCTGACAGGTGTTTAGTTGCGGTTTTTTTTCTAGGATAAGAGCGAAATTTATTCTGGAAGAAAGTCTGGTGATTGGTGAGCACAGCATTTTTTCGTTTATTGAAAAACGGCTCTGTCGACCCATTTGCATGCTGGGGAAAGTACGCCTTTCTATCAATCGAAGCGTCCGCAGAGGTAACAAGGAATGAACAGGATATTGCTGTGGTTAGTTGCGTTGACACTGTCAGGTTGTGCCACTCATGAGGTGGTTCAGCCATCGGCTCCCGTACCGCGAGGGGAAATGCCCGGGGCCGCATCGACTGGCCTGATGGGCGCCGGCACCGGGCCACAGATTGCCGCCTATCTCACGGAGGCCTACCACAATAAGCTGAGCATGTGCCGAAACAACCCGTCAGCCCCGGCATTCCTGTGTTCCGGGGTGATGTTGAGGGCCACTCAACACTCTGCTCAGTTTCATTTCTGGAATCCTAATCCAACGTCTACCGGTGTGTCCTTTTCCTATTTGCGGGCGGATGCGAAGTTCTCCAGGTTGGTCTTCGGTTATAACAACGGATTTATCTTGTATCCGTACTTTTTCAAACCCGTGGGTAAAATAGAACCGCAGATACTTTGTTTCTTTCCGGTAGATGGCGGAACAACCCACCGCGAACAAGAGGGCTGCGGTCAAACTCCGGGAATTGCTTCCAGCCGACCTTGCCAGGTGCAAGGCATCACTACCGCCGCGCAATACATCACGCATTACAATCAGCAACCGAATAAATACGGACAGCTGTGCGGCTTTGATGTGCGCGACGATTTGAATCAGGCAGCCACTACCGCTTTCAATGAGGCAATCAAGGCCCAGGGGCTGGGCGGCACCTTCGCCTTCAATACGCAAAACGAGTTCCGGCTTGCCAAGTGGGGGCAGAATCTGGGCACCACGCTGCCGATCGAGGCGGTGTTTTACATCAATGACACCGGTAAAGCCGGTGCGCAGTATGACCAGCGGGATTTCAAGTCTCAGACAGGTATCTGGATTCCGGCAATCAGGATCACGCTGCCCCAGACGCCAACGGCTGATGTGCGGTTCGAGTTCATCGCCGGTGACCAGGCCATCTCTTCCTGATCCATTCAATTGTGCCGTGCCTCTTGAGCAGGGCACGGCACATCAGCGCTCTATCAGGCCAGCGCGGTCTCGGCGGGGGAGACGATACTGGTCTTGCCACCGCGGGATTTGCCGGAACTCAGGTACTCGGCAATCGACTCCTGTGTGACTTCACCGAGGAACACCCGCTCGGCATCCATCACCGGCAACCACGAACGATTGAACTCGTACATCCGCGACAGCAGGATGCGCAGATGTTCGTCGTACGCCGCCGTGGCATTGAACTCACGCAGATACTGC
>NZ_QAIK01000136.1:108865-115786 GCF_003061005.1 Pseudomonas sp. HMWF021 | reverse complement strand
GTCTTCGGCTTTCACCAGCAACAGACGCTTGAGGGTGCTGTCCTGGCCGACGAAGTTGCTGACGAAATCGTCTGCCGGGTGCGCGAGCAGGGTGTCCGGGTGATCGATCTGCAGCAGTTTGCCGGCGCGGAAGATCGCGATCTTGTCACCGAGCTTGATCGCCTCGTCGATGTCGTGGCTGACCATGATCACGGTCTTGTTCAGCGCCCGCTGCATCTCGAAGAACTCGTTCTGGATCATCTCGCGGTTGATCGGGTCGACCGCACCGAACGGCTCGTCCATCAGCAACAGCGGCGCATCCGCCGCCAGTGCGCGGATCACACCGATGCGCTGTTGCTGGCCGCCGGACAGTTCACGCGGATAGCGATGCAGATACTGCTTGGGTTCCAGCTTGATCATGCTCATCAACTCGCGGGCACGGTCGTGGCATTTCTGTTTGTCCCAGCCGAGCAGTTTCGGCACCACGACGATGTTCTCTTCGATGGTCATGTTCGGGAACAGGCCGATCTGCTGGATCACGTAACCGATGTTGCGACGCAAGGTCACTTCGTCGAGGTCGGTGGTGTCTTCGCCGTTGATCAGGATCTTGCCCGAGGTCGGCTTGATCAGGCGGTTGATCATTTTCAGCGTTGTGCTTTTGCCGCAACCCGATGGCCCGAGGAACACACAGATTTCGCCTTCATTGACGGTCAGGCTCACCGAGTCCACGGCTTTGACATCTTTGCCGTTGCTCTGGAAGGTCTTGCTGAGGTTTTGAAGTTCGATCATTTGAGGAGTCCTTTTGGAGTCAGCGTACGTTGCAGCCACTGCAGGAGAAGGTCGGCGAAGATCGCCAGAAGACTGACCAGAAGCGCGCCGACGATCAGCATCGACATGTCGCTGCGGCTGATGGAGGCGAGGATCAGCACACCGAGGCCACCGGCGCCGATGGTGGCGGCGATGGTCATCACACCGATGTTCATCACCACGGCGGTGCGTACCCCGGCGAGAATCACCGGCACCGCAATCGGCAGCTCGACCATGCGCAGGCGCTGGCCGAAGGTCATGCCGATGCCGCGCGCGGCTTCACGGATACCCGGCTCGACGCCGGTCAGGGCGAGGTAGGTGTTGCGCATGATCGGCAGCAGTGAATAAAGGAACACCGCGGTGATCGCTGGCATCGGCCCGAGTCCCTGGCCGAACCTGGAATAGAACGGCAGCAGCAGGCCGAACAGGGCAATCGACGGCACGGTCAGCAGCACCGTGGCGCTGGCCTGCAAAGGCCCGGCGAGAGCCGGGAAGCGGGTCATCAGAATGCCCAGCGGCACACCAATGAAAATCGCCAGTGTCACGGCGATGCCGACCAAAGTGATGTGCTGCCAGGTCAGGTGCATCACCTGCTGCCAGTCGAGGTGGGAAAAGGCGTTGAGAAATTCCATGACTTTTCCTCCTTAGTTGAGTGGATGCTGGCGCAGGAAATCCGCGGCCACTTTCGATGGGCTTTCGTGATCGACGTCGACCCGCGCGTTGAGCTGGCGCATGGTTTCGTCGTCGAACAGTTGCGCCAGCGGCTTGAGTTGCTCGGCCAGTTGCGGGTGCGCATCGAGATAGGCCTGACGCACCACCGGCGCGGCGGTGTAGTCGGGGAAGTAATGTTTGTCGTCTTCCAGCAGTTTCAGGCCGAACGCATTCAGGCGACCGTCGGTGGTGTAGACCAGACCGGCGAACACCTGGCCGTTGCGCAGCGCGGTGTAGACCAGCCCTGCGTCCATCTGGCGGATGTTCTTGCGGGTCAGGTTCATGTCGTAGAGCTTGACCATGCCGTCCAGACCGTCGGAGCGGTTGGCGAACTCGGTGTCCAGCGCGACCAGGTGATTGGTGTTGGCCTCATCGCGCAACACCTTGTTCAGGTCGCTGATGGTGTTGATCTGCGGGTACTGCTCGGCGATTTTTTTCGGCAGGGCGAGGGCGTAGGTGTTGCTGAATTTCGACGGGGTCAGCCAGATCAGGCCTTTTTTCGCGTCGAGTTCTTTGACTCGGGCGTAGGACTGTTCGCTGTCGAGTTTCTCGGTGACATGGTTGTAGGCCACCAGCGACACGCCGGTGTATTCCCAGAGCATGTCCAGTTGCCCGCTTTCGTGGGCGCTGCGCGCCAGATTGCTGCCCAGACCGCCGGTGATCTGCGCGTCGTAACCTTTGCTGCGCAGGTATTGTGCGGTGATTTCCGCGAGCAGGGTCTGCTCGGTGAACACCCGGGCGCCGAGGCGGATCACCGGTTTTTCGGCGGCTTGGGCCAATCCTGCAAACAGCAGGAAGCAGCTCAAGATCAAGCTAAATCGTTTCATAAGTATTCCTTCGCAAAAGCCTTAAGACGGGCGCAAACCGCGTTCCAGCCAGAGACGGCTGGCGAGGGTGACCACGCCATCGAGCAGCAGGGCCAGCAGCGCGGTGCACGCGGCGCCGAGCAGCAGTTGCGGCTGATTGTTCAGGGCGATGCCGGGGAAGATCAGGCTGCCAAGACTGTTGGCGCCGATCAGGAAGGCCAGCGGCGCGGTGCCGACGTTGATCGCCAGTGCCACGCGCACGCCACCGATGATGATCGGCACGGCGTTGGGCAGTTCGACTTTCCACAGCACCTGGCGCGGGGTCATGCCGATGCCGACGGCGGCTTCCTTGAGCGAACCCTGGACGTTTTTCAGGCCTTCGTAGGTGTTGCGCACAATCGGCAACAGTGAGGCGAGGAACAAGGCGAAGATCGCCGGGCCACTGCCGATGCCGAGAATCCCCAGGGCAATCGCCAGTACGGCCAGCGGTGGCACAGTGTTACCGATATTGAAGATCTGCATGAAGCGTTCAGCGCGGCCGACCATGGTCGGGCGACTGAGAAAGATACCGGCGGGGATGCCCACGACCAGGGCAGCCAGCATTGAAGCGAGGACGAGAATCAGATGAGCTTGCAGGTAAAACAACAAATCGTCGCGGTAGTGTTCGATCGTGTTGATGCCGATCCAGTGAACCAGCAGGGCCAGGAGCGCGATCACCACCGCACCTCCCATCAGCCCTTTGCCATAGCGGATAGCCACAGGCGGACTCCTTTTTTTGTAGTCGGCGAGCGCAGTCCCGTGTGGCATGCCATTCCTGGCCGCCGGGAGCGTCGTTCGCGAAAAGTAGCCGTTTTTCAGGGCCGGCAAAGCGGTCTGAAAGCGAGCCATGAGCGCAGCCTCGTCAGGCTAACTTGCTGATTTTTCAGCCCCTGACGAAAAGTCATAACAGGGGATGGACGTCTCCGTGCTTCAAAAGGTTCCCACATCAGATGCCATCTGGCCACCGGTAGGAGCTGCCGCAGGCTGCGATCTTTTGATTTTGTTCTTAAGAGCAAGATCAAAAGATCGCAGCCTTCGGCAGCTCCTACAGGGGAGATTGGGGATATGGACGGTAGTGGGTCGGTTACTTTTTAAGCTATACTCGCCGCCCTTTTTTGAATCACCGCCAGGCGATTTCCCATGACCAACCAGGCCGCCGAAGTCGCGAAACGCCGCACTTTCGCCATTATTTCCCACCCCGATGCCGGTAAAACCACGATCACCGAAAAGCTCCTGTTGATGGGCAAGGCGATTGCAGTGGCCGGCACGGTGAAATCCCGTAAATCCGACCGCCATGCGACATCCGACTGGATGGAGATGGAGAAGCAGCGGGGTATTTCCATTACCACGTCGGTCATGCAGTTCCCCTATCGCGAACACATGATCAACCTGCTCGACACCCCGGGCCACGAAGACTTCTCCGAAGACACCTACCGCACCCTGACGGCGGTCGACTCGGCATTGATGGTCCTCGACGGCGGTAAAGGCGTCGAGCCACGGACCATTGCCCTGATGGACGTCTGCCGTCTGCGTGACACGCCGATCGTCAGCTTCATCAACAAACTCGACCGTGACATCCGCGACCCGATCGAACTGCTCGACGAAATCGAAGCCGTCCTGAAGATCAAGGCTGCGCCGATCACCTGGCCGATCGGTTGCTACCGCGACTTCAAGGGCGTGTACCACCTGGCGGACGACTACATCATTGTCTACACCGCCGGTCACGGTCACGAACGCACCGAAACCAAGATCATCGAGAAACTCGACTCCGACGAGGCGCGCGCGCACCTGGGCGACGAGTACGAGCGCTTTCTCGAACAGCTGGAACTGGTGCAGGGCGCCTGCCACGAGTTCAACCAGCAGGAATTCCTCGACGGTCAGCTGACACCGGTGTTCTTCGGTACTGCATTGGGCAACTTCGGGGTCGACCACGTGCTGGATGCCGTCGTTGACTGGGCGCCGCGTCCGCTGGCCCGCGTGGCCAACGAGCGTACCGTGGAGCCGGTGGAAGAGAAGTTCTCGGGCTTCATTTTCAAGATCCAGGCGAACATGGACCCGAAACACCGCGACCGCATCGCCTTCATGCGTATCTGCTCCGGCAAGTACGAGAAAGGCATGAAGATGCGCCACGTGCGTACCGGCAAGGACGTGCGCATCGGCGATGCCCTGACGTTCTTCTCCTCCGAGCGTGAACAACTGGAAGAGGCCTACGCCGGCGACATCATCGGTCTGCACAACCACGGCACCATCCAGATCGGCGACACCTTCAGCGAAGGCGAAGTCCTCGGTTTCACCGGTATCCCGCACTTCGCCCCGGAACTGTTCCGCCGCGTGCGCCTGCGCGATCCGCTGAAATCCAAGCAACTGCGTCAGGGCCTGCAACAGCTGGCCGAAGAAGGCGCGACCCAAGTGTTCTTCCCGGAGCGCAGCAACGACATCATCCTCGGTGCCGTCGGTGTGCTGCAGTTCGATGTGGTCGCCAGCCGTCTGAAAGAGGAATACAAGGTCGAGTGCTCCTACGAGCCGATCACCGTGTACTCCGCGCGCTGGATCGAATGCAGCGACAAGAAGAAGCTTGAGGAATTCTCCAACAAGGCTGTGGAAAACCTGGCGCTGGACGGCGGCGGTCACCTGACCTACCTCGCGCCAACGCGGGTCAACCTGGCGTTGATGGAAGAGCGCTGGCCGGATGTGAAATTCCGTGCGACGCGTGAACATCACTAAGCCTTGAACCGCAGCCCCCAAAGCCCTCGACGCGAAAGCCTCGGGGGCTTTTTTATGGCGTCGTCCCCTGTAGGAGCTGCCGCAGGCTGCGATCTTTTGACGTTGAAGATCAAAAGATCGCAGCCTGCGGCAGCTCCTACAGAAGACGGTGGGGTTTTCGTTGCGCGAGCTGGTGCGCCCATTCGCTTAGCTGATTCGGTTATAGCCGTTATTCACAAGTGTTCTGCCACGCCGGGGCATTTCCGGGGGGGCGTTAGCGTCCTATCTGGTGAACCACGCTGATCGGAACTAGATTTCATTCAGCGCCGGATCGGCACCCCAGGCTTCAACCACGAAAGGATGGAAATGGCTATGAGCATTTTTCAACGCATTGTGCTGTTGCTTAAGGTTTTGGTGATGTTGACGCTTGGCACCACGGCGGCGTGGGCGAGTTCTGCCACGCCACCACAAGGTTTTAATGCAGCCCACGGACAAGCCGGTGTGGTCATGCTGGCCAAGTCCGAGTCCGAACCTGGCGATCAGGATCAGGGCGGCAGCAAGGACGATGACGACTCGACCACTGATGAGCCGGACACCGATGACGATGACGACGGCGACAGCCAAACGTAAATCGCCGACAAAAGAAAACCCCTTCTTCCCCGACTGATGCGCAATCGAGGGAGAAGGGGTTTGGGTTAACCCATTATTTGCGGATCAACACGTTCCCTGTAGGAGCTGCGGCACGCTGCGATCTTTTGATCTTGATGTTGAAAATCAACAGATCGCAGCCTCGTTTCACTCGACAGCTCCTACAGGTTTTGTGTCGGTCTGCGGTTCTGCTTACGCCGCGCCGTCGAGGAACTGCTCGGCGTAGTGGCACGCCACCTGCCGGCTGTCGAGCTGGCGCAACGCCGGCTCTTCAGTGCTGCAACGCTCGGTCGCGTACGGGCAACGCTTGTGGAACGCGCAGCCTGATGGCGGGTTCAGCGGGTTGGGCAGTTCGCCGACGATCTTGATTTTCGGTTTGTTCGGGTCCGGGTGAATGGTCGGAGTCGCCGACAGCAGCGCCTGGGTGTAAGGGTGCAGCGGGCGTTCGTAGATGTCGTTTTTCGGACCCAACTCCACCGGGCGACCGAGGTACATCACCATCACGTCATCGGCCACGTGTTGCACCACCGCCAGGTTGTGCGAGATGAACACGTAGGCGGTGTTGAATTCCTGCTGCAGGTCCATGAACAGGTTCAGCACCTGCGCCTGAATCGACACGTCCAGCGCCGAGGTCGGTTCGTCCGCCACCAGCACTTTCGGTTGCAGCATCATCGCCCGGGCCAGAGCAATACGCTGGCGCTGACCGCCGGAGAACATGTGCGGATAACGCTGGTAGTGCTCGGGACGCAAGCCCACCTGCTTCATCATCGCCTGGACTTTCTCGCGACGTTCGGTAGCCGACAGGTTGGTGTTGATCAGCAGCGGTTCGGCCAGTTGATCACCGATTTTCTGCCGTGGATTCAACGACGCGTACGGGCTCTGGAACACCATCTGCACGTCTTTGCGCAGTTGCTTGCGCTGGGCCTTGTCGGCGCCGGCGACTTCTTGCCCGGCGATTTTCAGCGAGCCGGACGACGGCTCTTCAATCAGGGTCAGGGCGCGGGCGAGGGTGGATTTGCCGCAGCCCGATTCGCCCACCACGGCGAGGGTCTTGCCGGCTTCCAGTTCGAACGACACGCCATTGAGCGCGCGCACGGTCGCGTGGCCCTTGAACAGGCCACGGGAAACTTCGTAGTGACGGGTCAGGTCGCGGGCGGTAAGTACGACGGCCATTACGCCACCTCCTGGTTCAGCGGGAAGAAGCAGCGGGCAAGGCTGTGGCTTTTCG
>NZ_QAIK01000136.1:101283-108855 GCF_003061005.1 Pseudomonas sp. HMWF021 | reverse complement strand
TGCACGTACGGGCAGCGCGGCGACAGCAGGCAACCGTGCGGACGGTCGTAGCGACCCGGAACGATGCCCGGCAGGGTGGACAGGCGCGAGGCGCCCAGGCTGTGCTCGGGAATCGCCTTGAGCAGCGCTTCGCTGTACGGGTGCGCCGGGATGTCGAACAGTTGCGGCACCTGACCGACTTCAACCGCCTGGCCGGCGTACATCACGCACACTCGCTGGGCGGTTTCGGCCACGACGGCGAGGTCGTGGGTGATCAGCACCAGGCCCATGTTCTGCTCTTTCTGCAACGCCAGCAGCAGATCCATGATCTGTGCCTGAATCGTCACGTCGAGTGCCGTGGTCGGTTCGTCGGCGATCAGCAGTTTCGGCTCGCCGGCAATCGCCATGGCAATTGCCACACGCTGGCTCATGCCACCGGACAGTTGGTGCGGGTAGGCGTCCATACGGCTGGCGGCGCCCGGGATTTCGACTTTTTCCAGCAGTTCGATGGCGCGTTTGCGCGCTTGCTTGCCGGACATTTTCAGGTGCAGGCGCAGCACTTCTTCGATCTGGAAGCCGACGGTGTAGCTCGGGTTGAGCGCGGTCATCGGGTCCTGGAACACCATCGACAGGTCTTTGCCGACGATTTGCCGACGCTGACGATTGCTCAGCTTGAGCATGTCCTTGCCGTCGAAACTGAGCGAGTCGGCGGTCACGATGCCGGGGTGTTCGATCAGGCCCATCAGCGCCATCATGGTCACGGATTTACCCGAACCCGACTCGCCAACGATGGCCAGGACTTCGCCCTTGTCGACTTTCAGGTCGAGGCCATCGACCACGGGCGTCGCGTTCTTGTCGCCGAAGCGGACGTTGAGATTCTTGATTTCTAGCAGTGACATGGGAATCTCCTCAGGCGGCGTTCTTGAGTTTCGGGTCCAACGCATCGCGCAGACCGTCGCCCATCAAGTTGATTGCCAGCACGCTGAGCAAAATGGTCAGACCCGGCAGGCTCACTACCCACCAGGCGCGTTCGATGTAGTCGCGGGCCGAGGCCAGCATGGTGCCCCACTCAGGGGTTGGCGGTTGTACGCCAAGGCCGAGGAAGCCCAGTGCCGCAGCATCGAGAATCGCCGAAGAGAAACTCAGGGTGGCCTGCACGATCAGCGGCGCCATGCAGTTGGGCAGCACGGTGATGAACATCAGACGCGGCAGACCGGCACCGGCCAGGCGCGCGGCGGTCACGTAGTCGCGGTTCAGTTCGCCCATCACCGCAGCACGGGTCAGACGCACGTAGGACGGCAGGGACACCACAGCGATAGCAATCACGGTGTTGATCAGGCCAGGGCCGAGGATGGCGACGATCGCCACAGCCAGCAGCAGCGACGGCAGGGCCAGCATGATGTCCATCAGACGCATGATGGTCGGGCCGATCATTTTCGGGAAGAAACCGGCGAACAGACCCAGCAGGATCCCCGGAATCAGCGACATCACCACCGACGACAGACCGATCAGCAGCGACAGGCGCGAACCCTGGATCAGCCGCGACAGCAGGTCGCGACCCAGTTCATCGGTGCCGAGCAGGAACTGCATCTGCCCGCCTTCGAGCCACGCCGGCGGCGTCAGCAGGAAGTCACGGTACTGCTCGCTCGGGTTATGCGGGGCGACCCACGGCGCGAAGATCGCGCAGAAAATCACCAGCAGCATGAACAGCAGGCCGGCAACCGCGCCCTTGTTTTTCGAGAAGGCTTGCCAGAATTCTTTGTACGGCGACGGGTACAGCAGGCTTTGATCCGCGCTTGGGGCGGAAGTGGCTACTGAGGATGTTGGAGTGCTCATGGGTATTGACCTCAGCGCTGATGACGGATGCGTGGGTTGGCAAAGCCGTAGAGGATGTCCACCACGAAGTTGACCAGAATCACCAGGCAGGCGATTAACAGGATGCCGTTTTGCACAACCGGGTAGTCCCGGGCGCCAATGGCTTCGATCAGCCATTTACCGATGCCGGGCCAGGAGAAGATGGTTTCGGTCAGAACCGCACCGGCCAGCAGGGTGCCGACTTGCAGGCCGACCACGGTCAGTACCGGAATCAGCGCGTTGCGCAGGCCGTGCACGAACACCACGCGCGACGGCGACAGGCCTTTGGCCTTGGCGGTACGGATGTAGTCTTCGCGCAGCACTTCGAGCATCGACGAACGGGTCATCCGCGCGATCACCGCCAGCGGAATGGTGCCCAGCACGATGGCCGGCAGGATCAGGTGATGCAGGGCATCGAGGAACGCGCCCATGTCATCGGCCAGCAGGGTATCGATCAGCATGAAACCGGTGCGCGGCTCGATGTCGTAGAGCAGGTCGATCCGCCCGGACACCGGGGTCCAGCCCAGGCTCACCGAGAAGAACATGATCAGGATCAGGCCCCACCAGAAGATCGGCATCGAATACCCCGCCAGGGAGATGCCCATCACCCCGTGGTCGAACAGGGATCCTCGCTTGAGTGCCGCGATGACCCCGGCCAGCAGGCCCAGGATACCGGCGAACAGCAGGGCGGCCATGGACAGTTCCAGGGTCGCCGGGAAGAGGGAGGTGAACTCGGTCCATACGCTTTCACGCGTACGCAGGGACTCGCCGAGATCGCCGTGGGCCAGTTTGCCGATGTAGTCCAGATACTGGGCATACAACGGTTTGTTCAGACCTAGGCGTTCCATTGCCTGAGCGTGCATTTCGGGGTCGACCCGACGTTCGCCCATCATCACTTCCACGGGGTCGCCAGGGATCATGCGAATCAACGCGAAAGTCAGCAGGGTGATGCCGAAAAACGTGGGGATCAACAACCCCAGTCGGCGGGCAATAAAACTAAACATCGTGTGTGGTACCTCATCAGCCGGTTAGGCGTGCCCGGCGACCCTGGGGTCAGGGAGGCCGGGAGTTTCTTATCTACTTCACCTGGGTGGTGGCGAAGTTATTAGTGGTCAGAGGGCTGATGTGATAACCCTCTACGTTGTTGCGCATTGCCGTGAACATCCGGGTGTGGGCCATGCTGATCCACGGTTGGTCCTGATTAAACAACACCTGGGCCTGTTCGTAGAGCTTCGCGCGTTCGGCCGGATCTACTTTAGCCCGTGCTTCGTCCAGCAGGCCCTGGAATTTCTCGTTGCACCAGCGAGCGTAGTTTTCGCCGTTCTTGGCCGCTTCGCAACTGAGCATAGGCGTCAGGAAGTTATCCGGGTCGCCGTTGTCGCCCGCCCATCCGGCCGACACCATGTCGTGCTCGCCAGCCTTGGCGCGTTTAAGCATTTCGCCCCATTCCATGACGCGGATGTCGATTTTGATCCCGACTTTCGCCAGGTCGGCCTGCATCATCTGCGCGCCGAGCATCGGATTGGGGTTGGTCGGGCCGCCGCCGTTACGGGTAAACAGGGTAAACACGGTGCCTTCCGGAACCCCGGCTTCCTTGAGCAGGGCACGGGCCTTGTCCAGATCGCGTGGCGGGTTTTTCAGATCGTGGTTGTAGCCCAGCAGCGTCGGCGGGTACGGGTTGACCGCCACGCTGGCGTTGCCCTTGCCGAACAGTGCGTTGACGTAAGCTTCCTTGTCGAAAGCGATGTCGATCGCTTTGCGCACCCGCACGTCACTCATGTATTTGTGCTGGGTGTTCATGGCGATGTACGAGACGGTCATCGCGTCCATCTCGTCGACTTTCAGGTTGCTGTCTTTCTTGATGCTCGGGATGTCATCCGGTTTCGGATACAACGCGATCTGGCACTCGTTGGCCTTGAGCTTCTGCAGGCGCACGTTGTTGTCGGTGGCGATCGCCAGAATCAGCGCGTCGGCCGGGGCCTTGCCACGGAAGTAGTCCGGGTTGGCCTTGAAGCGTACCTGCGCATCCTTGGCGTACCGCTGGAAGATGAACGGGCCGGTGCCCACCGGTTTGTTGTTGAGGTCGCCGGTCTTGCCGGACTTGAGCAACTGGTCGGCGTATTCGGCCGGGTAGATCGAGGAGAACGCCATGGCGATGTCGGCCAGGAACGGCGCTTCGCGGCGGGTCAGGGTGAACTTGACCGTGTTGTCGTCGACTTTTTCCACGCTTTTGAGCAGTTCCTTGAAGCCCATGCTTTCAAAGTACGGGAAGCCCACACTCGACAGTTTGTGCCACGGGTGATTCGGGTCCAGCTGACGCTGGAAGCTCCAGACCACGTCGTCGGCGTTCATGTCGCGCGTTGGTTTGAAGTATTCGGTGGTGTGAAACTTGACGCCTTTGCGCAGATGGAAGGTGTAGGTCAGGCCGTCTTCACTGATGTCCCAGGATTCGGCCAGCGCCGGAATCACTTCGGTGGTGCCGGGCTTGAAGTCCGCCAGACGGTTGAAGATCGTTTCGGCCACCGCATCGGCAGTGACTGCAGTTGTGTACTGGACCATATCGAAGCCTTCCGGGCTGGCTTCGGTGCAGACCACCAAGGGTTTGGCCGAGACGCCGATGGCGGCGCTCAACAACGCAGCCGCGACGGCTGCACGTAGGGGAAGCATTTTCATCGATAACCCTCTGCAATCGGTTGAAGACAAAAAACCGAACGGCCGACTCATCATGAGTCAGCCGTCGGTGGGCGTTTTTTACAGGATGTTGAACGGGATGGTGGTCACGAGACGGAACTCGTTGATGCTGCCATCGGACTGGTTTTCGCTGGCGCGGTGAGCGGTGTAGGTGCCACGGATGGTGGTCGCCTTGAGTGGGCCGCTCTGTACCGCGTAGGTTGCACCGATGCCGTATTCGTAGTGATGCTCGCCGTCCATGTTGCGTACGTCATACGCAGTACCGGTGTAGTGAGTACCGTCGATGCCCCAGCCGCGCGCCTGGTAGATGTTGAACTTCAGGCCTGGCACGCCGTATTCGGCCATGTTCAGACCGTAGGCAACCTGGAAGGATTTCTCGTTCGGGCCGTTGAAGTCCGACAGCAGGGAGTTGGCCAGGTAGATGCCGTTGGTTTCGTGCAGATAGTCGAAGTATTCGTCACCGTTGATGGCCTGGTACGAGAAGGTCAGGCTGTGGGCCTGGTGAGTCAGGCCGAACGACAGCGAGTAAGTGTCGTTGTCGATTTCACCCATCTCTTTCTTGCCGGTATCGACGGTCTTGTAGTAGTTCAGGCCGGTGGTCAGGCTCACGACATTGCTGTCACCCAGTTCGTGGGTGGCGCCGAAGTAGTACTGGTTCCAGAAATCTTCCACCTTGGAGGCGTACAGGCTGGTCTTCAGGCTTTTCAGCGGCTGATAGTTCAGGCCGACGATGCTGACGCGATCAGTCTCTGCGCCGTTGGCGCTGTACTCGGTGCGGAACTTCGACAGGCTTTCTTCGGTACGCGGCGATACGCGGTCGAAGCTGCCGGCGTCGAACGACAGGTTGTTCAGTTCTTCGCTGTGCAGGCTGACACCTTCAAAGCTCGAAGGCAGCGCACGGTTGCCGATCGTGTCGACGATCGGCGTGCTGAAGTTCTGACGACCGGCGGTCAGCGTGGTGTTGGAAACACGGAACTTGACGTTGGCCAGGCCCAGTTTGCTCCACTGGCCTTCAGCGTCACCGCCTTCCTTGGTCAGCGTACGGTTGTTGCCCGCGCCTGGACGTGAACCCGGTGCGCCACCATTGTTGGAGGCCAGATCCTTGCGATTACGCTCCAGCGCTACAGCGTTGTAAGCGGCAATTTCAGTGCTGACACCGACGGTGCCCTCAGTGAAGCCGGAGCTGAAGTTGACGATGGTGCCCTGTACCCAGTTGATACGACGGTCAGTCGGGGTGGCGACACCGTCCTTGCGGTAAGTGAACTTGCCGCCGCGTTTGAGTTGCTCGTTCGCGTACCAGTTACGGGTCGTGCCGCTGATTGTCGAACCTTCGAGGAAACCTTTGGCATCAGCCTGGGCGCTCTTCTCGTTGACGGTCACCGGAGTGAACGCCTGGCTCTGCTCTTCCGCATAAGCGGTGGCGGTGATGCTGCTGATGGCCAAGGCCAGTATCGCGGTGCTGCTCAGTTTCATGGGTGAAGCTCCTTTACTTTCTTTTTATGCCGGCTTTTTTGGGTTGGCCGGTTATTGGTTTAGAACTCATTCACACATCGCAAACGTTTGCAAAAAGCCGGATTGGCGAATTTCGGCAAAGCGCTTGCGTGAGGGGATAGACAGTCCCCTCAGCGTTGCGGCTAATCGGTTGGGTTAATCGATACTGACGCCCGAAAACACGTTGCGACCGAAGGGGCTTACCTTGAAGCCTTCAACCCGGGCGCTTAACGGCTGGTTGACCGTCGAGTGGGCGACAGGCGTGATCGGCACTTGCTGCTTGAGCAACTGCTGCGCCTGTTTGTAGAGCGTGGTGCGCTGGTCGCGGTCGGTGACGACCTTGGCCTCTTTGATCAGCTTGTCGTAAGCCGGATCGCACCACATGGAATAGTTGTTGCCGCCAATGGCGTCGCAGCTGTACAGCGTGCCGAGCCAGTTGTCCGGGTCCCCGTTGTCACCGGTCCAGCCGATCAGGCTGATGTCGTGCTCGCCATTCTTGGTGCGCTTGATGTACTCGCCCCATTCGTAGCTGACGATCTTCACTTTCAGACCGATCCTGGCCCAGTCAGCCTGGAGCATTTCGGCCATCAGTTTGGCGTTCGGGTTGTACGGGCGTTGTACCGGCATTGCCCACAGAGTGATTTCGGTGCCTTCCTTGACGCCGGCAGCCTTGAGCAGCTCTTTGGCTTTTTCCGGGTTGTAGGCGGCATCCTTGATGCTGTCGTCGTAGGACCACTGGGTCGGCGGCATGGCGTTGACGGCCAGTTGCCCGGCGCCTTGATAAACGGCGTTGAGAATCCCTTGTTTATTCACCGCCATGTCCAGCGCCTGACGCACTTCGAGCTGGTCGAAGGGCTTGTGGCGCACGTTGTAGGCGATGTAACCGAGGTTGAAGCCGGGCTTGGAAATCAGCTGCAGTTTCGGGTCGGCCTTCAGTGCTTCAACGTCGGCAGGGCGCGGATGCAGGGTGATCTGGCATTCGCCGGCCTTGAGCTTCTGCACGCGCACCGAGGCGTCGGTGTTGATCGCGAAGATCAGGTTTTTCAGTTTGACCCGGCTCGGGTCCCAGTAATGCTCGTTGCCGGTGTAACGGATGTTCGAGTCCTTCTGATAGCTCTTGAACACGAACGGCCCGGTGCCGACCGGCTTCTGGTTGATGTCGCTCGGCTTGCCTTCGGCCAGCAACTTGTCGGCGTACTCGGCGGACAGGATGGCGGCGAAGCTCATGGCGATGTTCTGGATGAACGCGGCGTCGACGCTGTTGAGCGTGAACTCCACGGTCAGCGGCCCGGTCTTTTCGACCTTGGCGATGTTCTTGTTCAGGCTCATCCCGTTGAAATACGGGAACTCGGTCGGATAAGCCTTACGGAATGGCTGCGCGGGATCGAGCATGCGGTTAAACGTGAACAGCACGTCGTCGGCGTTGAAATCGCGTGTCGGTTTGAAATATGGCGTTGTATGAAATTTCACCCCTTCACGCAGGTGAAAGGTGTACTTGAGACCATCCTCGGAAATATCCCACTTGGTTGCCAGGCCCGGTACGACGTTGGTCGCGCC
>NZ_QAIK01000136.1:98114-101273 GCF_003061005.1 Pseudomonas sp. HMWF021 | reverse complement strand
GGCGGTTGTATAGCGGCTCGGCGGCGTCGTTATCGGTCGCGGTCGTGTATTGCGCGGTATCGAAACCCGCCGGGCTGCCTTCGGAGCAGAACACCAGGCTCTTGCTGGCGGCAAAACTGGCGGACGTGGCGGCCAACAGGCCGGCGCCCAGCAATGCGGAAAAAACCAAGGTATGGCGCATGACGCTCCCTCTTTTTTGTAGTGTTTTTCGATGCGCCGCGATCCCGTCCAGGGATGTTGTGGCTGCATCGAGCTCAAACCATTTCGGGCCGCAAAACCGATAGCCACGCAGTCACTGGTCAGTACACGACGGTAGGGGTCGCGGGCCTGGCAGTAAATGCGCTGAGTCCTAAAGACTCGTAGGAAAAGGCAACACGTCCTAACCCGTCGAAGTAGTCCTCGACGGAAAGATATGTAGGCAAATTCCTAACGTATCGGCAGAAAAAAACAGCGGCGCCGCTGAAAACGACGCCGCTGCTTCTTTAATTGCTGACGCTGACGCCGTAGAAGGAGTTCAAGCCGAACGGGCTGATCTTGAAGTCCTGCACGTTGGCGCGCATGGGTTGATACACCGTCGAGTGAGCGATAGGTGTCATTGGGACTGCATCTTTAAGGACGTGTTGCGCCTGTTTGTACAGTTCGGTGCGCTTGGCCTGGTCGGTAGTGCGCTTGGCTTCTTTGACGAGGCCGTCGAACTTCTTGTCGCACCACTTGGAGAAGTTGTTGCCGCTGAGCGAGTCGCAGCCGAACAGCACGTTCAGCCAGTTGTCCGGGTCACCGTTATCACCGCTCCAGCCAATGATCATGGCCTGGTTCTCGCCACCTTTGGAACGCTTGATGTACTCGCCCCACTCGTAGCTGGTGATCTTCACTTTCAAGCCGATCTTGGCCCAGTCGGACTGGAGCATTTCGGCCATCAGTTTGGCGTTCGGGTTGTAAGGACGCTGTACCGGCATCGCCCACAGCACGATTTCAGTGCCTTCCTTGACGCCCGCTTCCTTGAGCAGCTGCTTGGCTTTCTCAGGATCGTATTTGGTGTCCTTGATGGTGGTGTCGTAGGACCACTGGGTCGGCGGCATGGCATTGACGGCCAGCTGGCCGGCGCCCTGGTAAACCGAATCGATGATCTGCGGCTTGTTCACCGCCATGTCCAGCGCCTGGCGCACGCGCAGGTCAGCCAGCGGGTTAGCCTCGTTGCTGCCCTTGACCTTGTCCATCACGTTGTAGGCGATGTAGCCCAGGTTGAAGCCGGCCTGGTCAGGCATCTTCAGGGTCTTGTCGGCTTTCAGCGCCGCGAGATCCGCCGGACGCGGGAACAGGGTGACCTGGCACTCGTTCTTTTTCAGCTTCTGGATGCGCACCGACGGGTCGGTGGTGATGGCGAAGATAAGGTTGTCGATCTTCACGTCGTCCGGCTTCCAGTAATCCTTGTTGCCGGTGTAACGGATGTTCGAGTCTTTCTGGTAGCTCTTGAACACGAACGGGCCAGTGCCGATCGGCTTCTGGTTGATGTCGGCAGCCTTGCCTTCCTTCAGCAGCTGGGCAGCGTACTCGGCGGACTGGATCGAGGCGAAGCTCATGGCCATGTTCTGGATGAACGCGGCGTCGACTTCTTTCAGAGTGAACTTGACGGTGTGGTCGTCGACTTTATCGATCTTGGTGATGTTGGTGTCCATCCCCATGTCGGTGAAGTACGGGAATTCGGTCGGGTACGCCTTACGGAACGGGTCGTCCTTGTTGATCATGCGGTTGAAGGTGAACAGCACGTCGTCGGCGTTGAACTCACGAGTCGGCTTGAAATACGGGGTGGTGTGGAACTTGACGCCTTCGCGCAGGTGGAAGGTGTAAGTCAGGCCGTCTGGCGTGATGTCCCAGCTGGTCGCCAGGCCAGGAACAACGGCGGTGCCGCCGCGCTCGAACTGGCTCAGACGGTTGAACATGGTTTCGGCAGAGGCGTCGAAGTCGGTTCCGGTGGTGTACTGGCCTGGATCAAAACCGGCCGGGCTCCCTTCGGAGCAGAACACCAGGTTAGTCGCAGCGGTTGCGAAAGGTGCGGAGGCTAACAAGCCTGCGCCGACTAAAAACGGAATGACCGCGTGTTTAAGCATGTTGGCCTCATGATTTGTTGTCATTTTTTAATAGTGAGGTACGACCTCGTGAGTCGTGCCTGCGGATACTTATGCAGGGGCCATACCCAATGCAAGATCCAGAGTGTGAGCGAGCGTTAAACAGTGGCACGTACGTACCTTAATGTCGCATTTGTATAAAAGTTGACGCATTTGACCGTTTGCGGCCGTTTTTTTAGGTGCAAACCAAGCCCCAAAACGGTGCATTGGTCACGTTGTGCGCGCCGCGTTGGGGCCTGGTGTTACTTATTTATACCCGGCGCCAGGCGTGACGGGCGGCGTTATCGTTCTTCGCGAGCAAGCCCGCTCCGACAGTCTGAAATGCATTCCCCTGTGGGAGCGGGCTTGCCTGTGAAGACGGCCTTGCGAACGACCAATCTCCAACTGACGCATCCGATTCCTGTAGGAGCTGCCGAAGGCTGCGATCCTTTGATCCTGCTTTTGCATTGTGAAAGCGAACGTCAAAAGATCGCAGCCTTCGGCAGCTCCTACAGTGAGCGTAGTTGTGTTTAGAGCTGTGTAAAAATCCGGGAACCTTCCCACAAGGTTTTCAGGTTGTCCGTCGGACGCCCGCTCTCTAGGCTTTGGGTGTCGCTGAAGGTTCAGCGATCGGGTGTGAGAACCCGGCAATTCATAGTCATTCAGTGTCCGTACCCGCATAATTGCCGCCAGCCAAACCGCTGCATGCAAATGCGTTATGGCGACTGTGTGCGGGCAGACTTTGTCTGGCCGGGTGCCTATGACCGGTTTTCTCACCCCGCACATAGTTGCCACCTCTTCGCCGTGTGAGAAACGGCATGAGATGGCTGAACGTCATAGGTGAAAAAGCATGTCCAAGCCCGTTCCCGACCCGCCTGAAGAATCAGTTACCCCACTCGAAGCCACCATCCTCGCCGACGACCTCGCCAAAAACCGCGAAGCCATCAAACGTGCACTGGATTTCTACCTCACCCCCGACCCCATCAAACCCCGGCAACCCAGCACGATGTTCCTGATTCAGCCAAACATCGACACCGAAAGCCTGCTGGCGCAT
>NZ_QAIK01000136.1:80769-98104 GCF_003061005.1 Pseudomonas sp. HMWF021 | reverse complement strand
TTTGATCCTGCTTTTGCATTGTGAAAGCGAACGTCAAAAGATCGCAGCCTTCGGCAGCTCCTACAGTGAGCGTAGTTGTGTTTAGAGCTGTGTAAAAAAACGGGAACCTTCCCACAAGGTTTTCAGGTTGTCCGTCGGACGCTCGCTCTCTAGGCTTTGGGTGTCGCTGAAGGTTCAGCGATCGGGTGTGAGAACCCTGAAAAAATTAGTGATTCAGTTCATCAGTCCGCATAATTGCCGGCGGCTTGTTCGTTGCTGGCAAATACTTCACGGCGGCTGTGTGCGGGCAGACTTCGGTCTGGCCGGTTTCCTATTTTTCCGGTTTCTCACCCCGCACATAGCTGCCACCCACTTCGCCGCGTGAGAAACGGCAAGGGATGGCACCCATTTGCAAAATAGGGTTTTCCATGACTAAGCCAGTTCCAGATCCTCCCATTGATCAAACATCTCCACTCGAAGCCGCCGTCCTCGCCGACGACCTCGCCAAAAACCGCGAAGCCATCAAACGCGCACTGGATTTCTACCTCAGCCCCGACCCCGCCAAACCCCGGCAACCCAGCACGATGTTCCTGATTCAGCCGAACATCGACACCGAAAGCCTGCTGGCGCACGCCTGTGAATCACTGGCCTCGGCCAACACGCTGACGGGTAACTTCGCCGATCAGCTCGGCCGGCCCGAGCGTCATACGGCGCTGGCGATTCAGCAGATCATCATGCTCGCTGAGCTGGCGGTGAACCGGGCGCTGGATCGGGTTGATCCACAAACCTGAGACCGCGTCATCGTTCTTCGCGAGCAAGCCCGCTCCCACAGTTTGGAATGCATTCCCTTGTGGGAGCGGGCTTGCCCGCGAAGGCGGCAGATCAAACAACACAAAATCCAGGCAAAAAAAACCGGCGATCATTCACTGATCGCCGGCTTCTCATTCAGCCCGCATCAAATCACTGCATCAACACTTCAATCGAGCCATCGGCGGTCAGGCTGACCTGACTGGTGCCGGCTTCGACTTCCGGCGTGACCGGTGCCGAATCCGCCATGCCGGCGGCTTTCATCATCATCGGGGCGCGCATGTACGGTTGTGGGTAGCCGTTGCTGTTGAGATTCAGATTGACGATTTTGTAGCCCTTGCCGCCCAGTGCATCGGTGGCCAGTTGCGCGCGGGCCTTGAAGGCGCTGACGGCTTCCTTGAGCAGTTTGTCTTCGCTGGCCTTGCGGGTCGGCTCGGCGATGGCGAAGTCCATACCGCCCATTTTCAGGTCGGTCAGCAGTTCGCCGGTGAGTTTGGACAGGGCGGCGAAGTCGGCGCTTTCCAGGCGCAGTTCGGCGCGTTCACGCCAGCCGGTGATCTTCTGGCCTTTGGTGTCGTAGATCGGGTAGCTGTTGCGGCTGCCCTGGCGCAGGGTGATGTCCTTGACTTGCTTGGCCTGGGCCAGTGCTTTGTTCATGGTGGTGCTGACGTCGGCGGCGAGTTTGGCCGGGTCGGTGTTTTGCGCTTCGGTGTAGAGCGTCACGATCATCAGGTCGCGGGCCACTTCCTGGCTGACTTCGGCGCGCAGGGAAATCTGGTTGTAGTGCAGCTCATCGGCGGCCAGCGCCGGTAGGCTGGCGACACTGCCGACGGTCAGGGCGAGAAGGGCGGCGCTGCGGCGAAAGGTGTGCATGAAGGCTCCTTGAATAATGCGCAGGTGTTGGTTCGTCCCTGCGTGAAACCATCAGACTCTAGCTTCTGCGATCCGGTTCGCCCAGTTACAACTTCTATACAGATGCAGCGGGCCGCTGCGCAGCCATTCGCCAACAGGCTGGCTTCCACAGGGGAATGCATTTGTGAGCAGAGGTAGTCTGTAGTGAGGGGATTTATCCCCGATGGGTGGCGAAGCCGCCCCAACCCGGCAATCCGGATTGCCCAGTCATACCGCGCCAGTGGATTTTACGACTGCTGCGCAGCCGATCGGGGATGAATCCCCTCACCACAGGTGATCGCCTCAAACCTCTGAATTGCCTGCGAAGTAGCTGAATTTTCCGGCAACGCCATGTGGTCGTTTGCCGCACTTTCGCCTCTCAAGGCTGCGGCTTGGTTATACTCCGTGCGATCCGCCTGGAGCGCTCATCAGGAGAGCTCATGCTCGCCCCCGTACAACTGACTTCCGCCACTCGCCAGAACCTCTGGCGGCTGACTTTCATCCGCACCCTGGTGCTCGCCGCGCAGGCCGGTTCCGTCGGTCTGGCCTACTGGCTGCAACTGCTGCCGTTGCCGTGGGTGCAACTGGCGATGACCCTTGGCTGCTCGATTCTGCTGTGTGTGTTCACCGCCGTGCGGCTGCGCACCTCGTGGCCGGTGACCGAACTCGAATATGCGCTGCAGCTGGCCTGTGATCTGGTGATCCACAGCGCGCTGCTGTATTTCTCCGGCGGTTCGACCAACCCCTTCGTTTCCTATTATCTGGTGCCGCTGACCATTGCGGCGGTGACGCTGCCGTGGCGCTATTCGGTGATTCTGTCCGGTATCGCGCTGGCGCTGTACACCGTGATGCTCACACGTTTCTATCCGCTGGAAACCCTGCCGGTGGCCCGCGAAAACCTGCAGATCTACGGCATGTGGCTGAGCTTTGCGCTGGCCGCTGCGGTCATCACGTTCTTCGCTGCACGCATGGCTGAAGAGCTGCGTCGACAGGAAGAGTTGCGCGCGATTCGCCGCGAAGAAGGCCTGCGCGATCAGCAATTGCTCGCCGTCGCCACCCAGGCAGCCGGCGCCGCGCATGAACTCGGCACACCGCTGGCGACCATGAGCGTATTGCTGAAGGAGATGCAGCAGGATCACCCCGACCCGCTGCTGCAGGACGACCTCAAGGTGCTGCAGGATCAGGTCAAACTCTGCAAGGAAACCTTGCAGCAACTGGTGCGCGCCGCCGAAGCCAACCGGCGTCTGGCGGTAGAAATGCAGGACGTGACTCAGTGGCTGGATGAGGCGCTGAACCGCTGGCACCTGATGCGCCCCGAGGCCAGTTACCGCTTCCATCGTCTCGGCCAGGGCACAGTCCCGCGCATGGCGCCGCCGCCGGATCTGACCCAGGCGCTGCTCAATCTGTTGAACAATGCCGCCGACGCCTGCCCGGAGAATCTCCAGGTGACACTGGACTGGGATGCGGACACCGTGACCATCAGCATTCGTGACCACGGCGCCGGTGTGCCGCTGGCCATCGCCGAGCAGATCGGCAAACCGTTTTTTACCACCAAGGGCAAAGGTTTCGGCCTGGGCCTGTTTTTGAGCAAGGCCAGCGTGACACGCGCCGGCGGCTCAGTGAAACTCTATAGTCATGAGGAAGGCGGCACGCTCACCGAGCTGCGCCTGCCCCACGGCGCCCGAGGAGACCAACATGAGTGACGAAATCCAAGTCGAAGGCGAAGAACTGCCGCATTTGCTGCTGGTCGACGACGACGCGACCTTCACCCGAGTGATGGCCCGTGCCATGGCCCGCCGTGGCTTTCGCGTCAGCACCGCAGGTTCTGCCGAAGAAGGCCTGACCATCGCCCAGGCCGACCTGCCGGACTACGCCGCGCTGGACCTGAAAATGGACGGCGACTCCGGCCTGGTGCTGCTGCCCAAGCTGCTGGAGCTGGACCCGGAAATGCGCGTGGTGATCCTCACCGGTTATTCGAGCATTGCCACCGCGGTCGAAGCGATCAAGCGCGGTGCCTGCAACTACCTGTGCAAACCGGCCGACGCCGACGACGTGCTGGCCGCGCTGCTCTCCGAGCACGCCGACCTCGACAGTCTGGTGCCGGAAAATCCGATGTCGGTCGACCGCCTGCAATGGGAGCACATCCAGCGTGTGCTGACCGAGCACGAAGGCAACATTTCCGCCACTGCCCGCGCCCTGGGCATGCACCGCCGCACCCTGCAGCGCAAACTGCAGAAGCGCCCGGTTCGTCGCTGAACCTGCGCTGAACGGCCATCGCCAGCTCTCGCGATAACGCGCACCGATCAACTATGATCGGTGCGTGTCTGTTCTTTTCTTTATCGAGCCTTTTCCATGAATCAGAACGCTGAATATTCCGCGGTCAACGATGCTGTGCGCGGGCAGTTTTTTCGCAAAGTGTGGGCGATGACCACGCCTTACTGGCGCAGCGAAGAGAAGGGCAAGGCCTGGACATTGCTGATCGCCGTGATCGCGCTGTCGCTGTTCAGCGTGGCGATCTCGGTGTGGATCAACAGTTGGTACAAGGATTTCTACAACGCCCTGCAGAAAAAGGATGAAGCCGCGTTCTGGCAACTGATCCTGTATTTCTGCGGCATCGCCACGGTGGCGATCCTCGGTGCGGTGTATCGCCTGTACCTGACGCAGATGCTCACCATCCGCTGGCGGGCGTGGCTCACCGAGAACCACTTCAAGCGCTGGCTCGGCCACAAGAACTACTATCAGCTGGAGCAGGGCGGTTATACCGATAACCCCGATCAGCGGATTTCCGAAGACCTCAACACCTTCACCGCCAACACCCTGAGCCTCGGGCTGGGGCTGATTCGCACGGTGGTCAGCCTGGTGTCGTTCTCGGTCATTCTGTGGGGCGTGTCCGGCAGCATCGAAGTGTTCGGCATCGAGATTCCCGGCTACATGTTCTGGTGTGCGCTGCTGTACGCGGCAGTCGGCAGCTGGCTGACGCACCTGATCGGTAAACGCCTGATCGGCCTGAACAACCAGCAACAACGTTTCGAAGCCGACCTGCGTTTCTCCATGGTCCGCGTGCGTGAGAACGCCGAAAGCATTGCCTTGTACAACGGCGAGCCGAATGAAAATCGCCGCTTGAGCAGCCGCTTCAATCTGGTCTGGCACAACTTCTGGGACATCATGCGCGTGTCCAAGCGCCTGACGTTCTTCACGTCCGGCTACGGCCAGATCGCGATCATTTTCCCGTTCATCGTCGCCGCGCCGCGTTATCTCTCGGGCAAGATCGAGCTGGGCGAGCTGATGCAGATCAACTCGGCATTCGGCAACGTGCAGGAAAACTTCAGCTGGTTCATCAGCGCGTATTCGGACCTCGCCGCCTGGCGCGCCACCTGTGATCGTCTGTTGAGTTTCCGTCAGGCCATGACCGACAACGAACAGCGCACCCCGGCCATCGATGTGCAGAATCAGGGCAGCGAACTCAAAGTGCACAACCTCGGCCTGGATCTGGCCGATGGTCGCCACCTGCTGACCAATGCCGACATGACCGTTGAACCGGGCGACCGGGTGATGCTCAGCGGTCGCTCCGGCAGCGGCAAGTCCACACTGCTGCGGGCGATGGGGCATTTGTGGCCAGCGGGGCACGGCAACATCCGCTTGCCGGCGGCGCGTTATCTGTTCCTGCCGCAGAAGCCGTATCTGCCGATTGGCACCCTGCGCGAGGCCTTGAGTTATCCACAACCGGGCGACACCTACGCGCCTGAGCGTTACGCGCAGGTGCTGGAAATCTGCCGTCTGCCGCATCTGGTTGCACGGCTCGATGAAGCCAATCACTGGCAGCGCATGCTCTCGCCGGGTGAGCAGCAACGCCTGGCCTTCGCCCGTGCGATGCTTTACGCGCCTCAATGGCTGTACATGGACGAAGCGACCTCGGCGATGGATGAAGAGGATGAGGCGACGCTGTATCAGGCGCTGATCGATCAGTTGCCGGGGCTGAGTATCGTCAGCGTCGGCCACCGCAGCAGCCTCAAACGCTTCCATCCACGGCATGTGCGGATCGACAGCGGGCATCTGGTGGAGCAGGCCGTGACCGCCTGACCCACACAAACCCTGTAGGAGCTGCCGCAGGCTGCGATCTTTTGATCTTCAAAAACAACATCAAAAGATCGCAGCCTGCGGCAGCTCCTACAGGGGAGTTTGTGACGAGTGATCGTACAACCCGCCTGCGCTATGATGCGAACCAAGCCGAATTTCGAGACCAGACGTAGACCATGGAAAACCCGATCGACACCCCGCGCCTCCCGCGCAAGCGCCGCAGCCTGGCTCAGGAGCTGGTGACGGTGCTGACCGAGCAGATCCGTGACGGTCTGCTCAAGCGTGGCGACAAGTTGCCCACCGAGTCGGCGATCATGCAGGAGCACGGCGTCAGTCGCACCGTGGTGCGCGAGGCGATTTCCCGGTTGCAGGCCGCTGGCCAGGTGGAAACCCGTCACGGCATCGGCACGTTTGTGCTGGATACGCCGAGCCCCAGTGGCTTTCGCATCGACCCGGCGACGGTGGTCACCCTGCGTGACGTACTGGCGATTCTGGAGTTGCGCATCAGCCTGGAAGTGGAGTCCGCCGGCCTTGCCGCGCAACGCCGCAGCCCCGAACAACTGGCGACCATGCGCGCCGCCCTCGATGCGCTGAACGACAGCGTGGCCCACGCCAGCGATGCGGTGGCCTCGGACTTCGCCTTCCACCTGGAAATCGCCCTGTCCACCGGCAACCGCTACTTCACCGACATCATGACCCACCTGGGCACCAGCATCATTCCGCGCACGCGGCTGAATTCGGCGCGGCTGGCCCACGATGATCAGCAGCACTACATGAACCGCCTGAGCCGTGAGCACGAGGAAATCTACGAGGCGATCGCCCGCCAGGATTCCGATGCGGCGCGGGCGGCAATGCGCCTGCATTTGACCAACAGCCGCGAGCGGTTGCGTCAGGCGCATGAAGAGGCGCAGGCGCAGCGCGGGTAGGTCTGGCAGTCTGTTCGCGCCTGACACACCGCCATCGCTGGCAAGCCAGCTCCCACCGGTTCATGTGCTGAAGCGGATTTCGTGTACGACATCAGTCACTGTGGGAGCTGGCAAGCCAGCTCCCACAGGTTCATGTGCTGAAGCGGATTTCGTGTACGGCATCAGTCACTGTGGGAGCTGGCAAGCCAGCTCCCACCGGTTCATGTGTTGAAGCGGATTTCGTGTACGACATCAGTCACTGTGGGAGCTGGCTTGCCAGCGATGAGGCCGGTGAATTCAGCGCGGCAATATCGAGCGATCCACCCTCACCGCCAGTTGCGCTTTCCCCGGTTTGGCAACAAACGCCACTTCGCCTGATTGATCCACAACCCCCCGCGCAATCGGCTTGCCATCCGCCAGCAACTCCAGCGGCGCACCTTGCAGCGACTGCCCCGACGCCAATTCCAGTTTCACTTTGATCGTCATGCTCATTCTCCTTGATTGACGTTGCCCGTCGGGTGGTAGTCCTTGAGCAGCAGGTAGGTGCTCCAGCCCCACCAGTCATCGATGGTGGCGGTGTCGTTGAGGTTGTTCACATCTTTGCGTCGCAGCACCTTGCCGCCCTCGACGCGGAACAGCGGCGAGAAATTGCCGGAAAGATTCAGCACTGCCGTCAGGTCGGGCAGCCGTTGCAGGGCAGCGAAGGCCGACGGGGCGGGCACGTCGCCGCTGAGGTAAGCGGCAAAGATTTCGTCCGCCGAGGCCTGCACCGCCAGATTGATCTGGGCGCGGTTGTCCGCGTCGCTGGCGTCGAAGTAGCGCTTGTCGCCGTAGGCGCGCCATTGATCGCCGTGGGCGTTGCGCACCTTGAGGCCGAATTTGCTGTCCTCGTCGTGCATGAAGCGGGTCACCAGCGAGCCGAGATCGCTCGGCGTCACCACCGCCGCCATTTCCTTGCGCGGCACCCGCAGGTGGCCGGCAGAGAACAGGTCGGTGAGGAAGTGGTCGGCAAATGCGTTCATCGCGTAGGCCCGTTCCAGTTGCTGCTCATCGTGATGGGTGCGAGCAGCGACGGCGGTTTGCAGGGCGGCGGTGTGGCCGGCGATGTAGGCCAGTCTGGCCCACTCGCCGAAGTGATCGGCGTTGTTCGCCGCCAGTTTCAGGTAACGCCCGAGGGGAAACAGCGCGGAGACAAAACTGCCGCCGCCGGTTGCCTTGTTCCACTCTTCAGACAACGTATCTCCTAACGCATCGTAGGCTTCATGAGGTTGTTTGCCGTCCTTGATCGCCTGTTTAACCGCGTCGACCTCTTTTTGCATGATCGCAAGAATCTGCGTCGCTTCGGCGCGGGAGGCCGGGAGCACGGCGAGGGAGTCGAATGCGGCGCTGAAGCGGTTCAGACGATCGGCAGGCGTGGCGCCTTCGTTGATCGGCCGATCGACAACGCCGTAAAAATCCCCGGCCAGCGCCACGACCTGGCCGTAGGTCAGGGCGAGGCCGTTAGGCAAGTGCAAGGGCACGTTTTGCGCGCGAATCGGCTCGGCATTTTCCGCCAGGCGCAGCAGGGTGTTATCGCCGATGGCCGTGTGTTCAGCGCCTTCGAAGCGCAGTGGCGGGCGAATTTTCAAGGCCTTTGCGGGGGCGGTGGTGAGCGTTTCGACTTCGCCGTGAGTGTCGGCGATGTGCAGCAGCAGATGCGGAATGTCAGCGTTGAAGGGGATGCCATTTACAGTGAAAAGATCATCGAACCGGGCGATGACCGGTTTGGGGCGTTCCTGTGATTTTGCATGCAGTCCGGACATTTCTTTCTCCCTGATATGTCGTCGGTGGATTTATTTTTGGCTGTATGGATATACAGTTAAATCGAGCCTAGACCAGATATTTCCTACGTCAAGAAACAATCCTGTCCGACAAAACGCTCCGGGCGACGATGAAATGCAGTTGACGGTTGTCTTTTAAGTTGTACGATGACTTACAACTTCAGCGCTGGCTGAACCATAAAACTCACAAGAAACGTTGTTACCCAGGGTGTTCGAAAAAATGAATCCACAAGAACTGAAGTCCATCCTCTCCGCCGGTCTGCTGTCGTTCCCGGTGACCGATTTCAACGCCCAGGGCGACTTCCATCGCGCCGGCTACATCAAGCGTCTGGAATGGCTGGCCCCGTACGGCGCGTCGGCACTGTTCGCAGCCGGCGGCACCGGCGAATTCTTCTCCCTGGCAGCCAGCGAATACTCGGAAATCATCAAGACGGCGGTCGATACCTGCGCCAGCAGCGTGCCGATTCTGGCCGGTGTCGGCGGTTCGACCCGTCAGGCCATCGAATACGCACAGGAAGCCGAGCGTCTGGGCGCCAAAGGCCTGTTGCTGCTGCCGCACTACCTGACCGAAGCGAGCCAGGACGGCGTTGCCGCCCACGTTGAAGCGGTGTGCAAATCGGTGAACATCGGCGTGGTGGTCTACAACCGCAACGTCTGCCGCCTGAACGCGGCGCTGCTGGAACGTCTGGCCGAGCGCTGCCCGAACCTGATCGGTTACAAGGATGGCCTGGGCGATATCGAGCTGATGGTGTCGATCCGTCGCCGCCTCGGCGATCGTTTCAGCTACCTCGGCGGCCTGCCGACTGCCGAAGTCTACGCCGCTGCCTACAAGGCCCTCGGCGTGCCGGTTTACTCCTCGGCGGTGTTCAACTTCATCCCGAAAACCGCGATGGACTTCTACCACGCGATTGCCCGTGACGATCACGCCACCGTCGCCAAGATCATCGACGACTTCTTCCTGCCGTACCTCGACATCCGCAACCGCAAGGCCGGTTACGCCGTGAGCATCGTCAAGGCCGGGGCCAGGATTGCCGGCTATGACGCAGGCCCGGTGCGCGCACCGCTGACCGACCTGACCGGCGAAGAATTCGAAATGCTCGCCGCGCTGATCGACAAGCAAGGCGCGCAATAACACCGACCCACAAGGCCGCTGAGCAATCAGCGGCTTTTGCGTAGAGAGGAGAATTTCTGTGGCTGATTCCAAGCGTTACGACAATTACATCAACGGTGAATGGGTTGCCGGTGCCGACTACTCGGCGAACATCAACCCGTCCGAGTTGAGCGACACCATCGGCGATTACGCCAAGGCTGACCTGACTCAGGTGCACGCCGCCATCGATGCGGCCCGCGCCGCATTCCCGGCCTGGTCGGTGTCGGGCATTCAGGCCCGTCACGATGCGCTGGATAAAGTCGGCACGGAAATCCTCGCCCGTCGCGAAGAACTCGGCACCCTGCTGGCCCGGGAAGAGGGCAAGACCCTGCCCGAAGCCGTTGGCGAAGTGACCCGCGCCGGCAACATCTTCAAGTTCTTCGCCGGTGAATGCCTGCGTCTGTCCGGCGACTACGTGCCGTCGGTGCGCCCGGGCGTCAACGTCGAAGTCACCCGCGAAGCCCTCGGCGTGGTCGGCCTGATCACCCCGTGGAACTTCCCGATTGCGATTCCGGCCTGGAAGATCGCTCCGGCGCTGGCCTACGGCAACTGCGTGGTGCTCAAACCTGCCGATCTGGTGCCGGGCTGTGCCTGGGCGCTGGCGGAAATCATTTCCCGCGCAGGCTTCCCGGCCGGCGTGTTCAACCTGGTGATGGGCAGCGGTCGGGTGGTTGGCGAAGCGCTGGTCAACAGCCCGAAAGTCGATGGCATCAGCTTCACCGGTTCGGTTGGCGTGGGTCGGCAGATCGCGGTCAGCTGCGTGTCGCGCCAGGCCAAGGTGCAGCTGGAAATGGGCGGCAAGAACCCGCAGATCATTCTCGACGACGCCGACCTCAAGCAAGCGGTCGAGCTGTCGGTGCAGAGCGCGTTCTACTCCACCGGCCAGCGTTGCACGGCGTCGAGTCGCCTGATCGTCACTGCCGGGATTCACGACCAGTTCGTCGAGGCCATGGCCGAGCGCATGAAGTCGATCAAGGTCGGCCACGCGCTGAAATCCGGTATCGATATCGGCCCGGTGGTTTCCCAGACACAGCTGGAACAGGACCTGAAATACATCGACATCGGTCAGAGCGAAGGTGCACGTGTGGTCAGCGGCGGTGGTCTGGTGACCTGCGACACCGAAGGCTACTTCCTCGCGCCAACGCTGTTTGCCGACAGCGAAGCGTCGATGCGCATCAGCCGTGAAGAGATCTTCGGCCCGGTGGCGAACATCGTTCGCGTGGCCGATTACGAGGCGGCGCTGGCGATGGCCAACGACACCGAGTTCGGCTTGTCCGCCGGTATCGCCACCACGTCGCTGAAGTACGCCAATCACTTCAAGCGCCATTCGCAGGCCGGGATGGTGATGGTCAACCTGCCGACGGCCGGTGTCGATTATCACGTTCCGTTCGGTGGCCGTAAGGGTTCATCCTATGGCTCACGTGAGCAAGGCCGCTATGCACAAGAGTTCTACACGGTCGTGAAGACCAGCTACATCGGTTCCTGAAGGAGCACGCGGTGTCGACCCCTGACACCGCACCCCCTGTAGGGGCTGCCGCAGGCTGCGATCTTTTGATTTTGTTTTGAAGATCAAGATCAAAAGATCGCAGCCTTCGGCAGCTCCTACAGGGAACCCGGAACACCGGGAAACACAACAGATTCACCCGCGCATAAAAATAATCAGTGGGAGTACATCTACATGCAATCGTCCAAGCCGACTCACGTCCGCTATTTGATTCTGCTCATGCTGTTCCTGGTGACCACGATCAACTACGCCGACCGCGCGACCATCGCCATCGCCGGTTCCAGCCTGCAAAAAGACCTCGGCATCGACGCGGTCACCCTCGGTTATATCTTCTCCGCTTTCGGTTGGGCCTACGTCGCCGGGCAGATTCCTGGTGGCTGGCTGCTCGATCGTTTCGGCTCGAAAAAAGTCTACGCCCTGAGCATTTTCTGCTGGTCGCTGTTCACCGTGCTGCAAGGCTTTGTCGGTGAGTTCGGCATGTCCACGGCGATTGTCGCGCTGTTCATGCTGCGCTTTCTGGTGGGCCTGGCCGAAGCGCCGTCGTTCCCCGGTAACGCGCGCATCGTTGCTGCGTGGTTCCCGACTGCAGAACGCGGCACCGCTTCGGCGATCTTCAACTCGGCGCAATACTTCGCCACCGTGCTGTTCGCACCGCTGATGGGCTGGATCGTCTACACCTTCGGCTGGGAACACGTGTTCATCGTCATGGGCGTGTTCGGCATCGTCTTCTCGGGGATCTGGCTCAAGGTTATCCACAGCCCGCGCCAGCACCCGATGGCCAACGAAGCGGAAGTGCAGTTCATTGCCGACAACGGCGGCATGGTCGACATGGACGTCAAGCAAGGCAAAAAAGCGGACGGCCCGAAATGGGATTACATCCGCCAGTTGCTGACCAACCGCATGATGCTCGGCGTGTATCTGGGCCAGTACTGCATCAACGGCATCACCTATTTCTTCCTGACCTGGTTCCCGGTGTACCTGGTGCAGGAGCGCGGCATGACCATTCTCAAGGCCGGTTTCATCGCCTCGTTGCCGGCGATCTGCGGCTTCATCGGTGGCGTGCTGGGCGGGGTGATTTCCGATTACCTGCTGCGCAAAGGGCATTCGCTGACCTTTGCCCGCAAGGCGCCGATCATCGCCGGTCTGCTGGTGTCCAGCAGCATCGTGGCCTGCAACTATGTTGACGTGGAATGGATGGTGGTCGGCTTCATGGCCCTGGCATTCTTCGGCAAGGGCGTTGGCGCACTCGGTTGGGCGGTGGTGTCCGACACCTCGCCGAAACAGATCGCCGGTCTGAGCGGTGGCCTGTTCAACACCTTCGGCAACATCGCTTCGATCACCACGCCGATCGTGATCGGCTACATCATCAGTTCCACCGGTTCGTTCAAATGGGCACTGGTGTTCGTCGGTGCCAACGCACTGGTGGCGGTGTTTAGTTATCTGGTGATCGTCGGCCCGATCAAACGGGTGGTGCTCAAAGAGCCGCCAACCAACGGTGGTTCCGAAATCACCGGCAAATTGTCTCAAGCGCATTCCTGAGGAGCGGCGTCATGCAGTTGATTGAACATTCCGACTCGCCGCGCTACATCCGCCTGCACGAGCGGGACAACGTAGTGATTGTGGTCAACGACCAGGGCGTGCCGGCCGGCACCGAGTTCCCGGACGGTCTGGTGACTGTGGATTTTGTGCCGCAAAGCCACAAGGTCACCCTCGAAGACATTTCCGAGGGTGGTCAGGTGATTCGCTACGGCCAGACCATCGGCTACGCGTTGCAGCCGATTCCGCGCGGCAGCTGGGTCAAGGAAGATCAACTGCGCATGCCCACCGCGCCGCCGCTGGACAGCCTGCCGCTGTCCACCGAAGTGCCGGCCGCGCAGGCCCCGCTGGAAGGCTTCACCTTCGAGGGTTATCGCAACGCCGACGGCACCGTCGGCACGCGCAATATTCTCGGGATCACCACCACCGTGCAGTGCGTCACCGGCGTGCTCGATCACGCGGTGAAACGCATCAAGGACGAACTGCTGCCGAAGTATCCGCACGTCGATGACGTGGTGGCGCTGACCCACAGTTACGGCTGCGGTGTGGCGATCACCGCCACCGACGCTTACATCCCGATTCGTACCGTGCGCAATCTGGCGCGCAACCCGAACCTGGGTGGCGAAGCGCTGGTGATCAGTCTGGGATGCGAGAAATTGCAGGCCGGGCAGGTGATGCACGAGGACGACGCGTCGGTCGACTTGAGTGAGCCGTGGCTGTATCGCCTGCAGGATTCAAGTCACGGCTTCACCGAGATGATCGAGCAGATCATGGCGCTGGCCGAGACCCGTTTGAAAAAGCTCGACCAGCGCCGCCGCGAAACCGTGCCGGCGTCCGAGCTGATCCTCGGCATGCAGTGTGGCGGCAGCGATGCGTTCTCCGGAATCACCGCCAACCCGGCGCTGGGTTATGCCTCGGACTTGCTGCTGCGCGCCGGAGCGACGGTGATGTTTTCCGAAGTCACCGAAGTGCGCGATGCAATCTACCTGCTGACCTCCCGCGCCGAGACCAAGACCGTGGCGCAGGAACTGGTGCGCGAGATGGACTGGTACGACCGTTATCTGGCCAAGGGTGAGGCGGATCGCAGTGCCAACACCACGCCGGGCAACAAGAAGGGCGGATTGTCGAACATTGTCGAGAAGTCGCTGGGTTCGATCGTCAAATCCGGCAGCAGCGCGATCAATGGCGTGCTCGGCCCGGGCGAGCGTTTCAAGCGCAAGGGGCTGATCTTCTGCGCGACACCGGCCAGTGATTTTGTCTGTGGCACGCTGCAACTGGCGGCGGGGATGAACCTGCATGTGTTCACCACCGGGCGTGGCACACCTTATGGATTGGCGATGGCCCCGGTGGTGAAGGTCTCCACGCGTACGGAATTGGCCCAGCGCTGGCCGGACCTGATCGACATCGACGCCGGACGGATCGCCACCGGGCGCGCGACCATCGAGGAATTGGGCTGGGAGTTGTTCCACTACTACCTGGATGTGGCGAGCGGCAAACAACAGACCTGGGCGGAGAAGCACAAGCTGCATAACGACATCACCCTGTTCAATCCGGCGCCGATTACCTGAGGCCGAAAAAGATCGCAGTCTGCGGCAGCTCCTACAGGGAAACGCGAATTCCACTGTAGGAGCTGCCGCAGGCTGCGATCTTTTGATCTTCAACAGCAACTCAGTGGCTTATCATTAGCCCCCTGACGACGCTCACCCAAAGGCTCCCCCCGGCATGCTGGCAATCTTCCTCGAAACCCTGAACATCACCGCGCCGGTGTTCGCCATGCTGTTCCTCGGGGTGTTGCTCAAGCGCATCGACTGGATCAACGACAACTTCATCCACACCGCCTCGGCGCTGGTGTTCAACGTGAGCATGCCGGCGCTGCTGTTTCTCGGGATTCTGCATGCGGATCTGCACGCCGCGCTGCAACCGGCGCTGCTGATCTATTTTGCGATCGCGACGCTGGCGAGTTTTGCTCTGGCCTGGGGCTGGGCGATCATCAAGTGCCCACGCGAAGATCGCGGCATCTACACCCAAGGCGCGTTTCGCGGCAACAACGGGGTGATCGGTCTGGCGCTGGCGGCGAGCATGTACGGCGACTACGGGATTTCCCTCGGGGCGATACTCGCGGCGCTGGTGATCCTGTTCTACAACACCCTGTCGACCATCGTGCTCGCGGTGTACAGCCCGGTGATCAAGTCCGATCCGTGGAGCATCTGCAAAAGCGTGTTCAGCAACCCGCTGATCATCAGCGTGATTGCCGCCGCGCCGTTCGCGTATTTCCAGATCAACCTGCCCGGCTGGCTGGAAACCTCCGGCCAGTATCTGGCGCAAACCACCTTGCCGCTGGCGCTGATCTGCATTGGTGGCACGCTGTCACTGGCCGCGCTGCGCAAGAGCGGCAGCATGGCGCTGAGTTCGAGTCTGGTGAAGATGATCGGCCTGCCGGTGCTGGCGACGCTGGGGGCGTGGCTGTGGGGATTTCGTGGCGCGGAACTGGGGATTCTGTTCCTGTACTTCGGCAGCCCGACGGCGGCGGCCAGTTTCGTCATGGCCCGGGCGGCGCAGGGCAATCATGAGCTGGCAGCGGCGATCATTGTGCTGACCACGCTGATGGCGGCGGTGACCACCAATATCGGGATCTTTCTGTTGCAGTGGGGTGGGTGGATCTGAAGAGCAAGATCAAAAGATCGCAGCCTGCGGCAGCTCCTACAGGAGAACGCATTCCAATGTAGGAGCTGCCGCAGGCTGCGATCTTTCAGGGTTTCTGGTAACTGTCGATCACTTCCTGCGCCGCGCGAAACGCATCAATCGCCGCCGGCACCCCGGCATACACCGCGCAATGCAGCAGCGCCTCGCGGATTTCTTCTACGGTGCAGCCATTGTTCAGCGCACCACGCACGTGGCCTTTCAATTCCTGCGGGCACTTCAACGCGGTCAGCGCAGCAAGAGTGATCAGGCTGCGAGTTTTCAGCGGCAGACCTTCGCGATTCCACACCCCGCCCCAGGCGTGTTCATTGACGAAATCCTGCAACGGCTGAGTGAATTCGGTGGCGTTGCCCAGCGCGCGATCAACGAACGCATCGCCCATTACCTGACGGCGGATTTCAACCCCGGTTTTCTTCGAATCGGTCATGGCACATCCCTCTTGTGGTGTTGGCGGCGCCAGGCGCGTACGGACGTGAACAACAGAAACGCCAGCAGCGTCGGCAGCACGTAGAACAGCATCAGTTTTTCCAGTTTGCCGGCCAGCGGCATGCCGGTGGTGAAGGACACCACGTGCAGCCCGTAAGCCGCGTACAAACCAAGCAGCAGCAAACCTTCGGCGCGGGTCACGCGGTAGCCCGAATAGAACACCGGCAGGCACAGCGCGGCGACGCCGAGCATCACCGGCAAGTCGAAATCCAGCGCATTGGGCGAGACCGACAACGGTGTCGGCGCGATCAGTGCAGTGATGCCGAGCACCCCCAGCAGGTTGAACAGGTTGGCGCCGATCACGTTGCCCACGGCAATGTCGCGCTGGCCGCGCAATGCGGCGATCAACGAGGTGGCGAGTTCCGGCAGCGAGGTGCCGACCGCGACTACGGTCAGGCCGATCACCCGCTCGGAGAAGCCCAGATCCGTCGCCACCGCCACAGCTGCGCCGAGCAACAAATGCCCGGCGAACACCAACAGCGCGAGGCCGACAACGATCATCAGCAGACTGCTGAACCACGGCACCTGCGGGGTGTGCGGCAATTCCGAATGCGGGCGCGCCGAGTGCCGCGACTGACGCAGCAGCAGGCCTAGATACAGCGCCAGTGCCGCGAGCAGCAACACGCCGTCGAAGCGGCCGATCTGTTCATTCCAGGCGAGGACGAACACCAGCAGGCTGGCGCCGATCATCAGCGGAATGTCCAGGCGCACCAGTTGCCGCGACACCCGCAGCGGAATGATCAGCGCCGACAGGCCAAGGGTCACGAGAATGTTGAAGATGCTGCTGCCGATCACACTGCCGACGGCAATGTCGGGGTTGTGCGTCAGGGTCGCCTGCAAGCTGACCGCCATTTGCGGGGCACTGCTGCCGAGGGCGACGATGGTCAGGCCGATGATCAGCGGGCGCACATGCAGGCGCGCGGCCAGACGCACAGCGGCGCGCACCATCAGTTCGGCGCCGAGGATCAGCAGGATCAGGCCACTGAGCAGTTCGATCACGTTGATCAGCGGTAAATCGGCCAGTGCAAAAATGGTCAGCGCTCCATCAGTCGTCGAGGGCCTGTATGCGCACCCGTGCGGTGCCGCTGCCGAGCATGCCGAGGCGTTCGGCGGCTTCGCGCGAGACATCGATCAAGCGGCCACGGGTGTGCGGGCCGCGATCATTGATGCGCACAACGCAGGATCTGTCGTTTTTCAGGTTGGTGACCTTCACCCGTGTGCCGAATGGCAATTGGCGGTGGGCGGCGGTCAGGGAATGCTGGTTGAACGCTTCGCCGCTGGCGGTGCGTTTACCGTGGTGCCTGGCACCGTAGTAGGAGGCGACGCCGGTCTGGTCGTAACCGTGCGGGTCGATGATGTCGTTGCTGGCGCAACCGGCGAGCAAGGAGAGCAGGGCGCAGGCGCCGAGCAGACGTTTCATTCAAAGGCTCCACAAAACAAATGTGGAAACAACCCCATGTGGAGATCAGCCTCTGTGGCG
>NZ_QAIK01000136.1:41664-80759 GCF_003061005.1 Pseudomonas sp. HMWF021 | reverse complement strand
GTACAGAAGAATTGGGGTCGCTTTGCAACCCATCGGGGATAAATCCCCTCACCACAAAACTTCCCCCGCCATGGATTGTTCCCACAGGGGATGGAGCCAGGTTTCAGGTCTGGCTCCATTTGCATCAGCCTTCGAGCTTGCTTTTCAGCAGTTCGTTCACTTGCTGCGGGTTGGCTTTGCCTTTCGAAGCCTTCATGGCCTGACCGACGAAGAAGCCGAACATCTTGCCGCGTTTGGCTTCGTCTGCCGCGCGGTATTGCTCGACCTGCTCGGCGTTGGCCGCGAGCATTTCGTCCAGGACTGCGGAGATCGCGCCGGTGTCGGTCACTTGCTTGAGACCGCGCTTGTCGATGATCTCGTCTGCCGTGCCTTCGCCGTTGGCCATCGCTTCGAACACCACTTTGGCGATCTTGCCGGAGATGGTGTTGTCCTTGATGCGCTGCAGCATGCCGCCCAACAGTTCAGCGGAAACCGGCGAATCCTCGATGTCCAGGCCTTGCTTGTTGAGCAGGCTGCCCAACTCGACCATCACCCAGTTCGCCGCCAGTTTGGCGTCGCCGCCGATGGCTGCGACTTTCTCGAAGTAGTCCGCTTGCTCACGGCTGGTGGCCAGCACGTTGGCGTCGTACGCCGACAGACCGAACTGGCTCTGGAAGCGCTCGCGTTTTTGCGGTGGCAGTTCCGGCAGGGTGGCGCGCACCTCGCCCAGGAACGACTCTTCGATGACCACTGGCAGCAGGTCCGGATCGGGGAAGTAACGGTAGTCGTTGGCTTCCTCTTTGGAGCGCATCGGACGGGTCTCGTCCTTGTTCGGATCGTACAGACGGGTCTGCTGGATCACTTTGCCGCCGTCTTCGATCAGTTCGATCTGCCGCTGGATCTCGGAGTTGATCGCCTTCTCGATGAAACGGAACGAGTTGACGTTCTTGATCTCGCAGCGGGTGCCGAACTCGACCTGGCCTTTCGGCCGTACCGATACGTTGCAATCGCAACGCAGCGAGCCTTCGGCCATGTTGCCGTCGCAGATGCCCAGGTAACGCACCAGTGCGTGGATCGCCTTGACGTAAGCCACGGCTTCCTTGGCGCTGCGCATGTCCGGCTCGGAAACGATTTCCAGCAGCGGCGTGCCGGCACGGTTCAGGTCGATGCCGGTGGCACCGTTGAATTCTTCGTGCAGGCTCTTGCCAGCGTCTTCTTCCAGGTGTGCGCGAGTAATGCCGACACGTTTGACGGTGCCGTCTTCCAGGGCGATGTCCAGGTGGCCCTTGCCGACGATCGGCAATTCCATCTGGCTGATCTGGTAGCCCTTCGGCAGGTCCGGGTAAAAATAGTTTTTACGCGCGAACACGTTGTGCTGACCGATCTCGGCGTCAATCGCCAGACCGAACATCACGGCCATGCGCACGGCTTCCTGGTTCAGCACCGGCAACACGCCGGGCATGCCCAGGTCGATCAGGCTGGCCTGGGTGTTCGGCTCGGAGCCGAACTGGGTGGAACTACCGGAAAAGATTTTCGATCGGGTAGTGAGCTGAGTGTGAATCTCCAGCCCGATCACGACTTCCCATTGCATGTGTGTCTCCTAGCCTTTTGCTGGGGATTTTGAAACGTCGCGAGCGAAGGTAAGGCAAGGCGAAAACTGGCGAGTAAGCGGAGTTGACTGTAGTCAATGAGCATTACGAGCCAGTTTTCAACGCAGCATTACCGAGCGCAGCAGTTTCAAAACCCCTGCGGGGTGCGGGTGTGCCAGTCAGTGTGTAACTGATACTGGTGGGCAACGTTGAGCAAACGGCCTTCCTGGAAATACGGCGCAAGCAACTGCACGCCCACCGGCAGACCATCGACAAAACCGGCCGGCATCGACAGGCCCGGCAGGCCCGCGAGGTTGGCGGTGATGGTGTAGACGTCTTCCAGATAGGCGGCGACCGGGTCGCTGTTCTTGGCGCCGAGCTTCCAGGCCGGGTTCGGCGTGGTTGGGCCGAGGATGATGTCGACTTCATTAAAGGCAGCCATGAAGTCGTTCTTCACCAGACGACGGATCTTCTGCGCTTTGAGGTAGTAGGCGTCGTAGTAACCGGCGGACAGCGCGTAGGCACCGACCATGATCCGGCGCTGCACTTCAGGGCCGAAGCCTTCGCCACGGGAGCGCTTGTACAGGTCGATCAGGTTTTCCGGGTTCTCGCAGCGATGGCCGAAGCGTACGCCGTCGAAACGCGACAGGTTCGAGGAGGCCTCTGCCGGGGCGATCACGTAGTACGCCGGAATCGCGTGCTGCATGTTCGGCAGGCTGATTTCCTTGATCACCGCACCGAGCTTCTGCAGCTCCTTGATGCTGTTCTGGATCAGCTCGGCGATGCGCGGGTCGAGACCGGCGCTGAAGTATTCCTTCGGCACGCCGATGCGCAGGCCCTGCAGCGAATCGCCGAGGCTGGCGGAGTAATCCGGAACCGGCTCATCGATGCTGGTGGAGTCGTTCTGATCGAACCCGGCCATACCTTGCAACAAAATTGCGCAGTCTTCGGCAGTGCGTGCCAACGGGCCGCCCTGATCGAGGCTGGAGGCGTACGCGATCATGCCCCAGCGCGACACACGACCGTAGGTCGGTTTCAGGCCGGTGAGGTTGGTGAATGCAGCGGGCTGACGGATCGAACCACCGGTGTCAGTGGCCGTGGCCGCTGGCAACAGACGCGCGGCAACCGCCGCCGCCGAACCACCGGACGAACCGCCCGGTACGTGTTCCAGGTTCCACGGGTTTTTCACCGCGCCGTACCAGCTCGACTCGTTGGCCGAGCCCATGGCGAATTCGTCCATGTTGGTCTTGCCCAGGGTCACGGCGCCGGCAGCGGCCAGTTTCGCAACCACGGTGGCGTCGTAGGGCGCCTTGAAGTTGTCGAGCATCTTCGAGCCGCAGCTGGTGCGGATGCCCTGGGTGCAGAACAGGTCCTTGTGGGCGATCGGCGCGCCGAGCAGGGCGCCGCTCTCACCGTTGGCACGACGCACGTCGGCGGCTTTCGCCTGCTCGAGCGCCAGCTCTTCGGTGAGGCTGATGAAACTGTTGAGCTGCGGATCGAGCTGGGTAATACGCGCCAGCAGGACTTTGGTCAGCTCTTCGGAGGAAAACTTTTTATCGGCGAGACCGCGGGCGATCTCGGCCAGAGTCATTTGATGCATTGCAGGCTCTTTCCCTTTAGTCGATGACTTTCGGAACCAGATACAGGCCGTTTTCGACCGCTGGTGCGATGGACTGATAGGCCTCGCGGTGATTGGTCTCGGTCACGACGTCGGCGCGCAGGCGCTGACTGGCTTCCAGCGGGTGGGCCAAAGGCTCGATACCGTCGGTATCGACGGCCTGCATTTCGTCGACCAGCCCGAGAATGCTGTTGAGGGCGGAAGTAATGTGCGGAAGATCGGCATCATTGAGGCCAAGGCAGGCCAGATGTGCGATTTTTTCCACGTCGGAGCGTTCTAGCGCCATCGGGATTCTCCAGTGGAAAACAGAACGGACGGCGTCCGTGTGTTAGATTGTCGGAACACTACCGCACTTCTACGGTCATAAGGCCGCGATTGTGGGGCTTGGTGCACAGAAAAGCGGCCAATTTAACATATTGGCGCCTTGCCCAAAATCCCTGTCGTTGTTAGAGTTTGCCGCACTTTTTTACCCACGCGTTGCCTAGGGTCCCTTTCCCATGTTCAAGAAACTGCGTGGCATGTTTTCCAGCGATCTTTCCATTGACCTGGGCACTGCCAACACCCTTATTTACGTGCGCGAGCGCGGTATCGTCCTGAATGAGCCATCGGTTGTGGCCATTCGGACACACGGTAACCAGAAAAGTGTCGTTGCTGTCGGCACCGAAGCCAAGCGCATGCTCGGCCGTACGCCGGGCAACATTGCTGCCATTCGTCCGATGAAGGACGGCGTGATCGCCGACTTCAGCGTTTGCGAAAAGATGCTGCAATACTTTATCAACAAGGTTCACGAAAACAGCTTTCTGCAGCCCAGTCCTCGTGTGCTGATCTGCGTTCCATGCAAGTCCACCCAGGTTGAGCGTCGTGCCATCCGTGAATCGGCCCTCGGTGCCGGTGCCCGTGAAGTGTTCCTGATCGAAGAGCCAATGGCTGCAGCGATCGGTGCCGGTCTGCCGGTTGAAGAGGCACGCGGTTCGATGGTCGTCGATATCGGTGGTGGTACTACCGAAATCGCGCTGATCTCCCTGAACGGCGTGGTCTATGCCGAATCCGTGCGCGTTGGCGGCGATCGTTTCGACGAAGCGATCATCACCTACGTGCGCCGCAACTACGGCAGCCTGATCGGTGAATCGACCGCCGAGCGCATCAAGCAGGAAATCGGCACGGCCTACCCGGGCGGCGAAGTTCGCGAAGTCGACGTTCGCGGTCGCAACCTGGCCGAAGGCGTTCCACGCGCATTCACCCTGAACTCCAACGAAGTGCTGGAAGCTCTGCAAGAGTCCCTGGCCACTATCGTTCAGGCGGTGAAAAGCGCCCTGGAGCAGTCGCCGCCGGAACTGGCTTCCGACATCGCCGAGCGTGGCCTGGTGCTGACCGGTGGTGGCGCGCTGCTGCGTGACCTCGACAAGTTGCTGGCCCAGGAAACCGGTCTGCCGGTGATCGTTGCCGAAGACCCGCTGACCTGCGTTGCTCGCGGCGGTGGCCGTGCATTGGAAATGATGGACAAACACACCATGGACCTGCTCTCCAGCGAATAACTCGCCGGTTTGCAATACGTGGGTGAGCGCGCAGGCAGCACTTTGCAGTGCTGCCTGTTGGCGTTTATCTTCTGTCAGTCTTCATCCAGGCCGGTTTGATGCCGTATGAATAAACAGAACATTTGCCTGGGAGGAGCGGCTTATTAAACCGCTTTTCGCCAAGGGCCCTTCGTTGGGCGTGCGCCTGTTGGTGCTGGCCGTGCTATCGATCGCGCTGATGGTGGTCGATGCCCGCTTTGACCTGCTCAAGCCTGCGCGCAAGCAAGCGTCGCTGGTGCTGATGGATGCCTACTGGATCACCGACCTGCCCGGTCGCTTGTGGGAAGGTGTCGCCAGCCAGTTCGGCAGTCGCACCGAGCTTGTCGCCGAAAACGAAAAACTCAAGACCGAGAACCTGCTGCTGCAGGGCCGCATGCAAAAGCTTGCCGCCCTCACCGAGCAGAACGTTCGGCTGCGCGAGTTGCTCAATTCCTCTGCGCTGGTCAATGAAAAGGTCGAAGTGGCCGAGTTGATCGGCATGGACCCCAACCCGTTCACCCATCGCATCATCATCAATAAAGGTGAGCGTGACGGCGTGGTGCTGGGTCAGCCGGTGCTCGATGCACGCGGTCTGATGGGCCAGGTGGTGGAGTTGATGCCGTACACCTCCCGAGTGCTGCTGCTGACCGACACCACCCACAGCATTCCTGTCCAGGTGAACCGCAACGGTCTGCGGGCGATTGCCAGCGGCACCGGTAACCCGGAACGCCTGGAATTGCGCCACGTCGCCGACACCGCCGACATCAAGGAAGGCGATCTGCTGGTCAGCTCCGGCCTCGGTCAGCGCTTCCCGGCCGGTTACCCGGTGGCGACGGTCAAGGAAGTCATCCACGACTCCGGCCAGCCGTTCGCGATTGTCCGTGCGGTGCCGACCGCTGCACTGAACCGCAGCCGCTATCTGCTGCTGGTGTTCAGCGACAACCGTACCGCCGAAGAGCGCGCCAACGATGCGGCGCAAGCCCAGGAAAATCTTGATGCGCAGGGCGGTGGCCCGGTGATTCCGGCCACGGTGCCGAAAACCGTAAACGCCCCGGCTGCTGCAGCAGCGCCCGCTGCACCGCCAGCGCCTGCTGCCAGTACGCCTGCGGCCAAGCCCGTGGCAAGCAAACCGGCCGCGACCAAACCTGCAGCGGCGACCAAACCGCCTGCCGCCGCGCCGGCCACCACCGGGAGACAAGAGTAATGGTCGGCGCTACCGCTTCGCGTAACGGCTGGATCGTCTGGCTGACGTTTGTCGTCGGCATCCTGCTCAGCGTGTCACCGCTACCGATGTTCATGGAAATCCTGCGCCCACTGTGGCTGGCCTTGCTCCTGACGTTCTGGGCCTTGTACATGCCGCATACAGTCGGCATGGTCACCGCGTTCTGCCTGGGGCTGGCCGAAGACGTGCTGCAGGGGGATCTGCTCGGTCAGAATGCCCTGATCCTGACGCTGATCACCTTCCTCGTGCTGTCGTTGCAGCAGCGTCTGCGGATGTTCCCTATGTGGCAGCAGTGCCTGGTGATCCTGGTGATCTTCGGCCTCGCGCAACTGGTCCAGCTGTGGCTCAGCGCACTGACCGGCAACCGTCAGCCGACCCTGGCGCTGGTGCTGCCGGCACTGGTCAGTGCCTTGCTCTGGCCCTGGATCAGCTTCGCTTTGCGTGGATTGCGCCGGCGCTACAAAATCAACTGATCCGGTCAGGCATTTGCCCGCACCTCGACAAGGGAGATGTCTTGATGAAGCCGCTTTACCTTGCCTCTGGATCGCCGCGTCGGCGTGAGTTGCTCACGCAGATCGGCGTTCCGTTTTCCGCCATCAGTGCGGACATCGATGAAACCCCGCTCCCTGAAGAATCGCCATCGGCCTACGTCGAACGCCTTGCGCGTGGCAAGGCCGAGGCAGGTCGGCGCACATTGGCGTCTGACGCAACGTTCTGCGTGCTGGGTGCCGATACCGCCGTGGTACTCGACGGCAAAATTCTTGGCAAACCGGTGGACGAAGCCGATGCATGCGCCATGCTGATGATGTTGTCCGGCAAGGAGCATGAAGTGCTCACCGCCATCGCCGTGCTCGAAGGCGAGCGCTGTGAGTCGCAGGTTGTGCGCAGTCTGGTGCGGTTTCGCCCCATCAACCGCGAAGAAGCCGCCGCCTACTGGGCCAGTGGCGAACCCCGGGACAAGGCCGGCGGTTATGGCATTCAGGGCCTCGGCGCGGTGTTCGTCGCGGGCCTCAATGGCAGCTATTCGGCGGTGGTCGGGCTGCCGGTTTGCGAAACCGCAGAACTGTTGGGCCATTTCGGCATACCCTGTTGGCAAAACCTGAACGCGCAATGAGCGTCGTATGGATCAAGATGCGGCCATTATCGTGAACATGCCTGAACGAGACCCTGCCATGAGTGAAGAGATTCTGATCAACATCACGCCGATGGAATCGCGCGTGGCGGTGGTCGAAAACGGTGTGCTGCAAGAAGTCCACGTCGAGCGCACGCAAAAACGCGGGATCGTCGGCAACATCTATAAGGGCAAGATTGTCCGGGTGCTGCCGGGCATGCAGGCGGCATTCGTCGATATCGGTCTGGATCGTGCGGCATTCATCCACGCCTCGGAAATTTCCCTGCGCGAAGGCCCGGCGGTGGAAAGCATCAGCTCGCTGGTGCACGAGGGCCAGAGCCTGGTGGTGCAGGTCACCAAGGACCCGATCGGGTCGAAAGGCGCGCGGTTGACGACACAGCTGTCGATTCCGTCGCGCTATCTGGTGTACATGCCGCGCACCGCCCACGTCGGCATTTCCCTGAAAATCGAAGACGAAGCCGAGCGCGAACGCCTCAAGCAGGTGGTCAGCGATTGTGTGGCAAAGGAAGGGATCAAGGAGGCCGGCGGCTTCATCCTGCGAACCGCCGCCGAAGGTGCCGGGGCCGATGAAATCCTCATGGACATCCGCTACCTGCGCCGCCTCTGGGATCAGATCAGCGAGCAGATCAAGACAGTCGGCGCGCCGAGTGTGATCTACGAAGACCTCGGCCTGGCCCTGCGCACCTTGCGCGATCTGGTCAGCCCGAAAATCGAGAAGATCCGCATCGACTCCCGGGAAACCTTTCAGAAAACCACGCAGTTCGTCGCCGAGCTGATGCCGGAAATCGCCGATCGTCTGGAACACTACCCGGGCGAGCGGCCGATTTTCGACCTGTATGGCGTCGAAGACGAAATCCAGAAAGCCCTCGAGCGCAAAGTGCCGCTCAAGTCCGGCGGTTATCTGGTGGTCGATCCGGCGGAAGCCATGACCACCATCGACGTCAACACCGGGGCGTTCGTCGGCCACCGCAATCTCGAAGAAACCATTTTCAAGACCAATCTGGAAGCTGCCACGGCAATTGCCCGTCAATTGCGCCTGCGCAATCTGGGCGGGATCATCATCATCGACTTCATCGACATGGAAGATGAAGAACACCAGCGTCAGGTGCTGCGAACCCTGGAAAAACAGCTCGAACGCGACCACGCCAAGACCAACATCATCGGCATTACCGAGCTGGGACTGGTGCAGATGACCCGCAAACGTACCCGCGAAAGTCTTGAGCAAGTGCTGTGCGAACCGTGCAGCAGTTGCCAGGGGCGCGGCAAGCTGAAGACCCCGGAAACCATCTGTTACGAGATTTTCCGCGAGATTCTGCGTGAAGCCCGTGCCTATCAGGCTGAGGGCTATCGGGTGCTCGCGAACCAGAAAGTGGTGGACCGTTTGCTCGACGAAGAATCCGGTAACGTCGCCGAGCTTGAGGGGTTCATTGGCCGCACCATACGCTTTCAGGTCGAAACCATGTATTCCCAGGAACAATATGACGTGGTGTTGCTCTGAGATCCTGCGGCACATTCAATCCAAAACGGCTGGCCTCAGCTTTTCGCAGTTTTATCGCCATGGGAGCCAACTGACATGGAGCGTCTGACACGCATTCTGGCCGCACTTACCCGCTGGGGGCTGGGCCTGTGCGCGTTGGTTCTGGTGTTGATGGCGCTGTACGTCAGCCTCGGTCGGGAATTGACGCCGCTGGTGGCGGAATATCGCACCGATATCGAAGACAAGGCCACCGCCGCGCTCGGCATGCCGTTGCAGATCGGCGAACTGGAAGGCAACTGGAGCGGTTTCGCGCCGATCCTGCTGGCCCACGATGTGATGGTCGGTGACGGCGCCAACGCGTTGCGTCTGGATCGGGTGCGCGTGGTGCCCGATCTGTGGGGCAGTGTGCTGGCGCGCGAATTGCGCATCGCCCATCTGGAACTCAACGGTCTGAAGGTCAGCGTCAAGGAAGCGCAGGACGGCACCTGGGCACTGGAAGGCCTGCCGGTGCAGAACGACCAGCCGCTGGACCCCCAGCAACTGTTCAATCGCTCGCAGATGGTTCAGCAACTCTCGGTGCTCGACAGTCAGGTGACCGTGCAGCCGCTGGATCAGGCGCCGATGACCTTCACCTACGTCGGTCTCAACCTGAAAAACGGCACCAGCCGTCAGCGTCTCGACGCCCGTTTGACCTTGCCCGACGGGCAACCGGTGGCGATGAGCCTGCGTACGCGGATTCGCCCCTCGCAATTGCCGGACAGTTCGCTGGAAGGTTATGTCAGCCTGCCGCAAAGCGACTGGTCCAAATGGCTGCCGGAGCGTGTGACCCAACAGTGGAATTTCTCCGAGATCAAGGCTGGCGGCGAACTGTGGGTGAACTGGAACGACGGTGCCCTGCAGAGCGCCGCCATCCGTTTGAACGCGCCACAACTGACTGGCGCCTATGCCGAGCGCAAGCCGATCCAGATCAACAATCTGGCGCTCAACGGCTACTACCAGCGCGACGATGATGGCGCGACGGTTACCCTCGATTCGCTGGCGATGAATTTCGGCGAGACCCGCTGGGAATCCCATGTGCAGCTCAAGCAGACGGCAGCTACCGATAAAGTCGACGAGCTCTGGCATCTGCAGGCCGACCGCCTCGATCTGACGCCGATCACACCGCTGCTCAATGCGCTGGGGCCATTGCCGGAAGGCTTCGCCACGGTCGTTGATCATCTGAAAGTGACCGGTGGGCTGCGCAACGTGCTGCTGGATTTTCGTCCCAACGCCACCGACGGCTCGAAATTCGGCTTTGCTGCCAACCTGGATCAAGTCGGTTTCGATGCCTATCACGGTGCTCCGGCGGCGCGAAACGTCAGTGGCAGCCTGAGCGGCAACCTCGACGGTGGCGAGTTGCGCATGGACAGCAAGGATTTCGTCCTGCACCTGGACCCGATCTTCGCCAAGCCATGGCAATACATCCAGGCCAACGCCCGCTTGACCTGGAAGCTCGATAAAGACGGTTTCACCCTGATTGCGCCGTACCTGAAGGTGCTGGGCGAAGAGGGCAAGATTGCCGGCGACTTCCTGATCCGCCTGCACTTCGACCATAGCCAGGAAGACTACATGGACCTGCGCGTCGGTCTGGTCGATGGCGACGGTCGCTACACCGCCAAATACCTGCCCGAAGTCCTCAGTCCGGCCCTCGACGAGTGGCTGCGCACGGCGATCCTCAAAGGCGCGGTGGATCAAGGCTTCTTCCAGTACCAGGGTTCGCTGAACAAGAACGCCAAGGATGTCGACCGCAGCATCAGCCTGTTCTTCAAGGTGCATGACGCCGAGCTGGCGTTCCAGCCGGGCTGGCCGCACGTGAGCAAGGTCAGCGGTGACGTGTTCATCGAGGACAGCGGCGTGCGCATCGTCGCCGACAAGGGCCAGTTGCTCGACACCCGAGTCAGCGATGTTTTCGTCAATATTCCCCATTTGCCGGCCGGGCAGCACACGCATCTGCTTCTCGATGGCGGGTTTGCCGGCGGGCTGGGCGACGGGCTGAAGATTCTGCAGACCGCACCGATCGGCACTGGCGAAACGTTTGCCGGCTGGGAAGGCGAGGGCGATCTGCAGGGCAAGGTCAAACTCGATATTCCGCTGGAGAAGGGCGATCTGCCGAAGATCCTCGTCGACTTCAAGACCGCCAATGCGCGGCTGAAACTGGCAGAACCGAAGCTTGAACTGAGCCAGCTCAAGGGCGATTTTCAATTCGACAGCGCCAAGGGCTTGAGCGGGCAGAACATCACCGCCAGGGCTTTCGACAAACCGGTGACCGCGCAGATTTTCGCCGATGGCATTGCCAACAAGCTCAAGACCCGGGTTGCGGCGTCCGGGCAGGTCGAGGTCAAGAAACTCACCGATTGGCTGGGCGTGACCCAGCCGTTGCCAGTGTCCGGGACCATTCCGTATCAGTTGCAGGTCAACCTGGACGGCAACGACAGCCAGTTGACGGTCAGCTCCAGCATGAAAGGTGTCGCGGTGGATCTGCCGGCACCGTTCGGCATGCCGGCCCAGCAGGGCCGTGACACGGTGTTCCGCATGACGTTGCAAGGCGCGGAGCGGCGTTATTGGGTCAGTTACGATCAACTGGCCAGCTTCACCTTCGCCGCACCGCCGAGCAATATCGCCGAGGGTCGTGGCGAACTGTTTCTCGGCACCGGTGACGCGGTGCTGCCGGACGCCAAGGGCCTGCGCATACGCGGTGTGCTGTCGGAGCTGGACGTCGCGCCGTGGCAGGATCTGGTCAGCAAATACGCCGGTAACGATCCCGGCGGCAGCGCCAAGCAACTGCTCAACAGTGCCGACTTCAAGGTGGGCAAGCTCACGGCATTCGGCACCACGCTCGATCAGGCGGCGGTGCAGGTCAATCGCAAGCCATGGGCGTGGAATCTGGCGCTCGACAGCCAGCAGGCCAAAGGCTCGGCCAGTCTTCCCGATGCGAAAGGCGCACCGATTGCGGTCAATCTGCAATACGTGCGCCTGCCGGCGCCGGATCCGACGGTGCAGGCCGACGAGAATTCACCCGACCCGCTGGTTTCCGTCGACCCGACGAAAATTCCGGCGCTGGATATCACCATCAATCAGTTGTTCCAGGGCCAGGATCTGGTGGGTGGCTGGTCGCTGAAAGTGCGCCCGACCGCCAAAGGCATCGCCCTGAACAATCTCGACATGGGCCTCAAGGGCATTCTGTTGCAGGGCAATGGCGGCTGGGAAGGCGCGCCGGGTTCGACCAACAGCTGGTTCAAGGGCCGGATAAGCGGCAAGAATCTCGCCGATGTGCTCAAGGGCTGGGGCTTCGCGCCGAGCGTGACCAGTGAAGAGTTCCACATGGATGTCGATGGCCGCTGGCCGGGTTCGCCGGCGTGGCTGGCGACAAAACGCTTCTCTGGCACGCTGGACGCCTCGCTCAATAAAGGTCAGTTCGTTGAAGTGGAGGGCGGCGCGCAAGCATTGCGGGTGTTCGGCCTGCTCAACTTCAACTCCATCGGTCGCCGTCTGCGCCTGGACTTCTCCGATTTGTTCGGCAAGGGCTTGAGCTACGATAGGGTCAAGGGTCTTTTGGTCGCCAACGCCGGTGTCTACGACACTCGCGAGCCGATTCGTCTGACCGGGCCGTCGAGCAACATTGAGCTCAACGGTACGCTGGATCTGGTGCGCGAGCAGGTCGATGCGAAATTGCTGGTGACTTTGCCGGTGACCAATAACCTGCCGATTGCTGCGTTGATCGTCGGCGCGCCGGCGGTCGGCGGGGCGTTGTTCCTGATCGACAAGCTGATCGGCGACCGCGTGGCGCGCTTCGCCAGCGTCAAGTACACCGTCAAAGGCCCGTGGAAAGAGCCGAAAATCACCTTCGACAAGCCTTTTTGAGTAGCATGAGGCTTTCCCCCGTGCAGGAGCTGCCGCAGGCTGCGATCTTTTGATTTTGCTTTTAAAAAACCAGATCAAAAGATCGCAGCCTTCGGCAGCTCCTACAGTGATAAGTGGACTCCCTGTTAGGAAGCGGCCATGTCTTTAGCGGTGATTCAAATGGTCAGCCAGAGTGACGTGCTGGCCAATCTGGTCCAGGCTCGGCGCCTGCTCGAACAGGCCGCAGCCGGCGGCGCGAAGCTGGCGGTGCTGCCGGAAAACTTCGCCGCCATGGGCCGTCGCGACATCGCCGACATCGGCCGCGCCGAAGCGCTTGGCGAAGGGCCGATCCTGCCATGGTTGAAACAGACCGCCCGCGACCTCAGGTTATGGATTGTGGCCGGCACCTTGCCGTTGCCGCCCCTCGGGCAGCCGGACGCCAAGTCGCATGCGTGTTCGCTGCTGATCAACGATCAGGGTGAAACCGTTGCCCGTTATGACAAGTTGCACCTGTTCGATGTCGATGTGGCGGACAATCGTGGGCGGTATCGTGAATCCGATGACTATGCTTATGGCAGTGGCGTGGTGGTGGCGGACACGCCGGTTGGCCGGGTTGGCCTGAGCGTGTGTTACGACTTGCGCTTTCCGGAGCTGTACAGCGAGCTGCGCGCCGCCGGTGCCGAGTTGATCACCGCCCCGTCGGCCTTCACGGCAGTGACCGGAGCGGCGCATTGGGACGTGCTGATTCGCGCCCGGGCCATCGAGACCCAGTGTTACGTGTTGGCGGCAGCACAGGGCGGGACCCACCCGGGACCGCGTGAGACCTTCGGTCATGCGGCGATCATCGACCCGTGGGGCCGTGTACTGGCGCATCAGGATCAAGGCGAAGCGGTGTTGTTGGCCGAACGCGACAGTGATGAACAGGCGTCTGTCAGGGCGCGAATGCCGGTGACCAATCACCGGCGGTTTTTCTCGCAGGGCGCACAGCGGCCTGCCTCAGAACACGAATTTAAGGCGTAAACCTATGAGCGAGTTGTTGTCCTCAGTCAGTGATCACCTGTTGGCGCCCGGCGGCGTGACCATCGAGAGCCTGCAAGGCGTACTCGGTGACCTGGCCGGCCCGGGCATCGATGCTGCCGACCTGTATTTCCAGGGCCAGATTTCCGAGTCGTGGTCGCTGGAAGATGGCATCGTCAAGGAAGGCAGCTTCAACCTCGACCAAGGGGTCGGCGTGCGTGCGCAGTCCGGCGAGAAAACCGGCTTTGCCTACAGCAACGCGATCACTCTTGAAGCCCTTGGCGCGGCGGCCCGTGCTGCGCGCTCGATTTCCCGCGCCGGGCAGAACGGCACGGTGCAGGCATTCAGCACCCAGGACGTCGCGCAGTTGTATGCGCCGGACAATCCGCTGGAAGTGCTGAGCCGCGCCGAGAAAGTCGAGTTGCTCAAGCGCATCGACGTTGCCACCCGCGCCCTCGATCCACGGATTCAGCAGGTCAGCGTTAGCATGGCCGGGGTCTGGGAGCGGATTCTGGTGGCTTCCACCGACGGTGGCCTGGCGGCCGATGTGCGCCCGCTGGTGCGCTTCAACGTAAGCGTGATCGTCGAGCAGAACGGCCGTCGCGAGCGCGGCGGACATGGCGGCGGCGGGCGAACCGACTACCGTTACTTCCTCGCCGAAGATCGCGCCATGGGCTATGCCCGTGAGGCGCTGCGTCAGGCGCTGGTGAATCTGGAAGCGATTCCGGCGCCGGCCGGCACCTTGCCTGTCGTCCTCGGTTCGGGCTGGTCCGGCGTGCTTTTGCACGAAGCGGTCGGCCACGGTCTGGAAGGCGATTTCAATCGCAAGGGCAGCTCAGCCTACAGCGGGCGGATGGGCGAAATGGTTGCCTCCAAGCTCTGCACCATTGTCGATGACGGCACGTTGAGCGGCCGTCGCGGTTCGCTGAGCGTCGACGACGAAGGCACCCCGACCGAGTGCACCACGCTGATCGAGAACGGCGTGCTGAAGGGCTACATGCAGGACAAGCTCAATGCCCGCCTGATGGGCGTGGCCCGCACCGGCAACGGTCGTCGCGAGTCTTACGCGCACCTGCCGATGCCGCGCATGACCAACACTTACATGCTGGGTGGCGAGAGCGATCCGGCGGAGATCATCGCTTCGGTGAAGAAAGGCATCTACTGCGCCAACCTTGGCGGCGGTCAGGTCGACATCACCAGCGGCAAGTTCGTGTTCTCCACCAGCGAGGCGTATCTGATCGAGGACGGCAAGATCACCGCGCCGGTCAAAGGCGCGACATTGATCGGCAATGGCCCCGAGGCGATGAGCCGGGTGTCGATGGTCGGTAATGATCTGGCGCTGGACAGCGGTGTGGGTACGTGCGGGAAGGACGGGCAGTCGGTGCCGGTGGGTGTTGGGCAGCCGACGCTGAAAATCGATGCGATCACCGTGGGTGGCACGGGCGCATAAACAAAAAGCTGTAGGAGCTGCCGCAGGCTGCGATCTTTTGATCTTGCTTTTAAAAATCAAAGTCAAAAGATCGCAGCCTTCGGCAGCTCCTACAGGAGCGAGATATCAACGCAGGCCGCGTTGGGTATCGTCCAGCTCACGGATGTACTTGAAGATCTTGCGGCTGGAAGCAGGAGGTTTGTTTTGCGCAACCTCGTGCTGAGCCTGACGGATCAGGGAACGCAGTTGCTGGCGATCGGCGTCGGGGTATTCAACGACGAATTTCTCCAGCACGGCATCGTCACCGGCGATCAGGCGGTCACGCCAGCGTTCGAGGTTGTGGAAACGCTCGTTGTACTGACGGGTGGAGGCATCGAGTTGATCGAGCAGCGTCAGAATCGCGTCAGTGTCCTGATCGCGCATCAGTTTGCCGATGAACTGCAGGTGCCGTTTACGCGCGATGTTCGCGGTGTGCTTGGGCGCATCGGCCAAGGCCCGGCGCAAGGCGTCGGTCAATGGCAGTTTTGCCTGCAGGTCGGGCTTGAGTGTTGTAAGGCGCTCGCCAAGGTCAACCAGAGCATGCAGCTCGCGTTTGACCTGAGATTTGCTTTTTTCTCCCGTATCGAGGGAGTCGTCGTAAGAATCAACCATGGTGGCAGTCCGCAAAGAAACGCCGCCATGATAACCAGTCGGGGGCCGCTTGTCCGGCCCGGTCGCTCGATGACCCCAGCCGAAAGCAGAATTTGAGTGGAGATGAGCATGAGTGCAGTTCAAAGCGTCGGCCCGCAGGCATTGCCGGCACTGCAGGAGCAGGTCGAGCAGATCATCGCCGAAGCCAAGCGTCAGGGCGCCAGCGCCTGCGAAGTCGCGGTGTCGCTGGAGCAGGGGCTGTCGACGTCGGTGCGCCAGCGTGAGGTCGAGACGGTCGAGTTCAACCGCGATCAGGGCTTTGGCATCACCCTTTACGTCGGCCAGCGCAAAGGCTCGGCTAGCACCTCCGCCACCGGTCCGGACGCGATTCGCGAAACCGTTGCTGCCGCACTGGCGATCGCCAGACACACCTCTGAAGACGAAGCCTCGGGCCTCGCCGATGCCGCGCTGATGGCCAGGGATGTGCAGGATTTCGACCTGTTCCACGAATGGGACATCACCCCGGAGCAGGCCATCGAGAAGGCGTTGCTCTGTGAAGCCGCCGCGTTCGACGCCGATGCGCGCATCAAGAACGCTGACGGCACCACCCTCAGCACCCATCAGGGCTGCCGTGTGTACGGCAACAGCCACGGTTTCATCGGTGGTTACGCGTCGACCCGGCACAGCCTGAGCTGCGTGATGATCGCCGAAGCCGATGGCCAGATGCAGCGCGATTACTGGTATGACGTCAATCGTCAGGGCAGCCTGCTGGCGGACCCTGTGAGCATCGGCCAGCGCGCCGCACAACGGGCCGCGAGCCGTTTGGGCGCGCGTCCGGTGCCGACTTGCGAAGTACCGGTGCTGTTTTCCGCCGAGCTGGCGGGCGGCTTGTTCGGCAGCTTCCTGTCGGCGGTGTCTGGCGGCAGTTTGTACCGCAAGTCGTCGTTCCTCGAAGGCACGCTGGGGCAAAAACTGTTTCCGGAGTGGCTGACCATCGATGAGCGTCCACACCTGATGCGCGCCATGGGCAGTGCGTCCTACGACGGTGATGGTCTGGCCACCTACGCCAAACCGTTCGTCGAGAAGGGCGAACTGGTGTCGTACATCCTCGGCACGTACTCCGGGCGCAAACTCGGCATGCCGAGCACCGCCAACGCGGGTGGCGTGCACAACCTGTTCGTCACTCACGGTGATGAAGACCAGGCGGCGCTGTTGAAGCGCATGGGCCGTGGCTTGTTGGTTACCGAGTTGATGGGCCATGGCTTGAACATGGTCACCGGCGATTATTCGCGTGGTGCGGCGGGTTTCTGGGTCGAGAACGGCGAAATCCAGTTCGCGGTGCAGGAAGTGACCATCGCCGGCAACATGCGCGACATGTTCAAGCAGATCGTCGCGGTCGGTAATGATCTGGAGCTGCGCAGCAATATTCGCACGGGTTCGGTGTTGATCGAGCGGATGACTGTGGCGGGCAGCTAAGCTCCCACCGTCACAAAAAGGCGCGCCATCCACCCGGATGGCGCGCCTTTTTCATGTCCGCCCTGTAGGAGCTGCCGCAGGCTGCGATCTCTTGATCTTGTGTTTGAAAGCAAAATCAAAAGATCGCAGCCTGCGGCAGCTCCTACAAAGGTGCTCTTGTTTTGGTTCTCATTATCATCTAATAATGAATCTCATCTCCGAACGAGTCCCGGATCATGAGTTCTGCCCTGCACGATCAGCCGTACCTCGAAAGCTGGCGCTGGATGAGTCGCCAGATCCGTTGCGCGATGGATCCCGACGAACCGCGCCTGATCGAACATTACCTGGCCGAAGGCCGTTATCTGGCCTGTTGTACGGCAACTTCCCCGTGGACCATCGCTGAAACCTCCTTCCGTCTGCTGCTCGACACGGCCTGCGACGTCGCGTTGCCGTGGCACTGGCGTAGCCTGTGTCTCGATCAAGCCTGGCGGCCGTTGCGTGAAATGGAGCGCTTGTCGCTGTGCAGTTGCCGGCTCCAGCGTTGGCAGCGCTACACCTGGCAACTGGCGACCTGCGAGTTGCTCCCCTCGATTCCTCTCATTGAATTAGTCCAAGGATTTTCAGATGACCAAGACACGTATTGAGCGCGACAGCATGGGCGAACTGCAGGTGCCGGTGGACGCTCTCTACGGCGCGCAGACCCAGCGTGCAGTGGATAACTTCCCGATCAGCGGCAAGCCGATGCCGGTGCAATTCATCCGCGCGCTGATCCTCGCCAAAGCCGCCGCCGCCCGGGCCAACGTCGAACTCAATCAGCTCAGCGCCGCGCAAGGCAAGGCCATCAGCGATGCCGCACAAGGTCTGCTGGAAGGCGACTTCATGCAGCATTTTCCGGTGGATATCTTCCAGACCGGCTCCGGCACCAGTTCCAACATGAACGCCAACGAAGTGATCGCGACCCTCGCCAGCCGCTTGCTCGGTGAGCCGGTCAACGCCAACGATCACGTCAACTGCGGCCAGAGCAGCAACGACATCATCCCGACCACCATCCACGTCAGTGCTGCCCTGGCGTTGCACGAACAGCTGCTGCCGGCGCTGTTGCACCTGGTGCAGGTCATCGAAAACAAAGCCACACAGGTACACCACCACGTCAAAACCGGTCGCACCCATTTGATGGACGCGATGCCAGTGCGCATGAGCCAGGTGCTCAACGGTTGGGCGCAGCAACTCAAGGCCAACATCGCTCACCTTCAGGATTTGCTGCCGAGCCTGCAATCGCTGGCGCAGGGCGGGACGGCGGTCGGCACCGGGATCAACGCGCATCCGGAATTTGCCGCGCGTTTCAGCCGCCAGCTCAGCCAGCTGACCGATGTGCAATTCACCCCGGGTAAGGATCTGTTCGCGCTGATCGGCTCACAGGACACTGCCGTTGCTGTCTCCGGGCAGCTCAAAGCCATTGCCGTGTCGCTGATGAAAATCGCCAATGACCTGCGCTGGATGAACTCCGGCCCGCTCGCCGGTCTCGGCGAAATCGAGCTGGAGGGCTTGCAACCGGGCTCGTCGATCATGCCGGGCAAGGTCAACCCGGTGATCCCGGAAGCCACCGCCATGGTCGCCGCACAAGTGATCGGCAACGATTCGGTGATCACCATCGGCGGCCAGTCGGGCAACTTCGAACTCAATGTAATGCTGCCGATCATCGCCCAGAACCTGCTGAGCAGCATCGAGTTGCTGGCCAACTCCAGCCGTCTGCTCGGTGACAAGGCCATCGCCAGCTTCAAGGTCAACGAGTCGCGGCTCAAGGAAGCGCTGGCGCGCAACCCGATTCTGGTCACCGCGCTCAACCCGATCATCGGCTACCAGAAAGCCGCGGAAATCGCCAAGCAGGCCTACAAGGAAGGCCGCGCGGTGATCGACGTCGCGCTGGAACATACCGATCTGTCGCGCAGCCAACTGGAAGAGTTGCTCAATCCCGAGAAACTCACCGCCGGCGGCGTGTAAATCCCGCAACCGCTTTGGAGGTTCACCATGGAGCACTGGAAACGCACGATCGAACGGGCCAATCGCTGCTTCATGCTGGGCGAGCTGATCGATGCCCGCGAGGCTTACCTGCAAGCCCTGGCCCTGGCGCAAGTGCTGTTCGAACGCTGGGCCGATGCCGACGAAGCGGTGGCGGCCTGCGTCATCTCCCATCACAACCTGGCGGACCTGCATCTGCGCCTGAATCAGCCGGAGGAGAGCGCCGAGTACCTCTGTGCGATTCACCAGCGACTGTTGCAGACCATGCAGGACGAGCGTCTGCGCCCGGCCCTGCGGGAAGCGGCGTTACGCCAGAGTAGCAAGACCTATGTCGAACTGCTGAATTTCATCAGCGAGCACGGCGAATACCCGCGCACCCAACGCCTGCTGCACCCGGACACCGGCAACGCACGCCGCGCTTCGGCCTCACACCATCATGGAGTCCACTGAAATGGCTTTTACCTTGCCTGCCTTGCCGTACGCCTATGACGCCCTGGAACCGCACATCGATGCGCAAACCATGGAAATCCACTACACCAAGCACCACCAGACCTACATCAACAACCTCAATGCCGCCGTCGAGGGCACCGAGTACGCCGAATGGCCGGTAGAAAAACTGGTTGCCAGCGTCCAGCAATTGCCGGAAAAACTCCGTGCGGCGGTGATCAACCAGGGCGGCGGGCACGCCAACCATTCGTTGTTCTGGGAAGTCATGGTGCCCAACGGCGGTGGCAAGCCGGATGGCGTGCTGGCCAAGGCAATTGATGAGCAATTGGGCGGTCTCGACAGTTTCAAGGAAGTCTTTACCAAAGCTGCGCTGACCCGTTTCGGCAGCGGCTGGGCCTGGCTCAGCGTCACCCGCGAGAAGAAACTGATCGTCGAGAGCAGCGGCAACCAGGACAGCCCGCTGATGAATGGCAATACGCCGATTCTCGGGCTGGATGTCTGGGAGCATGCCTACTACCTGCGCTATCAGAATCGTCGTCCGGAATACATCAACGCGTTCTACAACGTGATCAATTGGCCTGAAGTCGCGGCGCGCTATCAGGCCGCACTGGTTTAAGTCATCCATAAAAACAATCCAAGGCTGACTATGGGCACTGAAACACTGGCGATCGGCGGTGGGCGTATGTTTCGTTACGCAGTCGGGACGCTGTTGCTGTTAGCGGGCATGACCCTGCTGGCTGCGCACGGGCTGGAGTGGCTGAACCTGGAGCCTAAGTTGTCCCGGGCACTGCAGGGCGGGGCGATCTGCGCCCTCGGCACGGCGCTCGGGGCAGTGCCGGTATTGGTGATCCGGCGCATGCCGCAGAGGCTCAGCGATACGCTGCTGGGTTTCGGCGCCGGGGTAATGCTGGCGGCGACCGCTTTTTCATTGATCGTGCCAGGCATCGCCGCTGCTGAAAGCCTGGGACTGACCCCATGGGCGGCCAGCGGGCTGATCTGCTTTGGCATCATGCTCGGTGCGTTCGCTCTGTATCTGGTGGATCTGAAACTGTCCGGCGCCTCACCGGAAATGCTTGTCGGCACCTTGGAACACCCGGTGATTCCTCCGCGAATCTGGCTGTTTGTCTTCGCCATCATTGCTCACAACATCCCGGAAGGTATGGCGGTGGGTGTATCGGCTGGTGGAGGCATGCCCGATGCCGACAGTCTGGCGATGGGCATCGCCTTGCAGGATGTGCCGGAGGGGCTGGTAATTGCGCTGGTGCTGGCGGGGGCGGGCATGTCGCGGGTCAAGGCGTTCCTGATTGGTGCCGCGTCAGGTCTGGTCGAACCGGTGTTTGCGCTGCTGTGTGCGTGGCTGGTCAGTCTGGCAGAGCTGCTATTGCCATTGGGGCTGGCACTGGCGGCGGGGGCGATGTTGCTGGTGGTGACTCACGAGGTCATTCCGGAATCGCGCCGCAATGGTCATGACAAACTGGCCAGCCTTGGTTTGCTGATCGGGTTCTGTCTGATGATGGTGATGGATACCGCATTGGGCTAAAAAAGATCGCAGCCTGCGGCAGCTTCTACATTGGAATGCGTTCACTGTAGGAGCTGCCGCAGGCTGCGATCTTTTGATTTTTTAACGATCAACCACCCTCGTCGAAGTAGTTGTTGATCAACGCCACCAGCGCATCCAGGGCTTCCTGCTCCTGATGGCCCTCGGTACTCAGATAGATCTTTGTACCCTTGCCGGCGGCCAGCATCATCATCGCCATGATGCTTTTGCCATCGACCGTAGTCTCCGGCGTGCGACCCACTCTGATCGTACAGTCCGGATACTGTCCCGCCACCCCGACGAATTTTGCCGACGCTCGGGCATGCAAGCCGAGTTTATTGATGATTTCGATTTCCAGAGCAGGCATCGCGGTGTGAATCCTTTAAGTGAGGTCGCGGTGGCGAACCTGGACATTCTTCAGGGTTTTCTGCAGGGCCTGACCCAGACGTTCGGTCAGGTAAACGGAGCGGTGATGTCCGCCGGTACACCCAATGGCAATGGTGACGTAGGCGCGATTGCTCGCCGCAAAGCGCGGCAGCCACTTGTTCAGGTAGCCGAAGATGTCCTGGAACATCTCTTCGACCTCTGGTTGCGCCGCCAGATATTCGGCCACCGGTGCATCCAGACCGGATTGTGCGCGCAGCTCTGGCTTCCAGTAAGGGTTTGGCAGGCAGCGCACATCGAACACCAGATCTGCATCCACCGGCATGCCGCGCTTGAAGCCGAACGATTCGACCAGAAACGCCGTGCCCGGCTCGGGCTGATTCAGCAGGCGCAGCTTGATCGTATCGCGCAGCTGGTACAGATTCAGATTGGTCGTGTTGACCTTGAGGTCGGCCAGGTCGGCAATCGGGCCGAGCAGGGCGGTCTCATCGTTGATCGCTTCGGCCAGTGAACGGTTGGCCGTGCTCAGCGGGTGACGACGGCGTGTTTCCGAAAAGCGCTTGAGCAGGGTTTCTTCATCGGCATCCAGATACAGCACATCGCACTGGATGTGGCGGGCGCGGACTTCTTCCAGCAACTCGGGGAAGCGCGACAGGTGGCTAGGCAGGTTGCGCGCGTCGATCGACACGGCTACCAGCGGCTGGGCCAGCTCGGTGTGAACCAGTGCGCGTTCGGCCAATTCCGGCAACAACCCGGCAGGCAGGTTGTCGATGCAGTAATAGCCGTTGTCCTCAAGGACATTCAGGGCAGTACTTTTACCCGAGCCGGAACGGCCGCTGACAATGATCAAGCGCATGATTAGTGACCGTTCTGCTCGCTCAGGACGACCTGATACAAGGCTTCGTTGCTCGGTGCGCTGCGCAGTCTTTCGCGCACTTCCTTGCGATCGAGCATGCTGGCGATCTGGCGCAGTAATTCCAGGTGAGCATCGGTGGCCGCTTGCGGGACCAGCAGGACAAACAGCAGGTCAACCGGTGCGCCGTCGATGGCATCGAAATCGATGGGGGCATCAAGGTGCATCAAGGCGCTGATGGGCGCTTCGCAGCCTTTGAGACGACAGTGGGGGATGGCGATGCCGTTGCCGAAACCGGTAGAACCGAGTTTCTCACGGGCGATCAGTGCCTCGAAGACATCTTGCATCTCCAGATCCGGCACTTCGCGGGCGATCAGGTTGGCAATCTGTTCAAGGGCTTTCTTTTTACTGCCTCCCGGCACGTTCACCAGGGAACGGCCGGGGGTCAGGATACTTTCAAGTCGGATCATGGGTTGGGGGTGTTAACGACCTGTTGCGCCCTGAAGGAGGCTCTGGGTCTTTTCCTTATGCTTTTTGAGTTGGCGATCCAGCTTGTCGGTCAGTGAGTCGATCGCAGCGTACATGTCGGTATCTTCTGCGTTGGCGACCACTTCGCTGCCGGGAATATGCAAGGTGGCTTCGATTTTCTGCTTCAGCTTTTCGACACACATCGTGACTTGCACGTTGGTGATCTTGTCGAAATGGCGCTCCAATCGTTCGAGTTTCTCGTTGATGTAGGTGCGCAGAGGTTCGGTCACTTCCAGTTGGTGTCCACTGATGTTGACTTGCATACAGCTTCTCCTTCGTTGCCAGTGCATAAAGCGGCAGGCCGAAGAGCCTGCCACTGGAACGCTGTAACGTGGCTTACATCAACCGCTTGCGTTCGCTCGAAGGCGCGATTCCGAGGGATTCGCGGTACTTGGCGACGGTGCGGCGAGCCACCTGAATGCCTTGTGCCTCCAGTAAACCAGCGATCTTGCTGTCACTCAACGGCTTTTTCTGATTTTCCGCTGCAACGAGTTTTTTGATGATCGCGCGGATCGCCGTGGACGAGCATTCGCCGCCTTCGGAGGTGCTGACATGGCTGGAGAAAAAGTATTTCAATTCATAAATACCCCGAGGGGTATGCATGAACTTCTGGGTGGTAACCCGGGAAATCGTCGATTCGTGCATGCCGACCGCTTCGGCGATGTCATGCAGAACCAACGGCTTCATGGCTTCGTCGCCGTATTCCAGAAAACCACGCTGATGTTCGACGATCTGGGTGGCAACTTTCATCAGGGTTTCGTTACGGCTTTGCAGGCTCTTGATAAACCAGCGCGCTTCCTGCAACTGGTTGCGCATGAACGTGTTATCGGCGCTGGTGTCGGCGCGACGGACAAAACCGGCGTACTGCGCGTTGACCCGCAACCGGGGTACGGACTCTTGATTCAACTCGACCAGCCAGCGCTCGTTGTCCTTGCGCACGATGACGTCGGGCACGACGTACTCGGCTTCAGTGGATTCGATCTGTGAGCCGGGGCGCGGGTTGAGGCTCTGCACCAGTTCGATGACCTGGCGCAGCTCATCCTCCTTGAGCTTCATGCGTCGCATCAACTGGCTGTAGTCGCGACTCCCAAGCAGGTCGATGTAATCGCTGACCAGACGCTTGGCTTCATTCAGCCACGCAGTTTTGGCCGGGAGCTGACGCAGTTGCAAAAGCAGGCACTCGCCAAGGTTGCGCGCGCCGATGCCAGCCGGTTCGAATTGCTGAATGCGGTGCAGGACGGCTTCGATCTCGTCCAGCTCGATGTCGAGCTCCGGATCAAAGGCGTCGAGAATTTCTTCGAGGGTTTCGTCGAGGTAGCCCTGATTGTTGATGCAGTCGATCAGGGTCACAGCGATCAGGCGGTCGGTGTCGGACATCGGCGCCAGGTTCAATTGCCACAGCAAATGGCTTTGCAGGCTTTCGCCGGCAGAGGTGCGGGTGGTGAAGTCCCACTCGTCATCGTCGCTGCTGGGCAGGCTGCTGGCGCTGGTCTGGTAGACGTCTTCCCAGGCGGTGTCGACAGGCAGCTCGTTGGGAATGCGTTCGTTCCATTCACCCTCTTCCAGGTTATCCACCGTCGGGGCAGATTCCTGATAGGACGGTTCCTGGATTTCAGTGTTGGGTTTTTGTTCGGCGTTGTCGGCCAAAGGATCGGAGTTATCGAAGTCGTCGCCTTCTTCCTGGCGTTCGAGCATCGGATTGGATTCCAGGGCCTCCTGGATTTCCTGTTGCAGGTCCAGGGTCGACAATTGGAGCAGGCGGATGGCCTGTTGCAGCTGCGGTGTCATCGTCAGCTGCTGGCCCATTCTCAAGACTAGCGATGGTTTCATGGCAGGGGCTTAACACCTTATTCGCCGGCGCGCATGCGCCATCCACTACAGGGCGCCGGAGCGCCAAACTTAAGCAAATTATATGCCTGAAACTGAAGTGTTTGCCTAGAGCGCTGTAACAATTAAAAGCGAATAAACGATGCTTCATCGTTACAGCACCCGGACGATTGGCCGAATGCAGTTGCGCCTTAAAGGCGGAACTCGTGGCCCAGATACACTTCCTTCACCAGGTCGTTGGCGAGGATGGTCGCGGCATCACCTTCGGCGATCAGTTGACCATCGTTGACGATGTAAGCGGTTTCGCAGATATCCAGGGTCTCGCGCACGTTGTGGTCGGTGATCAGGACACCGATGCCCTTGGCCTTGAGGTGGTGGATGATCTGCTTGATGTCGCCGACCGAAATCGGGTCGACACCGGCGAACGGTTCGTCGAGCAGGATGAATTTCGGAGCGGTTGCCAGGGCGCGAGCGATTTCCACCCGGCGGCGTTCGCCACCGGACAGGCTCATGCCGAGGTTGTCGCGAATGTGGCTGATGTGGAATTCCTGCAACAGGCTTTCCAGCTCCTTGCGACGACCGGCCTTGTCGAGCTCCTTGCGGGTCTCGAGGATGGCCATGATGTTGTCGGCTACCGACAGTTTGCGGAAGATCGACGCTTCTTGCGGCAGATAGCCGATACCGGCCTTGGCGCGGCCATGCATCGGTTGATGGCTGACGTCCAGGTCGTCGATCAGTACGCGGCCCTGGTCGGCCTGCACCAGGCCGACGATCATGTAGAAACAGGTGGTCTTGCCGGCGCCGTTCGGGCCAAGCAGGCCGACGATCTGGCCGCTGTCGATCGACAGGCTGACGTCGCGCACGACCTGGCGGCTTTTATAGGCCTTGGCCAGGTGCTGAGCTTTCAGAGTTGCCATTACTGGGTTTTCTCGTCGGTTTTCTTCTTCGGCTGGATCACCATGTCGATGCGTGGACGCGCCTCGGTGACTTTACTGCCGGTAGCGCGGCCGGCGCTGGCCAGTTTCTTCACCGTGTCATAGACGATTTTCTCGCCCTGCGTGGTGTTGTTGTCCTTGTCGACAACCTTGGCCTTGTCGATCAGCACGACGCGGTTTTGTGCGGCATGGTATTGAATCGTCACGCCCCAGCCCTGTACAGGCTTGGTGTCACCCTGGGTCTGCAGTTGCTCGAAGTAGGCAAGGTTGCCCACCGAGGTCACCACGTCGATATCGCCGGTCGGGGTACGGGTGATGGTCACCGTATTGCCTTTAACGATCATCGAGCCCTGGGTGATGATCACGTCACCTTTATAGGTGGCGACGCCGTTCTTGTCGTCCAGTTGGGCGTCGTCGGCCTGAATGCGAATAGGTTGCTGCTGATCGTTCGGCAGAGCCCAGGCGCTCACGCTTCCCAGTGCTGCGCCCAGACTGAGCAAAATAGGGAGGGTTTTAACGAGCCTCATACTGTCCTCTTACGTTCGATAGCAGGTGTATCCTGCTTTCCTTCAAATACGCCTTCATTCCCACGCCAGTCGATGTGCCGCCAGCGCCGTCGATTCTAACGGGTTGCGCGGTCTGCGCATATTCCTGCTGCGGGAACACGGTCATGCGGGTGCTGGTGATCAGGAGGTCGCGGTTCTTTTCATCCGTGCGCTTGACGCGAACCGAGTCGATCAGTTCAACCTCGGTGCCGCCCGAATTCACTTCGCCGCGCTCGCTGGTCACGTGCCACGGGAATTCTGTGCCGCGGTACATGTTCAGGTCTGGTTTGGTGACGAGCGTGATGTCGGTCGCTTTCATGTGCTCGGATTTTTCGGACGTCATTTCATATTGCACTTTGCCGTCCGGCAGGTACTGCAGGGTATGCGTATTGGTCGCGTACCAGTCGATCGGGCTTTCTTCGGTCGTCACCGGAGGCTTGTCGAGGAAGCGTTCCGGACTGATGTTCCAGTAGCCGACTGCGGCAAATATCGCCGCGATGCAGCCGAACAGCAGGAAGTTGCGAAATTTTTTGCTAAACATGGTTTGGCTCACAGGTACGCGGCATGGGCGGCATCGAGGCAGCCCTGGGCGCGCAGGATCAATTCGCAGAATTCGCGGGCGGCACCTTCGCCGCCGCGGGCGCGGGTCACACCATGGGCGTGCTCGCGGACGAATTCGGCGGCGTTGGCGACAGCCATGCCCAAACCGACGCGGCGGATGACCGGCAGGTCAGGCAGGTCGTCACCGAGGTAGGCGACCTGTTCATAGCTTAGGCCCAGTTGCTCAAGAAGACCGTCAAGAACCACCAATTTGTCCTCGCGGCCCTGGAACAGGTGCGGAATGCCGAGGTTTTTCGCCCGGCGCTCAACCACCGGAGTCTTGCGGCCACTGATGATGGCTGTCTCCACGCCGGCGTTCATCAGCATCTTGATGCCCTGACCGTCGAGGGTGTTGAACGTCTTGAATTCGCTGCCGTCTTCAAGGAAGTACAGGCGCCCGTCGGTGAGGACGCCATCGACGTCGAATACCGCCAGTTTGATCGCTTTGCCGCGCTGCAGCAGATCGGTCGTCATTACATCACTCCTGCACGCAGCAGATCGGAGAGGTTGAAGGCGCCTATCGGGCGGTCTTCTTCATCCACGACAACCAATGCGTTGATTCGGTGGTCTTCCATGATTTTCAGGGCCTCGGCGGCGAGCATCTCGGGCCGGGCGGTTTTGCCGTGTGCGGTCATGACCTGGTCGATGGTCGCGCTGCGGATATCGATGCTGCGATCAAGGGTGCGGCGCAAGTCGCCGTCAGTGAAGATTCCGGCGAGCTTGCCGCTCTCTTCGAGGATCACGGTCATGCCCAGACCCTTGCGGGTCATTTCCATCAGTGCGTCCTTGAGCAGTGTACCGCGCTGTACTTGCGGCAGCTCTTGCCCTGCGTGCATGACGTTTTCCACCTTCAGCAGTAGTCGGCGGCCCAGTGCGCCGCCCGGGTGCGAAAAGGCGAAGTCTTCGGCGGTGAACCCACGCGCTTCCAGCAGCGCCACGGCCAGGGCATCGCCCATGACCAGCGCGGCGGTGGTCGAGGAAGTCGGTGCCAGGTTCAATGGACAGGCTTCGTGTTCGACGTGCACGTTGAGATTGACTTCGGCGGCCTTGGCCAGCGGCGACTGGGGATTGCCGGTCACGCTGATCAACTGGATGCCCAGACGCTTGATCAGCGGCAGCAGTGTGACGATTTCGTTGGTCGAGCCGGAATTGGAGAGGGCGAGGATCACGTCGTCGCGGGTAATCATCCCCATGTCGCCGTGGCTGGCTTCGGCCGGGTGCACGAAGAATGCCGGGGTGCCGGTGCTGGCCAGGGTCGCGGCAATCTTGTTGCCGACGTGCCCGGACTTGCCCATGCCGACCACGACCACACGGCCCTTGCTGGCCAGAATCATCTCGCAAGCGCGTACGAAATCGGCGTCGATATGGGGCAACAAGCCTTGTACGGCTTCCACTTCGAGGCGGATGGTGCGTTGTGCCGATTGAATCAGGTCGCTGGATTGGCTCATGTCAGAAATCGTATAGCCCGATGAAAAGGCGGCGATTATAGCGGTTATGTTGGAAAGCCTCACGCAAGTTCGTCGTGCTTTGTCATTCCTCGTTACCAAAACGCCGCCAAACCGCCGCCGAGCCTGTCAGATCCCCGAACTCGACCCGGTTCAGGCCTTGGGCGCTTGGCCTTTGCAGTGATATAGTTCGCCGCCAGTTCGGCCTGCCCGGGAGGTTTGTGCTTTCTTCGCAAAGCCAGGCGTCCGAGTGAGAGGCTGCATCGCAAGGAGTTTAGATGAGTGCCGATAACGCCTACGCGGTCGAGCTGAAGGGAGTCTCCTTCAAGCGCGGTGCGCGCAGCATTTTCAATAACGTCGATATCCGCATCCCGCGGGGCAAGGTCACCGGCATCATGGGGCCTTCCGGGTGTGGCAAGACCACATTGTTGCGGTTGATGGGGGCTCAATTGCGCCCGTCCGGCGGCGAGGTCTGGGTCAATGGGCAGAACCTGCCGGCGCTTTCGCGCAGTGACCTGTTCGATGCCCGCAAGCACATGGGCGTGCTGTTTCAGAGTGGCGCGCTGTTCACCGATCTCGATGTCTTCGAGAACGTCGCTTTCCCCCTGCGTGTTCATACCCAGTTGCCGGACGAGATGATCCGCGACATCGTCCTGCTCAAATTGCAGGCGGTTGGCTTGCGCGGCGCTATCGAGCTGATGCCCGACGAGCTTTCGGGAGGCATGAAGCGTCGTGTCGCCCTGGCCCGCGCGATTGCCCTCGACCCGCAGATTCTCATGTACGACGAGCCGTTCGTCGGTCAGGATCCCATCGCCATGGGCGTGCTGGTCCGTTTGATCCGTCTGCTCAATGATGCGCTGGGTATCACCAGTATCGTGGTGTCCCACGACCTGGCAGAAACCGCGAGTATCGCTGACTACATCTATGTAGTGGGTGATGGTCAGGTGCTGGGGCAGGGCACGCCGGACGAATTGATGAATTCGGATGAGCCGCGTATCCGTCAGTTCATGACCGGCAACCCCGATGGCCCGGTGCCGTATCATTTTCCAGCGACGGATTACCGCGCAGATCTTCTGGGGAAGCGCTGATGCGCAGAATTTCATTGATAGAACGCGTGCGCCGCTTTGGCGAGGCGGCGATCGACGCCGTTGCGGTGTTTGGTCGTGCGACCCTGTTCCTGTTTCACGCCCTGCTGGGTCGTGGCGGCATCAGCGGCGGTTTTGGCCTGTTGGTCAAGCAACTGCATTCGGTCGGCGTCATGTCGCTGGTGATCATCGTCGTGTCCGGGATCTTCATCGGCATGGTGCTGGCGCTGCAGGGCTTCAGTATTCTCTCGAGCTACGGTTCGGAGCAGGCGGTAGGGCAGATGGTGGCCCTGACCTTGCTGCGTGAGCTGGGGCCGGTGGTGACGGCGTTGCTGTTTGCCGGGCGTGCCGGTTCGGCGCTGACCGCCGAAATCGGCAACATGAAGTCCACCGAACAGCTTTCCAGTCTGGAAATGATCGGCGTCGATCCACTCAAGTACATTATTGCCCCGCGTCTGTGGGCCGGTTTCATATCCCTGCCGGTGCTGGCGATGATTTTCAGCGTGGTGGGGATCTGGGGCGGTTCGTGGGTAGCTGTCGACTGGCTTGGCGTGTATGAAGGCTCCTACTGGGCGAACATGCAAAACAGTGTGAACTTCACCAGCGATGTGCTCAATGGCGTCATCAAAAGTATCGTTTTCGCCTTCGTTGTGACCTGGATTGCCGTATTCCAAGGCTATGACTGCGAGCCCACTTCCGAGGGCATCAGTCGCGCCACCACCAAGACCGTGGTATTCGCCTCGCTGGCGGTACTGGGCCTGGACTTTATTCTGACCGCTTTGATGTTTGGAGATTTCTGATGCAAAACCGCACCCTGGAAATCGGTGTCGGCCTGTTCCTGCTGGCAGGGATCCTGGCTTTGTTGCTGCTCGCTCTGCGGGTCAGTGGACTGTCTCCGACATCGACCACCGACACTTACAAGCTTTACGCCTACTTCGACAATATCGCCGGTCTGACGGTCAGAGCCAAAGTGACCATGGCCGGTGTGACCATCGGCAAGGTCACGGCCATCGATCTGGATCGCGACAGCTTCACCGGTCGGGTCACCCTGCAAGTGGATAAAAAGGTCGACAACCTGCCGACCGACTCCACAGCGTCTATCCTGACCGCTGGCCTGTTGGGCGAGAAGTACATCGGTATCAGCGTGGGCGGCGAAGACACCCGTCTGAAGGATGGTGGAACCATTCACGACACACAATCGTCTCTGGTACTGGAAGACCTGATCGGTAAATTCCTGCTCAATACCGTTAGCAAAGACGCCAAATGAGGAGCTTTTGAATGATCTCTACCTTGCGACGTGGCCTGTTGGTGTTGCTTGCGACACTGCCACTGCTGGCTAACGCTGCGCCCGGGCAGTCGGCGCACGATCTGGTTCAGGACACCACGAACCGGATGCTGGCCGATCTTTCGGCCAATAAAGAGAAGTACAAAAAGGATCCACAGGATTTCTACACGGCGCTGAACACCATCGTCGGACCTGTGGTGGATGCCGAAGGCATTTCCAAGAGCATCATGACGGTCAAGTACTCGCGCAAGGCCACGCCGGCGCAGATGCAGACCTTCCAGGAAAACTTCAAGCGCGGCCTGTTCCAGTTCTATGGCAATGCCTTGCTCGAATACAACAACCAGGGCATTACCGTTGATCCTGCCAAGGATGAGTCCGGCGATCGCACCAGCGTCGGCATGACCGTCAAGGGCAACAACGGCGCGATCTACCCAGTGCAATACACGCTGGAGAAGATCAATGGCGAGTGGAAACTGCGCAATGTGATCATCAACGGCATCAACATCGGCAAGCTGTTCCGTGATCAGTTCGCCGACGCGATGCAGCGCAATGGCAACGATCTGGACAAGACCATCAATGGTTGGGCCGGTGAAGTCGCCAAAGCCAAGGAAGAAACCGACAAAGCTGCCGCGAAGCCAGCGCAATGAGTGAGGCGGCAGTTCGTATGAGTGAGGTCGACGAGCTATTGCTCAGCGGAGTGCTGGATTACCGCACAGGTCCCGACCTGCGCAAGGAAGGTCAGGCGCTGATCAAGTCCAGTAAGGCAGCGTCGCTGGTGATCGATTGCTCGGCGGTGAAGAAGTCCAGCAGCGTCGGCTTGTCGTTGCTGCTGTGCTTCATGCGCGATGCCCAGGCGGCCGGCAAGGCCGTCAGCATCCGCGCGATGCCGGAAGACATGCGCGAGATCGCTCAGGTCAGTGAGCTGACCGAGTTGCTGGCGCACCCCTGAACCCGCATCAATAAAGAAGCCCCCCGTCAGAGTCCTGCCAATGCGGGGTTCGCAGGCGCGGGGCTTTTTTGTATGATGTCCGACCCGTGCGCACAGGGCGCCGATTGAGGTTGAGCATGCAGGCCGTAGAAGTGAAGAGCTTCCTTGAAGGAAAGCTGCCAGGAACGCAGGTGGAAGTTGAAGGCGAAGGCTGCAATTTCCAGCTGAACGTGATCAGCGATGAACTGGCGGCGTTGAGCCCGGTCAAGCGTCAGCAGAGCATTTATACCTATTTGAACCCGTGGATCGCCGATGGCAGCATCCACGCGGTCACTATGAAATTTTTCAGCCGCGCGGCCTGGGCCGAGCGCACCTGAGCCCTAGGGCGTCGAGATTCTTATGGATAAATTGATTATTACCGGTGGCGTTCGTCTTGATGGCGAGATCCGTATCTCCGGGGCGAAGAACTCCGCCCTGCCGATTCTGGCCGCCACTCTGCTGTGCGATGGTCCGGTGACCGTTGGCAACCTGCCGCACCTGCACGACATCACCACCATGATCGAGCTGTTCGGTCGCATGGGCATCGAGCCGGTGATCGACGAAAAACTCAGCGTCGAAATCGACCCACGTACCATCAAGACCCTGATCGCGCCGTACGAACTGGTGAAAACCATGCGTGCCTCGATCCTGGTGCTGGGCCCGATGGTTGCCCGTTTCGGTGAAGCCGAAGTGGCATTGCCTGGCGGTTGCGCCATCGGTTCGCGTCCGGTCGACCTGCACATCCGTGGCCTCGAAGCCATGGGCGCGGTGATTGACGTCGAGGGCGGCTACATCAAGGCCAAGGCGCCCGAAGGCGGCCTGCGCGGCGCAAGCTTCTTCTTCGATACCGTGAGTGTGACCGGTACCGAGAACATCATGATGGCGGCAGCCCTGGCCAAGGGCCGCAGCGTTCTGCAGAACGCCGCACGCGAACCTGAAGTCGTCGACCTGGCGAACTTCCTCAACGCCATGGGCGCCAAGGTTTCCGGCGCCGGTACTGACACCATCACCATCGATGGCGTCGAGCGTCTGGGTTCGTGCTTCTACAAGGTCATGCCTGACCGTATCGAAACCGGCACCTACCTGGTGGCCGCAGCGGTCACCGGTGGCCGTGTGAAGGTCAAGGACACCGATCCGACCATCCTCGAAGCCGTTCTGGAAAAGCTGCGCGAAGCCGGCGCCGAAGTCACCAGCGGTGAGGACTGGATCGAGCTGAACATGCACGGCAAGCGCCCGAAAGCGGTCAACGTGCGCACTGCGCCGTACCCGGCTTTCCCGACCGACATGCAGGCCCAGTTCATTTCGCTCAACGCCATTGCCGAAGGCACTGGTGCAGTGATCGAGACGATCTTCGAAAACCGTTTCATGCACGTGTACGAACTGCACCGCATGGGCGCCAAAATCCAGGTTGAAGGCAACACCGCGATCGTCACCGGTACTGAAGTCCTGAAGGGCGCGCCAGTGATGGCCACCGACCTGCGGGCTTCGGCCAGCCTGGTGATCTCGGCACTGGTTGCCGAAGGCGATACCCTGATCGACCGCATCTACCACATCGACCGTGGTTACGAGTGCATCGAAGAAAAACTGCAGATGCTGGGCGCCAAGATCCGTCGCGTTCCGGGCTAGTAGCTGCACTGGGCACAGGGAAGTGTCCACTGAATTCGTTTCGAGTCGAGCCGGTTACCGGCTCGATGTGTGTCCGGCGCCGATTGCGACCGGACATGAGTACCTTGATAAGGACTGACGTTTCCCATGTTGACCATCGCACTGTCCAAGGGCCGCATCCTTGACGACACCCTGCCGCTTCTCGCCGAAGCGGGCATCGTGCCGACCGAGAATCCGGACAAGAGCCGCAAGCTGATCATCCCCACCACCCAGGATGACGTACGTCTGTTGATCGTGCGTGCCACCGACGTGCCGACCTACGTCGAGCATGGCGCGGCCGACCTCGGCGTCGCCGGCAAGGACGTGTTGATGGAATACACCGGCCAGGGCCTGTACGAGCCGCTGGATCTGCAGATTGCCCAGTGCAAACTGATGACCGCCGGCAAGATCGGCGCGGCCGAGCCCAAGGGCCGTCTGCGCGTGGCGACCAAGTTCGTCAACGTCGCCAAGCGTTACTACGCCGAGCAGGGCCGTCAGGTCGACATCATCAAGCTCTACGGCTCGATGGAACTGGCGCCGCTGATCGGTCTGGCCGACAAGATCATCGACGTGGTCGACACCGGCAACACGCTGCGCGCCAACGGCCTGGAACCCCAGGAACTGATCGCCACGATCAGCTCACGCCTGGTGGTCAACAAGGCTTCGATGAAAATGCAACACGCCCGAATCCAGGCGTTGATCGATACCCTGCGCAAGGCAGTGGAATCGCGACACCGCGGCTGATGTACCTGCGCGACCTTGAGTCGCGCCCGTCTATCCGCCTCATAGCCAGAATCTCAGGTGCCCAAGCGGAAACGACTGCTAAGTTAGGGCGCCTGAGTTTTTGCCATTCCTATGAGGCTCTCGCTATGACCGCACCGACTGCAATTCGCCGACTCAACGCTGCTGACCCGGATTTCGCGCATCATCTGGATCATCTGCTGAGCTGGGAAAGTGTGTCTGACGACTCGGTCAATCAGCGGGTGCTGGACATCATCAAGGCTGTGCGCGAGCGCGGTGACGCGGCGCTGGTCGAGTTCACCCGTCAGTTCGACGGCCTCGACGTCGCCTCCATGGCCGATCTGATCCTGCCGCGCGAGCGTCTGGAGCTGGCCCTGACGCGTATCACCGTGGCACAGCGCGAAGCGCTGGAAAAAGCCGCGGCGCGGGTGCGCAGCTACCACGAAAAACAAAAGCAGGATTCCTGGAGCTACACCGAAGCCGACGGCACCGTGCTCGGGCAGAAGGTCACACCGCTGGATCGCGCAGGCCTCTACGTGCCGGGCGGCAAGGCGTCGTACCCGTCGTCGGTGTTGATGAATGCGATTCCGGCCAAGGTCGCCGGCGTGACCGAAGTGGTTATGGTCGTGCCGACCCCGCGCGGTGAAATCAACGAACTGGTGCTGGCGGCGGCGTGCATTGCCGGCGTCGACCGGGTGTTCACCATCGGCGGCGCACAAGCGGTTGCTGCACTGGCTTACGGCACCGAAAGCGTGCCGCAGGTGGACAAGGTCGTTGGCCCGGGCAACATCTATGTCGCCACCGCCAAGCGCCACGTGTTCGGTCAGGTCGGCATCGACATGATCGCCGGTCCCTCGGAAATCCTCGTTGTGTGCGACGGCCAGACCGATCCGGACTGGATCGCCATGGACCTGTTCTCCCAGGCCGAACACGACGAAGACGCCCAGGCGATTCTGGTCAGCCCGGATGCCGAGTTCCTCGACAAGGTTGCCGCGAGCATCGACAAACTGCTGCCGACCATGGACCGCGCGACCATCATCGAAACCTCGATCAATGGTCGCGGCGCGCTGATCCACGTGCGCGACATGGCGCAAGCCATCGAAGTCGCCAACCGCATTGCCCCGGAACACCTTGAATTGTCGGTCGCCGACCCACAAGCGTGGTTGCCGCAGATCCGCCACGCCGGCGCGATCTTCATGGGCCGCCACACTTCCGAGGCGCTGGGCGATTACTGCGCCGGCCCGAACCACGTGTTGCCGACCTCCGGCACCGCGCGTTTCTCCTCGCCGCTGGGTGTCTACGACTTCCAGAAGCGCTCGTCGATCATTTTCTGCTCCGAGGCCGGTGCTTCCGAGCTGGGCAAGACCGCGTCGGTGCTGGCCCGTGGCGAATCCCTGAGCGCGCACGCGCGTAGCGCCGAATACCGCATCAAAGACGAAGTGAAGGGGAACTGAACATGAGCAAATTCTGGAGCCCGTTCGTCAAGGATCTGGTGCCGTATGTGCCGGGTGAACAGCCGAAGCTGACCAGACTGGTCAAGCTCAACACCAACGAAAATCCGTATGGCCCGTCGCCCAAAGCGCTGGCGGCGATGCAGACCGAACTCAATGACAACCTGCGCCTGTACCCGGACCCGAACAGCGATCTGCTGAAAACCGCCGTCGCCCACTACTACGGCGTGCAGAGCAATCAGGTATTCCTCGGCAACGGTTCGGACGAAGTGCTGGCGCACATTTTCCACGGTTTGCTGCAACACGAGCAGCCGCTGTTGTTCCCGGACATCAGCTACAGCTTCTATCCGGTTTACTGCGGTCTGTACGGCATCCAGTTTGACGCGGTGCCGCTGGACGCACAGTTCCAGATCAACCCGGCGGACTACGCCAAACCCAACGGCGGGATCATTTTCCCCAACCCGAACGCACCGACCGGTTGCCTGTTGGCGCTGGAGGCAGTCGAGCAGATCCTCAAGGCCAGCCCGGATTCGGTGGTGGTGGTGGATGAGGCGTACATCGACTTCGGTGGCGAAACCGCGATCAGTCTGGTGGACCGCTATCCGAACCTGCTGGTGACCCAGACCCTGTCCAAGTCGCGTTCGCTGGCAGGCCTGCGCGTTGGCCTGGCGGTGGGGCACCCGGATCTGATCGAAGCGCTGGAGCGGATCAAGAACAGCTTCAACTCCTACCCGCTGGATCGTCTGGCGATTGTCGGGGCTGCGGCGGCGTTCGAGGATCGCGAATATTTCGACCAGACCTGCCGCCTGGTCATCGAAAGTCGTGAATGGGTCATTGCGCAGTTGCAGGCCAAGGGTTTTGAAGTGCTGCCGTCGGCGGCCAACTTCATCTTCGCCCGTCACCCGCAACACGATGCCGCGGGGCTAGCGGCGAAACTGCGCGAGCAGGGCGTGATCGTGCGTCACTTCAAGCAGAAGCGGATTGCCCAGTTCCTGCGGATTTCGATGGGTACGCCGGAGCAGAATCAAGCGTTGATCGATGGTTTGGGTGATATGTAAAAGGCTGAGAGCATGACCGTCCTTGCTCGCTTGATACGAGTAAGGGCGGGGCAGACATTTCGATATGCCCGATTAAATGAGGGATTTTGGTTGCTCTTTATTCGCTGCATGTAAATAGTTTAAAAAAGAGTGCCCGTTGTTCAAGTAAGCACTCTTTGGATAACGTTTTTTCCTATTTTGATTGCAGTTTATTGCACGACATCAAAGTTGCCATGGTAAACAATGTCATCTGGGTCACCTTCAAAATTAACTTCAAAGGTGCCTTTTCCCTTTGTTCTGTTGTCTGAAAGTGTGAGTTCCATTTTTCCTTTTTTGACACGATTGCCTGCACCTGGGATCTGTATTGACCAACCAAGCCAAAAGTCGTCGTCGGGGTAGTTGATCGAGTACGTTCCATCGCTCATGATGTCCGAAGGATAGCTTAATTGAATGGATTTTGGGCCGTCACGTCCGTGGATCATGCGTATTGCGAAGGTGATGTCTCTAAGTTCATGTATTTCACCTCCGAGCTCAAATCGAATTTCTCCGGACCCCGTGGCTTCTCCATCGTATATGCCGAACTCGTTGACTGTAACACCGGTGTTTTCGCTCATCTTGAACTCTCCATGTTTGAAAGTAGCGTTCACTTGCATGAGCCAAGGTATTCGTTTGAAATACAGGGTGCTACTGTCAGATCTGACAGGTTTTTATATTGATTGGCTATGAGTGAATAATCGAAGAGTGCGATTTGCTATTTAGGGTCGCGGCGGCATACCTGCTGTCGGTCACTCCAGTTTGACTTTCGGCGGGTCTCGATTTTCAAGGCTTGAGGAGGCAGGGGCCAAGTAAAGCAGTGTTTGCCGTGGAGGAGTTGCTGGATTCAGAAAATGGTAGCCATCCTTCTTCGTGATGTGAGTAAGGATGGCCGGTGTGCTTCACTATGAAGATGATTTAACAGGCTTTATATCAAACGCTCCTGTATATTCGCTGCCATCGTCAGCCAGGAATGTAAAGTTGCCTTTTGCAAAGGTGAAATCATCGTCGGTATCAACAACGAATGTTCCGGACCTGGCGTCGGCTTTATTGGAAACCAACGTTACGCGGTGAGTAACATCCGGGCCGATATCAAGTTCGTAGTATCCACCTTTCGTGATGTCAACTATCCACATCGCGAAGTCACCCCCATTGCGGCCCGTGATATAGAGACGATCCACCTCTTCACTGAAGGTCAGTTGAACCAGTACAGCTTTGAAGTCCACGTCAGGTCCTGTGATGGTGAAAGTACCTGAGTTTTTCGCGTGCTCCTTCTTTTTAAATTCTTCGCGGATTTTTTCTGCCGTTTCCAATATAAGATCTGACATGTTCTTTTCTCCTTGAGTGCAGCATCAATTCGGCGTCCTCAAGTTAATGTTCAGAACTCACCGGGTACACTGTCAGTTCTGTCAGTTTTTTATATTGTTTTACTCTGGACGAGTGAGCGGTTTGTTATAACGATTCTGTTTGTTGCATGAAAGAAGTGCGGGAACAGATCCCCGCACTTCTTCAAGTTGTCTGCCTTTGGTTATCGAGGGAACATGTCCCCCGGACCAGTCCACGAAGCGGCTTACTCTTCTTCTTTTACCGGCGCCGGTGGCGGACGCAGACCGATTTCAGCGGTCAGCTTGATCTCTTTGCCGTTGCGCATGACCTGGATGGTCACCTTGTCGGTCGGTTTGATCCGCGCCACCTGGTTCATGGACTTGCGACCATCGCCCGCCGGTTCGCCATCAATGCTCAGAATCACATCGCCCAGTTGCAGACCGGCCTTCTGCGCCGGGCCATCGCGGAAGATCCCCGCCACGACAATTCCCGGACGTCCGGACAGGCCAAACGATTCGGCCAGTTCCTGTGTCAGCGGCTGCACTTCAATGCCAAGCCAGCCACGAATCACCTGACCGTGCTCGATGATCGACTTCATCACTTCCATCGCCAGTTTCACCGGGATCGCAAAACCGATGCCCTGCGAGCCGCCGGACTTGGAGAAGATCGCGGTGTTGATGCCGGTGAGGTTGCCGTTGGCATCGACCAGCGCGCCGCCGGAGTTGCCCGGGTTGATCGCCGCGTCGGTCTGGATGAAGTCTTCGTAGTTGTTCAGGCCCAACTGGTTGCGTCCGGTGGCGCTGATGATGCCCATGGTCACGGTCTGGCCGACCCCGAACGGGTTGCCGATGGCCAGGGCGACGTCGCCGATGCGAATGTTGTCGGAGCGGCCGACGGTGATGGCCGGCAGGTTTTTCAGGTCGATCTTCAGGACGGCGAGGTCGGTTTCCGGGTCGCTGCCGATCACTCGCGCCAGGGTTTCACGACCGTCCTTGAGCGCCACCACGATCTGGTCGGCGCCGGTGGTCACGTGGTTGTTGGTCAGGATGTAGCCTTCCGGGCTCATGATCACCCCGGAACCGAGGCTTGATTCCATGCGTTTCTGCTTCGGCGAGTTGTCACCGAAGAAGCGCCGGAACTGCGGATCTTCAAACAGCGGATGCGCCGGTTTGGCGATGACCTTGGTGGTGTAGAGGTTGACCACCGACGGTGCGGCGATGGTCACCGCGTCCGCATAGGACACCGGGCCCTGTTGCACGCTGGTGGTTTGCGGGGCCTGTTGCAGGTTGACGTCGAGGCTCGGTAGCCCGACCCACTGCGGGTAACGCTGAATAATCAACAGAGCGATAAGCACACCGGCCAACAGCGGCCAGCCGAAAAAACGCAGCGCCTTGAGCATTAAGCACGTCCTGGAAAAGTTGCAGGC
>NZ_QAIK01000136.1:9752-41652 GCF_003061005.1 Pseudomonas sp. HMWF021 | reverse complement strand
GGGTCAGACCGCCGATAATGTCGCGCATTATACGAGGCCGCGCGTGCCTCTGAACGGGATTTTCAGGAGTCTTTCATGGCCGTCGCCCTCAGTACCCTGGTCGAAGAAGCCGACCGTTACCTCGGCAGTGCAAAAATTGCCGATTATTGCCCCAACGGCCTGCAGGTGGAGGGGCGTCCGCAGGTGATGCGCATCGTCAGTGGCGTCACCGCCAGTCAGGCGCTGCTCGACGCGGCGGTGGAGGCCCAGGCCGATCTGATACTGGTGCATCACGGCTATTTCTGGAAAGGCGAGAACCCGTGCATCACCGGTATGAAACAGCGTCGCCTGAAGACGCTGCTCAAGCACGACATCAGTCTGCTCGCCTATCACCTGCCGCTGGACCTGCACCCGGAAGTGGGCAACAACGTGCAACTGGCGCGTCAGCTGGACATCACCGTCGAAGGGCCGCTGGACCCGGACAATCTGAAGATTGTCGGGCTGGTCGGCTCGTTGAATGAGCCCATGACTGCGCGTGACTTCGCCCGCAAGGTGACAGACGTCATGGGCCGCGAGCCGCTGCTGGTCGAAGGCAGCGCAATGATCCGCCGGGTCGGCTGGTGCACCGGTGGTGGTCAGGGCTATATCGATCAGGGTGTGGCGGCGGGTGTCGATCTGTTCCTCAGCGGTGAAGCCTCCGAGCAGACCTTCCACAGCGCCCGGGAAAACGACATCAGCTTCATCGCCGCCGGTCACCATGCCACCGAGCGTTACGGCGTGCAGGCACTGGGTGACTACCTGGCGAAGCGTTTCGCCCTCGAACACATCTTCATCGACTGCCCGAACCCGATCTGACGACTCCCGGCGAGCCTGATCTGAAATGCTGCCCTGTAGGAGCTGCCGAAGGCTGCGATCTTTTGACTTTGTCTTTTAAAAGCAAGATCAAAAGATCGCAGCCTGCGGCAGCTCCTACAGGGTTAGTGGGGCAAACCGGTGGGCATATTCATATGCCCTTTCGATCTAGTAGCCGTCCTGATTAGAAGAGGTCGCTGTGCTAGGATTCCCCGCTCGAACACGGCCCGCTGGCCGTTCATAAGAAAGCTTTCGTGAGTAGCCATGGTCGACAAACTGACGCATCTGAAACAGCTGGAGGCGGAAAGCATCCACATCATCCGCGAGGTGGCCGCCGAGTTCGACAACCCGGTGATGCTGTACTCCATCGGTAAAGACTCCGCCGTGATGCTGCACCTGGCACGCAAGGCGTTCTTCCCGGGCAAACTGCCGTTTCCGGTGATGCACGTCGACACCCGCTGGAAATTCCAGGAGATGTACAAGTTCCGCGACAAGATGGTCGAAGAGCTGGGCCTGGACCTGATCACTCACATCAACCCCGATGGCGTGGCGCAGAACATCAATCCGTTTACCCACGGCAGCGCCAAGCACACCGATATCATGAAGACCGAGGGCCTGAAACAGGCGCTCGACAAGCATGGTTTCGACGCCGCGTTCGGCGGTGCCCGTCGCGATGAAGAGAAATCCCGCGCGAAAGAGCGCGTGTACTCGTTCCGCGACAGCAAGCACCGCTGGGACCCGAAAAACCAGCGCCCCGAGCTGTGGAACGTCTACAACGGCAAGGTCAACAAGGGCGAATCCATTCGGGTGTTCCCGTTGTCGAACTGGACCGAGCTGGACATCTGGCAGTACATCTACCTCGAAGGCATCCCGATCGTGCCGCTGTACTTCGCCGCCGAGCGTGAAGTGATCGAGAAGAACGGCACGCTGATCATGATCGACGACGACCGTATCCTCGAACACCTGTCCGACGAGGACAAGGCACGCATCGTCAAAAAGAAAGTGCGTTTCCGTACCCTTGGCTGCTACCCGTTGACGGGCGCGGTGGAGTCCGAAGCCGAGACGCTGACGGACATCATTCAGGAAATGCTCCTGACGCGAACTTCCGAGCGCCAGGGCCGGGTCATCGACCACGATGGCGCAGGCTCGATGGAAGACAAGAAACGTCAGGGTTATTTCTAAGGGGTTGTCATGTCGCACGTATCTGATTTGATCAGCGAGGACATCCTCGCCTACCTGGGCCAGCACGAACGTAAAGAGCTGCTGCGCTTTTTGACCTGCGGTAACGTCGATGACGGCAAGAGCACCCTGATCGGGCGCCTGCTGCACGACTCCAAGATGATCTACGAAGATCACCTGGAAGCCATCACCCGCGATTCGAAGAAAGTCGGCACCACCGGTGACGACATCGACCTGGCGTTGCTGGTCGACGGCCTGCAGGCCGAGCGTGAGCAGGGCATCACCATCGATGTCGCCTACCGCTATTTCTCCACCGCCAAACGCAAATTCATCATCGCCGACACCCCCGGCCATGAGCAGTACACCCGCAACATGGCCACCGGTGCGTCCACCTGTGACCTGGCGATCATCCTGGTCGATGCGCGTTACGGCGTGCAGACCCAGACTCGTCGCCACAGCTTCATCGCCTCGTTGCTCGGCATCAAGCACATCGTTGTCGCCATCAACAAGATGGACCTGAAAGACTTCGATGAAGGCGTGTTCGAGTCGATCAAGGCCGACTACCTGAAGTTCGCCGAAGGCTTGAAGATGAAGCCGACCAGCATGCACTTCGTGCCGATGTCGGCGCTCAAGGGCGACAACGTGGTGAACAAGTCCGAGCGCTCGCCTTGGTACAAAGGCCAGTCGCTGATGGAAATTCTCGAGACCGTGGAAGTGGCGGGCGACCGCAACTTCACCGATCTGCGTTTCCCGGTGCAGTACGTCAATCGTCCGAATCTGAACTTCCGCGGTTTCGCCGGCACATTGGCCAGCGGCATCGTGCACAAGGGCGACGAAGTGGTTGTTCTGCCGTCGGGCAAGAGCAGCCGCGTCAAATCCATCGTCACCTTCGAAGGTGAGCTGGAGCAAGCCGGCCCGGGTCAGGCAGTGACGCTGACCATGGAAGACGAAATCGACATCTCCCGTGGCGACTTGCTGGTGCATGCCGACAACGTGCCGCCGGTCACCGACAGCTTCGAAGCGATGCTGGTGTGGATGGCTGAAGAGCCGATGCTGCCGGGCAAGAAATACGACATCAAGCGCGCCACCAGTTACGTGCCGGGCTCGATTGCCAGCATCGTCAACAAGGTCGATGTGAACACCCTTGAAGAAGGCCCGGCGAGCGCGTTGCAGCTCAACGAAATCGGCAAGGTGAAGATCGCGCTCGACGCGCCGATCGCCCTCGACGGTTACGACAGCAACCGCACCACCGGCGCGTTCATCGTTATCGATCGTCTGACCAATGGCACCGTCGGCGCCGGCATGATTGTCGCCCCGCCGTTGTCCCACGGCACCGCGACGCATCACGGCAAACTGGCCCACGTCGCCACTCAGGAACGTGCCCAGCGCTTCGGCCAGCAGCCAGCCACCGTGTTGTTCAGCGGTCTGTCGGGCGCGGGCAAGAGCACGCTGGCTTATGCGGTCGAGCGCAAGCTGTTCGACATGGGCCGTGCGGTGTTTGTGCTCGATGGTCAGAACCTGCGTCACGACCTGAACAAAGGTCTGCCGCAGGATCGTGCCGGTCGTACCGAGAACTGGCGGCGTGCGGCGCATGTGGCGCGTCAGTTCAACGAGGCTGGTCTGTTGACCCTGGCGGCGTTCGTAGCGCCGAGTGCTGAAGGTCGTGAGCAGGCCAGGGATCTGATCGGCAAGGAGCGTCTGCTGACTGTGTACGTGCAGGCCTCGCCGGCGGTGTGTGCCGAGCGTGATCCGCAGGGCTTGTATGCTGCGGGTGGCGATAATATTCCGGGTGAGTCGTTCCCGTATGACGTGCCGCTGAATGCTGATCTGGTGATCGATACGCAGTCGCTGTCGTTGGACGAAAGTGTCAAGCAGGTGCTGGATCTGCTGCGTCAGCGTGGCGCGATTTAAGCGTTAGCTGGAAATGAAGAACCCGCGGGTGAGTGATCATCGGCGGGTTTTTTGTTGTATGCGATTTTTGCGCGAGCTCATTCCACTGTGGGAGCTGGCTTGCCAGCGATGGCGCCCTTATAGGCGACCATGCTCTGTCTGGCTGAGTGAATATCCGTTTCTTCGGGTGCTGCGGCTGGCGGTTTCGCCCTTACGGCGACTCACTTTTTTTACAAACGCCTAAAAAAAGTAAGCAAAAAAACGCTTGCTCCTGCGTTCGGCCCGCTCGCTGGGGCTCGGGGTTCCTTCGCTGCGGGATTGATCCGGGCGCAGCGCCTCCGGTTTGCTTCGCTGCACCTCCTCTCGCTGTGTTTGGCTGCGCCAAACGGTCGCTGCGCTCCCACCCCCGGATCAATCCCTCCGCTCAGCCTTCCGACGTCGCCCGTGGATCAAGATCAAGAGCGACAGCCGAGCTTGCGCTCATCCTGGAGTGGGGCGGCATGCGCCGCGTGCGGGTTGTACCTATCTTTCCTGTAGGAGCTGCCGCAGGCTGCGATCTTTTGATCTTGATTTTGTGGGAGCTGGCTTGCCAGCGAAGGCGGCCTGCGAGCAACCAATCTCCAACTGAACGCACCCAATCCAACTGTAGGAGTGAGCCTGCTCGCGATGACGGCCCGACAGCCAACCGATACCTAACTGATTGCACCCACCCCAACTGTGGGGCTGGCCTGCCAGCGAAGGCGGCCTGCGAGCAACCAATCTCCAACTGAACACACCCAATCCAACTGTAGGAGCGAGCCTGCTCGCGATGACGGCCCGACAGCCAATCGATACCTAACTGATTGCACCCAGTCCAACTGTGGGAGCTGGCTTGCCAGCGAAGGCGGCCTGCGAGCAACCACTCTCCAACTGAGCGCACCCAATCCAACTGTAGGAGTGAGCCTGCTCGCGATGACGGCCCGACAGCCAATCGATACCTAACTGATTGCACCCAATCCAACTGTGGGAGCTGGCTTGCCAGCGAAGGCGGCCTGCGAGCAACCACTCTCCAACTGAGCGCACCCAATCCAACTGTAGGAGTGAGCCTGCTCGCGATGACGGCCCGACAGCCAATCGATACCTAACTGATTGCACCCAATCCAACTGTGGGAGCTGGCTTGCCAGCGATGGCGGTGTGTCATTCACCAATGATGCGTGCTGATCCTGCGCAATCGCCAGCAGGCTGGCTCCCACAAGGTTTAGTGTCGGTTCGGGAATTCGCGGTGCATCTGTTCCAGCAGCGCATCCTTGTCCTGCCACAGCTGGTTGATCCAGCCCTGGAATTGCAGGCGATATTCGCCGTCCTGGTCGTAGTTCTTGCCAATGAACGCTGGCGGAATCTGCAGCTCTTCAAAGTGCACCACCACGTCGCGCACATTGCCGCACAGCAGATCCCAGAAACCCGGCCGTCCGCCCGGGTAGTGAATGGTCACGTTGACGATCGACTCCAACTGCTCACCCATCGCATCCAGCACAAACGCGATGCCGCCAGCCTTGGGTTTGAGCAGGTATTTGAATGGCGAATGCTGCTGCGCGTGCTTGCCTTCGGTGAAGCGCGTGCCTTCGACGAAGTTGAAAATCCCCACCGGGTTATCGCGAAACTTTGCGCAGGTCTTGCGTGTGGTTTCCAGGTCCTTGCCTTTCTTCTCCGGGTGCTTTTCCAGATAGGCCTTGGAGTAGCGCTTCATGAACGGGAAGCCCAGTGCCCACCAGGCCAGACCGATCACCGGAACCCAGATCAACTCCTGTTTGAGGAAGAACTTCAGCGGCTGGATGCGGCGGTTGAGCACGTATTGCAGCACCAGAATGTCGACCCAGCTCTGGTGGTTGCTGGTGATCAGGTACGAGTGCTGGTAGTCCAGACCTTGCAGGCCGCTGATGTGCCAGCGGGTGCGGCGCACCAGGTTCATCCAGGCTTTGTTGTTGCTGATCCAGGCTTCGTGGGTGTGGCTCATCAGCCACAGTGAGGCGCGGCGGGCGAGGTCGAAGGGCAGCACTTTGATCAGCGCCACGCAGAACAGGAACGAGCACAGCAGAATCGTATTCAGCGCCAACAGCAGCGCGGCGATCACGCCGCGAATCGGGGCGGGCAGGAAGTCCAGCATTTACACATCCATAGGTCGGTTGGCGGCTTGAATCGCGGTCAGGGCGATGGTGTAGACGATGTCGTCGACCTGCGCGCCGCGCGGCAGATCGTTCACCGGTTTGCGCAGGCCTTGGAGCATCGGGCCGAGGCTGACGCAGTCGGCGCTGCGTTGCACGGCTTTGTGGGTGGTGTTGCCGGTGTTGAGATCGGGGAACACGAACACCGTGGCGCGGCCGGCCACCTGGCTGTTCGGCGCCAGTTGCCGGGCGACGTCTGCGTTGGCAGCGGCATCGTATTGCAGCGGCCCGTCGATCAGCAGCGAGTGCTGTTGCTCGTGGGCGAGCAGGGTGGCTTCGCGGACTTTCTCGACTTCTTCACCGCTGGCCGATTCGCCGCTGGAGTAACTGATCATCGCCACCCGTGGGGTGATGCCGAATGCCGCTGCGGAATCGGCGCTTTGCAGGGCGATCTCTGCCAATTCGGTGGCGCTCGGATGCGGGTTCATCACGCAGTCGCCATAGACCAGCACTTCTTCGGGGAACAGCATGAAGAATACCGACGACACCAGCGTGCAGCCCGGTGCGGTCTTGATCAGTTGCAGCGCCGGGCGGATGGTGTTGGCGGTGGTATTGATCACGCCGGAAACCAGCCCATCGACTTCATCCAGCGCGAGCATCATGGTGCCGATCACCACGGTGTCTTCCAATTGCTGTTCGGCCATCGGCGCGTTGAGGCTTTTGCTCTTGCGCAGGGCGACCATCGGCTCGATGTAGCGCTCCCGAATCAAGTCCGGGTCGAGAATCTCCAGCCCCGGCGGCAACTCGATGCCCTGAGCGCGGGCCACGGCTTCGACGTCTTCGGGTTTTGCCAGCAACACACAACGGGCGATGCCACGCTCCTGGCAGATCGCCGCCGCTTGTACGGTGAGCGGCTCGCTGCCTTCGGGCAGGACGATGCGTTTGTTCGCCGACTGCGCGCGCTGGATCAGTTGATAACGGAATACCGCTGGCGACAGGCGCATTTCCCGCGGGGTGCCGCAGCGCTGGTGCAGCCATTTGGCGTCGAGATGGCTGGCGACGAAATCAGTGATGATCTCCGCGCGCTCGCGGTCATCGATGGGGATTTCCTTGTTCAGGCCATTGAGCAGGTTGGCGGTGTCGTAGGAGCCCGTGCTCACCGACAACACCGGCAAACCGGCCTGCAACGCGCCACGGCACAGGTCCATGATGCGCGGATCGGGCAGGGTGTCGCTGGTCAGCAACAGGCCGGCCAGCGGTACGCCGTTGATGGCCGCGAGGCTGACCGCGAGGATGATGTCGTCGCGGTCGCCCGGGGTCACCACCAGCACGCCGGGTTTGAGCAGGTCCACGGTGTTGCGCATGGTGCGTGCGCAAATGATGGTTTTGGTCATGCGCCGGGTTTCATAGTCGCCGGCGTTGAGCACCTGCGCGCCCATCAGGTCGGCGACGTCGCGGGTACGTGGTGCATTGAGTTCCGGCTGGAACGGAATGCAGCCGAGCAGGCGGAAATCACCGCTGCGCAGCAACGGCGAATGCTCTTTGAGGCGCGTGGCGAAGGCTTCCATGCTCTCGTCGGTCTTGACCTTGTTGAGGATCACGCCGAGAACTTTCGGATCCTTCGGGCCACCGAACAATTGCGCCTGCAATTCCACACGGCCGGAGAGTTCGGCGAGCACTTCGTTTTCCGGCGCTGAAACCAGTATCACCTCGGCATCCAGGCTTTTGGCCAGATGCAGGTTGACCCGCGCGGCATAACTGGCGCTGCGGGTCGGCACCATGCCTTCGACCACCAGCACGTCCTTACCGATGGCGGCTTGCTGATACAGGGTGATGATTTCTTCGAGCAGTTCATCGAGCTGACCGTCGCCGAGCATCCGCTCGACGTGCGCCAGACCCAGTGGTTGCGGCGGTTTCAGGCCGTGGGTGCGCGCCACCAGTTCGGTGGAGCGCTCAGGGCCGGTGTCGCCCGGATGCGGCTGGGCAATCGGTTTGAAGAAGCCGACTTTCAGTCCGGCCCGCTCCAGGGTACGCACCAGCCCGAGGCTGATGGAGGTCAGGCCCACGCCAAAATCGGTGGGCGCGATAAAAAAAGTTTGCATGCGAATTCTCTAAAGTTGCATGGCAATGGTGGCGATCCATACGTGATCGCCTACCGAAATTCAGTCGCCAAGGTTATCGCTAACCGAGCCTTGTGCGCACCAACCGCAGGCAAAGGGTTGGCCTATTTTTTCAATACGTTGCGCCGGTTCAAGGACCCACGCCCGCGATTGCCATGGCGGCTGATGACGCAGGTGCTGGGTGTGGCCACAGGAAAGCTCAACTACCCAGTGACCGTCCTCGTCCTGATGAAAGCCTGTGATGGTCGAATCCCGTTTGTCCGGGTTGTGTTCGCTTTCGCGCGATTGCTTCGCTAAACTTGGCCTTTCTATATTCTTATGCAAAAGGTCTCGCCCCATGCTGATCGCCGCCAATAAGGCTGTCTCCATCGACTATACCCTGACCAATGACGCTGGTGAGGTCATCGACAGCTCCGCCGGCGGCGCTCCGCTGGTCTACCTGCAAGGCGCAGGCAACATCATCCCGGGCCTGGAAAAAGCCCTGGAAGGCAAAGCTGTAGGTGACGAGCTGGAAGTTTCCGTTGAGCCGGAAGACGCTTACGGCGAATACGCTGCTGAGCTGGTCAGCACCCTGAGCCGCAGCATGTTCGAAGGCGTTGACGAGCTGGAAGTCGGCATGCAGTTCCACGCTTCGGCGCCGGACGGCCAGATGCAGATCGTCACCATCCGCGACCTGGACGGCGACGATGTTACCGTTGACGGCAACCACCCACTGGCCGGCCAGCGTCTGAACTTCAAAGTGAAGATCGTTGCTATCCGTGATGCCAGCCAGGAAGAAGTCGCTCATGGTCACGTCCATGGCGAAGGTGGCCATCACCACTGATTTTCTGCGCTAAGCTTCGAGTACTGGAGAGGCGCCTGCGGGCGCCTTTTTAGTCTGCGGCTGTCCTCGGCGCTCTCGCCAAGTGGCTGTTTTGAGTAGAACACGGGAATCTGGAGTCCGTCATGAGTGCTTTTCACGACCTTAAGTTGACAGCCCTGGATGGTCAGGAGCTACCGCTGGCGCCTTTCAAGGGCCAAGTCGTGCTGGTGGTCAACGTCGCCTCCAAATGCGGCTTGACCCCACAGTACGCGGCGCTGGAAAACCTCTATCAGCAGTTCAAAGGCAAAGGTTTCAGTGTGCTGGGCCTGCCGTGCAATCAGTTTGCCGGTCAGGAACCAGGCTCCGAAAAGGAAATTCAAGAGTTCTGCAGCCTCAACTATGGTGTGACGTTCCCGTTGTCGAGCAAGCTCGAAGTCAATGGTCACGAGCGCCATCAGCTCTACCGCTTGCTGGCGGGCGAGGGCGCGGAATTCCCTGGTGACATCACCTGGAATTTCGAGAAGTTTCTGCTGGGCAAGGACGGCCGGGTACTGGCGCGGTTCTCGCCACGCACGGCGCCGGATGATCCGACCATCGTGCACGCGATTGAAAAAGCGCTTGGCTGAAACGGCAGGATCAAAAGATCGCAGCCTGCGGCAGCTCCTACAGTCACTCGATGCCGTGTAGGAGCTGTCGCAGGCTGTGATCTTTTTGCTTTGTGTCTTTTGATCCTTGATCACCCAAATCAATAATGCTGTTCAAGGCTTGCAACTCTCCATATTATCGCCGTCATAAAGTCATTCCCTGCGGAGTCTTCCCATGCCGGTGCAAGCCCTGTTCAAACCGTTCCACCTCGGTGCCCTCGAACTGCCGACCCGTGTGGTCATGGCGCCGATGACCCGCTCGTTTTCCCCGGGTGGCGTGCCCAATTCGAAAGTGATCGAGTACTACCGACGCCGTGCCGCCGCGGGTGTCGGCCTGATCATCACCGAAGGCACCACGGTCGGCCACGTCGCCTCCAACGGCTATCCGAACGTGCCGCAGTTCTTTGGTGACGCGCCACTGGCCGGTTGGAAAAAAGTCGTTGATGCGGTGCATGCCGAGGGCGGCAAGATTGTTCCGCAGCTGTGGCATGTGGGCAGCGTGCGTCGCATCGGCACCGAGCCGGACGCCAGCGTGCCGGGCTATGGTCCGACGGAAAAACTCAAGGACGGTCAGGTCGTGGTTCACGGCATGAGCAAACAAGACATTCAGGACGTCATCGCAGCGTTCGCCCAGGCCGCCAAAGATGCCAAAAGCATCGGCATGGACGGCGTGGAAATCCACGGCGCACATGGATACCTGATCGACCAGTTCTTCTGGGAAGGCAGCAACCAGCGCAGCGACGAATACGGCGGCAGCCTGGCCAACCGTTCGCGCTTTGCCATCGAATTAATTCAAGCGGTGCGTGCGGCGGTCGGTGAAGGTTTCCCGATCATCTTCCGTTTTTCGCAATGGAAGCAGCAGGATTACACCGCGCGTCTGGTGCAGACCCCGGAAGCGCTGGGCGAATTCCTCAAGCCGCTGGCCGATGCCGGTGTGGACATTTTCCACTGCTCGACGCGACGTTTCTGGGAGCCTGAGTTCGACGGTTCCGAGCTGAATCTGGCTGGCTGGACACGCAAGCTCACCGGCAAACCGACCATTACCGTTGGCAGCGTCGGCCTGGACGGCGAGTTCCTGCAGTTCATGGTCAACACCGACAAGGTCGCGCAACCGGCGAGCCTGGAAAAACTGCTGGAGCGCTTGAACAACGACGAGTTCGATCTGGTGGCAGTGGGCCGTGCGCTGCTGGTGGATCCGGACTGGGCACTGAAAGTGCGCGAAGGGCGTGAGCAAGACATTCTGCCGTTCAGCCGTGAAGCGTTGATGACGCTGGTTTAAGCGGCGCTCTCACTGACGCTATCGCTGGCAAGCCAGCTCCCACAGGTATTGCTGGTGTTCACAAAAATTGTGTTCACCGCAGCCCCTTGTGGGAGCTGGCTTGCCAGCGATAGCGGCTTCAAAGTCAGCCAGGATTCAGGGCAATGTCTGCGCATTCGGCACCACCTGCTCCCCGACACACGCCCCGCGCAAATGCTTTTCAAACTGCTCGATGATGGCCGCCCAGCCCTGGCGACTGGCATGCTGACGCGCATTCAGACGCACGCAGCGCAAGCGCTCATCCTCCTCCAGCAACCACGCCGCGGCATCGCAGAACGCCTCTTCATCACCCGGCATCGCCAGCACGCCGTTGTAGCCGTGGCGAATATGTTGCGCCGCTGCAGCCTGATCGTACGCCACCACTCCCAAACCGCAAGCCAGTGCCTCAAGCACCACGTTGCCGAAGGTTTCGGTCATGCTCGGAAACAGAAAAATATCGCCTGACGCATAGTGCGCCGCCAGCGCTTCGCCGCGTTGTGAACCGCAGAAAATCGCTTGCGGCAGATCCTTTTCCAGCGCAAGCCGTTGCGGTCCGTCGCCCACCACGATCAGCTTCAGATTGCGCTGTGGATAAGTGCTGCACAGGGTGTCGAAGCAACGCTTGAGCAGACCCAGGTTTTTCTCCGGGGCCAGGCGTCCTACATGAATCACCGCGATGTCCTGCTCACTCAGGCCCCATTGCTCACGTAGTCCGTTCAACCGCTTGGCCGGATGAAACAATTGGCTGTCCACGCCTCGGGAGAGCAGGGCGAGACGGTCGAAATGCCTGCGCTCCAGTTCCAGGCGCTGGCTGACGCTGGGCACCAGGGTCATCGCCGAGCGATTGTGAAACCAGCGCAGATAATGGGTCAGCAGGCGCGTCAGCAGGCCCAGCCCGTACTGGTTGGTGTACTGCTGGAAATTGGTGTGAAAACCGCTGACCACCGAGATCCCCAATCGCCGCGCCGCGCGCAATGCCGACAAGCCGAGCGGCCCTTCTGTGGCGATGTACAGCACATCCGGGCGATGACGTTTCCAGCGCCGCAGCAGCTTGTGCATCGACGACTGGCCCCATTGCAGTCCGGGGTATCCCGGCAACGGCCAGCCCCTGCACAACAGCAAGGCATCGTCCTCGACCCGCTGCGGATCGCCGGCCTGGCGCGGCCGCACCAGTTCCACTTGATGCCCACGCGCGCGCAAGCCATCGCACAAGCGACCAAGAGTATTGGCCACCCCGTTGATTTCCGGTGGGAAGGTTTCGCTGATCAGAGTGATATGCAGAGCTGTCGTCATGACCTCAGTGTCGGCTGAGGCCATGTCGTGTCTGTGACGTTCGGATGATGGATTTGTGACTCAGCGCTGCGTAACGAGATTCTCCGCTCCGCGCTCACGCACCCAGAACAACGTCGCGCCCGCAACGGCGGCTGGCATCATCAGAATGTTCACCACCGGAATCAGCAGCGCCAGATAGACGATCCCGCCAAAACTCATGCTCTGCCAGCGCTTCTGGCGCAACCAGGCGAGCATCTCGTTCCAGCCCAGCTTGTGGTTGTCCGCTGGATAGTCGATGTACTGGATCGCCATCATCCACACGCCGAACAGCAGCCACAGCGGCGCGGCGACGATGTTCACCACCGGGATGAACGAGAGGATGAACAGGCCGATCGCGCGGGGCAGAAAGTAGCCGAGTTTGCGCATTTCCCGGGCGAGGGTGCGCGGGATCATCGCGATCAGTTCGCCCCAGCTGAAGGCCGGGAAATCATCGGTGCCGCGTACCACCACTTCGACTTTTTCCGCGAGGAAGCCGTTGAACGGTGCGGCGATGACGTTGGCAAGCATCGTGAAGGTGAAGAACACCATCAGCGCCACCAGCACCACGAACAGCGGCCAGAGGATGTAGCTGAGGAAACTCAGCCAGTCGGGCAGCGACGGCATCAGGCTGTCGACCCACAGGCTGAACTGATGGCCGGCCAGATAGATCAATCCGACGAACAGCACCAGGTTGATCGCCAGCGGCAGCAACACGAACAGTCGCAGGCCCGGGCTGAGAACCAGTTTGAGGCCTTCGCGCAGGTATTGCGGGCCGGACAGAACAGGGGCGGGCATAAGGTGCTCCGAGCAAGGGAAAACGCGCCGACCTTACCGACTTTGCAACAGGTGTGAAAGCGCGGCAGAGCCATCGACATTCACTGTAACAAAGACGTCGATCTGGTCGGAGTCTGCGCATAGAGACCACCTATGAGCTGGATTGTTAAACCGTATTTCCTTAATCTTGCCCCCCTCGATACGCTGCACCCAACTTTTTACAGGACTGTCGAGCTCATGCCTTCCCCAAGGTTATCCACAGTCCTTTTTTATTCCCGCCGGCAGTCCGGCGTTCCGCGCCAGTCTTTCGGCCCGGTCAACAGGAGCAGGTCATGTCTGAAGTCCGTCATTCGCGAGTGATTATTCTCGGTTCCGGCCCTGCCGGTTACAGCGCTGCGGTCTACGCCGCGCGTGCCAACCTCAAGCCACTGCTGATCACCGGCATGCAGGCCGGCGGTCAACTGACCACCACCACCGAAGTCGACAACTGGCCAGGCGACGTACACGGCCTGACCGGCCCGGCGCTGATGGAGCGGATGCGCGAGCACGCCGAGCGTTTTGAAACCGAGATCGTTTTCGATCACATCAACGCTGTGGACTTCGCCGCCAAGCCGTACACCCTGACCGGCGACAGCGCGACCTACACCTGCGACGCCCTGATCATCGCCACCGGTGCCAGCGCTCGCTACCTGGGCCTGCCGTCGGAAGAGGCGTTCATGGGCAAAGGCGTTTCGGCCTGCGCGACCTGCGACGGTTTCTTCTATCGCAACAAGCCAGTGGCTGTGGTCGGCGGCGGCAACACCGCTGTTGAAGAGGCACTGTACCTGGCCAACATCGCCAGTACCGTGACCCTGATCCACCGCCGCGAAACCTTCCGCGCCGAGAAGATCCTGATCGACAAGCTCAACGCCCGCGTGGCCGAAGGCAAGATCATCCTCAAGTTGAACGCCAACCTCGACGAAGTGCTGGGCGACAACATGGGCGTGACCGGCGCGCGCCTGAAGAACAACGACGGCAGCTTCGACGAAATCAAAGTCGACGGCGTGTTCATCGCGATCGGCCACACCCCGAACACTTCGCTGTTCGAAGGCCAGTTGACCCTGAAAGACGGTTACCTGGTGGTGCAGGGCGGCCGTGACGGCAACGCCACGGCTACCAGCGTCGAAGGCATCTTCGCCGCCGGTGACGTGGCCGATCACGTTTACCGTCAGGCCATCACCTCGGCCGGCGCCGGCTGCATGGCGGCACTGGACACCGAGCGTTATCTGGACGGTCTGCAGAACGCTTCGTTCTAAATCGCAGACACAAAAAAACCGGCTTCGGCCGGTTTTTTTATGAGAGTCAAAAGATCGCAGCCTGCGGCAGCTCCTACAGGAATCGGTGTAGGAGCTGCCGCAGGCTGCGATCTTTTGCTCTTGAATCAGCGGCGAGTCAGCGGCTGTGCTTCGAATTTGACGCCGGCCAGACCGTGCTTGATCAGCGCGCGGATATTGCCGTGGTCGCTGCCTTCAGGCGTCGCCACCACCGAACGGTAATGCTCGCCGAATGCCAGCAGCGCTTCTTCATCACTCAAGCCTTCCAGCAGTGCCAGACCCAACGTCTTGCACGAGCCCTCGTTCTGCCCGGCGGCGTTTTCCACGCCACCGTTGTTGAACGCCTGAGGCTGGTAGTCGTAGTTGGCGGCGATGAAGGCCAGGGTGTCGGCAAAAACGTGTTCGCCGCTCTTGAGGCTGGCGCGCAGGGTGTTCAGATCACTCATTGGGTTTTCCTTTGGCGAACGCCGCCTGTTGTTCGGCGCTGGCTTCTTGCTGGTATTGGGCTTTCCACTCGGCGTAAGGCATGCCGTAAACCACTTCGCGGGCGTCGTCGAGGCTGACCTCGATCTGACGCTCGTCAGCTTCGGCCTTGTACCACTTGGACAGGCAGTTGCGGCAGAACCCGGCAAGGTTCATCAGATCGATGTTCTGCACGTCCTTGCGGCTGTCCAGATGGGCGACCAGCCGGCGGAAGGCGGCGGCTTCGAGTTCGAGGCGTTGTTGCTCGGTCATGATTGGCTCTGTGCAGTTTATTCGTGGCGCGGATGATAAAAGTCTGGCGCGCTATGCGCCAGACACGCTCAGCGGCTGGCGGCGAGGGTGATCGACACCGACTCGGCAAATCGCAGAGCATGCGGCTTGTCGACTTCGACTTCAGCGTACAGCACCGCGGCGTTGGTCATCACCAGATCCAGCAATTCCTGAGTCAGGCGTTCGAGCAGCGCAAAACGATTGCCCTCGACGTGGGCGATGATCGCCTTGGTGATGGTGCGGTAGTTCAGCGCGTGATCAATGTCGTTGTCACGCACCGCTTCCTGCGCGGCGTACTGGATGGTCAGGTTGATCAGCACATCCTGCTTGTTGAGGATCTCGTCCTCGTTGATCCCGATAAAGGTGCGCAAGCGCAGATCCTTGACCCGGATGCGCGCCATTCCCGGTTGAAGTTGTGACATTTACTTGCTCCGTCCAATCAATTGCAGGAACTCCTGGCGGGTGTTGCTCGAGTCGCGAAAGGCGCCGAGCATGACCGAGGTGTTCATGGTCGAATTCTGTTTCTCGACACCGCGCATCATCATGCACATGTGCCGGGCCTCGATGACCACCGCGACGCCGGCGGCATCGGTGACTTGCTGCACCGCATCGGCAATCTGCCGGGTGAGGTTTTCCTGAATCTGCAGGCGCCGGGCGAACATGTCCACCAGCCGCGCGATCTTCGACAGCCCCAGCACCTTGCCTGTCGGAATATATGCCACATGGGCCTTGCCGATGAAGGGCAGCAGGTGATGTTCGCACAACGAGTACAACTCGATGTCGGCGACGATGATCATCTCGTCGCTGTCAGAAGCGAACAACGCGCCATTGACGATCTCATCCACACTCTGTTCATAGCCGTGACACAGGTATTGCATGGCCTTGGCCGCGCGTACCGGGGTGTCGAGCAGGCCTTCGCGGTCGGGGTCTTCACCGAGGCCGATGAGGATCTCGCGGTAATTCTCGGGCAGGGTACGGCTCATGGGAGATCCTCGCGCAGCAGCTTATTTGACGTGCCGTCCGCCGTTGACGGTCAGGGTCGTGCCGGTGACATAGGGGTTGTCGAGCAGATAGCGCAGGCTCTGGTAGATCACTTCGCTGCCGGGCTCGATGCCCAGCGCGGATTTGGCCAGCGCCTTGGCGCGGTACGCCGCGTCGTCGTCGGGATTGAACAATAGCAGGGCCGGCGCGATGCCGTTGACCTTGATCGCCGGTGCATAGCGCGCGGCGAACGACAGGGTCAGGCTGTCGAGCCCGGCCTTGCTGGCGCAATAACCGATGTGCTTGCTGCTGCCCTTGCGCGTGACGTCGTCGCTGATGTGGATGATGTCTGCCGGTGTCGAGCGCTTGAGCAGGTCGGCGCAGTGCAGGTTGATCAGGTACGGCGCGAGCATGTGCACGTTGAGCATGCGCGAGAAGGCTTCGGCTTCGTTGCCCGAGGTTTCCGCCAGCCATTCGGACGCGTTGTGCACAATGGCGCGCAGGCTGTCGGTATGGTTTTTCAGTTCTTCGATGAAGACGAGGATGGCGGCTTCGCTGGAAAAGTCCGCGAACACTCCGATCGCGCCCAGATCACGCAGGGCTTGCACGCCCGGGCGTTCACTGCGGTAGGTGAAGATGACCCGGTGGCCATCCTCGATCAAACGCTGCGCGCAATGCAGACCGACACGCTGGCCGGCACCGGTGATGAGGATCGGGGCGGAGGAAGTGGTCATGTACGGCTCGGGTCGCGGCTGGAGCAAAAACTATAACAGCGACGCCGCTGAAAAGATCGCAGCCTTCGGCAGCTCCTACAGGAACGCCTTCATCTGTAGGAGCTGACGAGTGCAACGAGGCTGCGATCTTTAGCGGTTCTGCGTAGAGGGTGTTGCAGGCAAAGGTCGCGCCGGCACAGCGTTCAACCAGCTGGCCAGCAACCGCGTCGACAGTGGAATGAAGAAATAAACCATCAATGGTGTCAGACACGCCGTGCTGATCAACACCCGCGGCAGCAGGCTCATTTCGCCGAGCAGCGGCCCGAGGACAAAGTTGAACAGCAGTGACACCGGGAAGAACGCCAGCCAGATCGCCACGGCCTGTTTCCAGCGCGGTGGCCGCTGACCGGCAGCGCCGAACCAGCCTTCGATGCCACTGACCCGATGCTCTTTGGGATGTGCGAACAAATCGCTGCCACGGGCCAGCCAGGCGGTACGCGAGGCCGAGTGCTCCCAGGCGTGCAGGGTGTGCTCGTCAACGAAGCGGAAAATGATCTGGAATTCGTTATCACCGGGCGGCGGAGCGAGCACGCCGGAACCCAGGTAACCCTGAAAATCTGTGGCCAGTTGTTCGCCTTCGCGCAGCCAGGCAATCAGGTCCTGATAGCGGCCGTCGGCGACGCGACGCGCAACCATCAGCGTGACGGGGGAAGTAGACATTATGTATCTCCGTATTCCGAGTGCGTCGCTCCGGGTAGGAGTTTCGCAATACGCAGGCGGGGGTAGGAGCCTGCGCTTTTCGACAAGCAAGGATTATTCCTGATTTTGATGACGGTTTCAGAGACTTTCGTCTCTATTCACGGGTTGAACCGATAGAGGGCATCGGATGTAGAATGGGATCCAAATCAACTCAGCGGACTCACCTGCACAATGGCTGTTATCACGGACGTTAACCCTGGATCGCAGGCCTCTGTCGCGTTGGAGCGCGAAGAGCTGTTTCCCATTCGTGAGGTGTCGCGCGTCACGGGTGTCAACCCGGTAACGCTGCGTGCGTGGGAGCGCCGCTACGGTTTGATTCAGCCAACACGCACCGAAAGTGGGCATCGTTTGTATTCGATGACCGAAATCGAGCGCGTGCACAGCATCGTTGAATGGATCGATCGCGGTGTTGCCGTGAGCAAGATCGGCAAGATCCTCGCCAAAACCGAACCGCTGAAAGTGTTGGCGCACGTCATCTCCAATGATCTGGTGCAGGCCGATTATCAGCAGTGGCAGCATCAGGTGCAGGCTGCGGTCAGTGCGTTCGACGATATCGAACTGGATCGCATCTACGGACAGATCTTTTCTTCGTACTCGTTGCCGGTGGTGTTTCAGGACATCCTGATGCCACTCTGGCGCCAATTGCAGCAACACCAAGATGCATTCGGGCAAACCAGCGAATGGTTGTTTTTCGATGGTTACCTGCGTGCACGCGTGCTGCAGCGGATCATCATGTTGCGGACTTCGCAGCCGCGCAAAATCGTGGTTACCGCATTGACGGCTCAGTGCCGGGAGCTCGAATTGCTGGTGGCGGCGCTGTTCTTGAGTGGCAGCGAGTCAGGCGTGCGGGTTTTGACGGCAGGCCAGCCGTTCGACGAGTTGACCCTGGTCTGCGAGAAAATCCAGCCGCAGGCGCTGGTGCTGTTTTCCAATCATGCGCCGGCCCCGGAATTGCCCAGACGCCTGAACCGACTGGCGCTGAGCCTCAACTGTCAGGTGATGCTGGCCGGAGACGCTGCCGATCTGGCCCAAGACAGTCTGGCCGGATCGTCGATCGGCTGTCTGGGCAATGAAGGGGCGACAATGCGTCAGCGCATGACGCAATTTCTCGCGGGGACGCTCGATACCTGACGATCAGGTGTGCAGGGCGGGGTGGGTCAGGCGGTGTTGCTGCAGGATGAACTGGCGCAGGCGTTCGGTTTCGTCGGCATCGGTCTGGCTCAGCTCATAGGCGTAGAAGCCGTGCTCGGTCTCTCGCTCGAAATTGCCGCGCAGGGAAATCCGTTCATAACCTGAAGGGCTGAACCATAGGGCGAAATGCCGGGGTGGTTTGGTCTTGTTGCGCATTTCCAGCAGCACGCCTTTGTGCGACACCTCGTGCACCCACATCATGCCCGGTTGGCCCTTGGCGTTTTCCAGCGCTACCGGCTCTTCGAGGGTCAATCGCCAGGGGCGCACCATCGGCCCGTCTTCGTAGATGCTCGGCACACCCAGGCGCAAGTGCAAGGCATGAAACTCGTCTTCTACCAAGTGCAGCGGGAAGGTCATCTGCTGATTTTCGAAGTTGGCCTGGATGGTCACTTGTTCGTGAGCAGCCAGGCGAGTGAGCAAGTCACGGATCTGCGAACCACCATTGACCAGCAGGCTCGACGTCGCATCCCGCACGTTGAGCTGCGGGTTGTGCTGCATGGTCTGGATAAAATCCAGCTCATCCTGGGTCAGGAGGGCGTCGCGTTGCATGGCCTGGCTCGAAAGAAATAGTTACAAAGTCATTGGTGATTGTAGTTAATGACACTTAGTTCGCTGTTTTGTTTGCGCCGTTCGTCGCTTTCAACGCTGCAAGCTCCGCTTGCAATGCTGCAACCTCGGCCTCCAGCTGAATGACACGCTGCTGAGCCTTGACCTGAACGGTGACATCCTTCTGCACACCGACGAAATAGGTCTGGCCGTCATCGGCATTTTTTACCGTCGAAAGCGACAGTTCGTTCCAGAACGGTGTGCCGTCCTTGCGGTAATTGCGCAGGATCTCCCGGCACGAACCACCCTCGCGCAACACCCCGCGAATACGCTCCAGGCTTGCCTGATCGCGGTCGCCGGCCTGCAGAAAGCGGCAGTCCTGATAGAGAATTTCTTCGCTGGTGTAGCCGGTCAGTCGTTCGAAGGCCGGGTTTACATAAATCAGGATGTTGTCCTGCTCACCTTCCTTTTCCGCGACCACGATCCCGTCGTTCGACGCATTGATCACCATTTGCAGCAGACTGGCATTGATCATCTGTGAATCCTTTCAGCATTGTCGATGGCTCGCATTCTAGAAGATCAATCGGCGCTGTCTATAGGCCATCAGTGTCCGTTGAGAGCCAATCGCAACTTCATCGCCCGGGCTGTTACTATCGCCGCTCTTTTTTTCAGTTTCAGGATCAGATTGATGAAAGTCGCCATCCTCTCCGGTTCGGTTTACGGCACCGCCGAAGAAGTCGCCCGCCACGCCAAGAACCTGCTGAAAGAAGCCGGTTTTGAAACCTTCTACAACCCGCGCGCCAGTCTGGACGATATCCAGGCGTTCGGCCCTGAAGCCTTTCTCGCGGTGACCTCGACCACCGGCATGGGTGAGCTGCCGGATAACCTGCAGCCGTTGTATTCCAGTATTCGCGATCAGTTGCCGATGGCCTGGCGCGGTTTGCCGGGAGCGGTGATCGGTCTGGGTGATGCCAGTTACGGCGATACGTTCTGTGGCGGCGGCGAGCTGATGCGTGAGTTGTTCGCCGAGCTGGGCGTGCGCGAAGTGCAGGAGATGCTGCGTCTGGACGCCAGCGAAAGCGTGACACCGGAAACCGACGCCGAGCCATGGCTGGCGCAACTGATCGCCACCCTCAAGGGCTGATCGCGGGCTCGCGCAGCAAGGCCAGCCAGGCTTGGGCGGCTTTCGACAGATAGGCGCCCTGACGCCAGATAAAGGCGATGTCCCAACGCAGGTAATCCGGTGCACGCAAGGTCAGGCGTACCACGCCCGGACGCTCCAGTGCCCGGGCGACCACGCTGGGCAGCAGCACCACGCCTTGCCCGGCGGCCACCAGTGCCACGAGAAAATCGGCCTGCCCGCTACGCCCGCCTTCCTTGGGCGTGAAGCCCAGTTGCTGACAGGCCTGCAGCAACCGATCGTTGAGCACGAAGCTGCGCTGATAGAGCAGGAACGGCGTTTCGGCCAATTCTTCCAGCCCGATCTCGCCATGTGCCGCCAAGGGGTGATCCACCGGCAGCAACGCATCGAGCTTCTCGTCGCAGAACGGCTGAAAGTCAAACTGCGGGTCCTTCGGCAGCAGACTCCCGCCCAATTCCAGTTCGCCACTGAGCACCGCTTGCTCGATGCTGCGGCTGCCACCTTCAAGCAACTGGATGCTGATATTCGGATAGCGCCGCCGATACTCGGCAAACAGCCCGGCGAACAATGCATCGCTGCCCAGCAGCGGCAGGCCGAGGCGCAGTTCACCGCGAGCCAACTGGCTCAAGTCATCCAGCTCGCTCAGCAACTCATTGCGCAAACGCAACATGCCTTCGGCCCGTTGCAGCACCACGCTGCCTGCGGCGGTCAGGCACAGTTGCGAACCGAGCCGTTCGAGCAATGGCGTGCCCAGACTTTGTTCAAGTTGAGCGACTTGCTTGCTCACGGCTGACTGGCTGATGTGCAGGGTTTTCGCCGCTTGGGTAAACCCGCCCTGATGCATGACTTCGACAAAACTACGCAGCTGTTTGAATTCCATGGCCTGATTCCGTTTTGGAATGGCTGTGAGTCTAACAATTCGCTTCTGGGATGACAGGCCGCTTCGTAAAATAGGCACCTGTAAGGAGTCTCATCATGAACGCTGCATCGCTGAAGTATCTTTCCCGTCTATTCGCAGAACTGGCCGTGTTGCTTGGCCTCTACCTGCTCGGCTGCCAGCTCTCCGCTTGGCTGGCCTGGCCGATTCCCGGCGGGGTCATCGGCATGGCCCTGTTGCTGCTGGCTTTCGCGTTTGGCTGGGTCAAACCGGCGGCGCTGCAACTGGGCGCGGGACTGTTGATGGCCGAAATGCTGCTGTTCTTCATTCCGGCATTGATGAGCCTGCTCGATTACGGCGCGCTGCTGCGCGATGACGGTTGGCGGATTCTGCTGGTGATCGGCGCCAGTACCCTGATGGTGATGCTCGTGACCGCATTCACCGTCGAATTGGCCGTGCGCCTGAGGCGGTCCCATGAAGCTTGAATGGATGCCGATGTTCTGGCTCGCTTTCACCCTGCTGGCGTACCTGTTCAGCCGCTGGATCTATCGGCGCACCGGACGTTATCTGCTGTCGCCCCTGATACTGGTGCCGGCGCTGCTGCTGGCCTTCGCGGTGCCGCTGCACACCGCCTACGCCGAATATTCCAGCAACACCCACTGGTTGATGCTGGTACTCGGCCCGGTGACGGTCGCCTTCGCCGTGCCGATCTGGCAGCAGCGGCGATTGCTTATGCAGCATTGGTCAGCGTTGCTACTCGGTATGTTCGCCGGCAGTGCCGCGTCGATTGCCACCTCGTTCGGTCTGGCCAGGGCGCTGGCGCTCGACAGCTCGGTGACGATGTCACTGGTGCCGCGTTCGATCACCACGCCATTCGCCATGCCGCTGGCGCAGGATCTGGGCGGCGTGCCGGAACTGACCGCGGTGTTCGTGATGTTCACCGGCGTGTTCGGCGCGATGCTCGGAGGCGTGTTGCTCAAGTGGCTGCCGTTGCGCAGTGCCTTGGCGCGCGGCGCGTTGTTTGGTGTTGGCGCGCACGGTGCCGGTGTCAGCCGGGCCCATGAAGTGGGCGGTGAGGAAGGCTCTGTCGCGGGGCTGGTGATGGTGTTGACCGGGTTGCTCAATCTGTTTGCCGCGCCTTTATTGGCGTCGTTGCTTTGACATGGATCCAAGCTGTCTGCATTGCTGACCCGCTCAGTCATCAAGCTGGCTGGCAATGCAACTACGCGATCCCGGGGGGCTGACTAGACTGCTTGCACGTGCAAAACAATAAGAACGCAGAGGTGCATACAGTGAGCGTAGCCCCCGTCCAGTCGTCCCTTGATGTCAAAGATCAGGTCAGTGCCGCAGAGTGGCAGACCCGCGTCGACCTTGCCGCCTGTTATCGTCTGGTTGCGCTGCATGGCTGGGACGACCTGATCTTCACCCACATTTCCGCCAAGGTCCCGGGCACCGAAGACTTCCTGATCAACCCGTTCGGGTTGATGTTCCATGAGATCACTGCGTCGAGCCTGGTCAAAGTCGATCAGGCCGGCAACAAGCTCATGGACAGTCCCTACGAAATCAATCCCGCCGGCTACACCATTCACAGCGCCGTGCATGAAGTGCGTCACGATGTGGTCTGCGTGCTGCACACTCACACCGCGTCGGGGGTGGCCGTTTCGGCGCAAAAACAGGGCGTGTTGCCGATCAGCCAACAGTCGCTGTTCGTGCTGTCGAGCCTGGCTTATCACGCCTATGAAGGCGTGGCGCTGAATCATGAAGAGAAGGCCCGTTTGCAGGCCGATCTGGGCGAGAACAATTTCCTGATGCTGCACAACCACGGTCTGCTGACCTGTGGCAACACCATCGCCGACACCTTTCTGATGATGTTCACCTTTCAACGCGCCTGCGATATTCAGGTCATGGCGCAGACCGGCGGTGCCGAACTGATCGCCATCGAACCGCAGATTCTGGCGGGCGCCAAAGCGATGATCGCCGGCGTGACCAAAAGTGCTCAAGGCATGGGTGGCGCGCTGGCCTGGCCGGCGCTGCTGCGCAAACTCGATAAACAAGACCCCGGATATAAACTCTGATGCCTCTTGCCGAGATTCCTCTGTGTGTCTGGCGCAAACGCAGCCGGACGTTTGTCTTTCGCGGCCAGCCGATCCGTTACTGGACGGCGGGGCAGGGTGAACCGCTGTTGCTGATCCACGGATTCCCGACGGCCAGTTGGGACTGGCACTACCTGTGGCAGCCGTTGGCCCAGCGTTATCGGGTGATCGCCTGCGACATGCTCGGGTTCGGTGATTCGGCCAAACCGCTGGATCACAGCTACAGCCTGCTGGAACAGGCCGACCTGCAACAAGCGCTGTTGGCGCACCTTCAGGTCGAACAACCGGTGCATGTGCTGGCCCACGATTACGGTGACAGCGTTGCTCAGGAACTGCTCGCCCGGCATTACGAAAACCGTGTCGAGGTCGCCAGTTGCGTGTTTCTCAACGGCGGGTTGTTCCCGGAAACCCATCGCCCGGTGCTGATGCAGAAATTGCTGCTCAGCCCGCTGGGCTGGATGATCGGCCGGGCGTTCAGCCGTGATGCGCTGGTGAAAAGTTTCCGGCAGATCTTCGGCCCGCAGACCCGCCCCAGCGAAAGTGAGCTGGATGATTTCTGGAGCCTGATCGAAACCCATCGCGGGCCACGCATCATGCACAAGCTGATCGGCTACATTCCCGAGCGTCGGGTGCAGCGAGACCGCTGGGTAGCGGCCATGCAGCGTGATGAGGTGCCGCTGCGGGTAATCGATGGCGAAGTCGATCCGATTTCCGGTGCGCACATGGTCCAGCGTTATCGCGAGTTGATTGCCGGCGCCGACACCGTGCTGCTGCCGGGCATCGGTCATTACCCACAGATTGAAGCGCCGGTGCAGGTGCTCAAACACTACCTGGCGTTTCGCGATCGTCTGGCGTTGCCGCCGCGCAAAGTCGCATGCTCCTGAACGATCAAAAGATCGCAGCCTGCGGCAGCTCCTACACCGATCTTCTGTAGGAGCTGCCGCAGGCTGCGATCTTTTGATCTTTTGATCTTTTGATTTTGCTGTTCATCATCCCCCAGCCTTATCGCCCACCATTCAGCCCCGGCCCTGTTCGTTGTGAGCGAAAGCCCCGTGCCTGACACTCGGGATTACTGTCCCTCAGGCCTGCTGGAGTTCCTGCGATGAATGAGTCCGTTCGTTTCGAAGATAAAGTCGTGATCATCACTGGCGCCGGTGGTGGCCTGGGCCGGGCGCACGCTTTGCTGTTCGCCCGACACGGTGCCAGGGTGCTGGTCAATGACCTCGGTGGCTCGACTCAGGGCGAAGATGCCAACGCCTCCGCCGCCGACCGCGTGGTGGCGGAAATTCGCGAAGCCGGCGGCATCGCCGAAGCCAACCACGACTCGGTCACTGACGGCGACAAACTGGTGCAGAACGCTCTCGATGCCTTTGGCCGTGTCGACGTGGTGGTGAACAACGCCGGGATCCTGCGCGACAAGACCTTTCACAAGATGGACGACGCCGACTGGGATCTGGTTTATCGCGTCCACGTCGAAGGCGCCTACAAAGTGACCCGCGCCGCGTGGCCGCACTTGCGCGAGCAAAACTACGGAAGGGTGATTTTCACCGCCTCGACCTCGGGTATCTACGGCAACTTCGGCCAGTCCAACTACGGCATGGCCAAACTCGGCCTCTACGGTCTGACCCGCACTCTGGCCATCGAAGGTCGCAAGAACAACATCCTGGTCAACGCTATCGCGCCAACCGGCGGTACGCGCATGACTGAAGGCCTGATCCCGCCGCAGGTTTTCGAGCAGCTCAAACCGGAATTGGTCAGCCCGTTGGTGGTGTACCTGGCCAGTGAGCAGTGCCAGGAAACCTCTGGCTTGTTCGAAGTCGGTGGCGGCTGGATGGGCAAGGTGCGTTGGGAACGCAGCCTCGGTGCCGGATTCGATCCGCGTAGCGGGTTCTCCCCGGAAGATGTCGCGGCGCACTGGCAGCGGATCTGCGATTTCGAAGGGGCGGCGCATCCAAAGGACAATATCGAGGCGCTGAAGGAAATGATGGGGAATTTGCAGAAGTATTCGCTTTGACGATCAGGGTCATCAGTCCTGAACTTGAATACTTTTTCGGGACGTGGAACCGGAGTTTTCCACGGCCATAAAAAAGGCCGCTGCAAACGCAGCGGCCAAGGTAAGACGTTGGATCAAGGAGCTACAAATCAACGTCAGTGAACACCGGGGCGATGAACCGGAATTGCCGACTCATCTGAAATCTGTCGCCAGTCGCTTCGGGAACTGAGCGTAGCTGGCTTCGCGCTTTACGGCGTGACCGTGAAAGCGCGCTCAGAATACGGCGTTGCTTGTGTGGGAAAAACAGCGATTTCAGACATGCACTATTACGGGGCGTGCAACAGTCGCGAGCGCTCGGATAACGCTTGAGGTTCTCCTTGCACTCGCTTCTCACAAACGGTTCCTGCACTGATCGGATACTTGCACTGTAGTTCGTACTGCTTTGTTGTAAGGCAGTGTGTGCAAACAAAAGATAAATAACAGGCACTGCAGCGCATTGGTTATGTGCGGCCCCACGCTGTGTGAGGCGCGGGTTAACTTGTAATTGGATGTTCGTTAAGTGCATTTATTTAAGTTTTGGGTTTAATGGTTGGGTGGAGGACATGCTTGGCAAAGTGTTGGAACTATCCGTCGTTCAGGATTCGATATTAGTTTGAATGGAAGTTCTGGTGGTGGCCAGTTCGTTCTTACCAAACCGAAAGAGACTTTTGAAGTGACTATTGATAAAGCTGTGAACGCAAATCTGATTGAACAGGGTGAGGCATTGTCTGTTGTTGCTCTTGAATTAAGCCATGTACCTGCATTCAATGCAGTTGTGCAGGATTGTTTGAGTGAGGCCATCTGGAAGATTGCCCCCGGGGTATTGGTCAGCAAGGTTTATATTAATTCCCGGGAGGGTTTCCCTCCGCGGGATGAAGCGCCAGTCGGGCGCCTGCTGGATGTTTTTCTGAAGAGTCTGGAGGCCGGAAAAGCTCCACGTTATTCGGACGACTACGCAATCTATGATTTTCCAAACTCCACAGACCCGCGAGATATCATTCCGAATATTGAAATATCGGCAGTCGAGAAAATTCTGCGTGATCTGCTCGCGTCGTTTTCGGAAAAATACACCACCGAAATAAAGAAATATTGGGAAGTTGCCGGGCGCAATGCAGGTAAAGGCGCGTATCCGAAACTTTCGCGACAGGATGCACTGGCCGTTCTTCAAGCCGTCCTGTTCACCCGGGAACTCGAAACGTTCTCGCAACTGGGTGGAATTACTCAACAGGAAAGAGCGCTGATCGATGTAACGGTCAACCTCGGGCTGACGGGAAGCTGTTATGGCGTTTATATCGAAACCCGCAATGGTGAGTATGCGGAACAACCCGCGATGTTCGTGGTTCCGCTGAAAAAACCGATTTATGAAGAACTGAAGCCTGAAGGCAATGATGCGTGTGTGCTTTATTCCCCCAATCGCGGCGTTGAGCGGTTTGCCTCTTCTTATCAGCTCAAACAGGCGCTGGTAGCGCGATTGAAGTCGGACGACACCCGTGATGAATTTCTCCAGGCATTGCCGATCAAGGTGCGAGAGGGGGTGGTCTACGGTTCTGATATTCGCTTTTTGAAAGTTAATGCGAACCTGTTTGAACGCTATACGCAGCAGATGCTGGCCAAATCCTGTAGCGATGTTCAATACCATCTTGAGCGTCTGAACAGCGCAGGCTCGCAGCGAGCCGCGACAATGGCTGCTGTATTGTCGGCGCAGTCAATGGCTCCCATTTTGCGAGAAGCCAGACAGCGTCATGCGCAACTGTTGAAGCTCGTAGAGAAAAACGCTTGGCCGCAGTGGTTGAAAAATACTTCCGAGGTCAATCAAGAGGTTTATGTATCGCTGCAACAGCGCTTGCTTGAAGCTGAGGTCAATCACCATCAAACGACTCGTGGCGTCGCTTCACTCAAGGACTACGCCCGCCTTGCCGTGGAGGACTTCATATCGCCGGGTCCCCAGGAGCGGATCGATCCCGACACTATATTTGTCACTGTATTACATACCGTTGCGCTGGCTGACGGAAAGAAGGTGGAACTCAGCGAACGCAAGACCCTGACGCAGGTATTCATGCAGGGGGCTCATGATCCGGCGGGTCAATACCGGGTTGTTCTGGAGGCGTTCAGTGATAATCCGAAATTGACACCTTCCAATATCGTTCGCGCTATCGAGAGCCTGAACATCCGCGTGAACTATAACGTCGCCCGGCGCACGCTGTATTCGCAACCTGAAGTTGTCGAGTCGATGCGTGAAGTCTTTGGCCGCAAGACGGCACTGTCCATGTTTTCGGCAATCTTGCAAAAACACGTGTCCCCAAGTGCTCAGGATCTTGTGACGCGTTATAACTTCGGCGACCGTTCGATCGAAACCACGAGCGTATCGTTACGCAGCCGCGTCAAGCCATTCAGGGACATTTTGGTCTATCGCCGCAAAGGTGCCGGAGCCGAGCGAGGCGCTCATGTACTGCATATGCCGGGCTTTGCGACAGGGCAGGAGTGGTTCGAGTTCGCTGATCTGAAGGCGTTGCAACATGAAATAGCGCGCTGGGCGTTTGATGCGAAAACGCTGCCCTACTTGAGGGCGCAGGAACACGCGAGCGATGGCCACGCGCTGGAAAGCATCTACCTGACTGATGAGCCTCACATGATGCTCAAAGAATGGTGGTGGTCGGGTATCGAGTTGAGGAGTCTTTCTGAAGATGGACCGCTGATGGGGGCCGTTCGTCAATCGATCATGTGGGACGCGGAACAAACTGAATTCGCCACGCCAGCCTGGTTCAGAAATGCCAAAGTCGCGGATCAGAAACTGGTCAACCGCCTGAATCATGATTTCAAAGCTGTTTACCATTACTCAAAAGAACTGCTTGAAATAGTGCCCTTCAAGGAGTTTTCCGCACGATTGGTAAAGAATGAGCTGAAACAGTACTTCAGCCGCAAGGGCACACCAGTGGATATCAATCCGGATGAAGTGTGGGTCCATTTTCACGCCGATTCGAAGATCAGCCTGACCGATCTGTTCATTCAGTGGCAGCTGTGGCGCAGCGATGTCAGTGTGTTCCAGAAGTTTTTTTCTTGGGTAAATCCTGCCGGCTCTACCTATATCGCTTTGCAGGAGCAATTAAGAACCGCCTCGTTCTGGACATTTACCAATCAACCGATTACCCAGCTGAATGCCAAGGTTATCAACGAGTTGATTGACCTGCTGCCGGGCGAGAAATATGCGCAGTACCTGGAAGATAAATTCCTGACCGCGTCCGACGTCAGCCTGAAGGTCAGTCTTTATCGAAAGACAAAGCAAAATGAAATGCTCAGGACTGCGTTATTGCAGAAAATCAAGGGTGAGCTGTCGCAGGATCAGTTCGACTGGCTGCAGCAACTGATCAACGGGTTCGATCATGATTTGCCACGCAACGGTGCGATCAATGTTGGCGGTGCTCCGGGAATAGGGGTTTATGAGTTGACGCTCGCGGGCCGGGCTCTGACAGGCGCCTACGTATTCGGGCGCAAGGTCAACGGTCGAGACGAATTCATGATCTACGTGCCCAATACGCGCGATGGGAAGGATTTCTTTCCGTTGAATCAGCTGGCTTCTCGACTTGGCTATGAATGCAGGTCAGCGGCCTTGAAACTGGTTCGTCTTGAGCACAAGGCGATTGTAGAAAGTCTGGTAGAAAAATACGCCAGCAACCAGCCGCCAATCGCTCAACCTCAACTGACAAACAGTTACCCGATCTTGAGTTTCCGTAGCGAATATACCCAAATGATCGGACACATTCTCAGTGATGTGGACTTCCAGACGACCAGTCCCGCTGAAGCGGCCTGGAAAGATGCACGGCTGCTGGCCGATCTGGCCCTTGATGTGGCTTCGATGTTTATTCCGCCGCTGGGTTTTGTGGTGTCGGTGCTGCGTATTTCGCAATCTGTCGTTCAGGGCATTGTCGCTTACAGTCAGGGCCTGGACACCGCGGGTAATGCGCATTTTGCTTCGGCCTGGAGAGGGGCGATCACGCTGTACGTCGGCAAAGTCGCGGCAATCGGTGCTCCTGTCAATCCGCTTGCGCTGTTGTCGAGTATCCGCGATATCGCTGACCTCATGACAGCGGTAACTGGGGTTGAGGTGAGCATCAACTACCTGACAGCGGTGGCTACACCGCCGTCGACCGTCAATAGCACATCCCGTCTGATCTGAGGCAATGGGCGGCACGAATAACCGCTTGGGTCGTTCGTGCCAGTACCCTGAGTCAGTTACCTTGGGTTTCAAACCCCATCCGCCAACTCACGGCCCGCGTCGCCGCCAGCAATCGCTGCGCCGCCGGGCCGTTTTCGTCGGCGTGGAACAGTGAGGTCGGCCCCACGATGGTCAGCACCGCCGCAATGTGCCCGACGGCGTTGAAAACCGGCGCAGACAGCGCATCCACTCCCGGCATCAGCAAACCATGAACATGATGCAGACCGCGCGCGCGGATCTGCTGGCACAAGTCCGAGTAAGTGTTTTCTTCTGCCAGCGGATGGTCGCCGCTGGCAATTTCGTGGGCGCGCAGATCAGCGGTTTCCCTTTGCGGCAGATAGGCACTGAACACCAACCCGGTGGACGAGCTGAGCAGCGGCAGGACGGAACCCAATTGCGTTACCACCGTCACCGCACGCACCGCCGGTTCGATATGCACCACGGTTGCACCCTGATTGCCCCACACCGCCAGAAAGCAGGTTTCGTTCAGTTCGTCGCGCAACTCGGACAGCGGCAGGGCGGCGACTTTCAGCACGTCCATACTGTTCAGGGCAGCGAGGCCCACGCGCAACGCTTCACGGCCCAGACCGTAGTGGTTGGTGGCGGCGTTCTGCTCGGCAAAACCGCTGGCGATCAGCGCCTGAAGATAACGGTGCACCTTGCTGGCCGGCATCTGCACGTGTTCGGCCAGACGCGACAGCGAGGTGGAGGGCGACAACTCGGCCAATGCCTTGAGGATGTCGGTGCCGACCTCGGCGGAGCGGACTTTCTGTTTGCCGTTGCTGTCGCTGGTTTTTTCCATGGTGCGGCCGGGATCCGTAAACGAATGGGCGTCTTTATAGCTTGACGCTGGATAGCGAGCAAATTACGTTATTCGTAATCGAATTACGATAATAACAACCCCGGCGTGCGCAAACCTCTGAGCCAGAGCGATGGGCCACTGCCGACTCCCTGTTCAGGAGGCTCCATGAACCTCGATTCAAACGCGTCGGAGCTGGCGTACCAGTCCGGTTTCGGCAACGAATTCAGCAGTGAAGCGTTGCCCGGCGCCTTGCCCATCGGCCAGAACTCCCCCCAGAACGCCCCCTACGGCCTCTACACCGAATTGCTATCCGGCACCGCATTCACCATGACCCGCAGTGAAGCGCGGCGTACCTGGATGTACCGGATTCAACCGTCGGCCAATCACCCGGCGTTCGTCAAACTGGAGCGGCAACTGGCCGGCGGTCCACTGGGTGAAGTGACCCCGAATCGCCTGCGCTGGAACCCGCTGCAGATCCCGGCCGAGCCGACCGACTTCATCGATGGCCTGGTCGGTATGGTCGCCAACTCGGCGGCGGAAAAGCCTGCCGGCATCAGCATCTACAACTACACCGCCAACCGTTCGATGGAGCGGGTGTTTTACAACGCTGACGGCGAACTGCTGCTGGTGCCACAACTGGGGCGGCTGCGCATTGCCACCGAACTGGGTGTGCTGGAAGTCGCGCCGCTGGAAATCGCCGTGCTGCCGCGCGGTCTGAAATTTCGCGTCGAGCTGCTTGATCCGCAGGCACGCGGTTACGTCGCCGAAAACCACGGCGCTCCGCTGCGCCTGCCGGATCTGGGGCCGATCGGCAGCAACGGTCTGGCCAATCCACGTGACTTCCTCGCGCCGGTCGCCGCTTACGAAAACCTGCAGCAGCCGACCACGCTGGTGCAGAAATTCCTCGGCCAGCTGTGGGGCACCGAGCTCGATCATTCGCCGCTGAACGTGGTCGCCTGGCACGGCAATAACGTGCCGTACAAATACGATCTGCGCCGCTTCAACACCATCGGCACCGTGAGTTTCGATCACCCCGATCCGTCGATCTTCACCGTGCTGACCTCGCCGACCAGCGTGCACGGCTTGGCCAATCTCGACTTCGTGATCTTCCCGCCGCGCTGGATGGTGGCCGAGAACACCTTCCGTCCGCCGTGGTTCCACCGCAACCTGATGAACGAATTTATGGGCCTGATCCAGGGCGAGTACGACGCCAAGGCTGAAGGCTTCGTGCCTGGCGGTGCGTCGCTGCACAGCTGCATGAGCGCCCACGGCCCGGATGGCGAAACCTGCACCAAAGCGATCAACGCCGACCTCAAGCCCGCGAAGATCGATAACACCATGGCCTTCATGTTCGAGACCAGCCAGGTACTGCGCCCAAGCCGCTTCGCCCTCGACTGCCCGCAACTGCAATCCACTTACGACGCCTGCTGGGCCACGCTGCCCGCCACGTTCGACCCGACCCGGAGATAACCCATGACTCAGACTTCCATCACCCG
>NZ_QAIK01000136.1:0-9742 GCF_003061005.1 Pseudomonas sp. HMWF021 | reverse complement strand
GCACATCTTCGATCTGCAAGTCGCGCTGGAGGCGGGGCTGTTCGACGGCGCGGCACGCAGCGCGGTCGAAGCCATGCACGGCGGCCTGCTGAACGCCTTCTTCGATCTCGGTCGCGAAGCCCGCGTAGCCTTGCGCAGCCGCTTGCTGGAATTGTTCAGCGAGGGCAGCAGCCATCGTGGCGCCATTGAAGCCCAGGGCGCAAAACTGTTGCCACTGGCAGCTGATTGCCAAATGCACCTGCCGGCGCGCATCAGCGACTACACCGACTTCTACGTCGGCATCGAGCACGCGCAGAACGTCGGCAAACTGTTCCGCCCGGACAACCCGCTGCTGCCGAACTACAAACACGTGCCGATCGGTTACCACGGTCGCGCCTCCACGGTGCGCGCTTCTGGCACTGACGTGCGCCGTCCGAAAGGCCAGACATTGCCGGCCGGTGCCAGCGAGCCGACCTTCGGCCCGTGCGCACGACTGGACTACGAGCTGGAGCTGGGCATCTGGATCGGCCAAGGCAACGAAATGGGCGAGTCGATTGCCATCGGCGATGCCGCTGATCACATTGCCGGTTTCTGCCTGCTCAACGACTGGTCGGCCCGCGACATCCAGGCCTGGGAATACCAGCCGCTGGGTCCGTTCCTGTCCAAGAGTTTTATCACCAGCGTCTCGCCATGGGTTGTCACTGCTGAAGCGCTGGAGCCGTTCCGCACCGCGCAACCGGCGCGCCCGGAGGGTGATCCGCAGCCGCTGCCTTACCTGTTCGACAAGCGCGATCAGGACGGCGGCGCTTTCGACATCGAGCTGGAAGTGCTGCTGCTCACCGAAGCCATGCGTGAACAGAATCTGCCGGCCCATCGCCTGACCCTGAGCAACACCCGCTACATGTACTGGACCGTCGCGCAAATGGTCGCGCATCACAGCGTCAACGGTTGCCAGTTGCAGGCCGGTGACCTGTTCGGTTCCGGCACCTTGTCCGGCCCGGAAAGCGGTCAGTTCGGCAGCCTGCTGGAAATCACCGAGGGCGGCAAAAAGCCTATCGAACTGGCCTCCGGCGAAGTGCGTAAATTCCTCGAAGACGGCGACGAAATCATCCTGCGCGCGCGCTGCGCCCGGGACGGTTTTGCCTCGATCGGCTTCGGCGAATGTCGCGGCAAAGTGCTGGCGGCGCGCTGACAGGAGCGGATCATGGATCTCTACACCTACTACCGCTCCACCTCGTCTTATCGGGTGCGCATCGCGTTGGCGTTGAAGGGCCTCGACTACACCGCGCTGCCGGTCAACCTGATCGCACCGCCCGGTGGCGAGCATCGACAGGCGGCGTATCTGGCGATCAACCCGCAGGGCCGCGTGCCGGCCTTGCGCACCGATGACGGTGAGTTGCTGATTCAGTCGCCAGCGATCATCGAGTACCTGGAAGAACGTTATCCACAACGGCCGTTGTTGCCCGAAGACCTCGCCGCCCGCGCCCACGTACGCGGTGTGGCGGCGGTGATCGGTTGCGATGTGCATCCGCTGCACAACGTCAGCGTGCTCAATCGCCTGCGTCAGTTGGGCCATGAAGAACCGCAGGTGGTGGAGTGGATTGCGCACTGGATCGGACAGGGGCTGGCGACCGTCGAGCAGTTGATCGGTGACAGCGGTTTCTGTTTCGGCGAGTGGCCGTGTGTGGCGGACGTTTATCTGATTCCGCAGTTGTATGCGGCGGAGCGGTTCGGTGTTTCGCTGGAGGCTTATCCGCGGATTCGGCGGGTGGCGGCGTTGGCGGCGGAGCATCCGGCGTTCATCAAGGCGCATCCGGCAAACCAGCCCGATACCCCTTAACGCTTCACAATGCCCCAATGTAGGAGTGAGCCTGCTCGCGATAGCGGAGTGTCAGATACGAGGATGTCGACTGACACACCGCTTTCGCGAGCAGGCTCACTCCTACAAGGGATCAGCGCCGTACACAAAAATCATAAAAACAAGACAGGTACCTTGCGATGCACAACCAGATTGCCAGCTTCCGGGCGGCACTCGACGCCCGTCCTGTGTCCCGTTATCAGTGGTTGCTCTTGATCCTGCTCGCGTTGCTGCTGGTCACTGACGGTTATGACGCCCAGGTGCTGGGTTATGTGGTGCCGGCATTGGCTCAGGACTGGGGGCTGGAAAAAGCCGCGTTCGGGCCTGTTTTCAGTGCCAACCTGTTGGGGCTGACCCTCGGTTCTCTTGCCGTAACGCCACTGGCCGACCGCTTCGGCGTACGGCGAATCCTCCTCGCCTGCGTGCTGATCTACGCCAGCCTCACGGTGCTGATGGTGTTCGCCGATTCCCTGAACACCCTGATGATCGCGCGCTTCATCTGCGGCATCGGCATGGGTGGCGCGATGCCCAGCGCCATGGCCTTGATGTCGGAGTACTCGCCACCGCGTCTGCGCACGTTGATGGTGACGCTGGCGGCGTGCGGTTTTTCCTTTGGCGGTGCAGCGGGTGGTTTTGTCGCGGCGGGCTTCATCGACCGTTTTGGCTGGCAAGCGGTGTTTCTTGCCGGTGGTGTCACGCCGTTGCTGCTGTTCCCGTTCCTGTGGTGGATGCTGCCGGAATCGCTGCCGCGTCTACTGCGCGACGCGCCGCCCTATGCACGCTTGCGCAAAGTCACTGCGCGGATGCTGCCGGACTGGCAACCACCGGCCGCGTCCGTCGAGCAGAACGAGCGCGAGCAGGGCAGCAAACTGACCGTGGTGGAGTTGTTCCGCAATGGTTACGCGCGCCCGACCCTGCTGATCTGGGCAACGTTTTTTGTCAGCCTGATTCTGTTGTATTTCATGATCAGCTGGCTGCCGACGCTGTTGCTGGAAAGCGGCCTGAAACTCAATGAAGCCAATCTGGTGACCTCGATGTTCCTGTTCGCCGGCACCTTGGGCGCGGTGTGCATGGCGTGGTTCGCCGACCGTTTGAAACGCAAGGTGCGACTGCTCTGCGCAGTGTTGGCCGGGGCTGCGCTGTGCACGATTCTGCTGGGCCTGAACCACGACAACCCGCGCTATCTGGTGGCCTGCGTGTTTGCCGCCGGGTTCTGCATCATCGGTGGGCAACTGACGCTAAACGCTTTTGCCAGTAACTTCTATCCGGCCCATGTGCGGGCTACGGGCACTGGCTGGGCGCTGGGGGTAGGGCGGTTCGGCTCGATCCTCGGGCCACTGTTCGGCAGCATGTTGCTGGCGATGCACATTCCAGTGGCGCAGATTTTTTTCTTCTGCGCGATTCCGGCGGTTGTTGCGGCGCTGCTGATCATTCAGGTGCGTTCGCCTTCCGATTCTGTCCCGGTTGCTGGAAGTGGGGTGTCGGTCAAAAGCTGAAGAGCAAAAGATCGCAGCCTGCGGCAGCTCCTACATTGAAATACATTCCCCTGTAGGAGCTGCCGCAGGCTGCGATCTTTTGCTTTTAATGAACAACGGAATTCGGAGGAAGATGCCCGAGCCGCTCAGTCAGGCGCAGACGCTGAATTGGATCGTCACTGAGCATCAACGCATGCTCCAGATCGAAACGTTCGGCGTTCGGACAGTCGAGGCGTTGGTACAGGCTGGCGCGGGCCAGATAATCGGCGGCGCTGGCACTGCCCAGTTCCAGCACGCGTTCGGCATCGATCAACGCAGCGATGTAGTCCTCATGCGCCAGATGCAATTGCCGCAGATTGCGTGACAGGCGCTGAAGCATCTGCAACGGCGTAGCGACCAACAGATGCTCGGCGTTGAGTTTCAAGTGCGCGCCGTACTGACGCTGCAATAACTCGCGACAATCGTTGGGATAAAGTCGTCGCCCACCGCACGGATCCAGCAGGTGATCGGCGCCGGGTACTCGCAGCAGGAAATGCCCGGGGAAGTTCACTCCCACCAGCGGGATCTCCAGACCGCGCGCCAGTTCCAGGGCAATCAAGGACAGCGTCAGTGGCTGGCCGCGGCGGGTCTGCAACACTTTGTGCAGCAACGCGACCTGCGGACGCAGCGGCAGAAAATCGTCCTTAGCGAAGCCCAGATCATTCATGCGCCGCAGCAATGGCTGCGCCAGTTCGCTGACCGGCAGCATCGGCAAGCCGTAGCTGACGCGCTGCTGCAGCTCCTTGAACTCTCCTTGCAGCGCTTCGACATCAAGGCCTTTTTCGTGCTCGGCAGCCATCCACAGCGCCGCTTCGAACAGCGCGGGCGGTGAACGGTGCAGACACTCGAAAAAACGTTGGCGCGGACTCATCAAAATCTCCGGGGCATGCCTCGTTTTAGCCCCGTGCACGGCATTCGTCCAGTACCGGCGTGGTTATGCCGCAAAGTCATCGTCGATGCAGGCGCTTATTCCGGTGCGCTTCAGCAATTTTTGGCCGCAAGCCTATACTGGCGTCTACCAGAAGTGATTCGGGAGCCTGCCGATGTTCGCTCTCATGCAAAGCACTCGCCTGGAATCGCTGCACCTCAGCGTTGACCCGGTCACCGGGTTGAAGGCGGTCATTGCCATTCATAACAGTCGCCTCGGGCCTGCCCTGGGCGGTTGCCGTTATCTTGCCTATCCCAATGACGAATCTGCGCTCGAGGATGCGATTCGTCTGGCGCAGGGCATGAGCTACAAGGCTGCACTGGCCGGGCTTGATCAGGGCGGCGGGGTAGCGGTAATCGTGCGCCCGGCGCATGTGGAAAACCGCGCAGCACTGTTCGAAGCGTTCGGTCGCTGCATCAATCAGCTCGACGGTCGCTACATCACCGCCATCGACAGCGGCACTTCGGTGGCTGACATGGATTGCATCGCCCAGCAGACCCAGCATGTCACCAGCACCACCTCGGCCGGTGACCCTGCACCGCACGCGGCAATGGGCGTGTTCACCGGGATTCGCGCCACCGCCATGGCGCGGCTGGGTAGCGACAATCTCGAAGGTTTGCGCATAGCGATTCAGGGGCTGGGCAACGTCGGTTATGCGCTGGCGGAACAACTGCACGCGGCGGGCGCCGAATTGCTGGTCAGCGACATCGACCACGGCAAGGTACAACTGGCCATGGAACAGCTCAACGCCCATCCGATCGCCAACGACGCGTTGCTCAGTACGCCGTGCGACATCCTCGCGCCGTGCGGCCTGGGCGGAGTACTCAACAGCCACACCGTCACCCAGTTGCGCTGCTCGGCGGTGGCGGGATCGGCCAACAATCAACTGACACATCTGGATGTGGCCGATCAACTGGAGCGGCGCGGTATCCTGTATGCGCCGGATTACGTGATCAACGCCGGTGGGCTGATCTACGTTTCACTCAAGCATCGCGGCGAAGAGCTGGGGACGATTACTGCGCACCTGTCGAAGATCAGTTCGCGACTGACTGAAGTGTTTGCTCATGCGCAGGCCGAGAAGCGTTCGCCGGCGCGGGTGGCGGATGAGTTGGCGGAGAAGGTTTTGTATCGTTGAAAAGCAAAAAATCGCAGCCTGCGGCAGCTCCTACAGGGAAAATCCAATGTAGGAGCTGCCGCAGGCTGCGATCTTTTTCGATTCAGAAACGTTGTTACTTGGCAGCTTTCACCGCTTTTGCCGGTTTGGCCGGTGCTTCAGCAGGCTCTTCTGCATCAGCCACTTCCGCCACTGGCTCGGCCGGTGCGTTGATCAGCTCCGACAGCGCATCAGGCTGGCTCTTGAAGGCCTTGGCGAACACGTCGCGGTTCTTCGCCATGTAGATCCCGACTTCTTCAACCTGCTGCTCGTTCAGCGACGGCACGGCTTTTTGCAACACTTCGGACAGCATCTCGGCCAGTTCGAGCATTTTGTCATGACGGTCAGCTTCGGCTTTATCCATGAACAAGCGCTCCAGATCTCGGCTGCTGCGGTATACCACTTCGACGGCCATTCACCACCTCATATGCCTTCACATTTAGTTGTCTTGGCGACTACTGTATTTATATACAGCGAAAGGATAAGCGAATCCCTGCGCTTTGGATAGTGGCTTTTCAATGTAGACCGGATTCGGGATTTGTCAGTGGGATCGCGGTGCGGCTATTCGCGAGCAGGCTCGCTCCCACAATGGCGCAGGGCTGCGACCAAACGCCACGGCGCGGGTTTGGTGCCGGCTCGCCATGATGGCGTGGCCTCTTTTCTGCATGAAATTGAAGACGTGCAGAAAACCGTCACGTCCAACGCGCATCATCCGCCCGAGTCGGGCTAAGGAACATCATCGTGAAAATAAACTGGGCCGAGAAACTGCGGCAAAACGTGCATCAACTGGCCGAGTCCCTGGGCAACCTGTTCGTCGAGACCTTCCACTATCTGGCGTTGTTCGCCATTGGTGCGGTGACCGCGTGGGCGGCGGTGATGGAATTTCTCGGCATGCTCGAAGAGGGCCACATCAAGATCGATGACATTCTGTTGCTGTTCATCTATCTGGAACTGGGGGCGATGGTCGGGATTTACTTCAAGACCAATCATATGCCGGTGCGCTTTCTGATCTATGTGGCGATCACTGCGCTGACCCGCCTGCTAATCTCCAACGTCTCGCACCACAACCCGCCGGACATGGGCATCATCTACCTGTGCGGCGGCATTCTGTTGCTGGCGTTCTCGATCCTGGTGGTGCGTTACGCCTCGTCGCAGTTTCCGTCGGTGAAGATCGAAAAACCGCAACGCAAACTCGGCGCCGGTTCCGGTGAACATCCCGAGATCGAGAAGGGCGAGCTTTAAAGCCCCATCGACGGCCGAGGCTCGCCGTTGCTCTGCTGCGGTGGCGGGGGCAATCCGTCGCCGCTGGTCATCGCTTCGAGGATCGACATGGCGCTGTGGCCCTGTTCGATGGCGATGCCGAATTGAATGCTTTGCACCAGCCGTTTGAGCCGCGCAGGATCGTTGCGCTGTTCGGCGCTGATCATCCGTTTGGCGACGATCCGGCCGCTGTTGGACAGGGTCAGCATGATGCTGCCGTCCAGCCCCTGAATGCTCAGGTTGATCTGATAGTCCGGCGCGAAGGCATCGGTAATGATCTGAAAAGGGTTGTCCATGATGCGTCACCGCCTGATTGAACGTGCAGTTGTTGACCGGCCGTGATCGGGTTGGTTCGCCATACCGGACCATCGGCCATTCCGTGGCCATTTCGCCAAGCGCTTCTGTGTAGGAGCTGCCGCAGGCTGCGATCTTTTGATCTCCTGCGTCTTGATGTGCGTCATGCAGATCAAAAGATCGCAGCCTCGTTGCACTCGACAGCTCCTACACAGCTCCTACACAGGGCGTAGCAAGGGCTGTGCCGGGAAAATTGTTGGACAATGGATACGGCATAAAAAAGGCGAGCCCATGGCTCGCCTTTGTCATTTGTGGCCCGTTTCAGGGCAGAACCGAATAGATGATCGCCGACAGTGCAATCAGGCCGATCAGCACCACGAACACGTTCGACGCCTGTCCCGAGTACTGGCGCAAGGCTGGCACGCGGCGGATCGCGTACATCGGCATCAGGAACAGCAGGCAGGCAATCACCGGGCCGCCGAGGGTTTCGATCATGCCGAGGATGCTCGGGTTGAACGTGGCCACCGCCCAGCAACTGAGGATCATGAACAGCGCGGTCGCACGGTTCAGCCAGCTCGCCGACATCACCTTGCCACGACCGCGCAGGCTCTTGACGATCATGCCCTGAAAGCCTTCGCTGGCGCCGATGTAGTGGCCGAGAAAGGATTTGGTGATCGCCACCAGCGCAATCAGCGGCGCGGCGTAGGCGATGACCGGGGTCTGGAAGTGGTTGGCCAGGTACGACAGGATCGAAATGTTCTGCGCCTTCGCTGCTGCCAGATCGGCCGGCGACAACGCCAGCACGCAGCTGAAGCAAAAGAACATCACCGTCACCACCATCATGCCGTGGGCCATGGCGAGGATGCCGCTGCTCTTGCGTTCGGCCTGCTCGCCGTAGCGCTGCTTCTGGTCAACCGCGAAGGCCGAGATGATCGGCGAATGGTTGAACGAGAACACCATCACCGGGATCGCCAGCCACAGGGTTTTGAGGAACACCGACAGTGGCATCGACTCTTGCGCGCTGGCGAAGAATGCGCCGTTCCAGTTGGGGATCAGGCTGAGACCGAGCAACAGCAGGGCTGCGACGAACGGATAGACCAGCACGCTCATGGCTTTGACGATCACGTTCTGCCCGCAACGCACGATCGCCATCAGGCCGAGAATCAGCGCCAGCGACAGAATCGCCCGGGGTGGCGGGGCGATGTGCAATTGGTGTTCGAGAAAACTGCTCAGGGTGTTGGTCAGCGCGACGCTGTACACCAGCAGGATCGGGAAGATCGCGAAGAAATACAGCAGGGTAATCAGCTTGCCGGCACCGATGCCGAAGTGTTCTTCGACGACTTCGGTGATGTCGCCCGAACGCCCGGACAGCACAAAACGGGTCAGGCCCCGGTGGGCGAAGAAGGTCATCGGGAACGCCAGCAACGCCAGAACCAGCAACGGCCAGAAACCGCCGACACCGGCGTTGATCGGCAGGAACAAGGTGCCGGCACCGATGGCGGTGCCGTACAGACCGAGCATCCACGTGGTGTCGGATTTGCTCCAGCTCTTGTGGGTAATTTCGGTGTTGCGTGTGCGATCTACAGCGGGATTTTCGGCAGCAGGTGTACGTACATCGGTCATCGTTTTTGCCTCGTTATTATTTTTGCTCGGGCTCACGGTTGGCGGGCCGCAGGTTGCGGCCCGCCGGGGCGGTCAGGGAATGCGCGTCAGCACTCCACCCAGCTCACGGCCAGGCCGCCCCGTGAAGTCTCTTTGTATTTGTCGTGCATGTCGGCGCCGGTATCGCGCATGGTGCGGATCACCCGGTCGAGGGAAATGAAATGTTTGCCGTCGCCGCGCAGGGCCATTTGCGTGGCGTTGATCGCTTTCACTGCGGCGATGGCATTGCGCTCGATGCAGGGCACCTGCACCAGACCGCCGACCGGGTCGCAGGTCAGGCCGAGGTTGTGTTCCAGACCGATTTCGGCAGCGTTTTCCAGTTGCTCCGGGGTCGCGCCGAGCACTTCGGCCAGGCCCGCCGCCGCCATGGCGCAGGCCGAACCGACTTCGCCCTGACAGCCGACTTCAGCGCCGGAGATCGAGGCATTTTTCTTACACAGAATGCCGACGGCGGCGGCGCCCATGAAGAACGCGACTACGTCATCATCAGACGCGTCCGGATTGAATTTCATGTAGTAGTGCAGCACCGCCGGAATGATCCCCGCTGCGCCATTGGTCGGTGCGGTCACCATACGCCCGCCGGCAGCGTTCTCTTCGTTGACGGCAAGGGCGAACAGGTTCACCCACTCCATCGCCGACAACGTCGAACTGATCACGTTCGGCTTGCCGATTTCCAACAGGCTGCGGTGCAATTTCGCGGCGCGGCGCGGCACATTCAGGCCCCCGGGCAAGATGCCTTCGTGGCGCAGGCCTTGCTCGACACAATCACGCATCACCGACCAGATGTGTAGCAAACCGTTACGGATTTCAGCGTCGCTGCGCCAGGCCCGTTCGTTGGCCATCATCAGTTCCGATACGCGCAAGTTGTGCTGCTTGCAGAGGCTCAGCAATTCGGCAGCGCTGGAAAAATCGTATGGCAGCACCACGTCGCCGGCCGGTGCCACACCGGACTCGGCTTCCGCCGCTTCGATGATGAAACCGCCGCCAATCGAGTAGTACGTTTGCGTAAACAGCTCGGCGCTTTCGCCAAAGGCTGTCAGGGACATGGCGTTGGGATGGTAGGGCAGGCTCTCGTCCAACAGCAGGAGATCGTG
>NZ_QAIK01000135.1:13542-28464 GCF_003061005.1 Pseudomonas sp. HMWF021 | reverse complement strand
TGCTCCCGCCGGGGCGCGTAGCGGACCTTCTTTTTTAACAAGAGAGGCCTGCTGCGCAGTCCAGCGGGAGCAAGCTCCCTCGCCACATTAGCCAGTGGTTAAATAGCCTTTATTCAATCATTGGGTAGCGGCATTTTGTCGTCATCTGGAATGCCGTCGCCTGCGCTCGGGTCTGGCGTCAGCACATTGGGCCGTGCAAGCGGATCACGCAGCGGGCTGTCCGGGTCCAGCACAGGATCCACCTCTTCATCTGGCGTTGTCGGCACGCTGTCCGGTTTTTTATCGTCGAAGCTGGAATCGGTACTCATACGCACCTCACTTCAAGGTTTCAGATCGGCCAGCGGGTCATAAGGCTTGGCCGGCCGCTGACTGTCATCATCGGGTTGCTCGTCTTTCGGCGCCTTGGCGGGACCGACAGGATCAACTTGCGGATCATCGAGATCCGGCGAATCCGGGTCAAAGCCCAGATCATGACCGCTGGAATGCTCGCTCGAATGCGGGCCTTTCGGGGATGGGGAATCTGCCATGTCGCCTCCTGATTAAACCCATAAAACACGGGTTGTTTCTTTAGGAGGACTGCCGGGCGTGAGGGTGCCCGGCAAATGACGAACGGAAACTCAGTGCGCCGCCAGAGCCTTCTTCGCCTGCGCCGCTTCCGGTTCCTGACCGGCCTGCGCCAGCGCATCAGCAGCCTTGAGCCAGCGATTGCGATCAACCTCGGCGGGGATCTGCGACGGTTTCTGAATCAACACCGCCCAGCCACCGGACTTTTCAAATGCCGACTCAAACGAGCTGAAGCTCATCAACTCGCGGCGGTTCATCCCGGCGCGCAGCAGCACTTTCTGTTTATGCCGGTCGTACCCGGAAAGGATCGCGTAACGCGGTTCGGCCCAGAATGCCGAGCCTTCACTGAAACGCACCATCACCGGGTATCCGGCGGCGACCTGCGTCAGCAGCGCCGGCAGATTGCTGTCCAGCGGATAGACCACCATGCCGTATTCACGGGCGAGGTCTTGCAGATTCTGCTGCAGCTTGTCTTGTGCATCCGGCAGATGCAGGGGTTTTTCCAGAAGCCCCGGAGTGATCACGATGCCCTGCTGCGACAGCAGGCTGGCCAGCACCTGCGGCCCGCTCTGGTTCGCCTCGCCACGATAAAACGTGCCGCTGAGCTCGACCCGCTCCGGCAGGCGCGAAACTTGCGGCGCAACATTACCCGAACAGCCGGCCAGCACCACCGCACTCCCGGCTACCAGCAATGCTGCTCGAATTAGAGAAAATACCTGGCCCATCATCGCTCTCTGATCAGACGCCGGTCATCGTGTTCCGGCAACGCCTGCGATCATAGGGCGGCGCACGCCTGCGGTATAGCCTTAAACCGCAGACCGATCGATTGCATAGAGCGAACTGATTGGTCACCACCGACCTTTGGTCAATAGTCTGAAACACCCCATTGTCTAGACTGTCACTGAAACAGAGCGAATTGAAAAAGTGTGCGCCCGACGCAGGGCAAAGAGGAGGCACAGATGAGCCTGACCATGACTATCGTAATGCTGATTGCCGGCTGGCTGGCCGTGGCCGCCGCCATGCTGTGGGGCGTGTTGCGCATTGCCCGGCGCCATCACCATCCGGTCGATTCGACCCCGAATCACAAGCCAGAAAAGCACCGCGCCCGCCATGCGACTGCGCACTGACAGGTCAGTTGATATAAAACCTCTGTAGGAGCTGCCGAAGGCTGCGATCTTTTGATTTTTAGAGCAAGATCAAAAGATCGCAGCCTTCGGCAGCTCCTACATAAGGCAACACAAGCAAAAAGGCCGGCTGAACTCGAAGAGTCCAGCCGGCCTTTTGGTTTGCTGCAGATTAGGCCTGCTGTGCCAGCTTCTTCTGCTTCGCCCGGCGCGACAGCATGTTCAGCACTTCAATCGCTGCCGAGAATGCCATGGCCGCGTACACATACCCTTTCGGTACATGGGCGCCGAAGCCTTCGGCGATCAGCGTCATGCCGATCATGATCAGGAAGCCCAGCGCCAGCATCACCACCGTCGGGTTGTCGTTGATGAACTTGGCCAGAGGCTCAGCCGCAAACAGCATCACCATTACCGAAACGACTACCGCAATGACCATGATCGGCAGGTGCTCGGTCATGCCTACCGCAGTGATGATGCTGTCGATCGAGAACACCATGTCCAGCATCAGGATCTGACCGATCGCGGCAGCGAAGCCCAGGGTCACGGTCGATGTCGCGGTTTTCGGATCTTCCGGCGCCGGGTCCATGCTGTGATGGATCTCGGTCGTGGCTTTCCACACCAGGAACAGACCACCGGCAATCAGGATCATGTCCTTCCAGGAGAACGCCTGGCCCATGATTTCGAATACGGGCGCGGTCAACTGCACGATGAAGGCGATGGTGCTCAACAGGGCCAGACGCAGGATCAGCGCCATGCCGATACCGATGCGACGCGCCTTCTGCCGATGCTGCACAGGTAGCTTGTTGGTCAGGATCGAAATAAAGATCAGGTTATCGATGCCGAGCACGATCTCCATCACCACCAGTGTGGCCAAGGCAACCCAGGCGGCAGGGCTGGCGGCGAGTTCTAACAGATATTCCATGGGTCAGTCCTGACTCTTTGTAAGACGGTTTAGATGGTCTTGGAGGAAGATTCGGATTTTTCCGCATCTTTTTCCGGGGCTTCTTTTTTCTCGATCAGGCCGCCGGTGGCGTCGCTCAGCGCTTGTTCAGCGGCTTTATGCGTATCGTCGATGGCCTGTTTCGCGCTTTCGGCGGCTTTGCCCATCAACTGCTGAGCGCTTTTCTCGGCCTGATCGCAACCGGCCATAAGCAGTAAAGACGTAAACATCAGTGCTGGAATTGTGTATTTCATGGGACTTCCTTCGAATGAACAGACCGGGTCGCAGACCACACGTCGATGGCTGGGCATTCTAGGGAGACAGACACTTCAGGAAAATTCGTATTTTTAGCGGCTATACTTCGACATTAACGAACTATGACAATCAATGCAGGAGCTGCCGAAGGCTGCGATCTTTTTGTTTTTTTAAAGCAAGATCAAAAGATCGCAGCCTTCGGCAGCTCCTACAGGGGGAACCTCAGAGTGCTGAATTATCGACAGCTGCATTATTTCTGGGTGGTGGCCAAGACTGGCAGCATCGTGCGCGCCTGCGAGCAACTGAACCTGACGCCGCAAACCATCAGCGGGCAGATATCGTTGCTCGAACACACTTACGGTATCGAACTGTTTCAGCGGGTTGGCCGGCAACTGGAGCTGACCGAAGCCGGACGCCAGGCCCTGCCCTTCGCCGAACAGATGTTTCAGTTGGGCGGTGAACTGGAATTGATGCTACGTGCCCAGCCCAACGAGCAGCAGATCCTGTTTCGCGTCGGCGTGGCGGATGTGGTGCCCAAATCCATCGTCTATCGCCTCATTGCGCCAACCATGGAGCTCAACGAGCCGCTGCGCATCACCTGCCGCGAAGACAAACTCGAGCGCCTGCTGGCGGATCTGGCGATTCAGCGTCTGGATCTGGTGATCTCCGACAGCCCCATGCCCTCGCACCTCGACATCAAGGGCTACAGCCAGAAGCTTGGCGAATGCGGCATCAGTTTCTTCGCCACCGCGCAGCTGGCAGCGCAATACGGGCAGGACTTTCCGCGCAGTCTCAATGGCGCACCGTTGCTGATTCCCGGCGCCGAAACCGTGGTGCGCAGTCGCTTGCAGCGCTGGTTCGCCGAGCAGCAGATCCAGCCGCAAATCGTTGGGGAATTCGATGACAGCGCCCTGATGCAGGCCTTCGGCCAGTCGGGCAGCGGGATTTTCATCGGGCCGAGCGTGATTGCCGATGAAGTGAAACGCCAGTACGGCGTCGAGGAGATCGGCCAGACCGATGCAGTCACCGAGTCTTTTTATGCCATTTCGGTGGAGCGCAAGGTCAAGCACCCCGGCATCGTTGCGATTACCGAAGGTGCCCGACGCGAGCTGTTTACCGCGTTATGACGCTTGGGCGCACTCTTCGCGCGGCTTGAGCGTCATCAATACCATGGCAAGGAACACCGACAACAGAATGAATCCGGCAGCGGCGAACCCCAGAAAACCCAGGCCGGCACTGTCGATCACCCGACCGCCAATCATCGCACCCAGACCGATCCCGAGGTTGGCCCCGGCGATATTCAACGAGGCGGCAAACGCCGGTGCCTGCGGCGCGGCTTTCATCAGACGCACATGGCTGACCAGGAACAGCGCAGCCTGAGTGATGCCCCAGATGCCCATTGCCACCGCCAGGCCCACGGTCGAGTGAATATTCGGCACCAGCGAGACCATGCCGGCAATCATGAACGCACAGAACAGCACCGAAGCGCCCAACGGATGACGATCCACGGCGCGGCCGCCCAGCGAGTTGCCGATCAGCCCGACCGCACCAAAGCCCATCAGACACCAGCCGACCACCGTGCCGTTGAATCCGGCCAGACGCTCAAGGATGTCGGCCAGATAGGTATAAGCGGTGAACATGCCGCTGAATACCAGGATCGACAACAGCACATGGCCGATCATCAGTGGATTGCGCAGGATCTTGAACTGCGAAGCGAAGCTGACCTGATGCTGGTGCAGGCTGGTTTTCGGCAGGTAAACAAACAGCAGCAGCGCCTTGGCAAATGCAATCACCGCCAGAATCGCGAACGCGCTGCGCCAGCCGAACGCATCGGAAATCAACGTGCCCACCGGAATGCCGAACACCGTCGCGCAGACAATGCCGAAGCCGATCTTGGCGATGGCGCGGCCAGCGTGATCCGGGCCGACGATATCCACCGCCGTCTCACTGGCCAAAGCCCAGAACACCGGCAGGCCGAGTGCCGGGATCAACCGCGCAATGGCCATGACCCAGATATTCGGCGCCAGCGCCGCCACGGTGTTGGCCAGACCGAACATGATCAGGATGGTGATGAACAGTTTGCGCCGCTCGAAGCGGGCGAAATACGCGGTCAAGAATGGACCGAACATCGCCACCGTGAAAGCGAACAGGGTCACCAGCAGACCGGCCTGCGGAATGGTGACAGCCAGGTCGCGGGCAATCGCCGGTAACAGGCCGACGATGACGAACTCCGTGGTCAGCACCGTGAATCCGGCGGCGGACAACAGAAGAATGGGCAACAGCATGAGCAACTCCAGCAAAACGACGACACCAGCGATGGCCGAGAGGCCCGCTGGCTGAATTGGAAAATGAGGATGGCGAATCTTAACAGAGTGTTTCCGGACTGACTTGCACAAACCTGCCGACTTGCCGATCTATCCGGTGGCAGATCGTCACAGGCCTGAAGGATAACGCCTACGCTGTGATAAAGTCCGCGCCCTGAAAAACGTACACCCTATTCAGCGGCCTGTTTAACAGCGTTGATGGCGCGTCAGCCTTTTCGGTTCGTGCCGGTGATCTGCCCCCGATGTATCACCGGTTTCACGCAACCTTGCACCCTATAAAAAATCAGAGATGCCGTTATGACCGCTTCATCCCCTTCTCTATTGCAACGCCTGAAAAACCTGAGCCTGGTTACGCAGATCCTGATCGGCCTGATTGCCGGCATTGCGCTGGCGCTGTTCGCTCCGGAAGCGGCGAAAGGTTCCGCATTCATCGGCAAGGTGTTTGTCTCGGCGCTGAAGGCCGTGGCACCGATTCTGGTGTTCGTGCTGGTGATGGCGTCGATTGCCAACCACAAGCACGGTCAGGAAACCCACATTCGACCGATCCTGTTCCTGTACCTGCTCGGCACCTTCGCCGCCGCAGTCGTGGCGGTTGTCGCCAGCATGGCTTTTCCGTCGCATCTGGTGCTGTCCACCGACAACGTTGCGGTGACCGCGCCGGGCGGGATCACTGAGGTTCTGCAGAGCCTGCTGCTGAGCGTGGTCGACAACCCGGTCAGCGCGCTGATGAATGCCAACTTCATCGGCATTCTGGCCTGGGCGATCGGCATGGGCGTCGCCATTCGCCACGCCGGTGACACCACCCGCGAAGTGCTCGGCGACTTGTCCAACGGCGTGACGCTGATCGTGCGCGTGGTGATTCGCTTCGCCCCGCTGGGCATTTTCGGTCTGGTGGCTTCGACTCTCGCCACCTCGGGCTTCGGGGCGCTGATCGGTTATGCGCACCTGCTGGCGGTGCTGCTGGGCTGCATGCTGTTCGTGGCGCTGGTGATGAACCCGCTGATCGTGTTTTGGAAACTGCGCCGCAACCCGTACCCGCTGACCCTCAAGTGCCTGCGTGAAAGCGGCATCACCGCGTTCTTCACCCGCAGCTCGGCAGCGAACATTCCGGTCAACCTGGAACTGAGCAAGCGCCTGGGCCTGCATGAAGACACTTACTCGGTATCGATCCCGCTGGGCGCGACCATCAACATGGCCGGCGCAGCGATCACCATCACCGTGCTGACCCTGGCGGCCGTGCACACGCTGGGGATTGCCGTGGACATCCCGACCGCGATCCTGCTCAGCGTCGTCGCGGCGATCTGCGCCTGTGGCGCGTCGGGCGTGGCCGGCGGTTCGCTGCTGCTGATCCCGCTGGCGTGCAGCCTGTTCGGCATCCCGAGCGAGATTGCCATGCAGGTGGTGGCGGTTGGTTTCATCATTGGTGTGCTGCAGGACTCGGCGGAAACTGCGCTGAATTCGTCCACTGACGTGCTGTTTACCGCCGCGGCTTGCTTGGGTGAAGAGGCGAAAGTTCAGCGTTCAGCCTGAAGATCAAAAGATCGCAGCCTGCGGCAGCTCCTACAGGGAAACGCATTCCCAGTGTAGGAGCTGCCGCAGGCTGCGATCTTTTGCTTTACCCAATAAAAAGCCCGCCAAGGCGCAAACCTTGACGGGCTTTTTTGTTGCCGGGTGTTTTAGAACGCGCCCATGTAATCGCGTTTACCCACTTCAACACCGTTATGACGCAGCAGGTCATAGGCAGTGGTCACGTGGAAGAAGAACTGCGGCAGACCGTAGCTCAGCAAGTAAGCCTGGCCGCTGAAGCGCTTCTCTTTCGGCGTGCCCGGACGGGTCACGATCTCGATGCCTTCCTTGCCGTTGATCTGCTCCGGCTTGATCTCGCCGATGTAGGCCAGAACCTTGGTGATCAGCGCTTGCAGCTCGGCGAAGGTGGTTTCGGTGTCGTCATATTTCGGGACTTCGACTTCAGCCAGACGCGAGGACACGCCCTTGGCGAAATCGACGGCGATCTGCACCTGACGCACCAGCGGGAACATGTCCGGGTACAGGCGTGCTTGCAGGAAAGCGTTCGGGTCGATGTTTTTCTCGGTGGCGTGGGCTTCAGCCTTTTTCAGGACATCGCTCAGGGCATTGAGCATTTGTTGAAAAACCGGGACGGATGCGGCGTACAGGGAAATGGTCATGGCAGTCTCGTGTAGTGGCTGGGTGGAACGTGGAGGCGATTATAGCCATGCTTGATGACCACACGGCTTGCCTTTTGTTAGCCAAGGATTAGGCTAGGCGCCTTCGACTGCAGAGGGAACGCGCGATGACCACCGAACTTGAAAGCATCACCGACGAACCACGGCTCAACGCCACGGAAATCCGCATTCTGGGTTCTTTGATCGAGAAACAGGCCACCAGCCCGGAAACCTACCCGCTGACGCTCAACGCACTGGTGCTGGCCTGCAACCAGAAAACCAGCCGCGAACCGGTGATGAACCTGACTCAGGGCCAGGTCGGCCAGAGTCTGCGGACGCTCGAGAGCCACGGTTACACCAAGCTGGTCATGGGCAGTCGCGCCGATCGCTGGGAGCACAAGATCGACAAGGCGCTGGAGCTGGTGCCGGCCCAGGTGATTCTCACCGGCCTGATGTTTCTGCGCGGCCCGCAGACCGTCAACGAACTACTGACCCGCAGCGGGCGCATGCATGATTTCGAAGATGCCGAGCAGGTTGTGCATCAGCTGGAACGCCTGATCGCGCGCGGGCTGGCGGTGTTGATCCCGCGTCAGGCCGGACAGCGCGAAGACCGCTACACCCATGCGCTGGGCGATCCGGCGGATATCGAGGCGATTCTGGCGGCGCGGCACAATCCAGCCGAGCGTTCTATCAGCGGCGTGTCAGTTGAGCGCATCGAAGAGCTGGAAGCGCGGATTGCCGCTCTGGAAGAGCGCCTGGCGCGCCTCGAATAACCCTCGAAATCCTACTGTGGGAGCGGGCTTGCACGCGAATGCGGTGTGTCATTCACACCATCGCTAAATGACACACCGCATTCGCGAGCAAGCTCGCTCCCACAGGGGCAGCACCAAGCCGAAGATCTCTATTTATTATTCACCATCCCAGTAATCCACCCCGTCCGCCTGCCGCGCCACGGCAACAAAGCCTGACGCATTGCCCTGGTCATCGACTTTGAAGTTGTCCATCACCGCGTATTTGTTGGAGTCCGGGTATTCACAGATGTCCGGTTGCTGCTGGGTGCTGACTGCCAGATAACGCAACTCGGCATCGCTGGTGTTGATGATCTGGTGCGCCATTTCCGGGCCACCCGGTGGACAGGCAATCACATCGCCCTCGCGGATCGCAAAGCGCTCGGCGCCCAGCCGCACTTCGCCCTCGCCGGCTACGACATAGAACATCTCTTCATTGACCCGATGGCTGTGAAACGGACTGCCACGCATACCGGGTGGCAACGCGTACAAGCGGTAACCCAGCTTCTGCGCGCCGAGCTTCTGGCCGATGCGCGCCAGGCGCTGCTGGTAGCGGCCGGCGGCTTCGCCTTCGGGGGCAAGGGCTTCGGGCAGGGGTTCGAGTTCGACCTGGTGCAGGTTGAGGATGGGCGGATGCATGGTGGCGCCTCGATCAGGTTTTTTGTGAAGGGCAAGTCTGGGCTTGCTGGGGCTGCAGTATAGGTAAGCCGATAAACCGAGTTGAATTCATCGCTGGCAAGCCAGCTCCCACAGAATTTGTGGTTGCTCACCTATCAGTGTTGGAACCTGACACCTGTGGGAGCTGGCTTGCCAGCGATGGGGCCAACTCATTCAACACATACAGTCCTGAACATCAGCTGCGGGCGAAATTCACCGCTGCCGCAAACTGCTCTTCATTTGGCCGCACCCCGGTGTACAGCACAAACTGCTCCAGCGCCTGGATCGCAATCACCTCCAGCCCGGTGATGACCTTTTTACCCTCGGCCCGCCCGCGCACGATCAGCGGCGTCTCCGACGGAATCGCCACCACGTCGAACACGGTGTCGGCGGCCCGGATCACTTCAGGCTCGAACGCCAATTGCCCCGCTTCCGGCCCGCCATCCATGCCCACCGGCGTGACGTTGATCAGCATCAGCGGACGCTCCTGGCCCAGCTCGGCCTGCCAGCGATAGCCCAGCGAATCCGCCAGTGCCCGACCGGCGCGCTCGTTACGCGCAACGATCAAGCCATTCTTGTAGCCACCATCGCGCAAGGCGCTCGCCACCGCTTTGGCCATGCCGCCGCTGCCGCGCAGAGCGAACGTCGTATCCTTTGGCACCGCGTGGGTTTGCAGCAACTGCGCGATGGCGATGTAATCGGTGTTGTAGGCCTTGAGATGGCCGTTGGTGTTGACGATGGTGTTGATCGACTGGATCGCTGCCGCCGATGCATCCAGCTCATCGACCAGCGCGATGCACGCCTCCTTGAAGGGCATCGACACGCCGCAACCGCGAATCCCCAGCGCACGAATCCCGCCAACAGCCCCCGGCAGATCCTGACTGCTGAACGCCTTGTAATAGCAGTTCAGGCCCAACTGCTCATACAAATGGTTATGAAACCGCAGACCGAAATTCCCGGGGCGCCCGGACAGGGACATGCACAGCTGGGTGTCTTTGTTGGGATTCATCTGCATGAAACTTCTCCTTCAAACGGATTTTCGGATGGACGGAGTTAGCCATTCCATCGGGTTCTGAACGATCATAAGCGCCTGTCTGCAACGGGCCGCGTGCCCCTTTGACCCACCGGTAAAGAAGCCGGTACAGACCTTACACAAAATTTACCCAGCGGCTGTGCTGATTTTCAGAATTTCGCTGTCATAGAAGTATCCCCGCGACAACTTTGGGCCTGGTGCAGGCCCGGACGCCGGGTCGAAGAACCGAGGAATTATCATGATTCGTAAACTCCCCATCGTGGCCTTGTTGATTGGTGCATTCGCTATCACAGGTCAGGCAGAAGCCCACGGCGGTGGCTGGCAGGGTCCGGCAGTGTTTGGTGCGATCGTCGGCTCGGCCATCATCGGCTCGGCATTGATCAATCAGGACCGGCCGGTCTACGTTCAACAGCCTGTTTACGCTCAGCCGGCCCCGGTTTACGTGCAGCAACCGCCGCCACCGGTCTACTACCAGCCGGCTCCGGTCTATGTACAACAACCGGTTTATGTCCCAGGCCCGGTCTACTACGGCCCTCCACGCGGTTACTACGGCCACCCCCACTACTACGGTGGTCGCTGGTGACAGCAAGACAAAGCCCCGCTTTTATAGCGGGGCTTTTTTATGACCGTCGGTCGGGCAACGTCTGAAAAAATCTCGCAAAGGTCGCTGCGAGGACAGTTCCAGCCGCTAAAGTCGGCATGATGGACCTGACCGCTGGGGGCAAATCACAGAACGGTCATCTCTTTGTCATGACGGAACCGCAATCTGAATCCGTCCATAAACAACAGGTTGATAAAAACAAGGACGACTCATGCCTACACAAAACCCGCACCGCATCGTCGGCTTATGCACTTCAAGCAAGGTCTACAGCGCGCTGACCGAACTCAAGCACCTGGAAGGCCACCGTTGTGCCAAGTTTCTTTCGCTGCTGGCGGAGAATCTGGTGCACAAAGGCTTGCTCAGTGAACGCGAAGTGGTGCACATGCTCGACCAGGTTGTCGACTGATACAGCCCTCACTGTTATCAATGACCACTATCGAAAGCGTTGATTGTCCCTGAGCGCGGCGAATCCCTAAGGTAGCTCCATCGATCAATGGAGGTACTTCTCATGGCTCAGGTTCAAATCATGTCGGTGATCGGCAGCGCCGTTCCTGCATCCCTCAGAGCGTCGGGATTACTCGCCTGCTGGTATCTGGTGCGTGACGGCGAGCCGATCTGCGGCCCGCTCACTTCACTGCCCGCTGCCCAGGCCCTGTCGCAGAAAATCGCCAGCGCGCCGTTCCACGCTTAAGGCAACTGGACTTTCGGTTTGGTCTCGATGAACAGCGCCCAACTGGACATGAACAGCGCCGCGATCAGCGGCCCGATCACGAAACCGTTGAGGCCGAACACCGCAAGGCCGCCGAGGGTCGAGATCAGGATCATGTAGTCGGGCATGCGCGTGTCCTTGCCCACCAGGATCGGACGCAGCACGTTGTCCACCAGACCGATCACGAACACCCCGAACAGCCCCAGCACCACGCCCTGCCAGATCATCCCGCTGAGCAGGAAGTACACCGCCACCGGCGCCCAGACAATCCCCGCGCCCACCGCAGGCAACAGCGACAGAAAGCCCATCAGCACCGCCCACAGCAACGCGCTGGGAATGTCGAGAAACCAGAAAATCGCCCCACCCAATGCGCCCTGAGTGACCGCGACCACCAGGTTGCCTTTCACCGTCGCCCGCACCACCCGGTTGAACTTCAATTGCAAACGGCGTTTGTGATTCTCTTCCAGCGGCACCGCCGTGCGTACCTTGCGCACCAGCTCGGCGCCATCGCGCAGAAAGAAAAACAGCAGGTACAGCATGATGCCGAAGCTGACCACGAACTCGAATGTGCCTTGACCGAAACTGAAGGCCTGACTGGCCAGGACCTGGCTGCCCTGCATCGAGGCCTTGACGATTTTTTCGCGCAAACCGTTCAACTCGCCCATGCCGAAGCGATCGAGCAAATGCTGAAAGTACGGCGGCAGGCTGTGTTTGAACTGTGCCAGATAGGCACCGATGTCCAGTTGGCCGCTTTCGATGTTGTTGTACACCGTCGCGCCTTCCTGAACCAACAGGACGCTGAGGATGATCACCGGCAGAATCGCGATCACCAGGCAGATACCCAATGTGCAGAGCGCGGTCAGGTTGCGTTGCCAGCCGAATTTCTGCTGCAGCCGGCGTTGCATCGGCGCAAACAGAATGCCGAGGATCACCGCCCAGAACACCGCGCCGTAGAACGGCAGCAGAATCCAGATGAAGGCGACCGTCACCAGTAACAACAGCACGGTGAGGGATTTGAATTGCAGGGTTTTCTCGTTCATGTCCGATCCATGTCAGTCAGGCGTCTCGCGCGCCACGAACCTTAGTCCGCCGTGGCGCGCGCGAGTGCCATCTTTGTTCATGGAGCATAGTTGCCGAACGGCAAACGCCGTCAGCGTACCGGCAACTTCACGATCTGCGCAGTGGTGAGGACGTCGCCGAAAGTGTCTTCGACTTCCGCCAGTGCTGCCTTGTGCAGCGAATCCTTGTCGATGGACACGCCGTTGGCCCGGGTAATGGCGCGGGTTGCCGTGGCATCGGCGGCGACGATCACGCTGTAACCCAACGGCGCGGCATCCCGCGCGGCACCGGCCACACAGGCGTGGGTCATCAGCCCGGAAATGATCAGGGTCTGGATGCCGGCTTTTTTCAGTTGCTCGTTCAGGTCAGTGCTGGCGAACACGCTGACGGTGTTCTTCTGCAGTACCACGTCTTGCGGGCGCGGCTGCATGTCCTTGTGAAATTTAACCGTCTGGCCGTCGATGGCAAACACCGCCGACCCCGCCGGCGCAACGTGCTGCACGTGATACACCGGGATCTTGTGGCTGTCGGCAAAGCTGATCAGCTCACGGGTTTTCGCCAGGGCAGCGGCACCGTCCGGGATCGGCATCCGGCCCTTGAAATATTCATTCTGAAAGTCGATCACGAGCAGGGCCGACTTGCCGGCCGGCAGGTGATCGACCGGCGTAGCGCCGGACATCGCCCGAATGGTCGGGTGGCTGTCGGCGATGGCACCGCTGCTGGCCAGCACACCGGAAAATGCACAAGCGGTAAGAAAGCGACGAGTAAGGTTCTGCATGCCAAATCCTGCTTCGGTTGAGTGGATGAGCAAATGTTAGCCAGCCGCCACCACCGCGAACACTGTGAAACCGGCACATGATCTGTGCAATTACTGCACAACTGAGCATCACCTGCGTAAAGGTAGATCCAGATCAATAAACCGCGATTGCCGCTGCACTACCCTGCCGCGCTTTTGCCATCGATGCCCGCCATGATCCCTGACCTGCCCCTCGCCGCTCCTGAACTGCTGGCCCCCGCCGGCACCCTGAAGAACATGCGCTACGCCTTCGCCTACGGTGCCGATGCGGTCTACGCCGGCCAACCGCGCTACAGCCTGCGGGTACGCAACAACGAGTTCGACCACGCCAACCTCGCGCTCGGCATTCGTGAAGCGCAGGCTCAGGGCAAGCGCTTCTATGTGGTGGTCAACATCGCCCCGCACAACGCCAAACTGAAAACCTTCCTCAAGGACCTGGCGCCAGTGATCGAGATGGCGCCCGATGCACTGATCATGTCCGACCCGGGTCTGATCATGCTGGTGCGCCGGCATTTTCCGCAGATGCCGATCCATCTCTCCGTGCAAGCGAATACGGTGAACTGGGCGAGTGTCGAGTTCTGGCAGCAACAGGGGCTGAGCCGGATCATCCTGTCGCGGGAATTGTCGCTGGAGGAAATCGGCGAAATCCGTGAGCAAGTGCCGGGCATGGAGCTGGAAGTGTTCGTCCACGGCGCACTGTGCATGGCCTACTCCGGGCGTTGCCTGCTGTCGGGCTACATGAACAAGCGCGATGCCAATCAGGGCACCTGCACCAACGCCTGCCGCTGGAAATATTCGGCGCAGCAGGCCACGGAAAACCAGCTCGGCGAGATCGTGCAGACCTTCCAGCCCGAGCCGACCCTGGGCCTCGGCGCGCCGACCGATCAGGTGTTTCTGCTGCAGGAAGCCAATCGCCCCGATGAGCTGATGCCCGCCTTCGAAGACGAGCACGGCACTTACATCATGAACGCCAAGGATCTGCGCGCCGTGCAACACGTCGAGCGCCTGACGCGCATGGGCGTGCATTCGCTAAAGATCGAGGGCCGCACCAAATCGCACTTCTATTGCGCGCGCACCACCCAGGTCTATCGCCGGGCCATCGACGACGCGATGGCCGGACGCGAGTTCGACCGCAGCCTGATGACCGATCTCGAATCACTGGCCCAGCGCGGCTACACCGAAGGCTTCCTGCGCCGCCATGTGCATGACGAATACCAGAACTATCAGAACGGCAGCTCGGTCTCGGAGCGCCAGCAGTTCGTTGGTGAACTGACCGGTGAACGCCGTGATCGATTGGCCGAGGTCAAGGTGAAGAACCGTTTTGCCCTGGGCGATCATCTGGAGCTGATGACGCCCAAGGGCAACTTCCATTTCGACCTGCACCAGTTGCAGAGTGCCAAGGGCGAAGCCATCGAAGTCGCGCCCGGCGACGGGCACACGGTGTACCTGCCGATACCGGATGCGGTGGATTTGCGTTTTGGCCTGCTGATGCGCGACCTGACTCCCTGACCCCACCCCTGTAGGAGCTGCCGAAGGCTGCGATCTTTTGACTTTGTTGTTGAAAAAACAGATCAAAAGATCGCAGCCTGCGGCAGCTCCTACGCTGGAATGCGGATGGGGTCAGAGGAATTCTTCGCGCAACATCGCCACGAACGCCTCACGCGCCGGGTGCACGCCGGCGTTCTCATGCCAGTAGAACAGGTTCTCGATGGCCGTCAGCTCGGGGAATTCATAGGCGACACAGCCAGCGCCTTTGGCGTATTGCTCGAACACGCCTTTGGGCACCAGCGCGACCCCGGCGCCGGCACTCACGCAACCGACAATCGCCCCGTAACTCGCCAGGCTGACAATCGGCAGCGCCTGGCCCTGACGCAACAACCAATGCTCCA
>NZ_QAIK01000135.1:0-13532 GCF_003061005.1 Pseudomonas sp. HMWF021 | reverse complement strand
GCAGCAGCTCTTCGCGGTACATCGGTGTGCGCTTGAGCTGCGAGCGCTCGACGTCCACTGCGACGATGGCGCCGTCCAGTCGATGGCTGAGGGTATCGTCGAGCAACTGGCTCCAGGTGCCGGTCGTCAGCTCCAGTGCTACCCGCGGAAAGCGCTTGTGAAACCTCGCCAAAAGACGTGGTAAACGCCCGGTGGCCGAAGATTCGATAGCACCGATGCGTAACGGCCCGGACGGTTCGGCGGCGGGATCCACCGCGCGCTTGGCTTCGGCGGTCAGCGCCAGAATCCGCTCGGCATACGCCAGAAATGTCTGCCCCGCCGGGCTGATCCGCAGCCCGCGTCCCTCGCGCAGAAACAGCGCGACATTGAGTTCCGCCTCCAGCGCCTTGATCCGCGCCGTGATATTTGACGGCACGCAAAACAGCTTTTCAGCGGCCCGGGCAATGCTGCCCTCGTCGGCCACGGTCTTGAACATGCGGATCTGCGCCAGCTCCATACTCATCACTCAAAGTGAACGTTTGGCGCAGTATAAGTCAGTTGTGGCGAATTGTTGCTCGCCCGGATACTCGGCGCATCAACCTTTGCGGTGCGCCGATCATGCCGTCTCCTTCTCCCGTAAAAATCATTCTGGCCATGGCTTTCGTGGTCGGCTGCTGGGCGTATTCGCCGACCGGCATTCACATCGGCCTGCAAGCCTACGACCCCGGGCAGCTGGCGTTGCTGCGGTTTCTCCTGGCGTCGTTGTTCATGGCCGTTATCGCAACGTTCAAGGGCATTCGCCTACCGCAACCGCGCGATGTGCCGCTGTTGTTCGCCCTGGGATTTTTTGCCGTCAGCCTGCATCACGTGGCACTGAACATCGGCCAGCAAAGCGTCAGCGCCGGCGCCTCCAGCGTCCTGGCGCAATCTAGCCCATTGTTCAGTACGCTGCTGGCGCGCTATGTGTTCAAGGATCAGGTCAGTGTCTGGCGCTGGGGTTGTGTGCTGCTGGGGCTGGTCGGGGTGGTGATCGTGGTCAGCGCCGATCGTGGCCTGGGGCAGATCGACGCGCACGGCTTGCTGATTCTGCTGGCGGCGCTGTCGTGGAGCATTTACTTCGCCCTGCAAAAACACCACGCCCGGCGATATGACGGTTTCAGCCTGGCGTGCTACGCGGTGTGGTCGGGAACGCTGCTGTTGCTGATTTACCTGCCGGGGCTGAGCGATGCAGTGCTGAAGGCCCCGTTGCGCGTGCAATGGGCGGTGCTGGCACTGGGGGTGTTTCCCAGTGCGCTGGCCTATCTGGCGTGGGGCTTCGTACTCAAGCATGTGGATCTGAGCCGGGCGACGATGACGCTTTATCTGATACCGCCGACGGCGATGGGCATCGCTTCGCTGGGCCTGGGCGAGCGGCCGGCGCTGATGGTGCTGATGGGCGCGGCGGTGGTGTTGATCAGTGTGTTGGCGTTGAATCTGGAGCGGCGGGTGGTGGTTCGCACCCTTGAAGTCTGATCTCTGATCTTCAGCGACATTGTGGCCGCCATCGCTGGCAAGCCAGCTCCCACAGGGTTTGTGGCGTGCACAAATTCCAGAATTGACACAAATCCCCTGTGGGAGCGGGCTTGCCCGCAATGAGGCCTGCATGAACAACACCCACCGCCACTGACCACCCACAAAAAACCCGGCACCAAGGCCGGGTTTTCACTACCTGCGATCATCCGACAACGGCGTCGGCTCATCCGCCGGCGGCACATCATCGTCCGCCGCCGGATCCTTCCAGTCCTCCGGACGATCGGCATCACTCAATGGATCACGCCCCGGGCTCATGCCCGGTGGTGCATCGTGATCGGCCAGTGTCGGCTCATCCGTGCCGGGCATCGGGCGGGTTGGATCGGTCGGCTTCACACCACCCTGAAACAGCGAATCATCAGCCATGACACACCTCTCAAAAGAGGCCCGGAAAGTCCGGGTCGTACAGGTTGGAATCGTGGCTGCGAATGGCGTGCTATCGAACAGACCAACGGCCATCAACCGCAATCCCAACCTGTAGGAGCTGCCGCAGGCTGCGATCTTTTGACTTTGATTTTTGAGGATCAAGATCAAAAGATCGCAGCCTGCGGCAGCTCCTACAGAGGATTTGTGTCAGCCAGAGATTTGCAGCAGCCAGTTTTTGAACGCCTGCATCGCCGCCGTCTCCGGTCGCGACTGCAACCGCGTCAGCCAATAGCTGCCGGTGGTGATTTCAATCGCGAACGGCTGACGGATCACGTCAGCCGCCAGTTGCCGGGCGAACATCAGCGGCGGCGCCAGCGCTACCCCGCAGCCTTGCAGCGCGGCTTCCATCATCGCCAGCGACGAATCGAACACGATGCTCTGCGGTGGCGCCGCATGGGTGGCAAGGCCTGCGGCGTGAAACCAGTCCGGCCATTCATCGGTGCGATAGGAACGCAGCAAGCGCTGTTGCAGCAGATCCCCCGGCGAATGCAACTGCCGGGCGATTTCCGGCACACACAGCACCGACAGCGGCGCATCGAGCAACCGCGTCGCCTCTATCCCGTGCCACGCCCCCGCACCGAAACGAATCGCGTAATCCAGCCCTTCGGCAGCCACATCGACCCGGTTGTTATGGGTCGACAGCCGCAAATCGATGAGCGGATGTTTGGCCTGGAAATCCGCCAGCCGCGGCAGCAACCAACCGACGGCGAATGTGCCTACGGCGCCCACGGTCAACATCTCCCGATACTGACCGCCGGCGAGTCGCTCAAGCATCTGCGCGATATGATCGAACGAGCTGGTCAGCACCGGCACCAGAGTCTCCCCTTCACTGGTCAGCATCAGCCCTCGGGGCAGGCGCTTGAACAGGGTGACATTGAGTTGCGCCTCAAGGCTTTTGACCTGATGGCTCACCGCCGCCTGAGTCACGCACAACTCCACGGCAGCGCGGGTAAAGCTCAGATGCCGCGCCGACGCTTCGAACGCGCGCAGTGCATTGAGCGGCAATTGAGGTCGAATCATGCCCAGTCCCAAGTTTTTCTAATGGCTCATGCGAAATATCATCGTTTGCCGATCATCCCGAGACTGCCTAAATTGACCGCGCTGATCAGCCGCCCAACGGGAAAATCGCCCGCAGTGTAGCGGGATAACACCATCAACACTCATGGAGAGTGGTTCACTCATGTCCTTCAAAGTCATTTCCTGCAGCGCATTCGGCCTGGTTTTCGGCGCCACCGCGTGCCTGGCCGCCACGCCCGACGACAAACAACTGCAAGCCCTGGTGCAAAAAGCCGTGACCCCGGTAATGCAGCAACAGAACATCCCCGGCCTCGCCGTGGCGGTCACGATCAACGGTCAGCCGCATTACTTTAACTACGGCGTGGCCGCCAGGGATACCGGGCAGAAAGTCAGCGAAAACACCCTGTTCGAAATCGGTTCGGTGAGCAAAACCTTCGCCGCGTCCCTGGCCGGCTATGCGCAGGCGACCGGCAAACTGGACCTGTCGACCAAGGCCAGCCAGCTCTGGCCGGACCTCAAAGGCAGCGCTTTCGACAACATCAGCGTGCTGCAACTGGGCACCTACAGCGCCGGCGGCCTGCCGCTGCAATTCCCTGACCCGTGGGATTCGGCGGACAAGATGCTCGGCTACTACCAACAATGGAAACCCAGCTTCCCCGCCGGCAGCCAGCGTCTGTATTCCAACCCGAGCCTGGGCCTGTTCGGTTATCTGGCCGCGAAAACCCTCGGTCAGCCGTTCGATCAGGCGATGAGTGAAACCCTGCTGCCGAAACTCGGGTTGCAACACACTTACCTGCACGTACCGAAAGCGCAGATGAGCTTGTACGCGCAGGGCTACGACAAAAACAACCAACCGGTGCGCGTCAGCCCGGGCGCGATGGATTCAGAAGCTTACGGCGTGAAAACCAGTGCTGCCGACATGCTGCGCTACGTGCAGGCCAACTTGAAATCGGCAAGCCTCGAAGCGCCGCTGCAAACAGCCATCGCCAAAACCCACACCGGTTACTACACCGTCGGCGACATGACTCAGGGTCTGGGTTGGGAAATGTACCGTTACCCGATCAGCCTCGAGCGCTTGCTGGCCGGCAACAGCACGGAAATGGCCATGCAGCCGCACAAGGTGCAGTGGCTCAACCCGCCGCAACCGCAGCCGGATAACGTTCTGATCAACAAGACGGGCTCTACCGGTGGTTTCGGCAGTTATGTGGTGTTCGTGCCATCGAAGGATGTCGGCGTGGTGATTCTGGCGAACAAGAATTTTCCGATTCCGGAGCGGGTGAAGATTGCTCACACGATCCTCAGTGCCTTAGCCGACTGAAAATCAAAAGATCGCAGCCTTCGGCAGCTCCTACAGGGTCGGGGTTTCACTCGGTCATTGTAGGAGCTGCCGCAGGCTGCGATCTTTTGGCGGGCAATAAAAATGGGCGACCTGTAGAGGTCACCCATTTTTGATTTAGGCCATACCATCAATCATCCGGCATTTCCGGTGGCTTGCTCGGTTTCGCCGGTTTGGTTGGCTTGGCGCCCTTCTCGCCTTTCTTGGCTGCCGGTTCGGCGGCGGTGGCCTTGGTTTCAGCAACCGTCGGTGCGCTGATTTCTTTCTCGCTCGCCGGCAATGCATCAACCGTGTCGAAGATCTTCTTCAGGTCCACCGACTTCGCTTCATCGCCGGAGGCAGAAAGTTTGGTCTCGCCGTCCTTGCCGAGCAGGAACACTTTCGGGTACGCCCCGGCGCCCAGCTTCAGCGAGCGCAGCAAAGCCATGGTGTCCTGCTGACCGAGGTCTTTGCCATCGAGCTGACCGGCCATGTTGAGGATGGTGTAGACCTTGATGTTGCGATCAGTCACACCTTTCTTGTTGGCAGGATCTTCCAGCGACTTTTTCAGCCCCACCCACACCGGATCGACGGTGCTCTGTGCGATCACGATCAACGGTCGGGCCCGTCCCACATCCCCGGCGATGGGCGAGTCGTTGTCAGCGGCGAACAAGGGGCCGGCAATCGCCAGCAAGAGTGTCAGGGTCAGTGACCTGATGAGCATGCGCATCTCCTTTTGATATCCACGCTCTAATGATTGCGCATCGCGGCGATTGTTCCGGGATCGTGCCCGGCAAATATGTTTCGCCTTGTCAGAAGCTTAGGTCAGCCGCGTCATTGCGCAACCGCGTGCGCGTCATCACGCCGGGGCCTGTTGGTGATCACGTGAAATTGAACAGCCTCCATTCCCTCTGTAGGAGCTGCCGCAGGCTGCGATCTTTTGATCTTGATCGTAAAAACAAAGAGCAAAAGATCGCAGCCTGCGGCAGCTCCTACAGGGAACCGGGGTGTTTCGGCGATCAGAACGCCAGTTTGTAGCCGATCAACAGCAGCATGGTCGCCAGGCACGGGCGCAGCAATTCATCGGAGATACGCCCGGTCAGGTGGCTGCCGAGCCAGATGCCCGGCAGCGAGCCCATCAGCAGGAAGCCCAGCACGCCCCAGTCCATGTTGCCCATGCTCGCATGGCCAAGGCCAGCAACCAGGGTCAGCGGGACGGCGTGGGCGATTTCGGTGCCGACCAGACGCCGGGTTGGCAGCAGCGGATAAAGGATGAACAGCGCGACCGTGCCGAGGGCGCCGGCGCCGATCGAGGTCAGGGCGACCATGGTGCCGAGGATCAGGCCGGTGATCACCGTCATCACATTCAGGCGCGCGCCGCTCGGGTTGTAGTTGCCGCCGGCACGTTTGTGGGCGAATGCCAGCAGGCGTTTTTTGAACAGGATCGCCAGCGCCGTGGCGAACAGCACGAAGCCCAAAGCCTGTTTGATGATCGCGTTCATCGCATCAGGCGCGGTGTGCAGGGTGCTGAGGAACCACAAGGTCATCGCCACGGCAGGCACGCTGCCCAGGGTCAGCCAACCGGTGATGGCCCAATCGATGTTGTTGTTTTTCTTGTGGACAAGCACGCCACTGGATTTGGTAATGGCTGCGTACAGCAGGTCGGTGCCTACTGCGGTTGCCGGGTTGATGCCGAACCACAGCAGGATCGGCGTCATCAACGAACCGCCGCCGACACCGGTCATGCCGACAATAAAACCCACCACCAGCCCGGCGATCACCAGGCCGAAATTTGCCAATTCCATTAAGACGTCCAGAAAAACGACAGGAAAAATCTGGCCCGCAGCATAGCGATTTTTCATATAACCACATATATCGATGCGGTCTATCGTTATGCCCGTTTACCACATCTAACATGTAGGAGCTGCCGAAGGCTGCGATCTTTTGATCTTGTCTTTTAAATCAAAATCAAAAGATCGCAGCCTTCGGCAGCTCCTACAAAAGCTTTGATATTCAGTGCTGGCGCCGGCCCGGTTTGAAGCTGTGATGTCGGTTGATCCACACCGTCGCCAGCGCGATCAGCGACAGAATCAACAACGCCCATGGAAACGACATCGCCCCTGCCCGATCCAGCAGCAACCCGCCGACCAGACCGCCGCCGGCAATCGCCACGTTCCACGAGGTGGTAAGCATTGCTTGCACCACGTCCACGTGTTCACCGGCCGAATCCGCCGCGGCTGTCAGCAGCAGCGTCGCCGAACCACCGAACGACAAGCCCCACACGGCCATGCAGGTGTAAATCAGCCACGGTGACGGCGACATGAGCGCCAGCACCAGAGCGGTCACGGCAAACAGCGCAAGGCTGATCAGGGTCAGCCAGCGCAGCCAGCGATCCACCAGCAAGCCGATGATCCAGATGCCGGCCAGCGAACACAGGCCGAACACCAGCAGCACCAGATCGACGCGCTCGGCCAGCCCGGCCTGCATCAGGAAAGGTGCAATGTAGGTGTAGAGAATGTTGTGCCCGAGCATCCAGGTCAGCACCACGAACAGCACCGGCCGCACGCCCGGCAAGCGCAACGATTGCAGCAGCGGCAGGCGCTCGCTGCCGGCCTGGCCCGGACGATCCGGCACCGCCAGCACAATCCACGCCGCCAGCACCAGGGCCAACGCCGACATGATCCCGAACGAGGCGCGCCAGCCGATCAGGTTGCCCAGCCAGGTGCCCGCCGGGGTGCCCAGCGACAGCGCCACCGGGGTGCCGAGCATGGCAATCGCCAGCGCCCGCCCCTGTTGATGCACCGGCACAATCCCGCGGGCGTATCCGGCCATGATTCCCCACGACAGCCCTGCTGCCATCCCGGCGAGAAACCGCGAGGCCAGGGTCAGGCCGTAATGGCTGGAAAACGTGGTCACGGTGTTGAACAGCAGAAACCCGCCCACCGTCATCAACAGCACCCGCCGCCGTGGCCAGCCCCGGGTGGCGACGGTCAGCGGAATCGCCGCAACAATCGAGCCCAGCGCATACAACGTCACCAGTTGCCCGGCGAACACTTCGCTGACGCCAAGCCCGGTGCCGATTTGCGGCAGCAGCCCGGCTGGTAGGGTCTCGGTGAGGATGGCAATAAACCCGGTCATGGCGAACGCCAGCAACGCCGCGTAGGGCAGTTTTTCGCGGCGGGCGGCGTGGTCGATGCCGGTGAATTCGGTGCTTGCGGAGTCGGTCATGACAGGTGCAGCTCCCTTTGAGTCAAATGTGACGGAGGATTGTATACAACCTAACCATCATGACTGACAACACTTCCCTGTAGGAGCTGGCGCAGGCTGCGATCTTTTGATCTTGATCTTAAAAAACAAAGTCAAAAGATCGCAGCCTGCGGCAGCTCCTACAGGAATTACTGCACGGGCAGGAAATTCAGGAACAGCAGACTCTGCGCGTAGTTCAGCCCGATGCGCCGGTAACGCTCGTCGAGCATCTGCGACAACAGGTCGAGGCGCGCAACGATCTTGCCGAACTCGGTGGCGAAACTCAGGTTGCTGCCCTCCTCCGAGATTTCGTTGGAGAACAGCAGCGGCTGGCCTTCCTTGTTCTGCCGCTGGGCCAGAATCCACGTGGCTTTTTCGATGTTGCGCGCGGCGTTGTGGACGAAGGTCGGGTTGATCGCATCGGTCATGTAGAACTCGGTGCGATTGCCATGGGCGGTCACCAGCATGCTGCCGATCGCATAGATGAAAGCGCCGACCCGATCCCCGAGAAACTCCGGACTCATCGCATAGCTGAGCGCCGCCAGATCCTTGCGCCCACCGAGAACCGGCAACGGTTGCTGCTGCTCGACCGCCAGGCGCACCTGTTTTACCGCGGTATTGATGTTGAGGAAACCCGATTTGCGCAGTTCTTCCGGGTTGCGCAAATACAGTTTGCCCATCAACCGATAGAGGCTGTTGAAGTTGTCGCGCATCGCCAGTGTGGCCATGCGGTCGACACTGGTCTGCAAGAACTCTTGCGGTTGACCGTCACGCATCTGAGCAAAAAAACCGTTGCCGTCCTGATGGCTGCAACCGCTGAACAACAGCGACGACAGACACACCAGCAACACGCACGGGCGGCGGACAACAGCGGCAATCAGGTCACAAACTCTCGGCATGAATTCTCGAACGGGCAGATTCCTGCGCGGCGGGCGTCGCCGCATCCTGGCCATGGATAGAGCCGGCAATTGCAAAAAAGTGCAGTGGCGGGTTGGTCCGGGCGATTGGCGGCGAACGACGCAAGGCAAATTAGTCAGTCTTTATTATTGAAATAAACGATTAATCAGCTATAAATCTTCAACTACCACCAAAATAGATTGACTAGTTCCCTGTAGGAGCTGCCGAAGGCTGCGATCTTTTGACCTTGATCCTGAAAAACGAAAGTCAAAAGATCGCAGCCTTCGGCAGCTCCTACAGGGGAGTTTTTGGTTTTCAGAACAACAACAAAAAGGAAGGTCAACCATGCTTCAATCACGTCACCTGCTTCCCGGCCTCGGACTGTCCCTGATGATCGCCACCCTTAGCGCCAACGCGGCGAGCCTGACCGCCGAACACAAAGCCTTTGGCAAAACCAATGACGGCACGCCTGTCGAGCAATACATCCTGCGCAACAGCCACGGCATGCAGGCGACGGTCATCACCTACGGCGCCACCCTGCAATCGCTGTTGGTGCCGGACAAGCACGGCAAAGCCGCCGACGTGGTGCTCGGTTTCGATGATGTTCAGGGCTACCAGAAAGGCACGGCGTATTTCGGCGCGACCATCGGCCGCTTCGGCAATCGCCTTGCCGACGGCGCGTTCGAGCTGGACGGCAAACGCTATCAGGTGCCACAGAACGACAAGTCCAACGCCTTGCATGGCGGCACACTGGGTTTTGACAAGAAAGTCTGGAAAGCGCAGGAAACCAAGGACAAGGATTCCGTCGGCGTGACGCTCACCTATCTGTCGGCGGACGGCGAAATGGGCTTCCCCGGCAATCTCACCACGCAGGTGACCTATCGCCTGACCGACAGCAACGAACTGCGCATCGACTACAAGGCCAGCACCGATAAACCCACCGTGCTGAACCTGACCAACCACAGCTACTTCAACCTCGCCGGCGACGGCAATGGTGATGTGCTGAAACAGATCGCCACCCTGCACGCCAGCCGCTACACCCCGGTGACCGCCAAACTGATCCCGACCGGCGAACTGGCACCCGTGGCCGGCACGCCGATGGATTTCACCAAACCCACGGCCATCGGCACGCACATCAAGGCCGATCATCCACAACTGAAGTTCGCCGAACCGAAACAGGGTGGCTTTGATTTCAACTGGGTGCTGGATACCAACGGTGATGTGAGCAAAGTCGCCGCCGAGGTCAGCGATCCGCAGTCCGGGCGGCATTTGCAATTGTTCACCAGCGAACCGGGGGTGCAGTTCTACACCAGCAACTTCCTTGATGGCACGGTCAAGGGCAAAGGGGGCAACGTGTACCCGCACTGGGGGGCGTTTACTCTGGAGACGCAGCATTATCCGGATTCGCCGAATCAGCCGGACTTCCCAAGTACGCGGCTGGATCCGGGGCAGACTTATAGCCATAGCGTGGTGCTGAAGTTTTCTGTCAGGTAAAAGCTGAAAAGCAAAAGATCGCAGCCTGCGGCAGCTCCTACAGTGGGATCACATTCTCCTGTAGGAGCTGCCGCAGGCTGCGATCTTTTGCTTTTGAGCCCATGGAACCCCTGCGCTATCCTGCTGCCCACTAAGGTATCGACCATCAGCACAGGAGGTTTGAATGCGTACCCTTGAACTGGCAGGCGTGCAGGTTCCAGTGATCGGCCAGGGCACCTGGCGCATGGGCGAGGACCGCTCGGCGCACAAACGGGAAGTGGCCGCGTTGCGTCAAGGCATCGAACTGGGCATGACCCTGATCGACAGCGCCGAAATGTACGCCGAGGGCGGTGCCGAAAGCGTGGTCGGCGAGGCCATCGCGGGGCTGCGCGATCAGGTGTTTCTGGTGAGCAAGGTCTATCCGCACAACGCCAGCCGCAAAGGCATCCCGCAAGCTTGCGAGCGCAGCCTGCGCCGGCTCGATACCGATTACATCGATCTCTATCTGTTGCACTGGCGCGGTCAGTATCCACTGGAAGAAACCGTCGAAGCCTTCGAACGCCTGCGCGAGGACGGCAAGATCGGCCGTTGGGGCGTGTCGAATTTCGATGTCGACGATCTCGAAGAACTGGCCTCCCCGGCCTGCACCTCCAATCAGGTGCTGTACAACCTCGAAGAGCGCGGCATCGAATTCGATCTATTGCCCTGGTGCCAGCAACAGCGCATGCCGCTGATGGCGTACTGCCCGATCGGCCAGGGCGGCGCGATGCTCGCCGAACCGGTGCTGCAGCAGATTGCCGCTCGTCACAACGTGACCCCGGCGCAGGTTTCGCTGGCGTGGATTCTGCGTCAGGATGGTGTGATTGCGATTCCCAAGGCCGTAAGCCCGGAGCACGTGCAACTCAATGCTCAGGCGGCGCAGCTGCAACTGGACGCCGGGGATCTGGCCGCGCTGGATCAGGCATTCAAAGCGCCACAACGCAAGCAGCGGCTGGCGATGGTCTGACTTGCCGGCTGCTGGCGAGGGCTTCGTCATGAGAAGCACTGATCAGCACGACCCGTTCAATCTTCAGCGTTTTGTCCAGGCCCAGGACCCGGTGTTCGAACGGGTCCAGCGTGAACTCGACGAGGGGCGCAAGCGCAGTCACTGGATGTGGTTTGTGTTCCCGCAGTTCGCAGGGCTCGGTGGCAGCGAGATGTCCCGGCGTTTCGCCATTCAGTCCGCCGAAGAGGCGCAGGCCTATCTGGCCCACGACCTGCTCGGCGCCCGGCTGCGCACCTGCACGCAGTTGGTACTGAAAGTGCGCCAGCGCTCGATTGCCGAGATTTTCGGTCACCCCGATGATCTGAAATTCCACTCCTCGATGACCCTGTTTGCGCAATTCGGCGCTGCCGATTGCCCGTTCAATCAGGCGCTGGAGCGCTACTTCCACGGCATCCTCGACGAATGGACCCTGCAACTGCTGGACTCAAAACAGGCCCAGTTGCCCCCCGATCAGGGTTGAGAAATCGTCGTCGACAAACGGCAGAATCGCATCCGCCACCGGTTGCAGCTGGCGGGTGATGTAGTGGTCGTAGTCGATCGCGGCGCGGCGCACCTCCAGCGGTTCCGGCCCGGCCAGGGTGATCACGTAACTGATCCAGCCACCGTTCTGGTACTGCCGCGGGCGACCCTGCTGCGCGTTGTAATCGTCGGCCAGCCGCGCCGCGCGCACATGCGGCGGCACGTTGCGTTCGTAGTCATCGAGGGTACGGCGCAGGCGTTTGCGGTAGACCAGTCGCTCATCGAATTCGCCGGCCAGGGTCTTGCGCACGTAATCGCGCACGTAATCCTGATACGGCTTGCGCTGGAAAATCCGCTCGTAGAGCTCCTGCTGGAACTGCCGGGCCAGCAGCGACCAGTCGGTGCGTACGGTTTCCAGACCTTTGTAGACCATTTCTTCGCTGCCGTCGGCGCGGGTCACCAGTCCGGCGTAGCGCTTCTTGCTGCCCTCTTCGGCACCGCGAATGGTCGGCATCAGAAAGCGTTTGTAGTGGGTTTCGTACTGCAATTCGAGGGCGCTTTGCAGGCCGTATTCCTCACGCACATGTTCGCGCCACCAATCGTTGACGTGCCTGACCAGCGCCTGGCCGATCTGCGCCGCCTCTTCCTGCCCATGCGGCCGGCGCAGCCAGACGAAGGTCGAGTCGGTGTCGCCGTAGATCACCGCGTGGCCCTGCGCCTCGATCAGCTGACGGGTGCGCAGCATGATCTCGTGGCCGCGCAGGGTGATTGACGACGCCAGGCGTGTATCAAAAAACCGGCAACCGCTGGAACCGAGCACACCGTAGAAGGCGTTCATGATGATTTTCAACGCCTGCGAGAGTGGCGCGTTGTGCTCACGCTTGGCCGTCTCACGGCCCTCGGCGACCCGCGCGACAATCGACGGCAGACAATGCCGGGTGCGTGAAAAACGCGCGCCGCGAAAACCCGGCACCGAGTCGGCATCGTCCGGGTGTTGCAGGCCTTCGATCAGCCCCACCGGGTCGATCAGAAAAGTGCGGATGATCGACGGATACAGGCTCTTGTAATCCAGCACCAGCACCGACTCGTACAGCCCCGGTTGCGAATCCATGACGAAGCCGCCGGGGCTGGCCTGTGGCGGGTTGGTGCCCAGATTCGGCGCGACGAAACCCTGGCGGTGCATCAGCGGCATGTACAAATGAGTGAACGCGGCCACCGAGCCACCGCTGCGATCCGCTGGCAGACCGGTGACGCTGGCGCGTTCGAGCAGAAACGTCAGCAGTTCGGTCTTGGCGAAGATCCGCGTGACCAGTTCGCAGTCCTTGAGGTTGTACTTGGCGAGTGCCGGTTTGTCTTCGGCGAACATGCGATTGATTTCGTCCATGCGCTGGTACGGGTTGTCGATCGCCTTGCCTTCGCCGAGCAGGGTCTGGGCGACGTTTTCCAGGCTGAACGAGGGGAAACTCCAGGTCGCCGAGCGCAGCGATTCGATGCCGTCGATGATCAGGCGCCCCGCCGCCGAGGCAAAGTAATGCGTGCGGCTGCCGTGTTCGCGCCACTGCATCTCTTCACCGCCACGGCCGATTTTCAGCGGCACCCCGAGGCGTCGCGCGTGTTCGTGGAGGATGCGCAGGTCGAACTGGACGACGTTCCAGCCGATGATTGCGTCGGGATCGTGGCGGGCGAACCAGTCGTTGAGTTTCTTCAGGATTACGGTGCGCGAGTCGCAGTATTCGAGATCGAAGTCGACGATGCTGGCGTCGCCGTTCGGCGCGCCGAGCATGTACACCTGACGCTGGCCGCAACCTTCCAGGGCAATGGAATACAGCTCGCCGGTTTCCGTGGTTTCGATGTCCAGCGAGACCAGGCGCAGTTTGGGTCGGTATTTGGGGTCGGGTTTGAGCTGGGCGTTGAGCAATGCGCCGTCTGCATCGGGACTGCCGCTGAACAGCACCGGCGCGGTAATGAAACGCTCCATCAAGTAACGTTCCGGCGGGCGCACATCAGCCTCGAAGACGTCGACCCCGGCGCGGCTGAGTGCGGTTTCCAGACGCATCAGCTGGCCGTGTTGCTGGCAATACAGCCCCAGCACCGGGCGGTGTTCGA
>NZ_QAIK01000134.1 GCF_003061005.1 Pseudomonas sp. HMWF021 | reverse complement strand
GTCTGGGCAGCTCCGACCACTGCCACCAAACCCGCCGCAGCCGACGCCGCGCCGAATGCGCCAACCTGGCCGCAAGTGATCACCAGCGGCAACGCCAAACTGACGGTGTACCAGCCGCAACTCGATAGCTGGGATGGCTACACCCTCAATGCCCGGGCGGCTGTAGAAGCCACCGGTACCGATGGCAAACCGACCTACGGGATTGTTCAGTTCAGCGCACACACCCTGGTCGACAAGGCCACGCGCTGGGTCGCGCTGGATCAGTACAAAATCATCAAGGCCGACTTCCCTGCCGACGCCGGTCACGCCAACGTCTGGCTCAGCGCATTGCAAAAAGATGCCGAAAGCCGCAAGAAAACCATTTCCCTCGATCAACTCGAAGCCGCTGTCGGCGTGCTGTCGGCCGAGCAGAAAGCCGACAGCGCACCACTGGAAAACACCCCGCCGGCGATCATCAGCTCCGACGTCCCCGCCCTGCTCGTCTACATCGACGGCGATGCGGCGTATCGCGCGGTCGAAGGCACCGGCCTGCAACGGGTGATCAACACTCGTCCGCTGTTGCTCAAGGACGCCGAAGGCAAACACTACCTGCATGTGTTCGATGGCTGGATGGTTGCTGATAGCCTGACCGGCAACTACACGCGCCTGGCCACACCGCCGGCCGATCTGGAGAAGGCCAAACAGGCAGCGATCCAGAGTCGCCAGGTCGATCTGCTGACGGGACAAAGTGATCCGAAAGACAAGATCCCCAGCCTGGCCAAACCGCCGCAACCAAAAATCTTTATCGCCACCACTCCCACCGAACTGATCGTCATCGAGGGGCCGCCACAATGGTCGCCAATTCAGGGCACCGGCCTGTTATTCGTGAGCAATACCACCGGACACGTCTTCAAGGAAATCGGAGATCAGAACAGTTACGTGCTGATCTCCGGACGCTGGTTTCGCGCCGCCGACATGAAGGGCCCGTGGACGTTTACGGCGGCGGACAAGCTGCCGGCAGACTTCGCCAACATCCCCGACGACAGCCCGAAAGAGAACGTCAAGGCGTCGGTCGCCGGTACTCCACAAGCCAAGGAAGCCGCGATCGCTGCGACCATCCCGCAAACCTCGGCCATCAGGAAAAGCGCAGTGAAAATGACCGCGCCACAGTTCGATGGCGAACCTCAGGTCAAAGCGATCAACAGCACACCGCTGCAGTACGTGGTCAACAGTGCCACCCCGATCATCCGCGTCGACGACAACAGCTGGTATGCGGTGGAAAACGGCATCTGGTTCACGGCCACGTCGGTGAAGGGGCCGTGGGTTGTCGCCAGTTCCGTACCGGCGGTGATCTATTCGATCCCGCCGAGTTCACCGATGCATTACCTCACCTACGTCAAAGTCTATGAATCCAGCGGCGATACAGTGGTGGTGGGCTACACACCCGGCTATCAAGGTTCGACTCTGGATCCGACTACCGGTGTGGTGGTCTACGGCACCGGTTATCCCTACACGCCGTGGGTCGGCAGCATGTGGTACGGGCCTCCGGTGACGTATGGTTTCGGCGTCGCGATCCGCTACACGCCGTGGACCGGCTGGACGTTCGGCTTCGGTTTCGGTTGGAGTTGGGGTGGCAGCACCGTGGCGATGGGCTGGGGCTGGGGCGCTTATCCGTGGTGGGGCAATTATGGCTGGGGTTATGCGTGGGGGCCGCACTTGTACCCTGCTCCATTGGCCTGGGGCGGGGCTGCCTATGGCTATCACGGAGGCGCCGTCGCCTGGGGGCCTGGTGGCTGGGCCGGCAC
>NZ_QAIK01000133.1:3869-7862 GCF_003061005.1 Pseudomonas sp. HMWF021 | reverse complement strand
GGTCGAAACGTCTGGGAAAATCCAGTTTTACCGCGTGCCGGCGTTCGGCGCGGGGCGGGGAGTTGTTCTGTCGGCTGGAGGGGGAGCGGGTGAAGATTGGCGGGAATGCGACGCTGGTGGCCAGCGGCACGTTGATCCTCGGTTAAAAGCTAAAAGATCGCAGCCTGCGGCAGCTCCTACATTGATCCCTGTAGGAGCTGCCGAAGGCTGCGATCTTTTGATCTAGAGGGCGGTGCTGTAGCGGCGAACGCCGTTTTCCACTGCCGGGATTTGTGCGGCAGTGCTGCCCGATGCCTGGAACAACACCAGATGTTCAGCCGCTACGCGAATGCCCACCTCCGCACCCACCTGATGATCGGCATTGCTCGGAAAAATCGATTCCAGCTGCGCGCCCGTCGGCAGTTGCAGGCGATACAAGGTCGAGGCGCCAAGGAAGGTCTTGCCAACGATGCGTGCTTTCAACCCACTGTCCGGCGCATAAACGATGTCATCCGGCCGCAGCAGCACATCCACCGCGCCGCCCACCGGCCAGGTGTAGGCCCGGTTACCGCGCAGTTCGCCGAGTTCGGTCTGTACCGATTCCGGGCTGCCGAGCTGGCCGCGAATGAAATAACCCTGACCGATGAAGCTGGCGACAAACGGCGTCGCCGGTTCGTGGTAGAGGTTGTACGGCGTATCCCACTGCTCCAGTCGACCTTCCTTGAACACGCCGACGTGATCGCTCACGGCGAAGGCTTCTTCCTGATCGTGGGTCACCAGAATCGCACTGGTGCCGCGGGCCTTGAGGATGTCGCGCACTTCGTGGCTGAGCTTGCGCCGCAGTTCGCCGTCGAGGTTGGAGAACGGCTCGTCGAGCAGCAGCAATTGCGGTTCCGGCGCCAGGGCGCGGGCGAGGGCGACACGCTGTTGCTGGCCGCCGGAGAGTTCGTGCGGGAAACGCTTGCCGAGATTCTTCAGGTTGACCAGTTCCAGCAGCTCCTCGGTGACGCGCTCCTTGTTCGGGTGCTTGCGGATGCCGAAGGCGATGTTGTCCGCGACGCTCAGGTGCGGGAACAGCGCGTAATCCTGGAACACCATGCCGATCCGGCGTTTCTCCGGGGCCAGGGTGAAACCTGCGCTGGAGATGGTTTCGCCACCGAGGGTAATTTCGCCTTCGTGCACCGGTTCGAAACCGGCAATCGCGCGCAGGGTGGTGGTCTTGCCGCAGCCGGAGGAGCCGAGCAGGCAACCGATGTCACCGGCGTTGAGGTGCAGATTGAGGTTCTGCACCACACGTTGATCTTGATAGCCGCAAGCAAGGTTGCGCAGGTTCAGCAGTAATTCATGGCTCATGCGTGGTGATATGCCGGTTCGACGAGGAACTCGAGCAGGGCCTTCTGTGCGTGGAGACGGTTTTCTGCCTGATCCCAGGCAACGGAGCGCGGGTCATCAAGCAGGTCGAGGCTGATTTCTTCACCGCGGTGCGCCGGCAGGCAATGCATGAACAGCACATCTTCAGCCGCCAGGTCGAGCAGGGCGCGGGTCACCTGGAACGGTGCGAACAGTTTCAGGCGCTTGGCAGTTTCCTCTTCCTGACCCATCGAAGTCCAGACATCGGTGCTTACCAAGTGTGCGCCACGCACGGCGTCCTGCGGATCACGGACGATAGTCACACGATCGCCGGCGCGGGCGACAAATTCAGGATTAGGCTCGTAGCCCTGCGGGCAGGCAACTCGCAACTGGAAGTCGAACTGGATCGCCGCTTCTATATAGCTGTTGCACATGTTGTTGCCATCGCCGATCCAGGCCACGGTCTTGCCCTGGATCGAGCCACGGTGTTCAAGGAACGTCTGCATGTCGGCCAGCAACTGGCACGGGTGCAGGTCATCGGACAGGCCGTTGATGACCGGTACGCGCGAGTTGGCGGCGAATTCGGTCAGGGTGCTGTGGGCAAAGGTTCGGATCATCACCGCATCGAGCATGCTCGACATGACGATGGCGCAGTCACCGATCGGCTCGCCACGGCCCAGCTGGGTGTCGCGCGGCGACAGGAAGATCGCCTGGCCACCGAGCTGGATCATGCCGGCCTCGAAGGAGATCCGGGTGCGGGTCGAGGATTTCTCGAAGATCATTCCCAGCACGCGGTTTTTCAAAGGCTCGAACAGTACGCCGCGGTTACGCAGGTCCTTGAGCTCAACGCCTCGACGGATCACGCTGACCAGCTCTTCGGGCGTGCAATCCATCAGGGAGAGAAAGTGCCTTGCGCTCATCATTGACTACCTTTTTGCTACAAACCGCAGATGCTCAAAACCTTGTTTTACGGAACAACGGGCGAGACCTGCGGCGTAAGCCGCACGGAGGCGACGAAATAGGGGGAGGCGCGATATTGACACTAAATGTCGCGTTACGCCAATAGGCTAACGTTTTTGCGAAGTTCGGGGGGCGAACCGCTGAAAGCAGCCGCGCGTTTGAAGCCGGATTCACGACTGCAGCGAGGCTCTTTGTACACTGGCCCCGGCGGGCTTGGCAATCAGGCGTGGCGGGGATGGTGTCGCTTGAGTCGGTTCAAGACTGCGCGGTGACAGTTTCGCTTGGTCGGATGCGCAGACTGAAACATTTGCTAAAGCAAAGTGCTGGGTTATAAATAAGTTTCGAGCGACGCAGGAAGCCTCCGCATGGAATCGAAAGAAAAACTGTTGATGGAATTGCTGGGCCACACGGCTCGCTCACTGACCCACCTCACCGCGTCGGTCACGTCGATGTCCTTCGAGCTGTTGCGCAGCGAAGATGACGTGGTCAAGGCTGCCAGTCGCCAGATGATCGACCGCATGGCGACCATCAGCGCCGGGCTGGACGAGCACTGGCGGCTGATCGGCGAACTCACCGGCGTGCACGTCGCCCACGAGCAGATCGAAACCATTCAGGAGATCCAGCTGCAGGCGCCGCCACAACTGCCGTCCAACTGAATCGGGCGAGTTATCGGCTCGCCTGATGGCCGTCGATTCACAAGACGAACGTCGCTGGCGTCGCTTGCGCGCACGGGCCATAGTTTTGTTCCCGCAGGCATCACCGTTGCCTGCCCAGAACAAGACAGAGACTGGCCATGACCAAGACTCTCCATCACCGTGCCTGCCACCTGTGCGAAGCCATTTGCGGTCTGACCATCGAGACCACAGAAACCGAGGGCAACGTCGCGATCACCTCGATCAAGGGCGACGCGCTCGACACCTTCAGCCGCGGGCACATCTGCCCGAAGGCCGTGGCCTTGCAAGACATCCAGAACGATCCCGATCGCCTGCGCCAGCCGATGCGCCGGGTCGGCAGCGAGTGGCTGCCGATCGAGTGGGACGAGGCCTTTGCGCTGGTGGCCGAGCGTCTGGCGGCGATTCAGGAGCGGCATGGGCAGAACGCGGTGGCGGTCTATCAGGGCAACCCCAGCGTGCACAACTATGGGCTGATGACCCACAGCAATTACTTTCTTGGCCTGTTGAAAACCCGCAATCGCTTTTCCGCAACGTCGGTCGATCAACTGCCTCATCACCTGAGCAGTTACCTGATGTACGGCCACGGTTTGCTGTTGCCGATCCCGGACATCGATCACACCGATTTCATGCTGATCCTGGGTGCCAATCCACTGGCCTCCAACGGCAGCATCATGACCGTGCCCGATGTCGAGAAACGCCTGAAAGCGATTCAGGCACGTGGCGGCAAAGTGGTGGTGGTCGATCCGCGCCGCAGCGAAACGGCGGCGATCGCCGACCAGCACTTGTTCGTGCGGCCCGGCGGTGACGCGGCGTTGCTGTTCGGTGTGCTCAACACGTTGTTTGATGAAGGTCTGACCCGTGACAGTCATTTGCCGGTTGATGGTCTCGATGAGGTGCGGGCCGCCATCGCAACGTTTACTGCTGAGGCCATGAGCCCGCTGTGTGCGGTGCCGGCCGAACAGATCCGCCAACTGGCCCGGGACTTCGCCGCCGCGCCGAGTGCGGTCTGCTACGGACGCATGGGCGTTTC
>NZ_QAIK01000133.1:0-3859 GCF_003061005.1 Pseudomonas sp. HMWF021 | reverse complement strand
GGCATTCGGCACTTTGTGCCACTGGGTGGTGCAATTGATCAATCTGGTCACCGGTAACCTCGACCGGGTCGGCGGCGCGCTGTGCACTGAACCGGCGGTGGATTTGGTGGCATCGACCTCGGGCGGGCACTTCAACAAGTGGCAGAGTCGAGTGTCCGGGCGGCCCGAGTACGGCGGCGAACTACCGGTGTCGGCGCTGGCTGAAGAAATGCTCACCGACGGCGAAGGGCAGATTCGCGCGCTGATCACCGTGGCCGGCAACCCGGTATTGTCGACGCCGAACGGCCGGCAACTGGAGCAGGCGCTGGACGGCCTGGAGTTCATGGTCAGCATCGACCTGTACATCAACGAAACGACGCGTTACGCCGATTTGATCCTGCCGTCGACCTCGGCGCTGGAGAACGATCATTACGACACCACGTTCAACCTGTTCGCGGTGCGCAATGTCACTCGCTTCAATCGGGCCATTCTCGCCAAGCCCGAAGGTGCGCTGCACGACTGGGAGATCTTCGTGGGCCTGGCCCAGGCCTTTGCCGAAAGGACTGGCAAGGAACTGAAACCGACCATGCCGCCGGCGAAGATGATCGACCTGGGCCTGCGCATGGGGCGGTACGGCGATGCCTCTGAGTACAAGCTGTCGCTGGCGACGCTGTTCGATCGTCCGCATGGTGTTGATCTGGGTGCGTTGAAGCCGAATCTGGCGGCGCGTCTGAAAACGCCGAATCAGCGGGTACAGGCTGCGCCACCGGAGATTCTCGCCGATCTCGCACGCTTCGCTGCCCTGCAGGCACCGGCCGCCGATGAACTGCTGATGATTGGCCGCCGCCACGTGCGCAGCAACAACTCGTGGATGCACAACTATCACCGTCTGGTGAAGGGCAAGCCGCGTCATCAGTTGCTGATGCACCCGGACGATCTCGCCAGCCGTGGGCTCAGCGATGGTCAGCGGGTGCGCGTCAGTTCGCGGGTCGGGCAGATCGAAGTGGAAGTGCTGGGCAGCCTCGACATGATGAAGGGCGTGGTCAGCCTGCCGCACGGTTGGGGCCATGCGCGGCCGGGCGTGCAGATGGCGATCGCCAGCGGTCAGCCGGGTTCGAGCGCCAACGATCTGACGGATGAATGTCAGCTCGATGAATTGTCGGGCAACGCGGCGCTCAATGGCGTGCCGGTGACCGTGGCGGCAGCTTGAGCGTGACTGTCGGGGAGACCGAGCATGGCGCTCGGGATTCCGTTACAATGCGTCACCGTGCCGACCCATGAGTCGGAAAGTTCAGCCGAGGTGCTCCATGGATATCATCGAAACGATTAAAGAGCAGATTGCCAACAACACCATTCTGCTTTACATGAAAGGCTCGCCGAATGCCCCGCAGTGTGGCTTCTCCGCGAAAGCTGCGCAGGCTGTGATGGCGTGTGGCGAAAAGTTTGCGTACGTGGACATCCTGCAGAACCCGGAAATCCGCGCCAACCTGCCGAAGTACGCCAACTGGCCGACTTTCCCGCAACTGTGGGTCGGCGGTGAGCTGGTCGGCGGTAGCGACATCATGACCGAGATGGCTGCAGACGGTTCGCTGCAAAGCACCATCAAGGCGGCTGTCGAAGCGGCTGCTGCGAACAAGTCCGAAGCTTGATCCCCGATTCACTCGGCGCTGGTTTCTCCTGTAGGAGCTGTCGAGTGAAACGAGGCTGCGATCCTTTGATCTTCAGCCAATAAAAAGCCCCGCACCTCGTAAGAGGGCGGGGCTTTTTATTGCGTTGGAAAAGTTAACGCGAGTTGCCGGTGCAATCTGAAAAGATCGCAGCCTGCGCCAGCTCCTACTCTTCGCCCATCTGCGACTGCAGGTAGTTCTCAAGACCGACTTTATCGATCAGGCCCAGTTGGGTTTCCAGCCAGTCGATATGTTCTTCTTCGGATTCGAGAATGTCTTCGAGCAGTTCACGGCTGCCGAAATCGCCAACCGATTCGCAATGGGCGATGGCGGCTTTCAGGTCGGCGTGGCCGGTCTTCTCGATACGCAGGTCACATTCCAGCATTTCCTGGGTGTGCTCGCCGATGTGCAGCTTGCCCAGATCCTGCACGTTCGGCAGGCCTTCGAGGAACAGGATGCGCTTGATCAGCTTGTCCGCGTGTTTCATCTCGTCGATGGATTCGTGGTATTCGTGCTTGCCCAGCTTATTCAGGCCCCAATCTTCATACATGCGGGCATGCAGGAAGTACTGATTGATCGCGACCAGCTCATTGGCAAGGATCTTGTTGAGATGCTGGATGACTGTAATGTCGCCTTTCATGATGGGAGTCCTGCCCTGTATTAGCTGTATATAAGGCGGAGTTTGAGCTTGGTATTTATAAGTGTCAAACCTAAGTTATTGAATAATAAATGAAATTAAATCTGAATAAGAATGTTTGTGTTCCGCGTCTAGCGCCTAACCATTTGATTTGCAGGCATAAAAAAACCGGACATAAGTCCGGTTCTTTGAAATTGGGGGTATTCAGGCGGCCGTAAATTCTACAGGGTAGGGAATCGCGGCCTGAGCAGTTTGCAGCTTGGTGAGGGTTTCGCGAACCACTTCCTTGGCAAGGCAGGCACATTTGCCGCATTGACTGGCGACGCCGGTGGCCTGGCGGACTTCTTTATAGCTGCAGCAACCTTCATAGATCGCTTCGCGGATCTGTCCGTCGGTGACGCCAGTGCAGAGACAAACATACATAAGTGAGAACCGTCGCTGGTTGTGACTCAATTGCGATGGATCTTAATGTTAACGAGAATGATTGTCAAAGTGCTTTCTGAACGCTTCAGCTGATTGACAGCCGTCACCGACGAACGGCGATTACTGGCTTTCTGCCTGGCCCTGCAAATGCAGCGTCGTTATCCGCTTTGCCTAAAAAACCGTTAAGGACAGGCGAAAAACGCAGTGTATGATGGTCGGCCCTTGCGAAGAGGGTTCGTGTCACAGGGCTGTCGCCTGAGGGTGGCAGGCTGGCCCGGACCCTGAACTTCAAGTTATTCACCAGGAGATATCCATGAGCGTACTCGTAGGCAAACAAGCCCCTGACTTCACCGTCCCGGCCGTACTCGGCAATGGCGAGATCGTTGACAGCTTCACCCTGTCCTCGGCCATCAAAGGCAAATACGGCCTGGTGTTCTTCTACCCACTGGACTTCACCTTCGTCTGCCCGTCCGAGCTGATCGCTCTGGACAACCGCATGGCCGACTTCAAGGCGCGCAACGTGGAAGTGGTTGCCGTGTCGATCGACTCGCACTTCACCCATAACGCCTGGCGCAACACCCCGGTCAACAACGGCGGCATCGGCCAGGTGAAATACACCATGGCTGCCGACATGAAGCACGAAATCGCCAAGGCCTACGACGTTGAGTCCGAAGGCGGCGTGGCTTTCCGTGGCGCGTTCCTGATCGACGACAAGGGCGTTGTCCGCTCGCAGATCATCAACGACCTGCCGCTGGGCCGTAACATGGAAGAGCTGATCCGTCTGGTCGACGCTCTGCAATTCCACGAAGAGCACGGTGAAGTCTGCCCTGCCAACTGGAAAAAAGGCGACAAAGGCATGAACGCTTCGCCAGAAGGCGTTGCGGCTTACCTGACCGAGAACGCTGCTGCCCTGTAAGGCGCAACGTCGAGGTACAAAAAAACCGGCCCAAGTGGCCGGTTTTTTCATGCGCGGGATTTGGTCGACGTGAATCAGTCGTCGAAGTCTTCCCAGCCGCCCATCTGTTTCCAGCGGTTGACGATGCCGCAGAACAGCTCGGCAGTCTTCTCGGTGTCGTAACGCGCCGAATGCGCTTCACGGCCGTCGAAGTCGATGTCGGCGGCCTGACAGGCTTTTGCCAGCACGGTTTGACCA
>NZ_QAIK01000015.1:20574-24601 GCF_003061005.1 Pseudomonas sp. HMWF021 | reverse complement strand
TTCAGATACATCGCATCGGCAGCTTTACGCCTGCTGCGCAGGCGGGCGGGAGCAAGCTCCCTCGCCACAAAAGTCCTCTCGATCTCTGATTCAGATCAATCGGGTTACCACTTCATCTCGCCCTTGGCGACTTTGGCGCTCAGCTCCAGCGAGCTTTCTTCACCAAGTGTCGGGTAGCGCTTTTGCATGGCCTTGATCAGTGCGGCGGAATCCTTGGCCTTGGCGGTTTCTGCGTCGAAAGCCTTAATGTAGTCGGCGGTGAATTTCACGCTCGCCAGCGAGCGGCTGCTCTCGCCCAGGTAGTGACCCGGCACCACGGTTTTCGGTTTCAGGGTTTCGATCGAATGCAGGGTGTCCAGCCAGTCGGCGTGGGATTGCGCAGTCTGGGTATCGGCCATCCACACATGGATGTTCTCGGCCACCACAACACCACCGACCACCGCCTTGAGCGATGGAATCCACACGAAGCTGCGATCCGGTTGTTTGCCTTCAAGACCGACCACCTGCAACTTCTGCCCTTCGAGCATCAGGCTGTCGCCTTTGAGCACGCCCGGCACGATGGTTTTGGCCGGCACGTCGGCGCCCATTTTCGGGCCCCAGAAGGCGAGCTTGCCGGCGACGGTTTTGTTGATGTGATCGACGGTCGGCTGCGAGGCCAGCACGGTGGCGTCGGGGAAGGCCTGGGTCAGGGTGTCGAGGCCGAAGTAGTAATCCGGGTCACCGTGGCTGATGTAGATGGTGGTCAGGTGCTTGCCGCTGGCGCGGATCTTTTCCACCACCTGCTCGGCCTGGGCCTTGCCGAATTGCGCATCGACCAGAATCGCGTCTTTCTCACCGCTGACCAGTACCGAAGTCACCGGAAAGATCGCATTGGTGCCCGGGTTGTAGACATCCAGGGTCAGGTTGGCGGCAGCGGCGTGGGCCGCGAATCCGAGGGTGGCGGTGGCCAGCAAAACGCGCTTGAGGGTAGTGAAGCCGATCATCTGTTGCTCCGTGGTCCGAATGCCGGGTTGGCGATGGGACAGAGCTTAGTTGCCTGACTCGGTACAAAAAATGCGATGCTTGGACATAGTTTGTTTCTGAAAGCGGGCAAATCATGGATCGTCTTCAAGCAATGCGCGTGTTTGTCACGGTGGTGGATCTGGGCAGCCAGTCGGCGGCGGCCGATCATCTGGACCTGTCGCGGCCGGTGGTGTCGCGCTATCTGGCGGAGCTGGAAGACTGGGTCGGCGCGCGCCTGATGCACCGCACCACACGCAAGCTGAGCCTGACTGCTGCCGGCAGCGAAATCCTGCCGCGCTGCCGGCAGATGCTCGAACTGTCGACCGACATGCAGGCGGCGGTCAGCGAACCCCACGATGCGCCGCGCGGTTTGTTGCGCATCAGCGTCAGCACCTCGTTCGGCCAGGCGCAACTGGCCGATGCCATGGCGGCGTACGTCAAGCGCTACCCCGGGGTCAGCATCGACCTGCAGATGCTCGACCGCACGGTGAACCTGGTGGATGAGCGCATCGATCTGGCGATCCGCACCAGCAATGACCTCGATCCGAACCTGATCGCCCGGCGCCTGACCGTGTGCCGTTCGGTGGTCTGCGCTGCACCTGCTTATCTGCGCGACAACCCGCCACCGCAGCGGGTCGAGGATCTGAGCCGGCACAACTGCCTGACGCACTCGTATTTCGGCAAGAGCCTGTGGCATTTCGAGGAGGACGGTGAACCGGTGTCGGTGCCGGTGCAGGGCAACATCAGCGCCAACGAGGCCAGTACCCTGTTGCGCGCGACCCTGGCCGGTGCGGGCGTGGCGATGCTGCCGACCTACCAGGCCGGGGTGCATGTGCACGCCGGTGAACTGGTGCGTTTGCTGCCGCATGCCGAGCCACGGCAGATGAACATCTACGCGGTGTACGCCTCACGCAAGCACATGCCGGCGGCGTTGCGCAGCATGCTGGATTTTCTCGTCGAACGATTCCCGGAAAATCCCGAATGGGATATGGGCCTGTAAATCCGATGCCCCTGTGGGAGCGGGCTTGCTCGCGAAGGCGGTGTATCAGTCTGGATTGTCATCGACTGACACCACGCCTTCGCGAGCAAGCCCGCTCCCACAGGGGGGATGTCACATAGGGCGAATCCATGGCTGGCAACTCTGTACCGCTGACCTATGCTGAAAGTAATACCGCAGGGTATGCGTTCAGAGGTCTACGCCATGAACATCAGAACAAGAAGGTACTTCGCGATTTTCATCACCTGCGCTGCCACGCTGGCGCTGTACGGCACCGCGGCCTGGCGGGTCGAGCAACTGCGACAGCTGCCCCGCGAGTATGCGAGCTGCAATTTCGAGCGCTGCATTCCGCACAATGCAACGCTGAACGCATTGCGCTGATTCGGTTGCTATCAATCCTGTGGGAGCTGGCTTGCCAGCGATGGCGGTGGCCCAGGCGCCTTCAGTGCTGACTGACAGGACGCAATCGCTGGCAAGCCAGCTCCCACAGGGGTTGGCGGTGTTTACAAGATTACTGTTCGGCCTTCAGCCGGTCACGAAACGCCTTTGGCGAAATCCCCACCCTGCGCCGGAACAGGCGCGTGAAGTTGGTCGGGTCGGAAAACCCCAACAACTCCGACATCTCGTAAATGGTCATGCTGGTGTAGGTCAGCAATCGTTTGGCTTCCAGTAACTGGCGTTCGTGCATGATCTGCAGCGCCGGCTGCCCTGCCAGTTCGCGGCAGGTGCCGTTGAGGTGTGACACCGAAATCCCCAGGCGATGCGCGAGGTCTTCGACCTTCACATGCTGGCGGTACGTCTCCTCCACCAACTGAATGAACCCGTTGAGGTACTCGCGCTGGCGTTGCGGCCGCTGGCTGGCGTTATGGCGCACGAGCGCCTGACGGCTGACCCAGACCATGATCACGCTGACCAGCGAATGCATGAGCATTTCCCGCGCCGGCTGATGGCCGTTGTACTCGGCCTGCAACGCTGAAAACAGACTGTTGAGGTACTGCGCATCCTTGCCCGCCGGGTAGTGCTCGGCCTGGGCCAGTGCGTGCACCGAGTTGCCCAGTTGCCCCTGCAGGTGATTGATCAGCGGATTGGCGAGGGTGACGACAAATCCCTCGACGTCCTCGGAAAAACGAAAGCCATGCACCGACAACGGTGGCAGGACTTGAATCGCGGGTTCATCGAGCTGCGTGCGTTGACCTTCGATTTCAAGCTCTGCCTGACCTTTGAAGACGAAGAGCAACTGGCACAAATCGGCGTGGCGGTGGGGTTTGATTTCCCATTGATGTTCGCGGCTGCGTTTGGAAATGGTTTCACAGTGCAGCAAGTCAGGGGTCGGCCAGTCCAGGCTTTCACCGTAGAGCTTGAACACCGGAATCGAAGGCAGGTCAGGCTTGTTCATCACTTCAATCCAGGCCTCGAGGTTGCGGGCGATAATCGCACCGATTGGCAGAATGTACAGGTATCGGCTCAGTTTTCACCTTCAATTGACAGACCCGCAAGGGAAAAATGCAAGCACTCGATCCATAAAAATCATTCACCTGCTCACGCGGCGTGAAGCTTGCGAGTCATAAAAACAATGAAAACGCTGAAAACCCAAGTCGCCATCATAGGCGCCGGTCCCTCCGGATTGCTCCTCGGCCAGTTGCTGCACAACGCCGGCATCGACACCCTGATTCTCGAACGCCAGACGCCTGATTATGTACTCGGGCGGATTCGCGCCGGTGTGCTTGAACAAGGCATGGTAGAGCTGTTGCGTCAGGCCGGGGTCGGTCAGCGCATGGACGCCGAAGGGCTGGTGCACAGCGGGTTCGATCTGGCCCTGGATGGGCGTCTGGCGCACATCGATCTGCAGGGTTTGACCGGCGGCAAAACCGTGATGGTCTACGGCCAGACCGAGGTCACGCGAGACTTGATGGCCGCTCGTCGGGAGGCCGGTGCGCTGTCGTTTTATGAAGTGAGCGATGTCGTTCCTCACGGCATGAAAAGCGACGAGGCGTTTGTCACCTTCGAGAAGGACGGTGAAACCTGGCG
>NZ_QAIK01000015.1:6034-20564 GCF_003061005.1 Pseudomonas sp. HMWF021 | reverse complement strand
CCGACACCCCGCCGGTACACGAGGAACTGGTCTATGCCCGCCATGAACGCGGTTTTGCCCTGTGCAGCATGCGGTCGGCCACACGCACCCGTTACTACCTGCAAGTGCCGGCCGAAGAAAACGTCGCTGACTGGTCCGATCAGCGTTTTTGGGATGAACTCAAAACCCGCCTGCCCGCCGAGCTTGCGGAAAAACTGGTGACGGGCCCGTCAATTGAAAAAAGCATCGCGCCGCTACGAAGTTTTGTCGTCGAACCGATGCAGTACGGGCGGATGTTTCTGCTCGGCGATGCCGCGCACATTGTGCCGCCCACCGGTGCCAAGGGCCTGAACCTGGCGGCCAGCGATGTCAGTACGCTGTTCAATATTTTGCTGAAGGTCTATCGCGAGGGCCGCACCGACCTGCTGGAGAAATATTCGGAAATCTGCCTGCGCCGGGTATGGAAAGCCGAACGTTTCTCTTGGTGGATGACCTCGATGCTGCACCGTTTCGACGAGCACGATGATTTCAGCCAGCGCATCAGCGCCTCGGAACTGGACTATTTCGTCAGCTCCGAAGCCGGCAGAAAAACCATTGCAGAAAATTACGTCGGACTTCCGTATGAGGCTATCGAATAGCCTGCTATCGACTTACACTGGCGAGCATTCCCGCTCGCCTGACCATCTGCGGGACTCTCACTGCCCGCAGGTTTCGCCCGTGACCAATCTTCACCAGCCTGAAACACCCAAACCGGCCATTCGCAGCGTGCTGGTCGCGCTGATGCTGGCAATCTTTCTCGGCGCACTGGATCAAACCATCGTCGCCGTCTCGATGCCCGCCATCTCTGCCCAATTCAAGGACGTCAGCCTGCTGGCCTGGGTGATTTCCGGGTACATGGTGGCGATGACCGTGGCCGTGCCGATCTACGGCAAGCTCGGCGATCTGTACGGGCGGCGCAAACTCATGCTGTTCGGCATGGGCCTGTTCACACTGGCCTCGCTGTTTTGCGGCATGGCGCAAAGCATGGAACAACTGGTGCTGGCGCGGATTCTTCAGGGCATCGGCGCCGGCGGGATGATTTCGGTCAGCCAGGCGATCATCGGCGACATCGTCCCGCCGCGTGAGCGCGGGCGCTATCAGGGTTACTTCAGCAGCATGTACGCGGTGGCCAGCGTCGCCGGGCCGGTGCTCGGCGGCTACATGACCGAATACCTGTCGTGGCGCTGGGTGTTCCTGATCAACCTGCCGCTGGGGCTTGGTGCGTATTGGGTGGCGCGGCGCAACCTGCGCGGGCTGCCGATTCCGCAGCGCAAGCCGATCATCGACTACCTCGGCACCCTGCTGATGATCATCGGTTTGACCGCTCTGCTGCTGGGCATCACCCAGGTCGGTCAGGGCCATTCCTGGCGCAGCAACGAAGTGCTCGGCCTGTTCGCCTGTGCGGTGCTGGTGCTGGCGGTGTTCGTCTGGCATGAACGCCGGGCGCGCGAGCCACTGCTGCCGATGCACTTGTTCACCAACCGAAACGCGTTGCTGTGCTGGTGCACGATTTTCTTCACCAGTTTCCAGGCCATCTCGCTGATCGTGCTGATGCCGCTGCGCTTTCAGAGCGTCACCGGTGCCGGGGCCGATGCGGCGGCGTTGCACTTGCTGCCGCTGGCGATGGGGCTGCCGATTGGCGCTTATTTCGCCGGGCGTCGCACCTCGATCACCGGTCGCTACAAGCCGCAGATTCTGACGGGCGCCGTGCTCATGCCGATCTCGATTCTCGGCATGGCGTTCACCCCGCCGGATGCGACGCTGGTCAGCAGTTTGTTCATGCTGCTCAGCGGGATCGCCGGCGGCATGCAGTTCCCGACTTCGCTGGTGGGCACACAGAATTCGGTGGAACAACGCGACATCGGCGTCGCCACCAGCACCACCAACCTGTTCCGCTCGCTGGGCGGCGCAGTGGGGGTGGCGTTGATGTCGGCGCTGTTGCTGGCCTTCTTGCAGGATTCGAGTTTCGCCCATCTGGCGAGCAACTCGCTGATCAGCGAGGGCCATTCGGGCAACGTGCTGCTCGACGGTCTGAACGCCGCCCCGGGTGACGCGCAAAACGCCCTGCGCGCCGAGCTTTCGGTGACGTTCCGGCATTTGCTGTGGGTGAGTACGGCGGTGTCGTTGCTGGGGCTGGCGGCGGCGATAGCGATGCCGAACAACCTGCTGCGCGGGCGCGAGCACGGCGCCAAATAACAGCAAAAGATCGCAGCCTTCGGCAGCTCCTACATGGGAATGCATTACCCTGTAGGAGCTGCCGAAGGCTGCGATCTTTTGATTTTCAGGGGCTGTAGTAACCCACCGCCACCAGAAAATGCCCGACCTTCTTCAGGTAGGCATGCTTGTCTTCGACCTTGCCAGTCACCGGATTTTTCCAGCGGTATTCGTATTCGCCGTCATCCTGTTTGGCGATCAGCGCCAGAATCGGCTCGCCCACCGGTTTGCCTTCCGGGTCTTTGATCTTGCTGAAGTCGGTATTGATCAGCCGCAGGTTGGTGCCATGGGCCACGTAGCGCTGGGTGTCGAGATCGACCACGAACACGTACAGGTCATCCTGCAGGTAACCGCCCTTGAGCGAGTTGATGGCCGTCAGGGTGCCCTTCTCGTCCTTGCCCAGATCGGCCGCCGCCTTGTCGAGCAGGGTCTTCGCCTGCTCCGCCGAAGCCCTTGGCAGGTAATAGCCGACCGCGAGGATTCGTTGGCCGATGCGCTGATAGTAGACATGCTTGCGTTCGACCTTGCCGTCCGCCCAGTTCTGCCAGCGGTATTCGGCTTGCTGGATGCCGTTGCCTTCGGGCACCAGCAATGCATCCTTGAAGGCCTTTTGCAGATCCGGCCCGAGCACTTCGCTGACATCGCGTCCGATCAAGGCCGAAGACGGCCCGCCGCTGGCGAGCATCACGCCTTTGGTGTCGACCACGAACACGTAGCGATCCTTGTCGACGAACTCACCCTGACGGCTGAACGCGGCGAAGGCCTTGTCGCCGTTGTCGTGGTAATAGGCTAGAGCCTTTTCCAGCAAAGCGATGGCGGCCTTGCTGTCGTCCTTTTGCGTGGTGGCAGCGTTGACCTGCCCTGCCCCCACCAGAAGCATCACCCCGAGCCACGCCACTTTATGCAAAAACCCCATAACGCATCCCTCGTTCCTGTTGGTGTTTCAAGAGCGTAGACGGCTTGGGGTCGGAGGAGGCGCCGCATCCTGTAGCGAGGGGGTTTATCCCCGATGGGCTGCGCAGCAGCCCTGATGGAGAGAACACATATTTTCTGACACCCCGCGCTGATGGTTTGGGGCCTGCTGCGCAGCCCCATCGGGGATAAATCCCCTCACCACAAAGGTGCCTGGCTACAACTCATCAGGCCTTACGGCCGGGCATTGATCTGCTGCTGCAAGTTCTGGATCTGCGCCTGCAGGGTGTTGAGGTTGCGGGTCATCTGGCCACGGAACGCATCGAACTCAGCGGTATTGCCGCCGCCCTGTGGCGTTGCCGGACGGTTGTCCTGTTCGCTCTTGAGGACGACAATTTCCTGCTCCAGACGCTCGATCGCGGCGTTCGAGTTGCCCTGCTTTTTCAGCGCAGTGATGTCAGCGCCAAGGCTTTTCAGCTGGGCGTCATAACTCTTGAGCTGGGCGTCGACCTTGCTGGTATCCGCCGGGGCGCTTTTCAGCGTTGCCAGTTCGGCGCTCAGGGCTTTGACCTGGGCCTGCAACTGGGTATTGGCGTTCTGCTGCTCAGTGGTCTGGGCGGTCATCTGTGCCAGGCGCTTGTCCAGATCGCTTGCCTGGCCGACCACGCCTTGCTGCTGTTTACCTTGATCCAGCAATTGTGTTTCCAACTGTTTGATCTGCAGCTTCAACGCTTCGCTGTCGCTGTTGACGTTGCTCTGGCTGGCGACGACCTTGCCGGAAATGTCCTGCAGGCGCCCCGCTGCCTCCTCGCTGATGCGCGCAAAGCTTTCCTGGGTCGCGACCAACTGCTGCTCCATCAGCGAAATCTGCTGGAAGCTCCACCACGCCAGCCCGATGAAAGCAAAGAACAACGCGCCGACCAGTGCCCACAGCGGCCCGGTACTCGCGGCCTTGACCTTGACCACCGGCGGCGTGCGCGAGTGCACGGCCGTGCGCGCGGTGGGGGCAATGTCATCGTCGTCAAAGGTGTCGGCCCGCAGGCTCGGTACATCGTCGAAATCGTCGTTGGCATCGTTACGGATGGACATTGAGGCAACCTTTGTAAAACGCGGTAATGGCTAAATGCTGCGAAGTATAACCGCCGCAGCCGCAGGGATTGACCCTCAAGCGGTGGTGCGGTTCATTGCCGGCCGACCGACTGGTATCAACGGATGTCCTGAGCTTTCCACCAGCCACAAAACTCGTCGAGGGCCGACCACAGGCTGACTTTCGGATCGTAGTCCAGATAATGCCGGGCGCGACTGATGTCGAGGGTGAAATTTTTCTTCATGACCTGCATGCCCAGCCGCGACAGGGTGGGTTCCGGACGCCCCGGCCAGAGTTTGCATACGCCTTCGTTGAGCGCCGCAACACTGTAGGCCAGACCATACGAACGGTATTTGGTGACCTGCGGCACCTCCATCTTGCGCATCACGTAATTGACCACATCCCACAACGGCACCGGCGCGCCATTGCTGATGTTGTAAGCCTTACCCAGCGCGGAACCTGCGGCCAGCAGACTGCTGAGCAGCGCTTCGTTGAGGTTGTGCACGCTGGTGAAGTCGACCTTGTTCAGGCCGTCGCCGATGATTGCCAGACGACCCTTGCGCTGCATGTTCAACAGCCGCGGGAAGATGCTCATGTCGCCGGCACCGGTGACAAAGCGCGGGCGCAGGGCAATGGTTTCCAGGCCGAATTCCTGCGCACCGAAGACCTTCTGCTCGGCCAGGTACTTGGTCGCCGCGTAGTGATGTTTGAAGCGCTTGGGCACTTGTTCTTCGGTCAGACCGAGGTGGTCGCGGCCATCGAAGTAGATCGACGGCGACGACAGATGCACCAGCCGCCGCACGCGCTGCTTGAGGCAGGCTTCGACGACGTTTTCAGTGACCTGCACGTTGCCCTGATGAAAGTCCTGATAGCGCCCCCACAAGCCGACGGCACCGGCACAGTGCACCACGGCTTCGACGTCGCTGCAGAGGTCGCGCACCAGATCCGCATCGGTCAGATCGCCCGGGACGAACTCGGCGCCACGGCGCACCAGATGCTCGACGCTCTCGGCCCGGCGACCGTTGACCCGCACGTCCAGGCCCTGCTCCAGGGCGAAACGCGCAAAGCGTCCGCCAATGAAGCCGCTTGCGCCGGTGACCAGAATTTTCATGTAACGCTCCGATGTCTTTCGTTTACCTGATACGTCTGTCTTGACGCTGACCGTCAGCCCAAGGGCACCAGCCATTGTGGTGAAGCACGTACCAATTGCTCGGTCAGCAGGCCCAGCAGTTGACCGCCATTGCGCCAATGATGCCAGTACAACGGCACATCGATCGGTTTATCTGGCAACAGTTCACGCAATACGCCGCGTTGCAGCTGATCGCGCACTTGCAGTTCCGGCACCAGACCCCAGCCGAAACCGGCTTCGGTCAGGCGCACAAAACCTTCGGAGGACGGGCACAAGTGATGCTCGAAACCACCTTCGACACCCAGCGATGCAAGGTAGCGATGCTGGAGGAAATCGTCCGGGCCGAACACCAGCGCCGGGGTGCGCGGCAACTGCTCGGCGCGCACCCCGGCGGGGAAATGCCGCTCGATGAACGCCGGACTGGCCAGCGCCCGATAGCGCATGGCCCCGAGCAACACGCTGCGCGCCCCGGCCACCGGGCGTTCGCTGGCGCAGACACACGCCGCCACTTCCCCGGCCCGCATGCGCTTGAGGCCGACGGTCTGATCTTCCACCACCAGATCCAGCAATAGATGCTGCTCGGCGCAGAAATCGCCCACGGCTTCGGCCCACCAGGTGGCGAGGCTGTCGGCGTTGATGGCGATGCGCAGACGCTCCGGCAGGCCTTCTTCGTCGAGCGCCGGCACCAGGGTCTGCAAGTCACGTTCGAGCAGGCGCACCTGCTGCACATGGTTGAGCAGCCGCCGGCCAATTTCCGTCGGCGACGGCGGCGTGCCGCGCACCAGCACCGGTTGGCCGACCCGTGCTTCCAGCAGTTTGATGCGCTGGGAGATCGCCGATTGCGACAAGCCCAGCACCTGCGCGGCGCGTTCGAATCCGGCCTGCTCGACCACGGCGGCGAGAGCGGAAAGCAATTTGTAGTCGAACATCAGTTTTCCTAATGAGCGATCAGCACTATTGGTTTTTCTTATACCGCTTTCGACCGGAGAATAGCCAGCAAGCACTCTTTATAAAGGACACCTTCAATGGCTGGCGAAACCTCCCTCACGACCTTGCTGCGCAGCATGAGCCCGCAGCTCAACGCCGGCGAATACGTGTTCTGCACCCTGCCTGACAACTCGTTGCCGAGTGGTCTGGAGATTGTCGGCAGCTTCCGCGAGCAGGAAGGCCTGACCGTGATTCTCGAGCGCACTCAGGCCGAACGCGCCGGGTTCGCCTTCGACTATGTAGCGGCATGGATCACCCTCAACGTGCATTCGGCGCTGGAAGCGGTCGGCCTCACCGCCGCGTTCGCCACCGCCCAGGGCAAGGCCGGGATCAGCTGCAACGTGATTGCCGGTTACTACCACGACCATCTGTTTGTCGGTCAGGCCGACGCCGAACGCGCCATGCACGTGCTGCGCGATCTCGCAGCCAACGCGGAGTAACTCGATATGTGGCAAAGCTATGTGAACGGCCTGCTGGTGGCGTTCGGGCTGATCATGGCGATCGGCACCCAGAATGCTTTCGTATTGGCCCAGAGCCTGCGCCGCGAACATCACCTGCCGGTGGCGGCGTTGTGTGTGGCGTGTGATGCGCTGCTGGTGGCGGCCGGGGTGTTTGGTCTGGCGACCGTGCTGGCGCAGAACCCGACATTGCTCGCGGTGGCCCGCTGGGGCGGCGCCGTCTTTCTGATCTGGTACGGCAGCCAGGCGCTGCGCCGGGCGTTCTCGAAACAGAGCCTGGATCAGGGCGAAAACCACACCGTACGCTCGTTGCGCGCGGTGATGCTCAGCGCATTGGCAGTGACGCTGCTCAACCCGCACGTTTATCTGGATACCGTATTGCTGATTGGCTCTCTCGGGGCGCAGCAGTCAGTGCCGGGCGCTTATGTCGTGGGCGCGGCGAGTGCCTCGCTGCTGTGGTTTTTCACCCTCGCACTCGGTGCCGCATGGCTCGCGCCGTGGCTGGCTCGGCCGAGTACCTGGCGGATTCTCGATCTTCTGGTGGCAGTGATGATGTTCACGGTGGCAGGCCAACTGATATTGGCGTCGTGATTTATTCCAAACGGCTCTGGAACCTCTATCCCACACAGTTGTTGCGTGGTTAAGCCTTGACCCCGGTGCTATGATCCGAACCCTGCGCCGCAAAGAGTAAAAACTCGTCGGTGCATTTCTGGCCGCCCGTGATCGGCCTTGCGCTCACCGCAACAGACCTGATTAGGAGAATCATCATGGCTTTCGAATTGCCGCCGCTGCCTTACGCACACGATGCCCTGCAGCCGCACATTTCCAAGGAAACCCTGGAATACCACCACGACAAGCACCACAACACCTATGTCGTGAACCTGAACAACCTGGTGCCAGGCACCGAGTTCGAAGGCAAGACCCTGGAAGAAATCGTCAAGACTTCCTCGGGCGGCATCTTCAACAACGCCGCTCAGGTCTGGAACCACACCTTCTACTGGAACTGCCTGGCGCCAAACGCCGGCGGTCAACCAACCGGCGCACTGGCTGAAGCGATCAACGCAGCCTTCGGTTCGTTCGACAAGTTCAAGGAAGAGTTCAGCAAAACCTCGATCGGCACCTTCGGTTCCGGCTGGGGCTGGCTGGTGAAAAAGGCTGACGGTTCCCTGGCTCTGGCCAGCACCATCGGCGCCGGCAACCCGCTGACCAGCGGCGACACCCCGCTGCTGACCTGCGACGTCTGGGAACACGCTTACTACATCGACTACCGCAACCTGCGTCCGAAGTACGTTGAAGCGTTCTGGAACCTGGTCAACTGGAAGTTCGTTGCCGAGCAGTTCGAAGGCAAAACCTTCAAAGCTTAAGCTGCGCGCCAGACAAAAAACCCGGCTATGGCCGGGTTTTTTTATGCCTGCATATTCCCTTGTAGGAGCTGCCGCAGGCTGCGATCTTTTGATCCTGTTTTTTACAATCAACGTCAAAAGATCGCAGCCTGCGGCAGCTCCTACAGAGAAATAGCCTGTTTCCTACCATGAAAGCAGCTGCGCGCCGCTTGCCGGGGCAGCACAGCGGACTAACATCAAACAGAGGAAAAATTGTCCCGCACCGCTCAAGTTGAGGGCTGAAACTACCGACACAGTACAAATAGAGCTGACACTCCATTCAGCAGCATTTCGGCCAACGCCACAGGCAAATATCCTTGGGCTTGATTGTCCCTTTGACTGCCAACACGGGATTGCCAATACTCATGGCAACTTGACGCTACCCGCACGGAACAAGGAATAACCCTTTGAAGCTGGAACTCAAGAACAGCTTGTCGGTGAAGTTGCTCCGGGTCGTGCTCCTTTCGGCATTGATCGTCGGCGTGGTCTTGAGCTGCGCCCAGATTGTTTTCGATGCCTACAAAACCCGTCAGGCGGTAGCCGGCGATGCCGAGCGCATCCTCGACATGTTCCGTGATCCCTCGACTCAGGCGGTCTACAGCCTGGACCGGGAAATGGGCATGCAGGTGATCGAAGGCCTGTTCCAGGACGACGCCGTGCGCCAGGCCTCCATCGGCCACCCCAACGAAGCGATGCTCGCGCAAAAATCCCGTGAGTTGCAACACTCCAACAGCCGCTGGCTGACTGACCTGATTCTCGGTCAGGAACGCACCTTTACCACCCAACTGGTCGGTCGCGGTCCCTACAGCGAATATTACGGCGACCTGAGCATCACCCTCGACACGGCCACCTATGGCGAGAGTTTCATCGTCAGTTCGGTGATCATTTTCATTTCCGGCGTATTGCGCGCCCTGGCCATGGGCCTGGTGCTTTATCTGGTTTATCACTGGCTGCTGACCAAGCCGCTGTCGCGGATCATCGAGCACCTGACCGAAATCAATCCCGATCGCCCCAGCGAGCACAAGATTCCGCAGCTCAAGGGCCACGAAAAAAACGAACTCGGTATCTGGATCAACACCGCCAACCAGTTGCTCGAATCCATCGAACGCAACACGCACCTGCGCCACGAAGCGGAAAACAGCCTGCTGCGCATGGCCCAGTACGACTTCCTCACCGGCCTGCCGAACCGCCAGCAATTGCAGCAGCAACTGGACAAGATTCTGGTGGACGCCGGCAAGCTGCAACGCCGGGTCGCGGTGTTGTGCGTGGGGCTGGATGATTTCAAAGGGATCAACGAGCAGTTCAGCTACCAGACCGGCGACCAGTTGCTGCTGGCACTGGCCGATCGTCTGCGTGCCCACAGCGGTCGCCTCGGCGCCCTCGCCCGCCTGGGTGGCGACCAGTTCGCCCTGGTGCAGGCCGATATCGAACAGCCTTACGAAGCGGCAGAACTGGCGCAGAGCATCCTCGATGATCTGGAAGCGGCGTTTGCCCTCGATCATCAGGAAATCCGCCTGCGCGCGACCATCGGCATCACCCTGTTCCCCGAGGATGGCGACAGCACCGAGAAACTGTTGCAGAAGGCCGAACAGACCATGACCTTGGCCAAGACACGCTCGCGCAACCGCTATCAGTTCTACATCGCCAGCGTCGACAGCGAGATGCGCCGGCGCCGCGAACTGGAAAAAGACCTGCGCGATGCGCTGATTCGCGACCAGTTCTACCTCGTCTATCAGCCGCAGATCAGCTACCGCGACCACCGTGTGGTCGGGGTCGAAGCGCTGATCCGCTGGCAGCACCCGGAACACGGTCTGGTGCCGCCGGACCTGTTCATTCCGCTGGCCGAGCAGAACGGCACGATCATCGCCATTGGCGAATGGGTGCTGGATCAGGCCTGCAAGCAATTGCGCGAATGGCACGATCAGGGCTTCGTCGATCTGCGCATGGCGGTCAACCTGTCCACCGTGCAACTGCACCACGCCGAGCTGCCGCGGGTGGTTAACAACCTGCTGCAGATCTACCGCCTGCCGCCGCGTAGCCTGGAACTGGAAGTCACCGAAACCGGCCTGATGGAAGACATCAGCACCGCCGCCCAGCACCTGCTGAGCCTGCGCCGCTCCGGGGCGCTGATCGCCATCGACGACTTCGGCACCGGCTATTCATCGCTCAGCTATCTGAAAAGCCTGCCGCTGGACAAGATCAAGATCGACAAGAGCTTCGTTCAGGATCTGCTGGATGACGACGACGATGCGACCATCGTTCGCGCGATCATCCAACTGGGCAAAAGCCTGGGCATGCAGGTGATTGCCGAGGGCGTGGAAACCGCCGAACAGGAGTCCTACATCATCTCCGAAGGCTGTCACGAAGGTCAGGGTTACCACTACAGCAAGCCGCTGCCGGCCCGGGAGCTGGGCGCCTATCTCAAGCAGGCCCAACGCAGCAATGCTGTCATTCTCTAGAAGATCAAAAGATCACAGCCTGCGGCAGTTCCTACAGGGATCGCATTCCCCTGTAGGAGCTGTCGAGTGAAACGAGGCTGCGATCTTTTGATCTGCGCCATCACGCTGGCGTAAACAAGAAATATTTCCAGCCACAACCCTTTACACATAATGCGAAAGATTTGCATTATGTCGCAGCTTTGCGCACCCCCGCGCCCTGTCCATTCAATTACCGAAGCAGGATGTTCGCCATGATTCGTATGCCTCTGGCTACCGCCAGTCTGCTGGCCATCGCTATTTCCCTCGCCGGTTGCGGCGAAGGCAAAGACAAGGCTGCCGCCCCGGCCACGCCGACGCCGGCCGCCAGCACCGCTGCCGCGCCAGCACCAGCCGCTGCCGGTAAAGTCGATGAAGCCGCCGCCAAGGCTGTGGTCGCGCACTACGCCGACATGGTCTTCGCCGTTTACAGCGATGCCGAATCCACTGCGAAAACCCTGCAAACCGCTATCGACGCATTCCTCGCCAAGCCGAACGCCGACACCCTGAAAGCCGCCAAGGCTGCCTGGGTTGCCGCTCGCGTTCCTTATCTGCAGAGCGAAGTGTTCCGCTTCGGCAACACCATCATCGACGACTGGGAAGGTCAGGTGAACGCCTGGCCGCTGGACGAAGGCCTGATCGACTACGTCGACAAATCCTACGAACACGCACTGGGCAACCCGGGCGCCACCGCCAACATCATCGCCAACACTGAAGTCCAGGTCGGCGAAGACAAGGTCGACGTCAAGGACATCACCCCGGAAAAACTCGCCAGCCTCAACGAGCTGGGCGGTTCCGAAGCCAACGTCGCCACCGGCTACCACGCCATCGAATTCCTGCTCTGGGGCCAGGATCTGAACGGCACTGGCCCGGGCGCCGGTAACCGTCCGGCTTCGGACTACCTGGAAGGCGCAGGCGCCACCGGCGGTCACAACGATCGTCGCCGTGCCTACTTGAAAGCCGTGACCCAGTTGCTGGTCAGCGACCTGGAAGAAATGGTCGGTAACTGGAAGCCGAACGTGGCTGACAACTACCGCGCCACTCTGGAAGCCGAACCGGCTGAAAGCGGCCTGCGCAAAATGCTGTTTGGCATGGGCAGCCTGTCCCTGGGTGAACTGGCGGGCGAACGCATGAAGGTTTCCCTGGAGGCCAACTCCCCGGAAGACGAACAGGATTGCTTCAGCGACAACACCCACAACTCGCACTTCTACGATGCCAAAGGCATTCGTAACGTGTACCTGGGCGAATACACCCGCACCGACGGCACCAAGCTGACCGGTGCCAGCCTGTCGTCGCTGGTGGCCAAGGCCGACCCGGCTGCCGACACCGCGTTGAAAGCCGATCTGGCCGCCACCGAAGCCAAGATCCAGGTCATGGTCGATCACGCCAACAAGGGTGAGCACTACGACCAGTTGATCGCCGCTGGCAACACTGCCGGCAACCAGATCGTGCGTGACGCCATCGCCGCGCTGGTCAAGCAGACCGGCTCGATCGAAGCCGCTGCCGGCAAACTGGGTATCAGCGACCTGAACCCGGACAACGCTGATCACGAGTTCTGATCGAAGCAACCGTAACCGCAAACACCGCAGCTCAAACAAATGCCCCGACATGTCGGGGCATTTGTTTTATTGAATCCTGAAAATCAAAACACTTCCTGGTCCCTCGGCTGCGATGACCTCAACCCGATTGTCATCAAGAATGTCTGACGTTCAGATTCGGATAACAAAAATTTCCGGTTGTACCTGGGTGGTACTCATACGCACGCCTCCCACAAGCGCGACAAACTGGTTCCGTGACTGGGCGTCTTTAACCGTCTGCCGGGTTACGGGATCCATCAAGTCAGTGTGTGGAAAGGTAAAGCTGCTGCCGTCAATCTCATCGCCAACCACTCTGCGCAACGACATCCAGTACAGCGTTGGTGACTCCGCGCGTTTGAATAGCAATCCGAAAGCGCGCATGTCGCCCTCGATAATTTGATATCCACTGCCCGACAGGCGATCGCGCATCAACGAGCTCAGGTCTCTATTGGTCGGGTTGCGCCTCAGTGATTGCAGCAAACTTTCCGTACCGTTACTGCTGAACTGCAACCGATTGTAAGTGCCGGGAATATCCTGAAGCAGCCACCGGCCTGCCGCGCTCTTTGGCGTGACGGACAGCAGAAGCAGAGGGTCGGTTACCGTGAAAGGGCCTGACTGACCTGCTCGCCGCCAGATCTTCAAGGTTCCGACCAGAATACCCATGCCTTTATCGGTGAGCCCGCCAGGAAAGGACAGCTCGAACAAAGTCTTTGCCACCTGTCCGCAACTGCCTGAACTGAATGTTGCAAATCCGTCAGCTACATAGCCCGCGATACTTTTTTCGAGGGGCAATTGCACCGCCATGATCCAGCGATTATCTGCCGTGGAAAAAAAAGCCGCTCTGGGCTGGCTGTACAAGTCTCTGTGCAGCATATCTTCAAACAGGGCATAGCTTCTGAGGTCGAGCCGGTCATCGAACAGGTGCGTGTAGACCTGCGCCCTCAGTTCACTGGGAGGCAGAATCGGGTAATAGTGTTCATCGATCCTGATGTATTTGCGCCCCAACTGATCGATACTCCCACGGGTGCGAACATAAATATTCAAATTTCCATTGTGCACTCTCACGTCGCTGGCAGCGATGCGTTGCCCCCAGTCGAGAAAACGCTCGTGCGCAGGCCTTGTGCTGACCGGCAGCACGGTCGCACGCGCCGAAGTCGAAGGTTGCACAACCCCTCCTCCCGAGAAAGAGGACGGGGTGTTGATTCCCCTTACACGCATGCGCAAGGTATCCAGGCTGACCAGCAGATAGGGGACGAACTCATCCAGCCTCAAGCCATGACGATAACAGTGGACAAAATGCAGCCCCAACTCGATCTCGCGCCCGCGCGGGAACGAGAAGGATCTGAACACATGATTAGCCTGGGCCTGATCCAGCGCCGGGTAAGCGTTCCTCAAGGCACGCTGTGGAGTGATTCCGCCAAGCGCCGGGGCATCGGGGTGCGTGCCGATCTCCCATTGCCCCTGAGCATTGCGGCGTATGGGCGAGTAATGCTTCTGCACAGGTTTGCGTGCATCCCTGACGCGCCACGCCTCTTCAAACCCCTCGTCGATAATCGAGAACCAGCGGCCGCGGTCGTTGAGAAAATAGTGTTTGGCATTATTGTCCGCTGAGCGTTTGTAATAGATGCCCTTATCTGCCCAGCCTTCGAGTTCGAGCAAACCTTGCGGCTTTTTGCTCAAAGCCATCTGAGGATCCAGATTTCGGGCGCCGGGCGCAGCCTTGAGGGATCCCTGAACAGAGGCCGGCAGCTTTGTGGCAATGACTCCGTCGACCAACGCTCCGGTCAGCTCCGCCAGCGCACGGACGATATGCTGCGCGGTGCCTGCCCGATCACCAATGCTGGCCGCCTCCACGGCGTTGAATATGGAAATCAGGCACCTGGCGATGCCCACAGGCAGGGTGATGTACACCGGCAAGACCATTGTCAGGATATCCGCCAGGGTGGTGGCAACCGCCAGCCCCGTTTCGACATTGGTCTGGTGAGTGGTGGTCACCTGCGTCGCGGCGTCATTGATCGTGAAATTGACCTCGGACTCATAAAAATCCTCGAACACGTTCCTGGCGATCCGGGTCATGTGGACCGTCGACACATCGCCGCGACCACTCAATGTGGCCCGTACATGCGGTCGATATGCCGGGCTGACCCGAGCCACCAGATAATCGCGCCAGACGCTGTTGTGCACAAAGTCAACGATGAACCGTTCTCTGGGAAACTCATGAAAGACCTTTGCACCAGGGGCGTCAGGGGTGTAGACGACAATCGAGCCTGTCGCGCTCCCGCTTGTGGTGAA
>NZ_QAIK01000015.1:3064-6024 GCF_003061005.1 Pseudomonas sp. HMWF021 | reverse complement strand
CCCGCTGCGCGCGCAGCTGCAGATACTGGACAATGACCCTGTGACCTTCCACCGCTCTGCGCTGATCACTGTCCTGTGGTGCATCCAGCACCGCCTGCACCCAGTTGAAGCCCCGCTCCAGTCGGTCTGCGAAAAAATCGCCATTGATTTTCGCTTCAATGGCGCTCAAGCGCATCTGGCGCTCAATCAGACGAATGTTGGACTGTTTGCGTGCAAGTGCCTGGGGGGAAGTGATCAGACTCCTCTGGAGAAAGTCCTGATAGGTCTGACCGATATCGAGTTCGCGCACCAGATCCTTGATCTGATCGAGGGTCAGATCTTTGTATTCGACGGCACTGCTTCCTGCAGGCTTGAGCATGAGTGTGGAATTCCGGACAAAGCTCAGATCAATTCCGCCGACGTTCTCCAGCGCCAACTCTGTCAGCGTGCGCTCTCTATGGCTGTAACGCACAATGCCAGGCTCTGAAATCGAAGAGCCCGATGCACCTGCAGGCCGTATGCCTGTCGGAAGCACCGGTTGCCTGGTGTTCACCACGATTTCGTCCGGATTCACCGTCAGGCCGTACTGAGTATCGAGCGCAACACGCAATTGCCTGTTGCTGTAGGCCAGAAGCTGGTGATGGTCGCTGAACTGCTCCAGCGACGGTAACCCTTCGGGATCCGCGAGGTCGACAATAGCGTCGCGAAAAGCCTGGAACGCTGTGGCCCAAGCCTGACAATCCTCGGTGGAGGCATCTTGCAAAAACGCGCTGATACGCGCCTTGCACTGTTTCCTGAGTCGCGCGGACAAGATCGCCTGAACCTCGAAATTGCGCCGCGGGTCGCATGCCTGATCGATGGCGGCCGGAAGATTGGCCATGTCCGCATGAATGCCCTGTTTCACAAACCGGGCCAGAGTCGAAGCGAAATTGTCCTCGCCCAGCCGGGCCAGCGATTCAACGCAGTCATTGAAGGGCGAATCCACACGTTCAAGGTATTCAACCTGACCGCGCAACGGCGCTGCTCCCTGCAGCGCAAGCACTCGCAATTGATCCTTGTCGGCAACCAGCGCACTGAGTGTCGAAAACTCGACCGCATGACTCAAACGTCGATGCAGTTCACGATCCAGAGCGGCCAGAGAGTCGAAAGCTTCCAGGCGGTTGTTCGGCGTGAACAACAGCACCCTGCCAACATCGACCGAAGGCGTGACCGGTCGTGCCACCGGCGCCGTCACCTCACTCTCCCAACGCACTTCGGCATCCTGCGGATCACGCTCGGTCAGAATGAAGGCGCCATGCAGGGTGATCGCGCTGGCCTCACTGTCCTTGAGAGCCATGCCATAAACGCATGGATGATAAGTGCGCAAGACCTGCCGGGCCTTCGCGGTCGGGTAGCGCTGCACCGTTTTAAGCAGACCGATGGCGCCACTGTCGAGCAGGCCGTCCTGTCCAAGCAGTGCCGCTTCGGCCAGCAATTGTTCGATAAGCGTGGCGACCAGCCACTGCTGGCGTGTTCTCGAATCGGTCGGCCCTGTCACTTGGGCCCAGTACCGCTCGAGGTATTGCGTGTATTGCGACGCAAGGTTGCTGGCCAACTGATCGAGAAAGCCATCGAACGCATGCGGCGTAAGTGCGTTGTACGCTTCGAGTGTTTCAGCGGAGTCAGCCGCGCGATGAAAGCGGGCCTTGCGCAGGGCGTAATCCGCCGCCTCAGCGCTGACGATACGCCGAACCACCGCATCCATGAGGCTGGGCGGTACGACTTCGATGTCCGCCGTGCTGTTTTCAGGCGCCTCAGATCGAACAGCAGGTTCGGGGCTCTCGACAGATTCGATGGGCGCCAATGGCACCGTTTGCCCGTCAAAACTGATAAAGCAGCGCAACAGATCGGGGAACGGCTTCAGGCTCGGAAAGTGTGATTCGAAAGCCTGCTGAGCGAATTCGTGAAAATTGGGCCTGATTGCCAGTCGCTCCGCCAGTTGCAGTTCAATTTCATCAAGTGTCTGCAGCAGTGCGGACTTGGCGTACGTGTCACGGGTTGCGGACAATGCAGTCCGCGAGGCTGAGTGAATTTCGTTGTACATGACAAAAAACTCCGGGTTCAAGACCCTGGCGATATTGCTGCAGCACCCTCCTCCCAATGCGGTACATAGTTATCGCCTGCGTCTTTCGTACGGATTTTTTGCAGGACTCACGGCGGAGCAAACGATAATTCCTCTTATTCAAATTCACTCGCCCTGTTAGACTTTGCGCCTTTGTTTTCGCCCGTCCGCAGGATGTCTGATGCCCTCGCTGCCGCTTCGCTTGTCCGCACTGTTTCTGGCCCTGGGCCTGAGTGCCTGCGATGACGCCCCGCGCTTTACCAAGGCCGAGCCGGGTGAAGCGCGTTCGGGCGGTGCAACGACCGTGCGCAAGACCGATCAGAATGCGTTCTCCCTGCCCTCGGCCAATCTGCCACCGTCGCGTCGGGTCGATTTCAGTGTCGGCAACAGTTTTTTCCGCAGCCCGTGGGTGATCGCGCCGTCGACCACCACCGCGCGCGATGGCCTCGGCCCGCTGTTCAACACCAACGCCTGCCAGAACTGCCACATCAAGGATGGTCGCGGACATCCGCCCACCCCGGACTCGGCCAATGCGGTATCGATGCTGGTACGCCTGTCGATTCCCGATTCGCCGGCCTACGCCACCGTCATCGAACAACTCGGCATCGTGCCCGAGCCGGTCTACGGCGGGCAGTTCCAGGACATGGCGGTGCCCGGCGTCACACCGGAAGGCAAGGTGCGCGTCGAGTACACGCCGGTGCCGATCCGCTTCAAGGACGGCACCGAAGTCGAACTGCGCAAACCGGTTCTGCAATTCAGCCAGTTGGGCTACGGCCCGATGCACCCGGACACGCGTTTCTCGGCCCGGGTCGCGCCGCCAATGATCGGCCTCGGCCTGCTCGAAGCCATTCCCGAAGAAGCGATCCTTGCCAACGCCGCC
>NZ_QAIK01000015.1:0-3054 GCF_003061005.1 Pseudomonas sp. HMWF021 | reverse complement strand
CCGGCCGAATCAGGTCTGGGATGACGCACTGCACAAGACCGTCATGGGTCGATTTGGCTGGAAAGCCGGGCAACCGAATCTCAATCAACAAAATGTTCACGCGTTTTCTGGTGATATGGGCCTCACGACCAGCCTGAGACCCTTCGATGACTGCACCGACACGCAAACCGCCTGCAAACAGGCGCCGAATGGCAATGGCCCGGACGGCGAGCCGGAAGTCAGCGACAACATTTTGCGTCTGGTGCTGTTCTACACCCGCAACCTTGCAGTGCCGGCCCGTCGTGACGTCAACGACGAACAGGTGCTGGCCGGCAAGAACCTGTTTTTCCAGGCCGGTTGCCAGTCTTGCCACACACCGAAATACACCACCGCCGCCAACGCCGCCGAACCTGAACTGGCCAATCAAGTGATTCGCCCGTACAGCGATCTGCTGCTGCACGACATGGGCGACGGTCTGGCCGACAACCGCACGGAATTCCAGGCCTCCGGCCGCGACTGGCGCACCCCGCCGTTGTGGGGGATCGGCCTGACGCAAGCGGTCAGTGGCCACACTCAGTTTCTGCATGACGGCCGCGCCCGCAACCTGCTCGAAGCCGTGCTCTGGCATGGCGGCGAAGCGCAGCAGGCGCAGCAACAGGTTTTGTCTTTCAACGCCGAACAGCGTGCCGCGCTGCTGGCGTTCTTGAACTCACTTTAAACATTTAAAAGAATCGGGAGCCCGACATGTTCCGTCCCAAACTGTTGTTTACCAGCCTCGCTGCACTCGCCCTCGGCGCCTGCTCGCCGCAGGACCCGCAAGCCGTCACGTCGGCGGCCATCGCCAAATCGGTGATCCTGCCGACCTACACCCGTTGGGTCGAAGCCGACAGGCAACTGGCCGTCAGCGCCCTCGCCTACTGCCAGGGCAAAGAGGACCTGGAGACCGCCCGCGCCGACTTCCTGCACGCACAGAAAGCCTGGGCCGAGCTGCAACCGCTGCTGATCGGCCCATTGGCCGAGGGCAACCGTTCGTGGCAGGTGCAGTTCTGGCCGGACAAGAAAAACCTGGTTGGCCGTCAGGTCGAACAACTGGTGGTCGCCCAGCCGCAGATCGACGCCGCCGCACTGGCCAAATCCAGCGTCGTGGTGCAAGGCCTGTCGGCTTACGAGTACATCCTGTTCGATGAAAAACCTGACGTCGCCAACGCTGAACAGAAAGCCAGATACTGCCCGCTGCTGATCGCCATCGGTGAACGCCAGAAGCAACTGGCCGAAGAGATTCTGCAGAGCTGGAACAACACCGACGGCATGCTCGCGCAAATGAGCAAGTTCCCGAACCAGCGCTACGCCGACTCCCACGAAGCGATCGCCGATCTGCTGCGCGTGCAGGTGACTGCGCTCGACACCCTGAAAAAGAAACTCGGCACACCGATGGGCCGCCAGAGCAAGGGCGTGCCACAACCGTTCCAGGCCGATGCGTGGCGCAGCCAGTCGTCGCTGACTGCACTGGAAGCCAGCCTTGCCGCGGCCAAAACCGTGTGGGAAGGCGTCGACAACAAAGGCCTGCGTGGTCTGTTGCCAAGCGATCAGAAACCACTGGCAGACAAGATCGACGCGGCCTACGCCGCCTCGCTCAAACTGTTCGGCAGCACCCAGCGCTCGCTGACCGAAATGCTCCAGGACGACGCCGGTCGCCAGCAACTCAACGATCTCTACGACAGCCTCAACGTCGTCCATCGCCTGCACGAAGGCGAACTGGCCAAGGCGCTGGGCATCCAACTGGGCTTCAACGCCAACGACGGTGACTGATGAGGGCAAGTGCCATGCTGCGACGCCAGGCTCTGACGTTAGGTAGTTTGCTGCTGGGAGCAGTGACACTGGGCGGCTGGACGCTGTTCAAGCGCAAGGATCAGAGCCCGCTGTTGCTCTCGGCGCGCGACGACACCGATGGCAAGCATTACGCCGTCGGTTATCGGCTGGACGGTACGCGAGTGTTCGCCACCGAGGTCGGCCAGCGTTGCCATGACATCATCAACCACCCGACGCTGCCGATCGCGCTGTTTGTCGCCCGCCGCCCGGGCACCGAGAGCTACCTGATCGATCTGCGTGACGGGGCGTTGCTGCAAACCGTGACGTCGCAGCCGAACCGGCATTTCTACGGCCACGCCGTGGTGCACAAGGATGGCGAATACCTGTACGCCACCGAGAACGACACCACTGATCCGGGGCGTGGCCTGCTCGGGGTGTACAAGTTCGAAGGCGAGCGGCTGGTGCACAGCGGCGAGATTTCCACCCATGGCCTCGGCCCCCATCAGGTGTCGTGGATGCCCGACGGCGAAACCCTGGTGGTGGCCAACGGCGGAATTCGTACCGAGGCCGAAAGCCGCGTCGACATGAACCTCAACGCCATGGAACCGAGCCTGGTGCTGATGCAACGTGACGGCACCCTGCTGAGCAAGGAAACCCTTGCCCAGCAGATGAACAGCGTGCGCCACCTGGGCATCGCCAGCGACGGCACCATCGTCGCCGGCCAGCAGTTCATGGGCGCCTCCCATGAGCGTTCCGAGCTGTTGGCGATCAAGCGTCCGGGCCAGCCCTTCGTGGCGTTCCCGGTGCCGGAGCATCAGTTGCAGTCGATGGGTCACTACACCGCCAGCGTCGCAGTGCACAGCGAACTGCGGCTGGTGGCGCTGACCGCGCCGCGCGGCAACCGCTTCTTCATCTGGGATCTGGACAGCGGCGAAGTGCGTCTCGACGCGCCGCTGCCCGATTGCGCGGGTGTCGGCGCGGTGAAGGACGGTTTTGTCGTGACCTCCGGTCAGGGCCGCTGCCGTTACTACGATTGCCGTCAGGATGAACTGCTGGCCAAACCGCTGGAATTGCCGGCGGGGCTCTGGGACAACCATCTGCACCTGATGGCGTAAAACAGCCTTAAAAGATCGCAGCCTGCGGCAGCTCCTACATTGGAATGCAATCCTCTGTAGGAGCTGCCGTGTTGTGGTCGAATTTTTTTAGACCATGATGTAGGAGCGTCGATTTAAGGAAGCATCATGGGATATCGGGTTGTCACGTCAG
>NZ_QAIK01000132.1:19316-21029 GCF_003061005.1 Pseudomonas sp. HMWF021 | reverse complement strand
GCAGGCCCAGGTTGTGCGCAGAATACAGACTCTCGCCTTCGGCCAGCAGGCCGACGCCGGTGAGCATTTCTTCGATGTACTGGTGACCGGCTTCATTGAGTTCGACCTGACGGGTCTTCTCGTCAATGGTGTAGTGACCGGCCTTGGTGACCTGGCCTTCGACTTCTTCGACGTGCAGTTCCAGCTGCGGGATCAACTTGTTGATCTCCATGTACAGCTTGGAACTGTCCTCGGCCTGACCGGAAATGATCAGCGGGGTACGGGCTTCGTCGATGAGGATGGAGTCGACTTCGTCGATCACGGCAAAATTGAGTTCGCGCTGGAATTTCTCTTCCATGCTGAACGCCATGTTGTCGCGCAGGTAGTCGAACCCGAATTCGTTGTTGGTGCCGTAGGTGATGTCGGCGGCATACGCGGCGCGCTTCTCTTCCGGCGGCTGGAACGGCGTCACGACGCCGACGGTCAGGCCGAGGAACTCATACAGCGGGCGCATCCAGTTGGCGTCACGGCGGGCCAGGTAGTCGTTCACGGTCACAACGTGCACGCCCTTGCCGGACAGCGCGTTGAGGTAAACGCCCAGGGTCGCTACGAGGGTTTTACCCTCACCGGTACGCATTTCGGCAATCATGCCTTCATGCAGGGTCATGCCGCCGATCAACTGGACGTCGAAGTGGCGCATGCCCATGACGCGCTTGCCCGCCTCACGGGCGACCGCGAAGGCTTCAGGCAACAGCTTGTCGAGGGATTCCCCTTTGGCGATACGGGCCTTGAACTCATTGGTCTTGGCGCGCAACTGATCGTCCGAAAGGGCCACCATTTGCTCTTCGAAGGCATTGACGAGCTGCACCGTCTTGAGCATGCGTTTGACTTCACGCTCGTTCTTGCTTCCAAAAAGTTTCTTTAACAAAGGCGCAAACATATCGGCAGGATCTTCCACACTAAAGGGATGGAGGGCGGCCCCATGAGCGTCGCCCGTGCAGCCCTCATGGCCGCATGCGAACGAGCATTCTACCCGGAAACGGAAGTGAGGAAAGTGGCGATATTCCACGATGCTGGCACTGCGCTTTGACGGGGCTCACTTAAAATAGGGGCGTTTTGCTCAACTTCAACCCATACGGGAAAGAAGTTAGTCGTTGATTTAATGGGCAAAGCAGGGACAAAAGCAATGGGCGAGTGGTTCCGCGGCTTTCTGCTACCATGGCCATTCTGTTACTTCAGGTATTTGATCATGGCATTTCGCCTTCTTACAGCCAGAGCGCCCGCCGTTCTGCTGCGCGAAGCCAAGCCGCTCAAGGCCTTGCTCGGCCACGCCCAACGCCTGGGGCATCTGCAGCGTCTGCTCGAAAGCCAGTTGCAACCGGCCGCCCGTGAACATTGCCATGTGGCCAAATGGCGTGAAGGCCAATTGACGCTGGTGGTGACCGACGGGCACTGGGCGACGCGGCTGCGTTACCAGCAAAAGCGTCTGCAACGCCAGCTGCAGTTGTTCGAAGAGTTCGCCAACCTGACGCGCATTCAGTTCCGCGTACAACCGCCGCTGGTCCAGCGCCGGGTGAGCGGACATGCGATGGATCTGTCCACCGATGCGGCGCAGACCATTCAGTCGACGGCTGACGGGATCAGCGATCCAGGCCTGCGTGCGGCGCTTGAGCGTCTGGCGGCGCACGCTAAAGACAAAAGCTGAAGGCAAGATCAAAGGATCGCAGCCTGCGG
>NZ_QAIK01000132.1:0-19306 GCF_003061005.1 Pseudomonas sp. HMWF021 | reverse complement strand
CTCCTACAGAGAAACGCATTCCAAGGTAGGAGCTGCCGCAGGCTGCGATCTTTGCTTTCAGCGGCGTTTATTGCCACCGAGCAACGAGCCCATCAACCCGCGCACCAGTTGCTTGCCCAGATTGTTCGCCGCCTGACGCATGGCTGACTTCAACGCCTGCCCTGCCGCCGTCCCCAGAAACTCCCCGGCCCGATCGGCCAGGCTCGGCTCTTCGGCTGCCGGTTTGCCCGCTGGCGCCTCCGGTGCCAGATCCTTGCGCCCCATCAGGATTTCGTAGGCCGACTCGCGATCAATCGGCTTGTCATAACGCCCCTTGAACGGTGAGCCGGCAATCAGCATCGTACGCTCGGTTTCGCTCAACGGCCCGATCCGCGATTGCGGCGGCGCCACCAGCACACGCTGGACCATCTCCGGCGTGCCCTTTTCCTGCAGCGTACCGACCAGAGCCTCGCCGATGCCCAGCTCGGTCAGCACCGACAAGGTGTCGAACGCCGGATTCGGCCGGAAACCATCGGCCACCGCCCGCAGGGATTTCTGTTCCTTGGCGGTAAACGCGCGCAAGCCATGCTGGATCCGCAGACCGAGCTGCGCCAGCACGTTATCCGGCAAATCTCCCGGCGACTGAGTGACGAAATACACCCCCACGCCTTTCGAACGAATCAGCCGCACCACCTGCTCCAGCCGTTCCTGCAAGGCCTTGGGCGTATCGCCAAAGAGCAAATGCGCTTCATCGAAGAACAGCGCCAAAAGCGGCTTGTCGGCATCGCCACGCTCCGGCAACTGCTCGAACAGCTCGGCCAGCAGCCACAGCAGGAACGTCGCGTAGACCTTGGGCGCCTCGTGTACCAGACGACTGGCGTCGAGCAGATGAATCCGTCCACGGCCGTCAGCCGCCGGTTGCAGAATGTCTTCGAGTTGCAGCGCCGGTTCGCCGAACAACGCTTCTGCGCCCTGCTGCTCCAGAGTCGCCAGCCTGCGCAACAGCGCCTGACTGGAACCGGTGGTCATCAGCGCAGCATCTTCGCCGAGCAGTTGCGGGTTGTCCTTTAGGTGATTGAGCAGCGCCTTGAGGTCTTTCAGGTCCAGCAGTAACAGCCCTTCGCGGTCCGCCACTTTAAACGCCGCGTACAGCGCCGACTGCTGGCTGTCGGTCAGCTCCAGCAGACTGCCGATCAGCAGCGGGCCCATTTCGCTCAGGGTGGTGCGCAACGGGTGACCGGATTCACCGTGAATGTCCCACAGCGTCACCGGATAAGCCTGCGGTTTGTAATCGAGCCAGGGCATCCCGGCGATGCGCTCGGCGACCTTGCCCTGTGGATTGCCGGCAGCCCCCAGGCCGCACAGGTCACCCTTGATGTCGGCGGCGAACACCGCCACGCCGGCATCACTGAACGCTTCGGCAAGGCGCTGCAAAGTCACGGTCTTGCCGGTCCCGGTCGCACCGGCGATCAGCCCGTGGCGGTTGGCCAGGCGCATGGCCTGAGCAATCGGTTGCCCCGCCAGATCGGCGCCGATAACGAGTTGCGATGTGTCAGGCATTTTGTCACCTATGGTTAATCTTTAATCCGCTGTGGCCGATAGATAAGGGCGAGAACCTGACTGAAAAGTCGGTCGGACATTTCCCTAAGGAGAGACGGAAATATCAGTTGGTTTACACCCTTGCCCATATTGCGCGTCTTTATAAAAGCACGCCCAGGACATTAAGACCTTAGCGGAACCCCAAGCCATGAACAAAAACCTGCGCTTCAGCCATAAAATTTTGCTTGCCGCCGCCCTCATCGTCATCGCCGCTTTCGCCTCGTTCACGCTGTATAACGACTGGCTGCAACGCAACGCGATCCGCGATGACCTGGACAACTATCTCAAAGAGATGGGCGAGGTCACCTCAGACAACATCCAGACCTGGCTCAACGGACGCATTCTGCTGGTCGAGAATGCTGCCCAGAACATCGCCATCAATCCAGAACCCGCCAACGTCGCCAGCCTGCTGGAACAGAAATCCCTGACTTCGACGTTCATGGCCACCTACCTGGGCGATGCCACCGGTCATTTCACCATCCGTCCGGATGTGAAGATGCCCGACGGTTTCGATCCACGGGTGCGCCCTTGGTACAAAGGCGCCGAGAGCAGCGGCGCCTCGACCCTGACCGAACCGTACATCGACGCCGCCACCGGCCAGTTGATCATCTCCATCGCCACCGCCTCGAAGAAAGCCGGCCAGAGCGTCGGCGTGGTGGGCGGCGACCTGAGCCTGCAATCGCTGGTCGATACCCTCGCCGCCCGTGATTTCGGCGGCATGGGTTATGTGTTCCTGGTCAGCGCCGACGGCAAGATTCTGGTGCACCCGGACAAGGCATTGGTGATGAAGTCACTGAAAGAAGCCTATCCGCAGGACACCCCGCGCATCAGTACCGATGTCAGTGAAGTCACGGTCAATGGCACAACCCGCATCGTCACCTTTACGCCGATCAAGGGCCTGCCGTCGGTCAACTGGTACATCGGGCTGTCGGTCGACAAGGACAAAGCCTTCGCAATGCTCAGCCAGTTCCGCACCTCGGCGGTGATTGCCACGGTAATCGCGGTGGCAATCATCATCGCGTTGCTGGGCATGCTGATTCGCCTGCTGATCCAGCCACTGCACGTCATGACCCGCGCCATGGAAGACATCGCCGACGGCGAAGGCGACCTGACCAAGCGCCTGACCATCCAGAATCAGGATGAGTTCGGCGTTCTCGGTACGGCGTTCAACCGTTTCGTCGAACGTATTCACGGCTCGATCCGCGAAGTGTCCTCGGCCACAGGGCAAGTCAACGAGGTCGCCCTGCGCGTGGTCGCGGCGTCCAATTCGTCGATGTACAACTCCGACCAACAAGCCTCGCGCACCAGCAGCGTCGCCGCCGCGATCAACCAGCTCGGCGCTGCCGCCCAGGAAATCGCGCGCAATGCCGCACAAGCCTCCAACCAGGCCAGTGACGCCCGTGGTCTGGCCGAAGACGGCCAGCAAGTGGTGGATCGCAGTATCAAGGCGATGAATCAACTGTCGAGCATGCTCAGCGCCTCCAGCAGCAATATCGAGTCGCTGAACAGCAAAACCGTGAACATCGGGCAGATTCTCGAAGTCATCACCAGCATTTCCCAGCAAACCAACCTGCTGGCGCTCAACGCCGCGATCGAAGCGGCGCGTGCCGGTGAGGCCGGACGCGGTTTTGCCGTGGTGGCGGACGAAGTGCGCAATCTGGCGCACCGCACCCAGGAATCGGCGCAACAAGTGCAGACCATGATCGAGGAGCTGCAGGTCGGCGCCCGGGAATCGGTGAGCACCATGAGCGATAGCCAGCGCCACAGCCAGGACAGCGTGGAAATCGCCAACCTCGCCGGCGAACGCCTCAACAGCGTGACCCAGCGCATTGGCGAAATCGACGGGATGAACCAGTCGGTAGCGACCGCGACCGAGGAGCAGACGGCGGTGGTCGAGTCGATCAACGTCGATATCACCGAGATCAACACGCTTAACCAGGAAGGCGTCGAAAACCTGCAGGCGACCTTGCGCGCCTGTTCCGATCTGGAGCAGCAGGCTGCGATCTTTTTTGCCCTTGAGCCCACCGCTAAATCCCGACCGAACATCTATTCTGGATAAAGGTCAACCAAGGGAGTGCCACGCAGCGGAGGGTTGATCACCGTGCATATCGCCGACATCACCATGTTCTACGCCCCGGCCAGCGGTGGTGTACGCACCTATCTGGACGCCAAGCATCGTCGGCTGGGCGTCAAACCCGGGATTCGCCACAGCCTGCTGATCCCTGGCGCGCATTTGAGTGAACACGATGGCGTCTACACGGTTCCGGCCCCCGCCCTGCCCTTTGGCAAGGGCTATCGCTTTCCCTTGCGCCTGGCACCCTGGCGAAATGTCCTGCAGGATTTGCAGCCCGATCTGATTGAAGTCGGTGATCCCTACCTCACCGCGTGGGCAGCGCTGGATGCACGGCGGCAACTGGATGTGCCGGTGATCGGCTTTTATCACTCGGACCTGCCGTTGCTGGTGGGCAACCGCATGGGCCACTGGGTCACGCCGAATGTCGAGGCGTATGTCACCAAACTCTACGGCAACTTCGACCGGGTGCTGGCGCCCAGCCAGGTGATGGCCGACAAACTCAGGGGCCTGGGGGTGCGCAATGTTTTCGTGCAGCCATTGGGTGTGGATCTGCAAACCTTCCACCCCGCTGCCCGCGACAGCGGCCTGCGCGCCGAGCTGGGGATTGCCGAGGACACGCGCCTGCTGATCTTCGCCGGACGCGGCTCCAAGGAAAAAAACCTCCCGGTGCTGCTCAAGTGCATGCAACGCCTCGGCCCACGCTATCACCTGCTGCTGGTCGGCTCGTCGATGCCTGCCGTTGTCCCGGACAACGTCAGTGTGATCGACGGATTCTGCCCGGCCGCCACCGTCGCCCGCCTGATGGCCAGCGCCGATGCGCTGCTGCATGCCGGCGATCAGGAAACCTTCGGTCTGGTGATCCTCGAGGCCATGGCCTGTGGCATTCCGGTTGTCGCGGTGGCTGCCGGGGCATTCGAGGAAATCGTCAATGAAGATTGCGGCTTGTTGTGTCTGCCGAACAATCCACAGGCCATGGCCAACGCCGTGCGCGAGCTGTTCAGCCGCGATTGTGTGAAACTCGGCCGGCAGGCGCGCCAACACGTCGAACAGCGTTATTGCTGGGACACCGTGGTCGACAGCCTGCTCGGTCATTATCACGCCGTCCTCGGCGTTGCGTTACCCAGGGTGGCCAATGGCTGATTCCCTGAATCGCCGCGCCGTGTTGCTGGTGCTGCACGACGTAGCGCCGTCGACCTGGGCGGATTATCGCCCCTTCGTCGAAGCCGTCGACGCGATGGGCGGCGTGCCGATGACCTGGCTGGTGGTGCCGCAATTCCATGGGCACGATGCACTGGAGGCGCATCCGGCATTTTGTCGAATGCTCGGCGAACGGCTTGCCCGTGGCGATGAACTGGCCTTGCACGGCTACTACCACGACGACCGCGAGCCATCACCCACCACACCCCGCGACTGGTTCATGCGCCGGATCTACACCCATGAAGGCGAGTTCTACCAACTGTCCCGCGATGCCGCGCTGTCACGCCTGCGCGCCGGCATCGAACTGTTCCAGCGTCACCACTGGCCCCTGCACGGTTTTGTCGCCCCGGCGTGGCTGATGAGCGAAGGCACGCGCCAGGCCTTGCGCGAATTGCCATTGCGCTACACCAGCGATCCGCAACATCTTTTTCAATTGCCGGATTTCACCGCCATCGACGCTCCGGGTCTGGTCTGGAGCGCCCGCAGTGCCTGGCGGCGTGGCCTGTCGAAACTCGTCAGCGAACAGCGCCAGCAGCAGTGGCGCGATGCTGCGGTGATTCGTCTAGGCTTGCACCCGGTGGACATGCGTCATGCATTTGCACGTGATTACTGGCTCAAGACCCTTGAACGACTGCTGGCAGAAGGACGTACGCCCATGAACAAAATCGACTGGCTCAACCAGCAATGTGGGCGAATGGTGCGCGCGGCATGAGTCGCGGCATTGTGTTGTTGATAGGCCTGCTTGCCGCGGTACTGATCCCGGTACTGCTCGGCGGCGGCGAGATCGGTGCGCGCCTGCAGAACTTTCCGCTGCACTGGCTGCTGATCATGTTCGGCATGATTCTGCTCTGCTGGGGCATCAACACCCTGCGTCTGCGCCTGCTGCTGGGTGATCAGCGCGACCGGGTGACACCGCTCAAAAGCCTTGGCGTGGTCATGGCCGCCGAATTCGCCTACTGCGCCACCCCCGGCGGCAGCGGTGGCCCGCTGACCATCATGGCCCTGCTCGCCCGTTGCGGCGTGCGTCCGGCTCGGGGCAGCGCAGTGTTCGCCATGGATCAGTTGAGCGATCTGCTGTTCTTTCTCTGCGCCCTGAGCGGGATTCTGATTTACGCGTTGTTTCAGCACCTCAGCGATCGCCTGGAATGGTTGCTGATGGTCAGCGCCGTGTCGCTGTTCGGTGGCTTGTTCAGTTGCGTGCTGCTGGCGCGCTATCACCGACGCCTGATCCGCCTGAGCGGGCGCCTGCTGGCTCGCCTGAACGTTCAGCCCGCGACGCGTCGGCGCTGGGCACGCAAGCTGTTGCACTTTCTCGATGCGTTTATCGACACGCTCAAGCTGCCGTGGCAGACGTTGATCAAGGTGTTCGCCCTGACCTGCATGCACTGGCTGCTGCGCTACAGCGTGCTGTACCTCGCCTTGCGCGGGCTGGGCGCAGACCTGCAATGGGCGTGGAGTTTTCTGGTGCAGATGCTGTCGTTGGGCGCTGGTCAGATGAGCCTGTTACCCGGCGGCGCGGGCGCGGCGGAACTGACTTCAGCGGCGCTGCTGGCGCCGATGGTCGGCAAATCCACCGCAGCGGCGGCGATCCTGATCTGGCGGGTGGTGACGTTCTATTTCTATCTGGTGGTGGGTGGGCCGGTGTTTCTGTTGATGCTGGGGCGGCCATTGCTCAAGAAGCTGCTGAAGATTCGACAAGCCTGAAAAGATCGCAGCCTGCGGCAGCTCCTACATGGAAATGCGATCCCTGTAGGAGCTGCCGCAGGCTGCGATCTTTTCAGGCCTCGCCCTCCGGCTCAGGCTTCACCTGTTCCCACAGTTCGGCGGCGCCGGGAAACTCGGTGCCGTCATCCGGGCCCAGATCCTCCGGGTCATAACGGCTCAGACAGCCCTCCCCCAAAGTGGCAGGCGCTTTGGAAGTGGCTTTGTCCAGTGGATCGTTCACGGGCAACTCCTCAAGGGCTGAAACAAAAAAGGGCCTGGGGCGATTGAACGCCCAGGCCCTTCTTTATTCAAGTACGCGTACGTTCGATCAGAACACCACGGTCTTGTTGCCGTGCACCAGCACGCGGTCTTCGAGGTGATAACGCAGGCCACGGGCCAACACCATCTTCTCGACGTCACGGCCGAAACGCACCATGTCTTCGATGCTGTCGCTGTGGCTGACGCGTACCACGTCCTGCTCGATGATCGGACCGGCATCCAGCTCTTCGGTCACGTAGTGGCAGGTTGCACCAATCAACTTCACGCCACGCAGCGACGCCTGATGGTAAGGCTTGGCGCCCACGAACGATGGCAGGAAGCTGTGGTGAATGTTGATCACCTTGTGCGCGTATTCGCGGCACAGCGACGGCGGCAGGATCTGCATGTAGCGCGCCAGCACTACCACTTCGGCATCGTGCTGTTTGACCAGACGCGAGACTTCGGCGAACGCTGGCTCCTTGTCCTGCGGATTGACCGGGACGTGGTAATAAGGAATGCCATGCCACTCGACCATGCTGCGCAGGTCGTTGTGGTTGGAAATCACGCAGGAGATTTCGCAATCGAGTTCATCGCTGTGCCAGCGGTGCAGCAAGTCAGCCAGGCAGTGGGATTCACGGCTGGCCATCAACACCACGCGTTTTTTCTGCTCGGTGTCAGTGATGCGCCAGTCCATCGAAAACTCTTCGGCGATCGGCGCAAACTTCTCGCGCAGCACTTCAATGCCGAACGGCAATGAATCGGCACGGATCTCGTGACGCATGAAGAACCAGCCGTTCTGGTTGTCCGAGTGGTGGCTCGCTTCGGTGATCCAGCCGTTGTGGGATGCCAGAAAGTTACTGACTTTGGCAACGATGCCAACGCGGTCAGGGCAAGAAATCACCAACCGAAAGGTGCGCATGAGGGGGGAACTCCAGAACTTCGCAAAGGCGGCCATTCTAGCGATTGTGCGCAAAAACTGCAGTATTGATGAACAGACCGCTTGCGTTGTCCTGAATCGCGGCCTTGGAGCCACGCTGGAAGAGGCATGCGAGGTGCACTTTCGACACTGTGTCGACAGATAATTGTGAATAGGGCTGATAGCGGCATCACATTATTTAAAGGGGTATTGAATATTCAGCTGTTCCTGTAACTAATTTAAATAAAAACAGGGTTAAATGTTTACTTGATGAAACAGCCTGACTATTATTGCGCCACTGTTCCCTGCCATTCAAAGCCTCCACATAAGGTAGTCATCATGTCCTTGATCAACGAATATCGCGCCACCGAAGAAGCCATCAAAGAGCTGCAAGCCCGTTTGAAGAACCTGTCGCAAGACGACAAACTGCAAGCCGAGCTGGAATTCGAAGGCAAACTGCGCACGCTGATGGGTGAATATTCCAAATCCCTGCGCGACATCATCGCCCTGCTGGATCCGGAATCGAAAACCAAAGCCACACGTGGCGGCGCAGTAAAAACTACCGGCACCAAGCGTGCTCGCAAAGTTAAGCAATACAAAAACCCGCACAACGGCGAAGTCATCGAAACCAAAGGTGGCAACCACAAAACTCTGAAAGAGTGGAAAGCCAAGTGGGGCGGCGACGTGGTTGAAGGCTGGGCTACCCTGCTGGGCTAAGCCGCAACGCCCGTCGCAGACTGATTGCGCGACGCATGAAAAACGCCAGCATACGCTGGCGTTTTTTTATGCCCGGCATTTTTCGGGCACACTACGTTCGTTTTCAAAGATTCAAACGTTGGCGCAATGCCTGGACATAATTCTGCCATTCATTGAGCACTTGATTCTGTATCGGCGTGGCACTAAGCGCCCATTGCTGTGCGGCCTCTGCAAACGATCTCAGGGTATTAGGTGCGCCCATTTGCGGCTCGGACAAACGCTGCCGACAGAATATTCTCCAGCGCTCTTGCTCTTCGAAATTCAACGTATCGGGAAAGTTACGTGCGCGATATCGAAAGAGTAATTCTGGCAAACGTTCATCATCGAAAGGCCATTGTTCCTGCGCTAATTGAGCAGGATCGGCTGTCCTCACTTGCTCACATAGACGCCGATCGCGGTCGCCAATGAATCCGTCGTACAACTGCTGTTCGGGATCTTCACTCGGCGTGAAATCGTCGCTGGCATAAATCGCCGCAACTTTATCTTTCCAAACTTGTTGTGCGTCAGTTAGCCGCAGCGCACGCGCGTGATACAACGCCATGTCCAGCTCCAGCCGTTGCTGATCTTCAGCACGCAACACCGACACAGGCGCTACCACCGGACAGCGGTTGATGTGAATCAACTTGAGCGGCACCGGCAACTCGCCCTCGGCCAAGGCATCGCGGCGGGTATACAGGCGTTGGCGCAGGGTTTCGGCGTCCAGGTCGAGCAGGCCCTGCGGATCGAGATGCAGGTCGCAGACGATCAAGGCATTGCGATTGCGCGGATGCCAGGCCAGCGGCAATACCACGCCGACATAGGATCGCGCCGCCGAAAAGCGTCCGGAAATATGCACCAGTGGTTGCAACAAACGAATCTGATCCATGACTTTCTGCTTGCTGCGCAGTTGAAACAGCCAGTCATACAACTTTGGCTGTTTCTCGCGGATCAATCGCGCCAGAGCGATGGTGGCGCGCACGTCGGACAACGCTTCGTGGGCATGCCCATGATCAATATTGTTGGCCGCCGTCAGGCGTTCGAGCTTGAGGGTCACCTTGCCTTCGTCATCGGTCGGCCATTGCAGGCCATCCGGGCGTAACGCATACGCGGCGCGCACCACATCGATCAGATCCCAGCGACTGTTGCCGCCCTGCCACTCACGGGCGTAGGGGTCGAAGAAGTTGCGATAAAGACTGTAGCGGGTCATCTCGTCGTCGAAACGCAGGGTGTTGTAACCCGCGCCGCACGTACCGGGCGCGGCCAATTGCGCATGCACACGGGTCATGAAGTCGGCTTCGCTCAGGCCCTGTTCGGCGAGACGGCTGGGGGTAATGGCGGTAATCGCGCACGCTGCCGGGTGCGGCAGGATGTCTTCACTGGGCTGGCAGTAGAGGTTGACCGGTTCGTCGATTTCATTGAGGTCGTGGTCGGTGCGAATCCCGGCAACCTGCAGCGGGCGGTCGTTGCGCGGATTGATGCCAGTGGTTTCGTAGTCGTACCAGAAGATTGAAGTCACGGGCGGTTCCTGAACTGAAGATCGGCAAAGTCTAGGCGTTGAACCGCCTTCCCGGCCAGCGCTCTGTCATTCAACCACCGCGCGCCACACGATGTGCAATACATAGTTATGTCGTTTTCCCCCAAGAGGCTGCTAGCATCGGACGGACTTCGCATCCCGATCAGGCCCCATCAGGTAGCCCATGCTCGAGAACACAGCACTGCCACGGAAAGCACCGCTGAACCCGCCACTCGATACCCGCTATCAGGTGGAAACACCGGAGGGCATCGACCTGCCGCTGCGCCCGGCCGGTCTGATGGTGCGCACTTTGGCCTTCGCCATCGACCTGGGCATTCGCGGGGCCATCCTCGGCGTGCTGTTCGTGGCACTGGCGTTTCTCGGCAAGCTCGGCATCGGCCTGGGTTCGTTGCTGCTGTTTGCCATCAGCTGGTGGTACATGGTGCTGTTCGAAGTGCTGCGTCAGGGCCGTTCGCCGGGCAAGCAATGGATGGGCCTGCGGGTGATCCACGATGACGGCACGCCGATCGGCTGGTCGGCATCGCTGCTGCGCAACCTGCTGCGGTTTGTCGACCTGCTGCCGTTCGGTTACTTCCTCGGGGCGATCAGTTGCCTGCAGCACCCGACCTTCAAACGTCTGGGCGATCTCGCCGCCGGCACTCTGGTGGTCTACAGCGAACGCCCCCTGCAGCGTCCGCAATTGCCCGACGCCCAGCCGCGCAGCTCGCCCGTCCCGTTGAACCTCAGCGAACAACGCGCCCTGCTCGCCTTCGCCGAACGCCAGGCTGAACTGGCGCCGGCGCGGGTCAACGAGCTGGCGGCGCTGCTCGCTCAGCCGCTGCACATCTCCGCGCCCAAAGCCGTCAGTGAACTCAACGGCATCGCCCGCGGCTTGTTGGGTCCGACATGAAGCAGAGTCTTTTCGAAGCGCGCCACAGGGCCGAATGGGAGCGTTTCAACCTGGCCCTGGAACGCCTTGAACATGGCAAGCAAACCTCGCAGGTGGCCGGGTTTCCCAAGGCTTATCGGCGTTTGTGCCAGCATCTGGCGCTGGCGCAGGAACGCAGCTATAGCAGTTTCCTCATCGACTCGTTGCAACAGCAAGTGTTGCGCGGTCATCAACAGCTTTACCGGCATCGCAGTCGATTCGGCGCAAGCCTGCTGGGTTTCATCCTCGCTGACTTTCCCCGACTGGTACGCGCCGAATGGCCGTTCGTGCTGGCCGCCGGACTGTTGTTTTTTGGCAGTCTGATCGGCTTCGCGCTATTGGTGTACGCCTTTCCCGAACTGGTCTACAACCTGATCCCCGCCGAACAGGTGCGCGAGATGCAGGGCATGTACGACCCGGTGGCCGGGCACCTCGGGCGCTCGGCTGAACGGGCCGCCAGTGAAGACTGGGTGATGTTCGGCTACTACGTGATGCACAACATCGGCATCGCCTTTCAGACCTTCGCCAGCGGTTTGCTGCTGGGCGTCGGCAGCGCGTTTTTCCTGCTCTATAACGGCTTGATCATCGGTGCGGTGGCCGGGCATCTGACCGAGATCGGTTTTGGCCAGACGTTCTGGTCATTCGTGATCGGCCACGGCGCCTTCGAACTGAGCGCCATTGCCCTGGCCGGGGCGGCAGGCCTGAAGCTTGGCTGGGCGTTGATCGCCCCCGGTCGCCTGACACGCGGCGAAGCACTGAAACACGCCGCGCGCAAAAGCGTGCTGCTGGTGTGCGGGGTCATGGTGTTCCTGCTGATTGCGGCGTTCATCGAAGCCTACTGGTCATCGAAAACCGCGGTGACGCCGCTGACCAAATATGCGGTCGGTGCATCGTTGTGGATCGCGGTGGCGGCCTATCTGCTGTTTGCCGGAAAAAACCGCCATGCGCCTGAGTGACGCCACCGTGGCGATCCGCCCGCGCAACACCTGGGAAGCCATGGACCTGGGCGTACTCATGAGCCAGCAGCATCGACGCCTGCTGATGACCAGTTGGGCCATCGTCACCCTGCCACTGTTCGCCGTGCTGACCTTGTTGCTGTGGGATTCGCCGTCACTGGCCGTGTTCATTTTCTGGTGGCTGAAACCGGCCTATGAACGCCTGCCGCTGTACATCCTGTCCAAGGCCCTGTTCGGCGAAACGCCCACCTTGAAGCAGGCTCTGCGCGAATGGCCTCGACTGCTCAAACCGCAATGGCTGGCCAGCCTGACCTGGCGCCGGCTGAGCCTGAGTCGCAGCTTCCTGCTGCCAGTGGTGCAACTCGAAGGCCTCGACGGCGCAGCCCGCCAGCAACGTTTGCAGGTGCTGCTGCAACGCAATGCCGGCGCCGCACAATGGCTGACGATCATCGGCGCGCATCTGGAGGCCGCGTTGTGGATCGGCCTGATGGTGCTGTTCTACATGCTGCTGCCACAGCAGATCGAAACCGACTGGGACTGGCAGTCGCTGATCCTCGACGTCGATCACCACTGGCGCTGGCTGGAACACCTGACCAACGCCTTCTACGCGCTGGTGCTGGTGGTGTGGGAGCCGGTTTATGTTGCCTGCGGGTTCAGCCTGTACCTGAACCGGCGAACTGTGCTGGAAGCGTGGGACATCGAGCTGGTGTTCCGCCGTTTGCGCCAGCGTCTGAGCAGCAGCGCTCTGGGTCTGCTGCTGGCTTTCTGTCTGTTGCTGCCAGCGGTGCCACGGGTCTGGGCAGATGCGCCGGCCAGCACCCCGGACGCTCCACGCTTGCTGAACCAGCCGCTGACCAGCCAGGCGTCGCACGACAGCATCAGGGCACTGCTCGAGCAACCACCGTTCAAGAACAAGGAAACCGTGACCCGGTATCGCTTTGGCGACGCCCCGGCCACCCCGGCCGAGAGCAAACCCGGCGAAGCGCCGCAGTGGCTCAAAACCCTGCTCGGCTGGCTTGACGGTCAACGCTTCAATACGTTGGCGGTATTTATCGAAGTGCTGTTGTGGGGCGCGGTTCTCGCGGCTTTCGGCTGGCTGATCTGGCGCTATCGCGAATTTCTGCGCACCTTTGTCAGTCGCCGACCCAAGCGGCTCGCCCGTATCCGGCCACCCGCACCGCCGCAAGCGTTTGGTCTGGACCTGGATCCGCAATCCTTGCCCGACGACATCGCCACCAGCGCCGAACAACTCTGGGCAACCCAGCCACGCGCCGCATTGAGCCTGCTCTATCGCGGTTTGCTCAGCCGCCTGCTGCACGACTTTGCCCTGACCTTGAAACCGGCCGACACCGAACATCAGGTGTTGCTAAGGGTCGAGCAAATGCAGCGTCCCGAATTGCTGACGTTCAGCCGCAGCCTGACGCTGCATTGGCAAAACATGGCCTACGGGCACCGCGTGCCGGCGGCACATCTGCAACAGGAACTGTGTGATGGCTGGCGCGCCTTGTTCGACCGGGGAGCACGCGCTTGAACCGGCGCAGTGCGTGGCTGGTCGGCGGGCTGATCGTTGCCCTGCTCGCAGCGTTGAGCCTCTATCTGTACCTCGAGGCCAGGCCCTATCAGGAAGTCATCGATCACGGCCCCTCGCCTCAGGCCCAGGCCAATCCTTATCTGGCGGCAGAACTGTTTTTGCGCGAGCGCGGCCTCAATGTTGGCCACGCCGAAACCCTCGCCGTGCTGCCCGACATCGATCCGCGTCGGCACACCCTGCTGTTGTTCGGTGAACGCTCGCGCATGACCCCGCGTCAGGTCGATCAAGTCCTGAACTGGGCGCGCGCCGGCGGACGACTGGTATTTGTCGCCGAAGCGCTGTGGGACAAGCAGACCCGGCAGAGCGACGACCTGTTGCTGGATCGGGTGCAACTGCACCAGTCCCTGAGCAAGGATCTCAAGGAGCCGCCGGCGGAACAGGCCGATGACCCGTACCCGAACCTGACCAGACTTTATCTGGAAGACGAGGACGCTCCGGCCTACGCCGGTTTCGACACCGCGTTTCATCTGGAAGACCCGAAGGATCTCGCCCAGGCCTGGGCCAACAGCGCCAAGGCCACGCACATGATGCAACTGGCGTACGGTCTCGGCTCGATCACCGTGGTCACCGATGCCGAGCTGTGGAAAACCCCGGCGATCGGCCAATACGACAACGCCTGGTTGCTCTGGTATTTGAGCGCCGACACCGACGTCACGCTGATTTTCAACACGCAGCACGATGGTCTGCCGACGCTGCTCTGGCGCTATTTCCCACAGGCCATCGTCGCCCTGCTGGCGTTGATCGCCCTGGGCCTCTGGCATGTCGGTATGCGTCATGGCCCCTTGCAGGCGCCTGCCCCGCCGGGTCGCCGTCAGTTGCAGGAACACCTGCGCGCCAGTGCCGATTTCATCCTGCGTCACAACGGTCAGCACACGCTGTTGCAAGCCCTGCAACAGGACGTCCTGCGCCGTGCCCGAAGACGCCACCCAGGGTTCGACCAATTGAACGTGGCCGAGCAATGGCTGGTGCTGTCGCGCCTGACCCGCCAGCCCACCCGCGCCATCAGTCAGGCCCTGAGCCCGGTGCCGAAACAGCGCATGAGCAGCGCTGATTTCAGTCGCCAGGTGGCCCACCTGCAAACCTTGAGGAACACGCTATGAGTGAACAGATCGAGCCCGGCAGCGCCAGCCACGCCGCGCAGCAACGCCAGCGTGCCAGCCAGTTGGCGCAAGCGGTGCGCGGTGAACTGCACAAGGCCCTGATCGGCCAGAGCACCGTGATCGATGACGTCCTGACCGCGCTGATCGCCGGTGGCCACGTGCTGCTCGAAGGGGTTCCCGGTTTGGGCAAGACCTTGCTGGTGCGGGCGCTGGCACGTTGCTTTGGTGGCGAATTCGCGCGCATCCAGTTCACTCCGGATCTGATGCCCAGCGATGTGACCGGCCATGCGGTATACGACCTGCACACCGAGCAGTTCAAGCTGCGCAAGGGGCCGTTGTTCACCAACCTGTTGCTGGCCGACGAGATCAATCGGGCACCGGCGAAAACCCAGGCGGCGTTGCTCGAAGCGATGCAGGAACGGCAAGTCACCCTCGAGGGCCGGGCGCTGCCCATCGCGCAGCCGTTCATGGTGCTCGCCACGCAGAACCCGATCGAACAGGAAGGCACTTACCCGCTGCCCGAAGCCGAACTCGACCGCTTCATGCTCAAGGTGCGCATGGATTATCCAGAGGCCGAACAGGAGCTGGACATGGTGCGCCAGGTCTGTCGCTCGACCCGCGCCGACATGCTCGACGTGCAGCCGCTGCGTACCGTGTTGCAAGCCAAGGATGTGCAGGCCTTGCAACGCATTGCCAGCGACCTGCCACTGGATGATCAGGTGCTCGATTACGCGGTGCGCCTGGCGCGCAGCACCCGCACCTGGCCCGGTCTGACCCTCGGCGCCGGGCCGCGTGCTTCCATCGCGCTGGTCCGTTGCGCCCGCGCCCGTGCGTTGCTGCGCGGCGGCGAATTCGTGATTCCCGATGACATCAAGGGTTGCGCGCTGGCGGTGCTGCGCCACCGGGTGCGGGTGGCGCCGGAGCTGGACATCGAAGGCCTGCAGGTCGATCAGGTGCTGCAGCAATTGCTCGATCAAGTGCCGGCGCCGCGCCTGTGAAAGTCATGAAAAGAGCAAAAGATCGCAGCCTGCTGCAGCTCCCGCAGGGGATCGCGTGCCATGCAGGCTGCGATCTTTTGCGCAGACAACCCGGTGCAACACCATGAAACCCTCTCGCCTGCTGTTGCTCTGGCTCGCCGCCCTGTGCGCCGTCGGCCTGGTCACGGGCACCTTGCAGGCGCTGGATTTCGATGTGCCTGCCACGGTGCTGTCGATCAACTGGGGCTTGCTGCTGGCCCTGCTGGCGCTGGCGATCATCGATGCCCTGCGACTGCGGCGCCTGCCTTCGCCGCGTATCAAACGGCAACTGCCCGGCAGCCTGGCACTGGGGCGTTGGAGCGACATACGTCTGGACATCGAGCACGGCTTTGCCGAACCGCTGCGCATCAAGGTTTTCGACCACGTGCCCGACGGACTGGACATGGAAAATCTGCCGCTGACGGTCAGCCTGCAACCCGGTAAGTTCAGCCAGGTTTTCTATCGTTTGCGCCCGCTCAAGCGCGGTCACTTCACTTTCACCCAGTGCGAAATCAACCTGCCCAGCCCCTTCGGACTCTGGTCAGGCAAACGCCTGCCCCGCGTCACCGACCACACCCGCGTCTACCCCGACTTTGCCCGGCTCTACGGCGGCGAACTGCTGGCGGTGGACAACTGGCTCAGCCGTCTGGGTGTGCGCCAACGCCAGCGGCGCGGTCAGGGTCAGGAGTTTCATCAACTGCGCGAATTTCGTGAAGGCGACAGCCTGCGCCAGATCGACTGGAAAGCCACCGCGCGCCAGCGCACGCCGATTGCCCGCGAGTATGAGGACGAGCGCGACCAGCAGATCATGTTTCTGCTCGACTGCGGTCGACGCATGCGCAGCCAGGACGGCGAACTGTCGCATTTCGACCACGCGCTCAATGCCTGCCTGTTGCTCAGTTACGTCGCCCTGCGACAGGGTGACGCCGTGGGCCTGTGCACCTTTGCCAGCGAGCAGCCGCGCTACCTCGCACCGGTCAAGGGCAGCAGTCAGTTGAAGGTCTTGCTCAACGGCGTCTACGACATCGACAGCAGCCAGCGCTCCGCCGACTACGCTGCCGCCGTCAACACCCTGTTGAGCCGGCAGAAACGCCGGGCACTGGTGGTGCTGATGACCAACCTGCGCGACGAAGAAGACGAAGAACTGCTCGGCGCCGTACAACGCCTGAGTCGCCAGCACCTGGTTGTGGTGGCCAGCCTTCGGGAAAGCCTGCTCGACAAACTTCGCCTTAGTCCTGCGCAAACACTGTCGGATGCGTTGACTTACTGTACGGCCATAGATTTTTTGAACGCGAGGTCACAACACCATGAGCGCTTGCGCACTCATGGGATCGCGATATTAGATGCAGCCCCAGAGAAATTGGGACAAAACCTGGTAACCCAATATTTGGCAAACAAGAAATCCGGCGTGTGGTAACTGCCTGCAATACCACCTTTCAAGGCGGGATAGGATGCCAACTGACGATTTCGTCGTTCAGACAGTGCTTCCATCATATTTGTTGACTATCCACATTTTTACGAACTGTTCTGAACGCGTACTCCACTCTCCATTTGCTTGGGTTTTAGCAACTGTTGGATTGGGCCAGGCAAAATCATGAACATTCACTTCAACTCCACCTACTGGCGTGTTCAGAAATGGAGAAGTCGCCCGTATGTAATAGGCCGTTTGAGGAGGATTTCCGGGAAAAACATCGACTGGTCTTGACCATTTTTCAGCCGTTAACAGGTTATGTGCTAATGACATCTGCAAAGGCGAAGACTTGACCTCAGTTCCCGCCAACTCGAGCTGCAATGAAAAGTCTCCTCTCTCCCCATTCACACAATCCAGCTCCCACGTCAGTCCTGCTTCAGTCAGCAACCGAGGGATCTCCAACGCTGGCGTAACTCGCACTCCAAACTTCTCGATATTTCCCCCGTCCAGCAATAGCCTCACAGGTTTGCCCAGTAAGGGACTGGAAGGCTTTGGTTTTACAGTAAGTGTGTGTTTTGCTCCCTGGCAGGGATAGGCCGTACCCGTTCCGAAAATAACCCCGAACTGGTCAAACTCAACGTCAACCACTTGCGTGATATCAATGGCAAACCCAGGTACGTGTGGAGAATTCAACAACTCCGGGATTCGAGGAATAGCAAACTGCAACGCAAATGCACTGTTGGATACCTGTTCGACGGAAATGGACCAGCTCAGGGAAGTTGTGCCCTCGGCCATCTGCAACGCTTGCCCCAAAGGAGGATCAAACTTCAGTCCTTGTCCTTCTGCACCCGCTACGTAATCGAGAACAAGAAAGGCGTCCGGATCGCCGATCAGCCAGCTGTACTCATAATCGAGCGTTAACGTACACGTCTGTCCCGCTACCAGCGCGAGATTGAGATCCGGCCACCTGACGTAAACGTTATTGACGTGTGGCCTGAAATTCTGCAGCCAGGTCGAACTTGAAACCGAGTTGGAGGAACCCGCCGAAGATGCAGTTGGTATCAACGTAGAAGCCATGATTTTCATCTCCGTCTGCCATAGCCACCTGTTACGGTGGCTTTAAGTAAATCAAGCCGAATACCAGACAACCTGAATTCAATTCACCCGCCATATTCCAGGCTATATAAACAGTTCAATCGCCATTAATTTGGAAATCGCCAGTTAACCTCGCACCTACTGCCCACGCCTCAAACAACACTTCCGTCATAAAGGTTGGTGATTTCCATTTTTATGAATCTACCATCGTAGTCAGCCATAATCGCCTCTCCATTAAGCGCGGTTATCATGTACGCAGTACCCATCGATGTATAAAGAGTAACTTTCACCCCATAAACCGGCCCCAAAAATGGGGAGGTAGCGCGGATAGAGTAAAGGTAATATGGATCCCGATGCCCACCGGGTTCGACATATTCAGACCATCGCTCAGCCGTAACCAAGTTGTGCGCCAACGACAACGGTAAAGGCAAGGATCTAAGCCCAAACCCCACCACCCCGAGCTGCAATGTAAAGTCTCCTTTCTGCCCATTCACACAATCCAGCTCCCACGTCAGCCCTGCTTCAGTCAGCAACCGAGGGTTCTCCAACGCTGGCGTCACTCGCACTCCAAATTTCTCGATATTTCCCCCGTCCAGGAACAGCCTTACAGGCTCGCCCAACAAGGGACTCGAAGGCTTTGGTTTTACAGTCAGCGTGTGTTTTGTTCCCTGGCAGGGATAGACCGTACTCGTTCCGAAAACAACCTCGAACTGGTCAAATGCAGCGTCGACCGCTTGTGCAATATCAATGACACACCCAGGTACTTGCGGAGACTTCGGCAACTCCGCCATTCGAGGAATAGCAAATTGCAACTCAAATTCACTGTCCGATGGCTGTTCGACGGAAATGGACCAGCTCAGAGAAGTTGTGCCGTCGGCCATCTGCAACGCTTGCCCCAAAGGAGGATCAAACTTCAATCCTTGTCCTTCTTTACCCGGTACGTAATCGAGAACAAGAAAGGCGTCCGGATCGCCGATCAGCCAGCTGTACTCATAATCGAGCGTTAACGTACATGGCTGTCCCTCCACCAGAGTGAGCTTGAGATCCGGCCACCTGACGTAAACGTTATTGACGTGTGGCCTGAAGTTCTGCAGCCAGGTCGAACTTGAAACCGAGTTGGAGGAACCCGCCGATGATGCAGTTGGTATCAACGTAGAAGCCATGATTTTCATCTCCGTCTGCCATAGCCACCTGTTACGGTGGCTTTAAGTAAATCAAGCCGAATACCAGACAA
>NZ_QAIK01000131.1:7610-18774 GCF_003061005.1 Pseudomonas sp. HMWF021 | reverse complement strand
CAAGTGATTATTTTCAGAAGTTTTCGAAGATTTCTTCAACAACTTCAACCACTTGCGCTTCCGATCTCTCGTTAGCGGGAGGCGAATTCTACAGCGTTGCACGCTGCTGTCAACACCTCTTTTCTAACTTCCTGATCAGAAACCCAATCCCCTGCAACAGAGACGGTTTCACCCTCCGTGCAGCCATATAGAAGAGGAACATCCGCTGCCCCAACCATCAAGCCCAAAAGGATGGAGTCGACATATAGAAAGGAGAAGCAGAAATAGATGGTGTCCCAGGGCAGGTTCGAACTGCCAACCTTCCCCTTAGGAGGGGGATGCTCTATCCAATTGAGCTACTGAGACAATCAGATGCCGCAGGCAGACGCACCGCGACAGACGGCGTGCATGTTAACGGCCAGCCCGTGATTTGTCATGTCGTCCGCTCTGCTTTTTCAGTGTAGGCACGCGCCTCGCTATGCCGTGGGATGATTTACCGTGCAATTTGCATCCTTGGAACCGAGACACTATTGCAGGTTGCAACCCCCGGTTCGCGCCTATTCTTCCCAAATGCTTGTTTTTAAAGGACTTAACAGCAGTTAGACTATTGGCACGCCAGCTGCTTTGTCTGTTTCCACAACAGAACAATCGGTGTACGCGCCATGAACAGCACTCTCCTGCTTGCAAACGCAATCGCATTGGCGGTTTTGGTTGGTTTTCATTTTGCTCCAGAGAGCGCTGAACCAGTGGCCCAGCGGATGCCACATTACTTGCAGGTGCAGAAAGCGCCGCAGTGGGCAGTTCTGAGTGATCAGAGCGGATTCAGCACGCAGGTGGTCAGTGAGCCAGAAGAGCAGGTACTGCCCGCGCACAAAACCGAACGCCTGGTTTTTTGAAACATTTTCAGGAGTACAGAATGTCCAGATCAGCCGCGGGATTTTTGATCCTCGCCTTATTGAGTGGCGTAGCGCATTTTTCGCTATTCGAAGAAACCGAAGTGACCCTGCCCCTGATCGGCTGCGGCGTGTTTGCGGTAATGTTTGTATTGGCCCTGGTGGCCGGCCGCAGGATCAAGTTTGATCCGGTACTGCGTTAAGCCGAATAAAATCGAGTAATTGCCTGACGGCTTGCGCAAGATCGACTGAGTTGTCGATCAGATGCACGGGCAGGTCAGTTGCCCTTCTATCCCTGAAGAGCGCATTGCGCGCGAGCCTTGCCTCAATTTGATCAGGCGCCTCTCGCCCCCGCTTAAGCAAGCGCTCACGCAAGACGTCATCCTTGACCGTCAACAAAATTGGCAACAATGTCGGATAACGCTCCAGCGCCTGACGCAAGTTGGCGCGCGAACCGTTCACCAATACGTGCCGCCCGGCATGCAGCCACTTGTCCATTTCTATCGGGATGCCGTATGCCAACCCATTAGCACGCCATGCGAGAGAAAAGTCACCAGCCAGCAGTTTTTGCTCGAACTCCTCAGGTGTTACGCCAATGGCATCCTCCCCCACTGACTCCGCTGATCGTGTGATGACCCGACGCATGACCTCACAATTCAGTTCACGCAAAGGAACGCGCGCAGCCTCGATCAGACTGTCCTTGCCGGAACCGGAAGGCCCCATAAGATAAATTAGCTTGCCATCCATCCTGAAAACGCCCTCCAGCGGGTGTTCGCCCCTAGTAAATCGGCAATTTGCCACTATCCTGTACACATATAGGGAGCAAGGATAGAACGCCGCATAGCATGCACGTCCTCAAGTCTTCGGACATTAACAGATGCGCATCAGGACGCGGGCAGTGATGCAGACAAGGCAAAGTTTCCAACCAGTCCGCATTTCTGATAATTGGTGCTGGCATTACGCCTTTACCCAGCTCAATATTTGTCACAGAATTGACGCCAATGATCTGGCAATTTTGAGGCATGATGCCGGCCTCTTAACAATTCAGGTTGAACCATTTGGCGGGGATGCTTGTCCTATCACACATCCTGCGGCCAATCCCGAGAACCGCTCCCCTGAACTAACCGGTTAAATATATGCGCCCATTGAAACAGGCAATTTATTCCAGCCGTACGGCTGACAAGTTCGTCGTACGTCTGCCAGACGGAATGCGTGAACGCATTGCCGAGGTGGCTCGCAATCATCATCGCAGCATGAACTCCGAGATCATTGCGCGCCTTGAGCAGAGTCTTATTCAGGAAGGCGCACTGGGCGAAGAATTGAGCATGCGCCTGGACAGTCCAGAGCTTTCGCTGCACGAGCGCGAGCTGCTGCAACGCTTCCGCCAACTGTCTCACCGTCAACAGAACGCTCTGGTGTCGCTGATTGCTCACGATGCAGAAATGGCCGCAGACGCGTCCTGAGTTACACCGAATATCTCAAGCCAGCATAAGTGCTGGCTTTTTTTTGCCCGGATTTTAATCACGACAACCCGAGGCGGACTTTGTGGTGAGGGGATTTATCCTCGACGGGTTAGGCAGCGACCCAGAAGAGGGCCTGCTGCGCAGTCAATCGGGGATAAATCCCCTCGCCACAGATAAATACACAAGCAAAGATAAATACACAGGCACAAAAAAACCCGCCAATTGGCGGGCTTTTACATGGCGGCGAATCAGAGCAGGAAGATTGTTGCCAACCCCAGAAAGATAAAGAAGCCACCGCTGTCGGTCATGGCCGTGATCATCACGCTGGCACCCATGGCCGGGTCGCGCCCCATCTTCGCTAGCGTCATCGGGATCAGCACCCCCATCAGCGCCGCAAGCAGCAGATTGAGCGTCATCGCTGCCGTCATCACCACACCCAGGGACCAACTGCCATAGAGCAGGTAAGCGACCACGCCGATCACCCCACCCCAGACCAGACCGTTGATCAACGCCACCGCCAGTTCCTTGCGCATCAGGCGTGAGGTATTACCGGTGCTCACCTGGTCAAGCGCCATGGCACGCACGATCATGGTGATCGTCTGATTGCCGGAGTTACCGCCAATACCCGCCACAATCGGCATCAGCGCCGCCAGCGCCACCAGCTTCTCGATCGAGCCTTCGAAAAGACCGATCACCCGCGAAGCGACAAATGCCGTGATCAGGTTGATCGCCAGCCACGCCCAGCGGTTACGCAAAGATTTCCAGACGGAGGCGAAGATATCTTCCTCTTCACGCAGACCCGCCATGTTGAGGACTTCGCTTTCGCTCTCCTCACGAATCAGGTCGACCATTTCGTCGATGGTCAGACGGCCGATCAGCTTGCCGTTCTTGTCGACGACAGGCGCGGAGATCAAGTCATAACGCTCGAACGCCTGAGCAGCGTCATAGGCATCTTCGTCGGGATGGAAACTTACCGGATCGCTGGCCATGACTTCAGCCACCTGCTTGTCCGGATCATTGACCAGTAGACGCTTGATCGGCAGTACGCCCTTGAGTACGCCATCGTAATCAACAACGAATAGCTTGTCGGTATGACCTGGCAATTCTTTCAGGCGACGCAGGTAACGCAAGACCACTTCAAGACTGACATCCTCACGGATGGTCACCATCTCGAAGTCCATCAGCGCACCAACCTGCTCCTCGTCATAGGACAGGGCCGAACGCACGCGCTCGCGTTGTTGCTGATCGAGCGTCTCCATCAATTCATGGACAACGTCTCGCGGCAGCTCGGAGGCCAGGTCAGCGAGTTCGTCGGCGTCCATGTCCTTGGCCGCAGCCAGGAGCTCGTGATCGTCCATGTCGGCGATCAGCGTTTCACGAACCGAATCGGATACTTCGAGAAGAATGTCGCCGTCGCGATCAGCCTTGACCAGTTGCCAGAGCGTCAGACGATCGTCCAGCGGCAAGGCTTCGAGGATGTAGGCAACGTCAGCGGAGTGCAGATCATCGAGTTTGCGCTGCAGTTCGACGAGGTTTTGCCGGTGAACCAGGTTTTCAACCCGGTCCTGGTGCGCGCCTTCCTGGCGATGAGTCAGGTCTTCGACGACCTTCTGGCGCTGCAGCAGCTCAACGACCTGAGCCAGACGATCCTGCAGGCTTTCCTGTGTTTTCTTTACTTCGATTTCGGACATAGGCGAACTCCACTCCCAGCAGCGGGGCACGCCGGAAGGATCAATCAGTCAATTCATGATTGGTGAAACGGGCTAACGAGCAACTACTGGGTAAGTCCATGGAGGTTTTCCATAAGCCCCGGCGGGGCTGACGGGCGCAATGATACACCGCCTGACGGTTTTAAACGTTAAAAAATCGCGGTCGAAACAAGCGCTTGCGAAACAAATCTGAGTTCTGTCCTGACCCGTGCTGATGCGACGACTCATCTTGAAAAGAAAACACACCACGGGTGAAAAATGTAGCGACTACCCTTGAGCGTAGACCGTCATGGAGGACGTCGAATGCTATCCAGAACATCCCGTTTTGTAGTCGTCAGTCTGCTTTGCCTGCCGCCCGCAGAGGCTGCCACTACTCTTCATCGCTGCGAAGCGCCCGACGGTGGCATCACCTTCACCAGTATGAGTTGCGCGGGCGATGAACAGCTTTCAGTGCAGCAGGTTCACCCCTACTCGCCCGGATCCGTCGTACCGATCATGCCGGAACACAACCACGAGGAAATATCCGGAATGACAATCAAGGGACGTGAACCAGGCATTGTTGGCAGCCAGGAGGACAAATGCGGAAACCTGATCGATGCCAGGCAGCGACGCGAAGCAATCATCAATCAGCGAGTGATTGCCGGCATGAGCCAACAGGATGTCGAAAGCGCGCTCGGCAAACCGGACAAGGTGAATATTCGAACGTCGACGACGAGCTACCGGTACGACCTGAAACGAGGCCGCAGCGCTCAAGTGGATTTTGATGAGAGAGGATGCGTGAAAGGAAAAACCAAATCCCGGACAGCAAAAAGCCCGCGTTAAACGCGGGCTTTCCGGTGTATGGTGCACTCGACAGGATTCGAACCTGTGACCGCTCGGTTCGTAGCCGAGTACTCTATCCAGCTGAGCTACGAGTGCATTTTGTGTTTTTAAACCAGACCACAACTGGCTGAAGCCAAGTTACCTGCATTGCTGCAACCAACTCTTAAATGGTGCACTCGACAGGATTCGAACCTGTGACCGCTCGGTTCGTAGCCGAGTACTCTATCCAGCTGAGCTACGAGTGCATTTGTGTTTTTAAACCAGACCACAACTGGCTGAAGCTGAGCTGCTTATATCGCTACAAACAACTCTTAAATGGTGCACTCGACAGGATTCGAACCTGTGACCGCTCGGTTCGTAGCCGAGTACTCTATCCAGCTGAGCTACGAGTGCATTTTGTTGCGCCGCATTATAGCCCGTTTAATCTCTATTCCAACCACTTTTTCTAATAAATTCAATAACTTACAGAAAAAGCCAGATTACAACGTACTAAGCAAATAATGGCGGAGAACGGGGGATTCGAACCCCCGACACCCTTTTGAGGTGTACTCCCTTAGCAGGGGAGCGCCTTCGGCCACTCGGCCAGCTCTCCGCAACACGGGGCGTATATTAACCAGCTTCTTCCCCGTTTGCAAACATAAAAATCGATAAAAATTAATGGCTTGGTTCTTCGTCCTTCTCTTTCTTTATACGCAGGTAAATTTCCTCACGGTGCACGGCAACCTCTTTCGGGGCGTTGACGCCGATACGCACTTGATTTCCTTTGACGCCGAGCACGGTCACGGTGATTTCGCCATCACCGATAATCAGGCTTTCTGCGCACCGACGAGTCAGAATCAGCATACCTTTCTCCTCACGCATTTCTTTTCAGGAACAACAGTCTGCAAAAAAAAGGCACCCGACCTACAACCGGAGCGATCGTAGCCCTACATGCCTGAGTATTGACCAGCGCGAGCAAAAGAACAGTTCAGGGGCTCGCGCCATTCAAAAAATAAAGGGCGCGGTCAGACCGCGCCCTTCAAGTGACCGGATTACTCGCCCTGACGGGCTGGAGCGTCCAGTTCGAAAGCCGTGTGCAGGGCGCGCACGGCCAGTTCCAGGTACTTCTCTTCGATCACCACGGAAACCTTGATTTCCGAAGTCGAGATCATCTGGATGTTGATGCTTTCTTTCGCCAGGGATTCGAACATGCGGCTGGCCACGCCTGCGTGGGAACGCATGCCGACGCCGACGATCGAGACCTTGGCAATCTTGGTGTCGCCGACCACTTCCCGGGCACCGATCTCGCGAGCGGTATTTTCCAGCACATTCTGTGCAGCCTGGTAGTCGTTGCGGTGCACGGTGAAAGTGAAGTCGGTGGTGTTATCGTGCGCAACGTTCTGCACGATCATGTCGACTTCGATGTTCGCGGCACTGATCGGGCCGAGAATCTTGAACGCCACGCCCGGGGTGTCTGGCACGCCACGGATGGTCAGCTTGGCTTCATCGCGGTTGAAAGCGATGCCGGAAATGATCGGCTGTTCCATGGTTTCCTCTTCATCAATAGTAATGAGGGTGCCCGGACCCTCCTTGAAGCTGTGCAGTACGCGCAGCGGAACGTTGTACTTGCCGGCGAATTCCACCGCACGGATCTGCAGCACCTTGGAACCGAGGCTGGCCATTTCCAGCATCTCTTCGAAGGTGATCTTGTCCAGACGCTGAGCGACCGGCACCACACGCGGGTCAGTGGTGTAGACACCATCGACGTCGGTGTAGATCTGGCACTCATCAGCCTTCAATGCAGCCGCCAGTGCCACGCCCGTTGTATCGGAACCGCCACGGCCGAGGGTGGTGATGTTGCCGTGCTCGTCGACGCCCTGGAAACCGGCGACAACCACCACGCGACCTGCTTTCAGATCACCACGAATCTTCTGGTCATCAATCTGCAAGATACGCGCTTTATTGTGCGCACTGTCCGTCAGGATCCGCACCTGATTACCGGTGTAAGACACCGCCGGCACACCGCGCTTGATCAGCGCCATGGCCAACAGCGCAATCGTCACCTGCTCACCGGTGGAAACGATCACGTCCAGTTCACGGGGAACCGGTTGCACGTCTCCACTGATTTGCTTGGCCAGATCGATCAGACGGTTGGTTTCGCCGCTCATTGCAGACAGCACAACCACCAGGTCATCGCCGGCATCGCGGAATTTCTTAACCTTGTCGGCGACCTGCTCGATTCTCTCGACAGTGCCGACCGAGGTGCCTCCAAATTTCTGTACGATCAAAGCCATTTCAAAGCCGCCTCTGCCCATGAAGGGCGCCCAATAATCACTCGAACAGCCGCCGGGCCCGCCACTAGACTGCGGGCCCGGCGGGCCGTCTTATAAACCCTGCTCGACGAATGGAACGGTCAGCGCCAGTGCGCCATCCAGTGCGCCGGCGTCGACACCGCCGCCCTGCGCCATGTCCGGACGACCACCGCCCTTCCCGCCCACTGCCGCAGCAGCCTGTTTCATCAAATCACCGGCTTTGAGTTGGCCAGTCAGGTCCTTGGTTACACCTGCAACCAGTACGACCTTTTCCTCATGGACACTGCCGAGCAGGATCACTGCGCGGCCGAGTTTGTTTTTCAGCTGATCGACCAGCGCCAGCAGCGCCTTGCCGTCCTGACCATCCAGACGTGCGGCCAGAACCTTCACGCCCTTGACGTCGACTGCCGAGTTCGACAGATCGTCGCCCGCTGCACTGGCGGCCTTGGCCTGCAACTGCTCGAGTTGCTTTTCCAGCGCGCGGTTGCGCTCCAGCACGGCCGACAGCTTGTCGATCAGATTGTCGCGGCTGCCCTTGACCAGGTTGGCCGCTTCCTTGAGTTGTTCTTCCGCGGCGTTCAAGTAGGCCAGTGCCGCAGCACCGGTGACTGCCTCGATACGACGCACGCCCGATGCCACACCGCCCTCGCTGATGATTTTCAGCAGGCCGATGTCGCCGGTACGGTTGGCGTGGATACCGCCACACAGCTCGACGGAGAAATCGCCGCCCATGCTCAGCACGCGCACGTTGTCGCCGTACTTCTCGCCGAACAGCGCCATCGCGCCTTTCTGCTTGGCGGTTTCGATGTCGGTTTCTTCGGTTTCAACTGCGGAGTTCTTGCGGATCTCGGCGTTGACGATATCTTCCAGCGCCTTGATCTGCTCAGGCTTGATCGCTTCAAAGTGGCTGAAGTCGAAGCGCAGACGCTGGCTGTCCACCAACGAACCTTTCTGTTGAACGTGCTCGCCCAACACCTGACGCAATGCAGCGTGCAGCAAGTGGGTGGCCGAGTGGTTCAGCGAGGTCGCGTGACGCACTTCGGCATCCACATGCGTTTCCACCGGTGCGCCAATGGTCAGGCTGCCGGAATCCAGCACGCCGTGGTGCAGGAAGGCGCCGCCAGTCTTGGTGGTGTCACGGACGTCGAAACGTGCGTTGCCCGCCTGGAGGAAACCGCAGTCGCCGATCTGGCCGCCGGATTCAGCGTAGAACGGCGTCTGGTTCAGCACGATCACCGCCTCTTCGCCTTCATTCAAGACGTCGACCGACTGGCCATCTTTATAGATGGCGACGATTTTTGCCGAACCACTGGTGTCTTTGTAACCGGTGAACTCGGTGGCTACATCAACCTTGACCAGGGTGTTGTAGTCCAGACCGAACGAGCTGGCGGAACGCGCACGCACCCGCTGGGCTTCCATTTCACGCTCGAAACCAACCTCGTCGACGGTCAGACCGCGCTCGCGAGCGATGTCTGCCGTAAGGTCCATCGGGAAACCGTAGGTGTCGTAGAGTTTGAACACCACGTCGCCCGGCACCACGGTGCCTTTGAGTTCCAGCAGATCCTGCTCGAGGATCTTCAGGCCGTGCTCCAGAGTCTTGGAGAACTGCTCTTCTTCGGCCTTGAGTACGCGCTCGATGTTGCTCTGCTGCGACTTCAGTTCCGGGAAGGCTTCGCCCATCTCGGCGACCAGCGCCGCGACGATCTTGTAAAAGAAGCTGCCCGTAGCGCCCAGCTTGTTGCCGTGACGGCAGGCGCGACGAATGATCCGGCGCAGCACGTAGCCGCGACCCTCGTTGGACGGCAGTACACCGTCAGCGATCAGGAAACCGCACGAACGAATGTGGTCGGACACCACTTTAAGCGATGACTGATCGCCGTTTTCGCAACCGATGGCTTCGGCCGAAGCCTTCAGCAGGTTCTTGAACAGGTCGATGTCGTAGTTGGAATTGACGTGCTGCATCACCGCACTGATCCGCTCCAGGCCCATGCCGGTGTCGACCGACGGCGCTGGCAACGGATGCAACACGCCATCGGCGGTGCGGTTGAACTGCATGAACACGTTGTTCCAGATCTCGATGTAACGGTCGCCGTCTTCTTCCGGCGAACCCGGTGGGCCGCCCCAGATGTGGTCGCCGTGATCGTAGAAAATCTCGGTGCACGGGCCGCACGGGCCGGTATCGCCCATGGTCCAGAAGTTGTCGGACGCGTAAGGCGCGCCCTTGTTGTCGCCGATACGGATCATGCGCTCGACCGGCACGCCGATTTCTTTGGTCCAGATGTCATACGCTTCGTCGTCGGAGGCGTAAACAGTGACCCAGAGTTTTTCCTTCGGCAGTTTCAAAACGCCGGTCAGGAAGGTCCAGGCGAAGGTAATCGCGTCGTGCTTGAAATAGTCACCGAAGCTGAAGTTACCGAGCATCTCGAAAAATGTGTGGTGACGAGCGGTATAACCGACGTTTTCCAGGTCGCTGTTCTTGCCACCGGCACGCACGCACTTCTGGCTGCTGGTTGCGCGGGTGTACGCGCGCTTTTCCTGGCCCAGGAAGCAGTCCTTGAACTGGTTCATCCCCGCGTTGGTGAACAGCAGGGTTGGGTCGTTGCCCGGAATCAAAGAGCTGGAGGCTACACGGGTGTGGCCTTGCTCTTCGAAGAAGCGAAGGAAGGCTTCACGGATTTCTGCGCTTTTCATTAGGTTCTTCCACGGAGGCTGCGGCCAAAGGCCTGTACGAAACGTCAACAGACGAAACGACGGCAAAGGGCCGCATTATATCGGCCCTTCGCGCGGGGTACAGCGTGTTTATACGATAGTAACGGTCAATTGGACGGCTAACGCTGTCACTTGCGCGAAAACTCGACGAATGTCGCGATCACTTGCTCGATTTGCGAGCGATTGACATCCATGTGCGTGACCAGGCGCAGGCGCGCCGCGGCGCTCAACTTGATCCCGCGTTCGGCGGCAAACGCCTTGAGCGCTTCAGCCTGATCGCCCATTTGCACGTAAACCATGTTGGTCTGCACCGGCTCGACGCTGTACCCGGCCTCGCGCAGGCCTTCGGCCAGATATTGCGCGTTGGCGTGGTCATCTGCCAGGCGTTCGATGTGGTGCTCCAGCGCATACAGCCCCGCCGCTGCCAGCAACCCGGCCTGACGCATGCCGCCACCGACCATTTTGCGCAGGCGACGGGCCTTGCCGATCAGTTGCTCAGTGCCACACAGCACCGAACCGACCGGCGCGCCAAGGCCTTTGGACAGGCATACCGACACCGAATCGAAATGTTGCGTGATCTCGCGGGCATCCACCCCAAGCCTGACCGCCGCGTTGTACAACCGCGCGCCATCCAGATGCAGCGCCAGACCGTGGTCTTGCGTAAATTGGCGCGCGCGGGCCAGATAATCCAGCGGCAGCACTTTGCCCTGCATGGTGTTTTCCAGCGCCAGCAAACGGGTGCGGGCGAAGTGAAAGTCATCGGGCTTGATCGCTGCCGCGACCTGATCCAGATCCAGCGAACCGTCGGCCTGCAACTCCAGCGGTTGCGGCTGGATCGAACCGAGCACCGCCGCGCCACCGCCCTCGTACTTATAGGTGTGCGCCTGCTGGCCGACGATGTATTCGTCGCCCCGTTCGCAGTGCGCCATCAGGCCCAGCAGATTGCTCATGGTGCCGGTCGGGACGAACAGCGCGGCGGCGAAACCCAGGCGCTTTGCCAGTTCCGCCTCCAGACGATTGACCGTCGGATCTTCGCCGTACACGTCGTCACCGGTGGCCGCCGCAGTCATCGCGTCGAGCATGGCAGGAGTCGGTTGGGTGACGGTGTCGCTGCGAAGATCGATAACGCTCATGAACCTGGCCTCGGAGTCTGCAGGGGAAATCCCTTCTGGAAGATGAATTACTGCGGTCATGGCGCCGATTAATCAACCCTTGAGTGAGAAAAAGCACATTACTTATTGGAAGGACGCAACCCAATGTGGGAGCGGGCTTGCTCGCGAAGGCGGTGTGTCAAGCAA
>NZ_QAIK01000131.1:3115-7595 GCF_003061005.1 Pseudomonas sp. HMWF021 | reverse complement strand
GCCTTCGCGAGCAAGCCCGCTCCCACAGGTTCTGTGCACGGCCGGAAAATATGTGATAAAAACGCTGCGCCGCCCGAGAGAGGGCGGCGAAAACGTTCTCAGGGCGGGGTGCAATTCCCCACCGGCGGTAATTGCGCGCAATGCGCATAGCCCGCGAGCGCTTGGCGACGAACACGGCAAAGGCTGTGATCGGCGGCAAGGTCAGCAGACCCGGTGTGATTCCGGGGCCGACGGTCATAGTCCGGATGAAGAGAGAACGGGATTGACACCAAAGGGCCGCCTGCGCACTGCTGTGCTCGCGCGCACCCTTGAATCCCTTTCGATTCATAACGCCCTGTTTTTCACACAAACAGGAGTCAGAACATGCAACCCACCGCTATCGACAGCAAAACCAAACACCCTCACGGCGAGCGCGTCGCGTTCATCCAGGCCTGCTGGCACAAGGAAATCGTCGATCAAAGCCGTAAAGGTTTCGTCGCCGAAATGCTCGCTCAGGGTTATCAGGAATCGGACATCGATTTCTTCGAAGTCGGCGGCGCCTTTGAAATGCCCCTGCACGCCAAGCTGCTCGCCAATACCGGTCGTTACGCCGGTATCGTCGCGGCTGCTCTGGTGGTGGACGGCGGCATCTACCGTCACGAGTTCGTCGCCCAGTCAGTGGTCAGCGGCCTGATGCAAGTGCAATTGGAAACCGAAGTGCCGGTGTTCTCGGTGTCCCTGACCCCGCATCACTTCCATGCCGGTGAAGAACATCAGAAATTCTTCTTCGAACACTTCGTGCACAAGGGTCAGGAAGCGGCGCGGACTTGCGCGGATACGCTGCAGAAGGTTCGCGCGCTGCGTCGCAGTGAACCGCGTGCTGTAGCGGTCTAAGCACAACGCTCCCCTGTAGGAGCTGTCGAGTGAAACGAGGCTGCGATCTTTTGATCGTCTAGAAACAAGATCAAAAGATCGCAGCCTTCGGCAGCTCCTACAGGGATTTTTGTCAGGCGAGGTTTTCGTCGGTGGCCGGCACGATCAGGATGCCCGCACGCAAGCCGTTCTTGACCTTGGGGTTCGGGAAGATGATTCGTGCGCCCTCCTCCTCGATGACCCAGCGGGTGTTGGCCAGATCTTCGGCCAGCAGATAACCCACATCCAGCTCGGAAAAGTTTTCGATGTCCGCCGGCAGGTTCAGGCGGAATGCATCGCTGTGCTTGATGATTTCCCGGGCGACGCTGAACAGTTGCAAGCCGTCCAGTCCTTCCTCGGCCAGATCCGGCTCATTGCCTTCGATGATCTGCTTCAGGCGGGTTTCCAGCCTCGACACATCCACCCCTTCGTTCTGTCCGAACGGCCGCGCTTTGCCCAGTTCCAGGGTGAAGGCCTCGGCACCGAGCTTGTCGTAGGTATAGGAGCTGAAGACGATCGACGGCTTGTTCTGCAGCAGCACCGCTTCCATGCCAGCGGCACGCAGACGCGCCAGTTCGCGGCGTGAATGCTGGCGACCTTCTTTCCACGGGTACAGGGCGAACTGCTCGATCTTCGAACCACGAATGGCGGTGTGCAGATCGTAGTGCAGACGCTGACGATCCGGCAGGCTGAAGAAGCTCGCCGCCAGCCGCTCCAGCTCGCAGGCGCGGATGGCTTCGGTACCGCTGGTTTGTTCATGACGGCCGTTGAACAGCCGATTGACGTCCTGCTCGACGAAGCGCTCGCCCTTGCGAATCGCTTCCGGGTTGCCGAACAGGAACAGAATGCGTGCACGCGGCTTCAGATCGCCACGAGCGATGTCATGCAGCAGCCGATCGAGCAACTCGATCGGCGCTGTTTCATTGCCATGGATGCCTGCCGACAGCAGCAGGTCCAGGCCATTGTCGCGCGCTTCGGGTGGCCGCACTTCCAGCGCACCTTCGCTCAACCAGCGCATGCGCACGCCTTCGACAGTCAGTTGAGTCTTCTCCGCCGGTTCGCGGCCGGCGAGGGTCAGTTCAAGCAGTTTGCCGAGGGCGAGCATAGAGCGGTTTCCTTAGTGATCGTGGTTGCAATCCGGGCCGTGCACGTGGTCTTCGTCGCCGACTTCGGCCGGCTCCATTTCCAGTTGCAGACTTACCAGATTAGTTGCCAATGGGCGCAGCAGCAGGTTGGCGTACTCTTCGTCACCTTCCTCGACGTCCACGCCGATCAGCAGTTGGCCACGGCCGTCCTGCTGGATCCACAGCTCTTTGCCTTGCCACATGACCGCGACGCGGGTGCACGAGGTTTGCAGTTGCGTGCCGTCGGTGTCTTCAAGGATCAGCTGCAGGGAATCGCTCATGTTTTTACTCTCTTGGGGAGACAAGCCGCGCGCCTCGTTCAGGCGACGCGCCGGCCATCAATTGATCTGGAATGGATAAACCGAGCCCAGTTTAAGGATTTGCGTCAGTTCATCCAGTGCCGTCCGGCATTCAAGCAGTAACTGCGGGTCCGCCAGATCGGTTTCGCTCAGGCGGTCGCGGTAGTGCTTTTCAACCCATGCGGTCAACGAACCGTACAACGGGGCCGTCATGATAACCCCTGGATTGACCGCCGCCAGCTCGGTTTCGTTGAGCGCGACGCGCAGTCGCAGGCACGCCGGGCCACCGCCGTTCTGCATGCTTTGCTTGAGGTCGAAGACTTTGACTTCGCGGATCAGACCGCCGGAGCTGGTCAGACCTTGCAGGTAGTTCCACACGCGCTCGTTGCCACGGCATTCCTCCGGCACGATCAACAGCATCGAGCCATCAGGACGCGACAGCAACTGGCTGTTGAACAGGTAGGAGCGCACCGCGTCGTCCACGGTGACCGCAGAACGCGGCACGCAGATCGACTGGAACTTGCCGCCGACCTTGGCCAGTTTGCCCTGCAGCTCGGCCAGCATCTGCTCGGTGTCGAGGAACGCGTCCTCGTGATAGAACAGCACCTCGCCGTTACCCACCGCGATCACGTCGTTGTGGAATACGCCCTGGTCGATCACCGCCGGGTTCTGCTGGGCGTAGACCACGCCGTCGTCACGCAGGCCGTGCAAACGAGCGACTGCTTGCGACGCTTCGAGGGTCTGACGCGCCGGGTACTTCTGCGGCGCCGGGTAACGGGTGTCGAACGCACTGCGCCCGAACACGAAGAACTCGACGCCGGCCTCGCCGTACTCACGGCAGAAGCGCGTGTGGTTGGCCGCGCCTTCGTCACCGAACTGCGCCACCGCCGGCAACGCGGCGTGGTGGGCGAAGTGTTGCTGATTGGCGAACATCGCACCCAGCACACGGCTGGTGGTCGGGTGTTCGATGCTGCGGTGGTATTTGCAGTTGAGGTTGGCGGCGGTGAAGTGCACGCGGCCGTCAGCGGTGTCGGCACTCGGGCTGACAGTGGCGGCGTTGGCCACCCACATGCTCGACGCCGAGCAACTGGCAACCAGCAACGGCATGGCTTCCTTTGCGGCGCGCTCGATCACTTGCGCGTCGGTGCCGCTGAAACCCAGACGGCGCAGAGCGGCCACGTCCGGACGCTCCTGCGGCGCCAGCACGCCTTGCTGAAAGCCCATTTCCATCAGCGCTTTCATTTTCGCCAGGCCTTGCAGCGCCGCTTCCTTCGGGTTCGAGGATTGCTGGCTGTTGCTCTGGGACGCAACGTTGCCGTAGGACAGACCGCCGTAGTTATGGGTCGGCCCCACTAGACCGTCAAAATTGACTTCATAGGATTTCATCAGCGAGGCTCCACGAGAATCTGTTGTTATAGGCTTCAGTAACTAACTGTTCAGTGCGACCGCGTCGCGGCCTTCGCTGGCAAGCCAGCTCCCACAGTGATCGCTGTCGTACACAAAATGTGCGAACGCCTGCGATCCTGTGGGAGCTGGCTTGCCAGCGATAGGCATCACACCATTTTCACGCCAGGCGTCAGGGCCGCCGGCAACACCAGGCTCGGCGTTTCCAGCGAGGCCACCGGGTACGCGCAGTAATCCGCCGCGTAGTAGGCGCTGGCGCGATGGTTGCCGGAAGCGCCGACACCACCGAACGGCGCGCTGCTCGCCGCACCGGTCAGCTGTTTGTTCCAGTTGACGATACCGGCGCGGCTTTCCAGCCAGAACTGCTGATAACGATCTTCGGAATCCGACAGCAAACCCGCCGCCAGGCCATAAGCAGTGTCGTTGGCCTCGCTGATCGCCGCAGCGAAATCGGCGTAGCGAATCACCTGCAGCAACGGGCCGAACAGTTCTTCGTCCGGACGCTCGGCCACTGCGGTCACATCAAGAATGCCCGGAGTCAGCAAGGCCGACTGCGCTTGCGGCTGAGTCATCGCCAACAGCGACACCGCGCCGTTGGCCAATAGATGTTCTTGAGCGTCCATCAGCGCTTTCGCCGCGCCGAGGGAAATCACCGAGCCCATGAACGGCGCCGGCTGCTGATCGAACGCACCGACTTCGATGGTCGCGCTGACTTCCACCAGACGCTTGAGCAGGCTGTCGCCCCACGCGCCTTGCGGCACC
>NZ_QAIK01000131.1:2182-3105 GCF_003061005.1 Pseudomonas sp. HMWF021 | reverse complement strand
GTGTACACCGCCGCGTCCAGATCAGCCACCTGATCGACCACCAGCGGGTTGTTGCCGCCCATTTCCAGCGCGAGGATCTTGTCCGGACGCCCGGCAAACTGCTGATGCAGGTGATTGCCGGTACGGCTCGAACCGGTGAAGAACAAGCCATCGATGCCCGGGTTCGCCGCCAGCGCAATGCCGGTTTCGCGAGCGCCTTGCAGCAGGTTCAACACGCCGGCCGGAAGACCGGCTTCGATCCAGCATTTCACCGTCAGCTCGGCGACTTTCGGCGTCAGTTCGCTCGGCTTGAACAGCACGCTGTTACCGGCCAGCAGCGCCGGTACGATGTGGCCGTTCGGCAAATGGCCGGGGAAGTTGTAGGGGCCGAACACTGCAACAACACCGTGTGGCTTGTGGCGCAGCACGGCGGTGGCATCGCCCAGCGGACCGCTCTTCTCGCCGGTACGTTCACGGTAGCTTTGCACCGAGATCGCGATCTTGTTGACCATGCTGGTGACTTCGGTCGCGGCTTCCCACAGGGGCTTGCCGGTTTCCTCACCGATGGTGCGGGCCAGTTCATCGCTGTGGTTTTTCAGTGCCGCAGCGAAAGCCTCGAGGACGCTGATACGCTCGTCCAGCGAGCGTCGCGCCCAGCCCGGAAATGCCTGACGCGCCGCCTGCACGGCGGACTCGACCTGCGCGGCGGTAGCGCCCTCCCCCGACCACAGCACTTGCTGGGTCACCGGGTTCAGCGACTGAAAGGCTTCGCCCTGGCCGGCCAGCCATTCACCTGCGATGTATAGCGAATTCATTATTTCGACTCCCGAGCAGCGGACAACGCCACGGCGCGCACTTGATCGCCGGCGTTGAGTTGAAGACGTTTGGCGGTCAGCGGATCGACCACCAGCGTGCCGGCAGCCAGACGGGCCGGCGCAGCGGTG
>NZ_QAIK01000131.1:1598-2172 GCF_003061005.1 Pseudomonas sp. HMWF021 | reverse complement strand
GTTATGGATGATGAACGGCGTGGCGTCATCGCCCGGCGTACCGATCGCCAGCACCAGCGCTTCGCTGTCACGCACCGCGCGGATCTTGCTGGTTTCGCATTCGATGGCCGGGCCGGCATCGAAGATATCGACGTAGCCCTGATAGCTGAAGCCTTCGCTCTTGAGCATCGCCAGCGCAGGCTCGGTGTCCGGGTGTACCTGACCGATGACGTTGCGCGCATCCGGCGACAGGAAGCAGGTGTACAGCGGGAATTTCGGCATCAGTTCGGCGATGAACGCCTTGTTGCCGACGCCGGTCAGGTAATCGGCCTGGCTGAATTCCATCTTGAAGAAGTGCCGGCCCAGGCTTTCCCAGAACGGCGAACGACCGGCGTCGTCGGAGACGCCGCGCATCTCGGCGATGATCTTGTTGCCGAACAGTTCCGGGAACTCGGCGATGAACAGCATGCGCGCCTTTGACAGCATGCGGCCATTCAGACCGCTGCGGTAATCGGCGTGCAGGAACAGCGAGCACAGCTCGGAGTTGCCGGTCAGGTCGTTGGCGAGGAACAGCGTCGGAATCTCGCGATAGATG
>NZ_QAIK01000131.1:475-1588 GCF_003061005.1 Pseudomonas sp. HMWF021 | reverse complement strand
AATCGCTGCTGCGTACGGGACGAACAATCATGCTATCTCCTCAAACGGGCCGCTTTCGCCACCCGTGAAACTCGCTAAGGCGTTAAACCGCCACCAGGCGCACGCTGGCACCTTCACCGACGCCGAGGGCTTCGGCTGCTTCCAGATCCAGGGTCACCGGTTTGCCCGGCGCGTAGTCCAGCTCCAGCAGCACCGCGCGGTAATCCTGCAACTGCGCGTTGGCCACCAGGTATTGGCGCCCGGCACCTTTGACCGGTTCGCCGATCTTCACCGGCACCACACGGCTCTGGGCGATCGAACGGATCCCCGAAACACGCGCATGCAAGGTCGGGCCACCATCGAAAATGTCGATGTAGTGATCGGTCTCGAAGCCTTCGCGCATCAGGATGTCGAAGGTGATCTGCGCACGCGGGTGCACCTGGCCCATCGCCTCTTGAGCGGAATCCGGCAGCAGCGGCACGTAGATCGGGTAATGCGGCATCAGTTCGGCGAGGAACGTGCGGCTCTTCAGGCCACACAGGCGCTCGGCCTCGGCGTAGTTGAGGTCGAAGAAGTTGCGCCCGATTGCATCCCAGAACGGCGAGTCGCCGTTCTCGTCGCTGTAACCGACGATCTCGGTCACCACCGAATCAGCGAAACGCTCCGGGTGGCTGGCGACGAACAGCAAGCGGCCACGGGAGTTGAGCTCGGACCACGGCGAACCGACCAACTCGCGCTGCACGTAGAAACTGGTCAGCAAGCTGTTGCCGGTCAGGTCGTGGCATTGCGAGAGCACGTGGATCTTGTTGTGGATCTTCAGCTCGCGGGAAGCGTGGACGAAGGTCTCGTTGCGGAAGCTGTAGAACGGCTCCGAGTAACCGGCCGAGGCGACGATGGCCGAGCAGCCCACCAGTTTGCCGGTGGCGGTGTCTTCGAGGACGAAGAAGTAGCTCTCCTCGCCGTTGAAACTCACTTCGGCGGCAAACGAGGCTTCGCTCGCAGCGATCTTGTCGCTCAGACGTTCCACGTCATCCGGCAAGGAAGTGACACCAATCGGACTGTCCGCAGCCAGACGCTGTACCTCGCCCAGATCAGCCATTTGCGCAGGGCGCATCACCAGCATGGTGTCACTCC
>NZ_QAIK01000131.1:0-465 GCF_003061005.1 Pseudomonas sp. HMWF021 | reverse complement strand
TTCAGCTCTTGCGAGGCGCTGACGGTCAGGCCGACTCGGAAGTTGTACCAAGGCTCACGCATGCCGACCGCGCCGGCGATAGCGGAAATCCCCACTACGCGACCGTTGTCGTCTTCGAGCACAAACAGGTAGTCCGCGTCGCCACGACCGGCTTCGCCGCGAAAGGTCTTCTCCGCCCAGCCGACCCGATGGGTCAGGCGTTCTTCGTTGGCCGGTAACGTGGTCAGGCCGGTACCGGTGCTGCGGGCCAGGTCGATCAGCGCGGATAAATCGCTGCTGCGTACGGGACGAACAATCATGCTATCTCCTCAAACGGGCCGCTTTCGCCACCCGTGAAACTCGCTAAGGCGTTAAACCGCCACCAGGTGCACGCTGGCACCTTCACCGACGCCGAGGGCTTCGGCTGCTTCCAGATCCAGGGTCACCGGTTTGCCCGGCGCGTAGTCCAGCTCCAGCAGCACCGCG
>NZ_QAIK01000130.1 GCF_003061005.1 Pseudomonas sp. HMWF021 | reverse complement strand
GAGGTGGGGAGTTTATCAGGATTGAGGGTGGTGGGCTTGCAGATGGTTTTTCATCGAAAATGCGGGGATCTGCTCTTTGCCATGCAATCTCGCCCTCGTAGCGACCCTGCATTTTTACACCTGATGGCATTTCGCAATGAACTTGGGCTGACCGCACCGGTCAGCCTGTAATATGCGGGTGCCATCAAGTGATGGCTACCGCATTTCTTACCGTTAATTTCTGCACCACGGAAGGTTTCAACCCGCTCTCAGGGGGCTTCATGACTCATATTCCCGTTTTCCCCCAACCCGGCGGCGGGTGCCAAGGGTGCCGGCAGAAAGGCGAGGCCGATCTGGCGTTTTCCTTCGCTTTTCAGCCCATTGTCGATCTGCGTGATCAATCGATCTTTGCCCATGAGGCGCTGGTCCGGGGCGTCCAGGGTGAGGGCGCACTGTCGGTGCTGGAGCAGGTCGATGACCTGAACCGCTATCGATTCGATCAGTTGTGTCGCGTGCGGGCGATTTCCACGGCGGCGCAGGTTGGGATCACCGATTTTCTGTCGATCAACTTTCTGCCAAACGCGGTGTATCGCCCGGACCTGTGCATTCGCAGCACGCTGGAGGCGGCGCGCGCGCATGCTTTCCCGCTTGAGCGGTTGATTTTCGAGGCGGTCGAGGGCGAGCACGTTGAAAGTAACAAGCACTTGATGAACATCTTGCGCGAGTACCGTGAGTTTGGTTTCAAGACCGCCATTGATGACTTTGGTGCGGGTTATTCCGGGCTGAATCTGCTGGCGGACTTTCAGCCGGATCTGATCAAACTGGACATGGCGCTGATTCGCGATATTCACCGCGACCGCGTTCGTCAGGCGATTGTGCGTGGCGTGGTGGGCATGTGTGCCGAGTTGGGCGTCGAGGTGATTGCCGAGGGTATTGAGCACCCCGAAGAGCGCGATTTTCTCGCCGATTGCGGAATTTACCTGATGCAGGGTTTCTGGTTCGCCAAACCGGCGTTTGAGGCGATGGCGCAGATTCCTGAGGGGGCGTGGCGGGCGGTTTGATGCGAACCTGAACCCGTGCTGTCAAACGGCGAAGTTTCATCTTGCCGCGTGCGGCGAAGGCCTAGGATGCTTGAACAAGATCATCCCAAGGGGAGCCGTACCATGCGCGCCAATGTCGTCAAAGTGCTGTTGATCGCTGCAGCTGTCTCGGTATTGAGTGCCTGTTCGGGCTCTGGTGGGCTGACCACCACCAGTTGTTTTTCTTCGGATTGTCAGTCGCCGGAGGGGCGCACAAGTGCAACGACCCTCAAATTCGGTGGTAACAATATTGGTAGCAGCTTGAACCAGTACAGCTCCGGGATGTTGCATGACGATTGAACAAAATCGAGGCTGACCCTGACCCTGACCCTGACCCTGACCCTGACCCTGACCCTGTGGCGAGGGGATTTATCCCCGATGGGTCGCGAAGCGACCCCACTTTTAAAACAGCAGGACTGCTACGCAGTCCATCGGGGATAAATCCCCTCGCTACAGATGTAATTGGCTCCACAGGTTCACTTGGATCCTCAGGTTCAGTGTTCAGCCCAATAAAAAGGCGCCCCTATCGGGCGCCTTTTTTGTGCCTGCCGCTTACAGATACTGTTTGAAGAATCCCACCATTTTCTCCACCGCCGGCCCGACGAACTGTTCCTTGTCGTACAGGTCGATGTGGCTTGCGCCCTCGATCAGCACCAATTCCTTCGGCTCCAGCGCCTTCTCGATCGCCCGTTCGCTGAAGTAACGGGTGTCGGCTTCCGAGCCGGCAATCATCAGCAGCGGATGCGGCGAGATCAGGTCGATGTGGTCGTAGGACGAGTACGCCGCGATCCGGCCGATGCTGGTGAACACGTACTTGTTCGGCGAGTTGGGATGTTGTGCACGCGGGGTGCGGTAGTAGTCGCTGCCTTCGCGGAACAGGGTCGGGGTGTCGGCGTTGATATCGGCGGTTTCCGGGACGATCGGGTCGATGCGCACCGGTTCGCCACGGGCTTCGCGGCTGCGTTGTTCGCCGACGGCTTCCAGCAGCTCTTTGAGTTGTTCCGGGGTGCCGTGGCCGCCGAGGCCTTCGCGGTAGAGCAGGCCGATATCGGCGGCGCTGACGGTGGCGACGGCGCGGATGCGGCGGTCGGTCTGGGCGGCGAAGGGCACATAACCACCGGAAGCGCAGATGCCGAGGGCGCCGATGCGTTGCGGGTTGACCGAGGCGTGGTTGGCGAGGAAGTCGACCGCGCTCTTGATGTCTTCAGCGCGCACGAACGGGTCTTCGAGGTAGCGCGGCTCACCTTCGCTCTCACCCTGGTAGCTGGCGTCGAAGGCGAGAGCGATCAGCCCTTTGGCCGCGAGTTTGGCGGCGTAGAGGCCGGCGGTCTGCTCTTTGACGCCGCCGAACGGGTGGGCGACGACGATGGCCGGGCGTTGTTCGCCGGGCTGCAGATCGCTCGGGATATAGAGGTGGCCAGCGAGTTTGAGGCCGTTGCTGAGGAAGCTGACGTTGGTTTTCATAGGTGCACTCCACGGGTTGCTGCGATGCCGCAGGTGGCGGCTGACGAGGCACAGATTGCCGCCGTGGGTGGGGGGCAAAAAGAGAGCGCGGATCCTGGGAAAAACTTTCCTATGATAAGGATTGCCTTCCCCCCGGACGCGCCCGCGCGCAATGATCGGCCCATGAATACACAAACCAGTCCCAACGATCTCGGCGAATTTCTTCGCGCACGTCGTTCCGAACTCGACCCGACGCAAGTCGGTTTACCCGCCGACGCCGGTCGGGCACGCCGCGTCGCCGGTTTGCGCCGCGAAGAAGTGGCGATGCTCGCCGGCATCAGCGTCGACTACTACACGCGTCTGGAGCAGGGGCGCCTGTCGCCGTCCAAGTCCGCATTGGCGGCGGTTGCTCGATCCCTGCGATTGCGCGAGGACGATCTGGATTACCTCTATCGACTGGCGCGCCTGGGGCGGACCCCGGTCGATCAGCATCGCCGGCAAACCGTCGGCCCGCAGACGCATCGCTGCTGGACAGCCTGCAGGGCATCCCGGCGATGGTCATCGGCCGCTACATGGATGTGTTGGCGTGGAATCGGTTGGCCGCGGCGCTGTATGTCGACTTCGCCGAGATACCGATCGAACAGCGCAACCTGATTCGACTCTCATTTCTCGACCCGAGGTTTCGCAGCCTGTATGTGGATTGGGAGAACAACGGGCGCAACTGCGTGGCGTTTTTGCGCATGGACACCGCACGGTTTCCCGATGATCCGAGGCTGGCTTCGCTGATTGGCGAATTGTCGCTGCGTGATGAGGATTTCCGCCGCTGGTGGGCCACGCATCTGGTGGCCAGCCCGACCTGCGGCAGCAAAACCTTTTTGCATCCGCAGGTGGGCAAGCTCAGTCTCGACTGGCAGATCGTTTCCTGCGCAGAAAGCCCGGATCAGGCGCTCATCGTCATGACCGCAGCGCCGGGCAGCGAGGCCAGTGCAGCGTTGAAAGCGCTTACTGCGGCAGCGCCAGCCACTCACCAATAACCTTCTGATATTTGCCAGTGACCTTGCTCAGGTGCAGCCACTGATCGACATACAGCTTCCAGCTGATGTCATCGCGAGGCAGCAGGTAAGCCTTCTCGCCGTACTGCATGTACTGGTGCGGATTCACCGCGCACAAACCTGGTTTGAGCTTTTGCTGATACAGCGCTTCGGAGGCGTCGGTGATCATCACGTCAGCCTTGTTGTCGAGCAGTTGCTGGAAGATTGTCACGTTGTCGTGCAGGGCCAGTTGCGCCTTGGGCAGGAAGGCGTGGACGAAGGCTTCGTTGGTGCCGCCCGCCGGTTCGACCAGGCGCACGTCGGGCTGGTTGATCTGCTCGATGGTCTGGTATTTGGCCTGATCGGCGCAGCGCACCAGCGGGATCTTGCCGTCGCTGTCGAGGGTGTTACTGAAGTAGGCTTTCTTCTGCCGCTCCAAAGTCACCGAAATGCCGCCCATGCCGATGTCGCACTTGCCGGCCTGCATGTCGGGCATCAGGGTTTTCCAGCTGGTTTGCACCCACTGCACTTTGACGCCGAGGCTGTCGGCCAGCGAACGCGCCATGGCGATGTCGATGCCTTCGAAGTCGCCGTCGGGGCGTTTGAAGGTGTAGGGCTTGTAGTCGCCGGTGGTGCAGACGCGCAGTTGACCCTGTTGCTGGATGGTGTCGAGGTGCGAAGGTTGCTCGGTGGCCTGAGCGCTGAAATTCAGCGCGAGCAATGGAGCGAGCAAGAGCAGTTTTTTATTGTTGGGCATGTCTGTCGGGCTTCAAAGGGATCGGAGCGAGAAGTTAACCACGTTCTCGGCGCTGATCCCTATCGTCAGCCTGCAACTACAACCCCAATCCTTCCTGCACCACCTGCAACAGATTGTTCTCGGTCAGCGCAATCGCATCCAGCTCCTGCCCGGTTTCAACCGTTTGCAACCACCAATGGCTTTCGTGATGTTCATCGACAGTGCGCAGCAGGTAGGTGTTGCGATCCGGCAGGGTGATCTGCACGCGGCCGGCGCCGTCCTCGGTAAACCGGGCGATGGGATCAAATGTCAGGGTTTGCTGGTTGGCTTCGATCACCAATTGGTCGATCGCGTAATCGTGGCTTTCGCCATCGGGCGAGCTCTCGCAAACGTGGGTCGGATTGCGGCGGATTTTCAGGCCCACTTCAGTGACGGGCTGCAGCCAGGCTTCGATGCGGTGGTACAGATCGTAGACCTGCGCCGGCCAGCAATCGATCTCCAGCGCGGCATCCGCTTGGGTGTGCCGGGTTTGCCTGAGTCTGGCGGCCAGTTCGTCTGCTTTACTCATTTCGGTTCCCTTGGTTTGATGTCTGCCTGTTAATCGTAGACCTTTCAACGGCGTACGGCGTTGCCTTGCGTCATGCGCTTGCAACACAAGCATGTCGAAATCAGCGCTGGCCAAGTCTGGTCAGCATCGAAAACCACGGACGCAGGCGTCCCAAGGAGCGGGTACATGAAAAAGCTGTTTACAATTCTGGCGCTGATCGCGCTGACGGCCGGTAGCATCGGCCTGAGTTCGGCGCGTCAGTCCAATGCCAGCAAAGTGCAAACGGCAGCGGTGGCGGGGCAGTTCGATTACTACCTGCTGACGTTGTCCTGGTCGCCGACCTTCTGCCTCACTCACAAGGATGACGTGCAATGCTCCGGCAAGGGCTACGGCTTCGTGCTGCACGGCTTGTGGCCGCAATACGCCAATGGCGGCTGGCCGGAATCCTGCCCGCCGCTGACCACGCTGTCGGCGGCCGAAACCACCAAAGGCCTGACGCTGTTCCCGACCAAGAAACTGCTCGATCACGAATGGTCCAAACACGGCACCTGCAGCGGTCTGGGCGCAATGGGTTATCTGGATGAAGCGGACAAAGCCGTCGGCGCGGTGAAAATCCCGCAAGAGCTGCAACCGTTCAGCAGCTCGTACTACTTCGAGGCACAGGAAATTGCCGATCTGTTCCGCAAGGCCAACCCGGGCATCCCGGCGGATGGCATCGCGGTCATCTGCAGCGGCCCGGAGCTGTCGGAAGTGCGGGTGTGCATGGGCAAGGATCTGCAGTTCGGCGCGTGTGGCAAGGGCGTGAAGACCCAGTGCCGGGCGGGAGATATTCGGGTGCCGCCATCGCGTTGATGTGAGCAGTTCCCACGAATAGAAAAGGGCGCCCCGATCGGGCGCTTTTTTTTTGCTTGAAGGTTTGAAACACCCGGAAAATTCACGCACTCTTGCGCCCCCACAAGGATGACCCGTAACACTGCAAGGAGCTGTTCATGAGCGGAAAACCCGCCGCCCGCATCACCGATCCAACCGCCTGCCCACTCCCGGGGCATGGCACCAATCCGATTGCCAGTGGCTCCCCGAACGTGAGGACCTGACCAAACTAGGCAAATATAAATCCCAATGGCTTGGGTATAACGAGGTTCGGGGAAAGAAGGACATCCAAAAAAATGTTCTCAACATAATTTCCTACAAGTCTTGCCCAATCTACATTGTCGGACACAGCCTTGGGGGATGGAACGGCGCGCATTTGATCAGTGTAATGTCGGAGTGGGGTTACAGGATCAACATGCTCGTTACGCTTGACCCCGTAGGTGAAGGTACTTTGGTGTGGCTGGGATCCGATATCTACGGAGATAAGCCAACACCGGTGGCTGATTTCTGGGTAAACATAAAAGCTATGCCTTCCAAGCCAGACCAGTCCGACTCGGTAGCGGATTTCGGGGAAAAATGGCAAGTGCTGTGCGGGCCTGACATTAATGTCACCATGGATACGAACCACGCTAATGCTCCAGCGATGTTTACCCAACCTGTCGTTGAAGGAAAATCGGCAAGTGATTTGATGTTCGAGTCAATTCGAGAGAGCAATCGCTGATGAAAAAATCGCCTGTTCTTCTGTTAGTTATATTGTGCTCGTCATGTGCCAAAGATCACACAGTGCCTCCTGCGAATCTCAACTTTCTGTCAGTCGAAAGGGAAAGTATTGGTTTGCTTTACAAAATTCATTACGGCTCGGATGTAAATCTTTTGGATTTGTTCGGAAGAGGTATGGGGAAGGGCGCAGCGTCGACGATGTTTGAGTGTCCGCTTGGTGATGATCAGAATTTTTCCATCACTAACCGATTCAGGTACTCGGCCTACGGACTGATTGAGGTGGACGAAACCAGTCAGGCAAGCGGTAAATTCAACTATATGACGAGTGCTTTTTTGCGGCAGACCCAAAATAACGGTACTTCGCAAGAGGATCTCTCCGTACAGGAATTGAATGCCCTTCTGCTTGGTAAACAACAAATCCCCTGCAAAGTCGTCGTCACCGCGTACGGCTACAAACCCTACTACTCAAACACCATGAACCTGCCAGTCGCGGATCTGCTGCGGGAAATCAACAAACCCCGAGAGCTGTAATCGGTGCGCTGCGCGATTGCCCGGCGCAGATAAGCGAGGGCAATCACCCGCGAAACCACAACTGAAAATAAATCGACGTGCGGAGGTCATCCAAATCCCTTGCGCGCCGATACACCTGGGCAGGATGCGCTGGTACTGCGGGTTTGCCGTGCGCATCCCGGTGGGCTACGCTCACGAAAAGTAAGGGTTTCGGGCTGCGGCCCTTGTCGTACCTGCCCAGGACACGTTTTTGCCAATCCCCATTCACGACCCGCATCAGGCTCCCGGCACGCTCAAGCGCTTGCCACTGCGCAAAGCGGCAGCGCTTTTCATCGTTGCGGTGTGCCTGTGCCTGTTCGGTTTGCTCTATTTGCAGCTGGAACAGTCGCGACGCCAGGACCTGGCAATGGCGCAAATGGCGTCCTCCAACCTGACCCGAGCGATGGCGCAGCAGGCTGAGGATACTTTCCTCGCGGCGGATCTGGTGCTGACCAGCCTGGTCGACTGGGTCGAGGATGATGGTTACGGCGCTGCGCAGCGCCCGCGTCTGCAGAAAACCTTCGCCCGCCGCGTGCAGCAACTGGACCAGTTGCACGGTATGTTTCTGTTCGATCGCGACGGTCAGTGGGTGATCACTTCGTACCCCGATCTGCCACATGGCAACGGCGTCGCCGATCGCGAATATTTCCGGTTTCACCAGCAAAATGCCTCGAAGATCGCGCACATCGGCCCGGCGATCCGCAGCCGCGAAAACGGCGAGTGGATCATTCCGATCTCGAAACGCGTCAACGACCGCGCCGGTAATTTTCAAGGCGTGTTGATGGCCGGGATCAAGATGTCGTACTTCGATCAGTTCTTCAAAAGCTTCAGCCTCGACGACCAGGGCATCATGTTCCTCGGTTTGACCGACGGCACCTTGCTTGCCCGGCGTCCCTTCGATGAAAGCCTGATCGGCTCTTCTCTGGCCAAAGGCAAGATCTACCAGAAACTGTTGCCGCAATCGCCGGCGGGCAACGCGATGATCACCTCTGTGGTCGATGGAGTGGTGCGCCTCTACGGCTATCGACAATTGGCCTCTTATCCGCTGGTGGTGGCCTCCGCGACCTCGCGGGACACGATCCTCAAGGGTTGGTATGAGCGCGCCTTTCAGTCCAGCGTGATTGTGGCGCTGGTGATGCTGGGTGTCGGCCTGTTCGGTTGGGTGTTCATCCATCAGGTGCGTGATGGCGAGCGCATCGAGAGGAATCTGCGCAAGGCACAACGGGCACTGGAGCAGATTGCGACCCACGACAGCCTGACCGGTCTGGCCAACCGCCGGTTGTTCGAACGTTCGCTGGAAATCGAGTTCGCCCGTGGCGCCAGGCAGTCGAGCCCGGTGAGCCTGATCATGCTCGATATCGATTTTTTCAAGTGCTACAACGACGCCTATGGGCATGTCGCGGGCGACCATTGCCTGACGCAGGTCGCCCAGGCACTGAAAAACTGTTGCCAGCGCAAGGCCGATCTGGCGGTGCGCTATGGCGGCGAGGAGTTCGCAGTGCTGCTCCCCGACACGGATATCAACGGCGCGCTGGCAATTGCCGGGCAAATCCGTCGCAGTGTCATCGACAAACGTATTGTCCACAGCGGCTCGCCGACGGGTTTTTTGACGGTGAGTCTGGGTTGCTATTCGTTTATTCCTGACGGCAGCAATGACAGCCCGGAAGTGTTCATCCGGCGTGCTGACGCGGCGTTGTATCAGGCAAAAAATGCCGGCCGCAACCGCGCAGCGGTGCTGTCGCTGGAGCAGAATTTCGCCGAGCTGATGCGTTCGGATCGCTGACTGCACGACCTGTGGGACCGAGTGTCGCCGCTCCCACAGATCGTTTCAGGTTTACCAAGGTCGGGTCCGGTTCGTTCAGCTGCCCGTGCC
>NZ_QAIK01000129.1:4636-8000 GCF_003061005.1 Pseudomonas sp. HMWF021 | reverse complement strand
GCCCTGCGCCCCGGCGTGGTCGGCGGCTTTGAGGTGTTCGACGAGTTTGAACCACTTGTTGCCGCTGATCAGCGGGTCGATCCGGTCCAGACGCAGGATCGCGACCTCGATTCCAGCGCGGGTGAGCCAGTCAAGTTGCAGTAATTCGAGGGAGGCTTGAGGTAGCCAGTCAGAGGGAAAAAGCATCAGCGCCACAGCATCAAAAAAAACCAATACTAACAGCACCCAAACAACCTGTAGGAGCTGCCGCAGGCTGCGATCTTTTGATTTTGCTTTTAAAAACCAAGATCAAAAGATCGCAGCCTGCGGCAGCTCCTACACAGGCCTTAGAGTTCAGCGGCCAGGCGCGAACCCTGGTTGATCGCGCGCTTGGCATCCAGCTCCGCCGCCACGTCGGCGCCACCAATCAGGTGCACGTTCTGCCCCGCTGCCACCAGCCCCTCCTGCAGGTCACGCAACGGATCCTGACCGGCACAGATGACGATGTTGTCCACCGCCAGCACTTGCGGCTCGCCGGTTTCGCCGACGCGGATGTGCAGGCCTTCGTCGTCGATCTTCAGGTATTCGACGCTGTTGAGCATCTGCACCTGCTTGTTCTTCAAGCCCGTACGGTGAATCCAGCCAGTGGTCTTGCCCAGACCGTCGCCGACCTTGGTTTTCTTGCGCTGCAACAGGAACACTTCGCGAGCCGGCGCGTGCGGCGCGGCTTTGATCCCGGCCACGCCACCACGTGCTTCCAGATGGGTGTCAATGCCCCACTCCTTCCAGAACGCCGTGCGATCCAGACTGGTGGCCACGCCTTGGTGCACAAGGAACTCGGAGACGTCGAAACCGATACCGCCCGCGCCAATCACCGCGACGCGCTTGCCCACCGGTTTGCGCTCGAGGATCACGTCCAGGTAGCTCAGCACCTTGGCGTTCTCAACACCCGGAATCGCCGGCACACGCGGCGCGATACCGGTGGCGAGGATGATTTCGTCGTAACCGCCCTCGACCAGTTTCGCCACGTCGACGCGGGTGTTCAGGCACACCTCGACATTCGTGGTCTGCAGCTTGCGCTTGAAATAACGCAGGGTTTCGAAGAATTCTTCCTTGCCCGGCACACGCTTGGCGATGTTGAACTGGCCGCCAATCTCGCTGGCCGAATCGAACAACGTTACCTGATGACCGCGCTCGGCGGCCACGGTCGCGGCGGACAGACCGGCAGGCCCGGCACCGACCACAGCGATTTTCTTGATCTGCTGCACCGGCAAATAGTTGAGCTCGGTTTCATGGCAGGCACGCGGGTTGACCAGGCAACTGGTGAGCTTGCCGCCAAAGGTGTGATCGAGGCACGCCTGGTTGCAACCGATGCAGGTGTTGATTTCGTCGGCACGGCCCTCGGCGGCCTTGTTGACGAAGTCCGGGTCGGCGAGGAACGGCCGCGCCATCGAGACCATGTCGGCGTCGCCTTCAGCGAGAATCTGCTCGGCGATTTCCGGGGTGTTGATACGGTTGGTGGTGATCAGCGGAATGTTCACCGAACCGCGCAGCTTGGCGGTGACCTTGCTGAATGCCGCGCGCGGCACCTTGGTGGCGATGGTCGGGATCCGCGCTTCGTGCCAGCCGATGCCGGTGTTGATGATGGTCGCGCCGGCCTGCTCGATGGCTTTGGCCAGGGTCACGATCTCTTCCCAGGTGCTGCCGCCCTCGACCAGATCAAGCATCGACAAACGGAAAATAATGATGAAGTTCGGGCCGACCGCTTCGCGTACGCGGCGGACGATTTCCACCGGCAGGCGCATGCGGTTTCCGTAGCTGCCACCCCAGCGGTCGGTACGGTGGTTGGTGTGGGCGGCGAGGAACTGGTTAATGAAATAACCTTCCGAACCCATGATCTCCACGCCGTCGTACTCGGCGGTCTGCGCCAGCACCGAGCAGGTGACGAAATCACTGATCTGCTTCTCGATGCCTTCCTCGTCCAGCTCTTTGGGCTTGAACGGGTTGATCGGCGCCTGAATCGCACTCGGCGCGACCTGTTTCGGGCTGTAGGCATAACGCCCGGCGTGGAGGATCTGCATGCAGATCTTGCCGCCCGCCTCATGCACTGCGCGAGTGACGATGCGGTGCTTGAGCGCTTCTTCCTCGGTGGTCAGCTTGGCCGCGCCGGAATACACGCCGCCCTCGTCGTTCGGGCCGATGCCCCCGGTGACCATCAGGCCGACGCCGCCACGGGCACGCTCGGCGAAGTACGCTGCCATGCGTTCGAAGCCGCCCGGTTTTTCTTCAAGACCGGTGTGCATCGAGCCCATCAGGGTGCGGTTGCGCAACGTGGTGAATCCCAGGTCCAGCGGGGCCAACAGGTGCGGGTAATGAGCGGCGGTCATCGGTAACTCCACAACGAGCGATCACGGAAATTGCGGGAGCTCTGCGTCCCCCGTCAGTCATGTTCGACAGACTAAGAGTCGCACTGCTGTCACTCAATGACCGAAACTGACAACTTATTGATCCAAATGCGCAGCACCCCTTGGCAACCGGCGCCATGCGCCCTACCCTAGTCGCCACACCCTGTACCCGGTTGTTGTTGGTTTTCATGCGCAAACTTCTGTACCTGTTTTTCTCCATGGCCGTCGTTGCCGCTCTCACCACCTACGCCATGTGGGCGGCGGACCGGCCGGCGGGACATTACCTGTCGGATCTGCGCATCAAACTGGCGGTTGATCAGGGCACCCCGTCCGACCGCGGCAACCTGTTGGGAATTCAGCCGGAACTGTTCCCCACCGACTATCAAAGCCCCGAGCGCCTGCACCGCAAACTCGCGGCCTATCTGCAGCAGGCGCAGGATCAGGGGCTGCTGAACGAAAAAACCGTGGTGGTGCTGCCCGAGCATGTCGGCACCTGGCTGATGATCAGCGGCGAGAAAGACGAGCTGTATCAGGCCCCGACCCTCGTCGAAGCGATGAATTGGCTGGCGGCGAGCAACCCGCTACTTTTCGCTCGCGCCTGGCTCAGCGCCAGTGGCGAAAATCGCCTCGATGACGCGCACCTGCGGATGAAGTCCAAAGCCATGGCCAAGGATTACCAGGCGCTGTTCGGTGGCCTGGCCAGGGAATTCCATGTGACGCTGGTGGCCGGTTCCATCGTGCTGCCGGAACCGAGTATCCGCGACGGCCAGCTCAAGCCCGGCAGCGGTTCGCTGTTCAACAGCAGCGTGGTGTTCGGCCGTGACGGCGTTCCGCTGGGCCAGCCCCAGCGGCAGATGCACCCGATCTTCGAGCAGCGCGACGTGATCGAGGGTGAAGACGCCCACGCGATCAACGTGGTCGATACCCCGGCCGGGCGATTGGGCGTATTGATTGGCAGCGACAGCTGGTATCCGGACAAC
>NZ_QAIK01000129.1:3064-4626 GCF_003061005.1 Pseudomonas sp. HMWF021 | reverse complement strand
AGCCTGGAATCAGCCGTGGGCCGGCTACAAGGGGTCGAGCACACCGGGCTCGGTCAGCCTCAAGCCGGGGGAAATCAGTGAAGGTCAGGCGTGGCATCGCCTGACGCTGACCGCGCAACCGCCGAGCAGCCGTGCGATCGCCGGCATGAGCGTATTCCTGCGCGGCCAGTTCTGGGACAAGCCCGGAGCCGGGCAAAGCTTCCTCAGCAGCAACGGCCAGCAATTCGCCGATGGCGAAGCCCGTGGCGCGCGCCTGCTGAACATCTGGTTGTAAACCGTGAAGCCGCTGCCGATGCGCCTTGGGGACCTGTCGGTAGGCTTCGTTCACAGCCTGGCTGATGCCGTGCGCAGCCATGACGCCGATCCGCAACCGCTGCTGGAACAATATGGTCTGGACACCGCCCGTTTGGCCGAGGCCGGTGCGCGGCTTTCAATCCCGCGTTACATGCGTCTGGGGCACAGCGCGATTCAGTTGACCGGCGATCCGGCGCTGGGCCTGCGCATGGGCCAGCTCAGCCGCCTGAGCCAGGCCGGGCTGGCCGGAGTCACCGCCGCGCAAGCGCCAACCGTGCGCGAAGCGGCCCGTTGCCTGATCCGCTTCGAGCCGTTGTACGGCTCCAACTATCGCGGCCAATCGAGCTTTCACGAAGACGCCCATGGCGCCTGGCTGCGCTTTTATTCGATCAGCCCGTACAACGCCTACAACCGCTTCGTGGTGGATTCGATCATTGCGGGCTGGTTGCATCAGCTGTCCAGCGTCGGCCGCGAGCCACTGCGCGCCGAACGTATCGACATCGAGTTCGACGAGCCCGACTATCGCGACGCCTACAGCGTGCTGGGCGACTGCCCGATCCAGTTCGGCGCCGAGCGCAATCAACTGCGGCTGAGCCTCACCAGCCTGGCCCTGCGCAACCCGGAACACTGCCCGAGTACCTGGAAACACTTGCTCGCGCTATGTGAACGGGAACTGGAGCAATTGACCCGCACCCGCAGCCTGCGCGAACGCATCACTCAACTGTTGGGGCCGTTGCTCAACGGTGGCCGGGAACCCGACCTGGAAGAAGTGGCGGCGCGCCTTAAGCTGCCAACCTGGACATTACGGCGCAAACTGGCCGAGGAAGGCACGCAGTTTCGCGCGATCCTCAACGACACCCGCCGCGATCTGGCAATGACCTACATCCGCGACACCGAACTGGCGTTCGGCGAGATCGCCTACCTGCTGGGCTTTGCTTCAGCCGAGGCGTTTCAGCGCGCCTTCAAACGCTGGAGCGGTCAGACCCCCGGTGAGTTTCGCCGCAGTCACCGCAAAAGCGCCTGACACCTTACAACTCGGTGGCGTCTTCGGCTGGCTCTGGCTGATCCAGTTCAAACGCCTGGAATTCGAGCAGTTCTTCTTGATAGTCGTCCATCGTGTCACCCCCTGCTGCCCGCTTGAAAATAGCCCGGCCAAATGACCAGTGCCTCGAGCATATCGCGCCCGTGTGAAGGAAAAGTGAAACGCGGCCTTCATGAATAAAACGTAGCAGGCGGTCAGGAATTTATCGCGGGACTTTTGTCGGGGA
>NZ_QAIK01000129.1:0-3041 GCF_003061005.1 Pseudomonas sp. HMWF021 | reverse complement strand
AGTCCATTCAGCATCGATGTGACTGAACAACCGCTTTCGCGAGCAAGCCCGCTCCCACAGGGGATGAATGTGTGTGTGTGTGAATTATTGCATCGCCGGAATCGGTTCCGATGGCGGCGGAATATTGCTCGGGTTGGCTGGCGGCGTGATCGTTTCGGCGGCCGGTGCAGGGTCTGCACTCGGAGCCGGGGTGATCGGCGCGGACTCGGCGGGTGGCACGACCGGTTCGGAACCCGATGGAGTCGGAGCCACCGGGGCCGAGGCCGGGGTCGCTGCCGGAGCTGCCGGTGTGGCCTGGGCTGGCTCGACGATCCCGGCTGGCGGCGGCGCGGGCGCTGTCTCTACTGCAGGCGCCGATGTGGTCGGGGCTGCAGCGGCAGGCTTGGGCTCGGGCACACCCAGATCGGTCTTGGGTTTTTCCTCGATGTGCGCGGCTTTCTTCGCATCCGCCGGCAGGAACAGCTCGACCAGGGTGAAGAATCGCTCGTAGAACTTCTGCGAGGTCACGGTCTCACTGGCGACCTTGACCATCGAATCGTCCGAGGAGCCGATCGGCATCGACACCGAACCCAACACGCCAACACCGAGGCTGGCGGAGTTGTTGGTCTTCTTCAGCGCGTAGCGGTCCTGCAAGGCGTTGGCGAACACCGTGGCATGGTGCTTGGCACTGCCGTCTTCGGCACACACCACGTTGAAGCTGATTTCCAGGTGAGTTTCGCCCGTCTGCTGGAAGCTCTTGTGGCCACTGACCAGTTTCGGGTCACTGCTGGTGATGATGTAGCCCTGGCTGAGCAGCGCACGACGGGCCGCCTCGCAACTGGCGACATCGGCCACCGGGTAATTGCGAGAGTACGTACCGGAATCGTCGAAATTCTCATGCTCATAGATCGGCTTGTCTTTAGAACAGCCGGCGACAGCGGTCAGCAACAGCGCCAACCCAACGACACGCATGGGAGTTGAAATCAACATTAAACATCCTGAGGGAAAACAGTCCGGGGCGTATTGTGCAACAGATCGTGGCCCTGCGGCGTACGGATTAGTGTCTTAAAACGGTTACAACTTTACCCAGAATGGACATCTGGAAAAAGCCGCGCCGATAAATGATCGATGAATACCCGTAATTTGGCGGTGGAATGGCGATTTGACGGCCACAGCACCCAGAACTGGCCGACATGCTGCACATGCGCATCCAGGACCCGTTGCAGACGCCCTTGCGCGACATCCTCATGAATCATGAAATCCGGCAGACAGGCGATGCCCATCCCGGCCACAGCCGCGTGGCTGACGGCTTCGATAGACGTGCTGATCAGCCGGGTCGGCAAACCCGGCTCCGGCGCGCCCTCCTCGCGGATCAAGGGCCACGGCTCAAGCTTGCCGGTGGCATGGAAGGTATGCCGCAGGCAGGCGTGCTCCTCCAGATCGGTCGGTGATTGCGGTACACCGCGCTGCTGCAGATACGCCGGGCTCGCCACCAGTACCATGTGGAACTCGCCCAGGGGCCGCGCCATCAGCCGGGAATCCCGTGGTTTACCGGTGCGAATCACCGCATCGAACCCCTCCTCGACCACATCGACCATACGATCGGTCAGATCCAGATCCAGCTCGATTTGCGGGTACAGCGCCATGAACTGGTTCATCACCGGCATCACCAGCCCGTGCACCTGTGGCAGGCTGATGCGCAACTTGCCATGGGGCTGTGACGCCGAATTGCACAGTTCGAACTCGGCCGCTTCCACTTCGGCGAGAATCTTGCGACAGCGTTGGAGGAACAGCGCGCCTTCGCTGGTCAGGGTGATGCTGCGGGTGGTGCGATGAAACAGCCGCACGCCGAGTCGCGCTTCAAGCCGCGCAATACTTTTGCCGACCGCCGAGGGCGAGACGCCCTGCAACCGCCCCGCCTCGGTAAAACTGCGGGTCTCGGCAACCTGCACAAACACCGAAATACTGCCCAGACTGTCCATTGCAACCCTCCGATTCACGACATCCGTGTCCGATATGTTCGGAACCGTAACCCATTTTTCTCCAATGCGCAGCGCTCTAGCCTATGGCCTTCATCCCCCTCGGCACATGGACGCTGACTCATGAATGACGCACAACTGACCTCACCGGGCCTGAACGCGGCGAATGAAGTTTCCGACCGATTACCGCTCGGCGCCCTGTTGGCCCTGGCCACCGCAGGCTTCATCACCGTACTGACCGAAGCCATGCCCGCCGGCCTGCTGCCGCAAATGAGTGCAGGGCTGAATGTGTCACAGGCGCTGATCGGCCAACTGGTGACGCTGTACGCCGTCGGCTCGATGCTGGCGGCCATCCCGTTGACCATCGCCACCCGAGGCTGGCGTCGTCGGCCATTGCTGTTGTCGGCGATCGGCGGCTTTGCCATCGCCAACAGCATCACTGCCCTGTCGGAGCTGTATTGGCTGACCTTGATCGCACGCTTGCTCGCCGGGGTATTTGCCGGACTGTTGTGGGCCCTGCTGGCAGGCTACGCCAGCCGCATGGTCGCGCCACACCTGCAAGGCCGGGCGATCACCGTCGCCATGCTCGGCGCGCCGCTCGCACTGTCGCTGGGCATCCCGGCCGGCACGTTACTCGGCACCCTGGTGGGCTGGCGCCTGAGCTTCGCGGTCATGACCGCATTGACGCTGCTGCTGGTGATCTGGGTGCGCTGGCAAGTACCGGACTTTGCCGGCGAGCCCACAGGAAAACGCCTTCCCCTGCGTCAGGTATTTACCCTGCCCGGCGTGCGATCGGTGCTGTTCGTGACCCTGTCCTACGTGGTCGCCCACAACCTGCTGTACACCTACATCGCCCCGTTCCTGCAACCGTCGGGACTTGGCCGCGATATCGACCGAGTGCTGCTGGTATTCGGCCTGGCCTCGGTGCTGAGCCTGTGGATCGTCGGCAGCCTGATCGACCGCTGGCTGCGCGAGCTGGTGCTGATCAGCACCCTGCTGTTCATGCTTGCGGCCGTCGCGTTGGGCCTGTGGCGGGAATCGCCGGCCGTGGTGTACACCGCTGTCGCCGTGTGGGGCCTGGCG
>NZ_QAIK01000128.1:34026-35486 GCF_003061005.1 Pseudomonas sp. HMWF021 | reverse complement strand
GTTTCGAGCCGACCCAGTTCCTCGATGGCCTGCCGCTGCCAAAAGGCGTGTACGCCAACCCGAAACAGGAAACCTGGAACCTCGACCGCCTCGCCCTGCTGCGCGGCCCGGCCTCTTCCGTCTACGGCCAGACCCCGCCGGGCGGCCTGCTGGACATGGTCAGCCGGCGCCCGAGCAGCGACGCCAGCAGCGAAATCCAGCTGCAGTACGGCAGCGACAACCACCGTCAGATCAACTTCGCCAGCACCGGCAAGATCGACGATGCCGGCCAGTTCCTCTACGGCATCAGCGGTGTGGTGCGTGACAGCGGCACGCAAATCGACCACATCGATAACAAGCGCTACAACATCGCTCCGAGCCTGACCTGGAACATTGACGACGACACCAAATTTACCCTGCTGAGCCAGTTCACCCGCGACGATACCGGCATTACCAGCCAGTTTCTGCCCGTGCAGGGCACCAAGATCGACATGCCGTTCGGTAGCGTCTCGCACCACAAAAATCTCGGCGATCCGGATTGGGAATACTACGACCGCACCTACTACGCGCTCGGTTATGCCTTCGAACATCGCCTGAACGATGTGTGGCAGTTCAAGCAGAACCTGCGTTACACCAAGTCGGATCTGTCGTTCCAGGCCCTGACCGTCGGCTCTTACCCGTACACCATGGTGGACGATCAAGGTAACGTCGGGCGCACCAGCACCAGCGTTGACGAAGACATCAGCCAGTTCGCGGTGGACAACAACTTCCAGGCCGACTTCGCCACCGGTGACATTCGCCACACCGTACTGTTGGGGCTGGATCACCAGCGCAGTAACACCAACTACCTGTCGATCTACGGTGACGGTCTGAAAACCAACGTGCTGAACCCGATCTACGGCCAGCCGATCGTTCGTCCGGATCGCTCGACGGCGTATTACGACTACGACCAGAAGACCTACCAGACCGGCCTCTACGTGCAGGATCAGATGGCCCTCGACCAATGGCGTCTGACGCTGGGCGGTCGTGAAGACTGGGTCCACACCGGCACCAAATTCTTCAACAAGGCCGATGCGACCAACACCCAGCGCGACAAGAACTTCAGCGGTAACGCAGCGCTCAGCTACGTGTTCGACTCGGGCTTCGTCCCGTACATTTCCTACGCCGAATCCTTCCAGCCAACCACCGGCGCCGACGCCTCCTCCACCGGTTCGCTGAAACCGACCGAAGGCAAGCAATGGGAAATGGGCGTCAAGTACCAGCCACCGGGCAGCAAGACCCTGCTGACCGCCGCCGTGTATGACCTGACGCAGAAAAACGTCGCGGTCACCACCACCGTCGGCAACACCCCGATCACCAGCCAGACCGGCGAAGTGAAAGTCAAAGGCCTGGAACTGGAGGCGACCTCGGACGTCACCGATAACCTGAAAGTGATTGCCGCCTACACCCTGGCCAAGTCCGAAGTGCAGAAAGGCGACTAC
>NZ_QAIK01000128.1:27982-33924 GCF_003061005.1 Pseudomonas sp. HMWF021 | reverse complement strand
AACCGCCTGCAACTGATGCCAAACCAGCAAGCTTCGCTGTGGACTGATTACACCTGGCACAGCGGCGTACTCGACGGCTTCGGTATCGGCGGTGGCGTGCGTTACACCGGCAACACCTATGGCGATCAGGGCAACACCTGGCTGGGCAAGGCCAACGCCTACACCGTGTTCGACGCCTCGGTTCATTACGACCTCGGCCGCCTGGACAACAGCCTCAAAGGTGCATCGGTTGCAGTCAATGCCACCAACCTGTTCGACAAGGACTACATCTCCACCTGCGACGGCTTCTACTGCTACTACGGCGACCAGCGCAGTGTCGTCGCCAGTGCCACCTACAAGTGGTAAACGCGTGAGCTGAAACAGGCCCTGCAACCAGGCCGTCCCTCGTGGACGGCTTTGGTGTTTTTGAAGGTCATGAAATGAAAAGTAAAACAATCCGCCGCTGGTCGTTCATCCACACCTGGACCAGCCTGATCTGCACCGTGTTTCTGCTGTTGCTGGCATTGACCGGCCTGCCGCTGATCTTCCATCACGAGATCGAGCACCTGCTCGGCGATGCTCCGCAAGTGCGCGAGATGCCCGCCGACACGCCGCACCTGAATCTGGCGCAACTGGTGGAGGCGGCCGAAAAACATCGCCCCGGCGAAGTGGTGCAGTACTTCGGTTTCGAAGACGACGAACCCAACGCCGTGTTGACCATCATGGCGAAAACCGCCGGCACCGAGCCGAACTCCTCGCACACCTTCATGCTCGATGCGCGCACTGGTGAAGCGCTGGAAACCCCGTCGGCCAATGGCGGGCTGATGCTGTTCATCCTGCGCCTGCATGTGGACATGTTCGCCGGATTGCCCGGCAAGTTGCTGCTGGCGTTCATGGGTTTGCTGTTCGTGGTCGCGATCATCTCGGGCACGGTGCTGTACCTGCCGTTCATGCGCCGCTTGCCGTTCGGCACCGTGCGTCAGGACAAGTCCACTCGCTTGCGCTGGCTCGATCTGCATAACCTGATCGGTGTCGTCACCCTGACCTGGGCACTGGTGGTGGGCGTCACCGGGGTGATCAGCGCCTGTGCCGACCTGATCATCGCCGCGTGGCGCAATGACTCGCTGACCGCCATGGTCGCGCCCTACCGCGATGCCCCACCGCTCACTCAACTGGCCCCGGCCACCCGCCTGCTCGACATCGCCCGGGACGTGGCGCCGGGGATGAACCCGGACTTCATCGCCTTCCCCGGCACGCGCTTTTCCAGCGAGCATCATTACGCGGTGTTCATGAAGGGCGGCACCCACCTGACCTCGCACCTGCTGACGCCGGTGCTGATCGACGCCAGCACCCTGCAGGTCACCGCTGTGGCCGAGCGCCCGTGGTACATGGACGCCATGGGCATGTCACAGCCGCTGCACTTCGGCGACTACGGCGGCATGCCGATGAAAATACTCTGGGCGACCCTCGATGTGCTGACCATCATCGTCCTCGGCAGTGGCGTCTATCTGTGGGTGGTGCGGCGTAAAGCGGCGAAACCGGTGACGGCGGAGGCTGCTGCATGAAGCCACGTCAAACCAATTTCTGGAAGGTCTTCAGCACGCCGCTGGTGATCGCACTGCTGAGTGCGGCGGGGTTGTTTTCGGCATTGTTGGGGGATGGAATCTGGGATGCGTTGAGCTGGGTCGGGCTGGGCGTTCCGGCGTATCTGGCCATTAGAGGCTTGCTGCCGCGCAGGTAGTTTTTGTGTTGTCGGTGATGGCCTCATCGCTGGCAAGCCAGCTCCCACAGGGGTTTATGCTGAATCTGAAATTTGTGTTCGGTGCAAAACTGTGGGAGCTGGCTTGCCAGCGATGGCGATCTCACGAACACCATCAATTCCTCGCCAGCCACAGTGGTTGTAGCTAGGCTAACCTGCTGTTCTTCGATGACCACCGAGGTTTGCCCATGTCCGCCCCCAGCATGACCCTGTTTCACAACACGCTTTCCCCGTTCGTGCGCAAAGTGATGGTGCTGCTGCACGAGACCGGTCAGCAGAATCGCGTCGCCCTGCAAGACTGCGTGCTCAGCCCGGTCAGCCCGGACGCTGCGCTCAATGCCGACAATCCGCTGGGCAAGATCCCGGCCCTGCGCCTGGCCGACGGCAGCGTCATTCATGACAGCCGCGTGATCCTCGAATACCTCGACCAGCAGCACGTCGGCAATCCGCTGATCCCTCGCGAAGGCGCGGCGCGCTGGCGCCGTCTGACCCTGGCCTCGCTGGCCGACGGGATCATGGACGCCTCGGTGATGGTGCGTTACGAACTGGTGCTGCGCGCCCCGGAAAAACACTGGGACGAATGGCTCGATGCCCAGCGGGACAAGATCCGGCGCGCCCTAGCCTACCTGGAAAGTGACGCCATCGCCGAGCTGACCAGCCATTTCGACGTGGCCGCCATCAGCGTCGCTTGCGCGTTGGGTTACATCGATCTGCGTCATCCGGATCTGGACTGGCGCAGCGCCAATCCGCAACTGGCCAACTGGTATTTCGAGGTGAGCCAGCGACCGTCCATGGTCGCCACCATGCCCAAGCCTTAAATCGGCGGCGCCTGATCCGGCCTCATCGCTGGCAAGCCAGCTCCCACAATGGATTTGCGTATGACAGAGATCTCTGTTTCAGCACAAATCCTGTGGGAGCTGGCTTGCCAGCGATGGCACCAACTCGCATCCACAGGCAGAAACCCGACAATCCGCGTCACCAATTCTTCCTTCCAGCGCCGATCCTCGCGCAACCCGCTCATTGCATCGCCCCCACATCAAACTCCAGCGACCTGGCCGGTTTCTGCCCAATCCCGTACCAGTCGAGTTTGCGCGTCAGCACCATGAACACCCCAAGCAAGCTGAACAACAGCAGCGAACCCATCAGCAGCGCGTAATCCTCGGCGCTCAGCAGCCCATAAAGCAGGCCATACAACGCCGCCAATCCCACAGAAAAACTCAGGCCGTGGCGCACGCTGTGCAGCACGTGGCAGACATAAAACCCGATCAACAACACACAGCCACTGGCCGACAGCAGATACGCCAGGGCAAAGCCGATGTGTTCCGACAACGACAGCAACAGCAGGTAGAAGAACGCCAGCGCCACGCCGACCAGCGCGTATTGCACCGGATGCACGGCCAGACTCTTGAGCACTTCGAACAGGAAGAAACCGGCGAACGTCAGGACGATGAACAGCAGCGCATATTTGATCGCCCGATCACTCTTCAGGTACTGATCCACCGGGTCGATGAAGCTCACACCAAAACTGCGCCCGTTGAACCCCTCGCAGTCATTGCCCGTCACGCAACGGCTCATGGCTTCTTGCAGGTTGGTGGAGAAGAACGTGGTCTGCCAATCGGCGCTGAAACCCTGATCACTGATCTCGCGTTTTCCCGGCAGGAAGTTGCCGATGAAGCTTGGGTGCGGCCAGTTGGCCGCGAGGCTGACGTGGCTGGTTTTGCCCACCGGCAACACCTGCAGCGAACCGGTGCCCTGCAGGCGCAGATCGAAACCGAAGGTCAGTTCCGTGGTGTTGCGGGTATCCAGCACCGGCAGCGTGACCCGCACGCCCTCGCCGAGCCAGCCCACCTGAGTACCGGGTACAAAGTCCAGGCGCTGGCCGTCGAGTTCGAGTTTCAGCGCGTTTTCGATACCGCGAATATCGCTGATGCCCACCGCCAGAAACGGCGCATCGAACTGGTAATCGGCGAAGTCTTCCTTGATCCCCAACTGCGCCGGCAACGAGAAATGCCCATTGATGCGATTGTCGGCATGGAACAGTCGCGCTTCGTAGATTCCACGATTGCGCAGCTCGGTCTGCACCTGAGCGTCGAGTTCGAAACGTTCCGGCAGAAAGTACAAACGTCCGCGCTCTTCGCCGAGTTCTTCATAGCGCTGACTGGTTTTCTCGTTGGTCTTCCAGGTACGCACCACCTTGCGGTACGGCACCACCATCACCGGCCCGCTCAGTTGCTGGCTGTAGCTGGAACTGCGGGCGATGTCTTCGAGCACGCCGTCGCGCAGTTGCTGGCGGTCATCGATGATGCCGTCAATCATCAGCAGCGGTATCAGCAACAGCAGGATCAACAGGGCAATGGCCCCGAGCTTTATGGTCAGATTCTTGTTCATGGGACTCTCCCTGTTTGGATGGGCAGAGTCTGCTGTTGATGTATGAGGGGAATGTGGGGGGAATATGGAGATTGTGTGGAAAGATCAGAAGATCGCAGCCTTCGGCAGCTCCTACATGTATTGCGATCCCCTGTAGGAGCTGCCGAAGGCTGCGATCTTTTACGGTTTCAAGGCAGGCGCAAAATCACTTCCACGCCATTCTCGACGTTGCGGATATGCATCGACCCACCATGCAACTTCACCACCTCTTCAACGAAGTTCAGCCCCAAGCCGGTGCTCTTGCGCCCACTGTCCGGTCGCGGCAACGAGTAAAACCGCTCGCTCAGACGCGGCAAGGCGTACTCGGGAATCGCCGCCGCTTCGTTGAACAAGCGCAATTCGATTTGTTCCCCGACACGCTCGGCACTGAAGCGCAGCAACCCGGCAACCGGGGTGAAATCCAGCGCATTCTCCAGCAGGTTGCCCAGCGCCTGACGCAATAGAAACGGTTCGCCGATCAACATCAGATCCGGTGCAATCGCCCGCTCGATCCTGAGCCGTCGGCCTTCGATCCGCGCTGACTGCGCTCGCAACAGCTCATCGACCAACGCCGCCAGCGGCACTGCCACCCGCTCTTCAAGTCCCTGACGCTGCTCCACTTGCGCCAGGTTCAACAACCGCTCGATCAGTTGCTGCATCCGCGTGCTTTCGCTGTCGATGTTGCCGACAAAACGCAGGCGCTGAATCGGCGGCATGTCACCCTGCAGCAACTCCGCCGCACCGCGAATCGCCGCCAGCGGACTCTTCAGTTCATGGGTCAGGGTGTGCACATAGCGTTCAACGTAAGCCTTGCCTTCGAGCTGGGTACGCATCTGCTCCACTGCCGTGGCCAGTTGTTCCAGTTCGCCGCCACGGTAATGCGGCACTTCCACCCGGCGCCCCTCACTCACAGCTTGCGTATAACCGGTCAAACGGTGCAGCGCCCGGCTCAGCCACCACGACAGCAAGGCGCCGAACAGCAGACCGAGGCCGACCAGCCCGGCGCCGTAAAACAGCAAACGCCGCTCGGTGCGATCGACATAGGGCTGCAACGAACTGTTGGGTTTGGCCACGGTGACCACGCCGATGATCTGGCCGTTATCACGGATCGGCGCGCCGACATGCATCACCGACGACGCCGAATCATTCGGATCGCTGCGGGTCGAGCGCGCACCGTATTCGCCGCGCAGGGTCAGGTACACATCGTTCCAGCGCGAATAATCCTGCCCGACCGCCACGCCGCTGGAATCCAGCACCACGATGCCCTTGGCGTCGGTGACGTAGATGCGGTGGTTGACCTGATTTTTCGGCAAGCCCCAGATCGTCGCCTGTGGCTGGCGCTCACCGTAGGCACGCAACAATTCGGGCCAGCGGTTCTCGCTGAGCGTGCCGGCCTTGAAATCATCGCGCAGGATTTCCGCCATCAGGTTGGCGGTGTCGACCAGGGTTTCTTCGGTGGACTGGCGCACGCCGGGGCGAATTTCTTCCATCACCGTGTTGAGCACGAAGTAACCGGTCAGGCCGATGAACGGCACATACACCAGAAAAATCCGCAGCCCCAGCGACATCAGCTGTGCCCCGGGCTGTAGCTGTAACCGAGGCCGCGATGGGTCTGGATCGGCTCGGCGTCGGCCCGCACCAGACGCAGTTTGGCCCGCACGCTTTTGATGTGGCTGTCGATGCTGCGCTCGTAGCCGGCGTCGGCGGCAACCCCCAGCGCGTCGAGCAATTGCTCGCGGCTGAACACCCGCTGCGGTTGTTCGAGCAGGCATTGCAGCAGACGGAATTCGTGGCGGGT
>NZ_QAIK01000128.1:0-27972 GCF_003061005.1 Pseudomonas sp. HMWF021 | reverse complement strand
GTAGGTGATCTGCACGCGCTCGGCATCGATGCGGAACAGCGTCGAGGACGCTTCGACCACAGGTCGCGGCGCCATGCGCTTGAGAATCGCCCGTACCCGCGCGGCAACTTCCCGTGGGCTGAACGGCTTGACCACGTAATCGTCGGCGCCGATCTCCAGCCCCACCACGCGGTCAATCTCGGCGTCGCGGGCACTGAGGAACAGCACCGGCACTTCACTGAAGCGCCGCAGCTGCTTGCAGGTTTCGAAACCGCTGATGTCCGGCAGGCCGATATCGAGAATGATCAAGTCAGCCGGGGTCTGCCGTTGATGCTCGAGCGCCGCTGCGCCAAGGCTCAGCCACGTGGTGGTGAACCCCTCGCCCTGCAGGGCAAAAATCAGCGTGTCGGCAATCGCCGCTTCGTCTTCGACAATCAGAATATGAGGCATGGCGTCCGAGCCCATGGGTTAAGTGCGCGAACGGTGCCCCAAGCCTGACGTTACGTCAATGAGACCACTTAGCAGTCCGGCTTGTCGGCAGTGAAACGCCGCGCCGGGTTCACCGCTGCGCCGAACTCGCGCAAGGCCTTGGCACCGATCAGCAGCGGGTAGTTGAAGTTGCTGCGGTCGGTCAGGTTGACCTCGACGGTGCGCTTGACGTTGCCCAGGCACAGTTCCAGATCGACCACCGGACGCTTGGCGACTTCGGTGCTGTCGCCCTCGTCCTCTTCATCCGAACGGCTCTTGATCTTGCTGATCCGCGCAACCTTGTGTTCGTAGACCTTGTTGCTGGCGTCCTTGGTGCCGAGGCGGAAGCGCACCCAGTTCTCGCCGTCGCGGGTGAAGGTCTCGATGTCCTTGGCCGACAGCGAGGCGGTCAGCGCGCCGGTGTCCATCTTGGCCTTGAGCACCTCACCGCCGATTTCCGGCAGCGCGATGTATTCATAACGCCCATACAGGGTCGGCTCGGCGGCCATGACCGGCAGGGCGACGAGGGCAAACAGTGCAAGGAGGGATTTCACGTAGAGGGCTTCCTTGGGGAGTTGGGCAACGGGATTTTAGACCGTGGCCTATGAATTCGTTCGGCTCAATCAGGATCAAAAGATCGCAGCCTTCGGCAGCTCCTACAGTGATCGGTAGGAGCTGCCGAAGGCTGCGATCTTTTGATCTTAAGGGTTAAAAGGTGAAACATTCGTCACCACCGATTTGGCCTGTCGCCCGAAGCCACTTATCATGGCGCGCCCATCCGCCTTCATAGAGTTGCTTATGCGCCGCCTGCTCACCGGCTGTTTCGTCACCCTGCTGCTGTTGCTCAACACCCTGATCCTGATCGGGCCGTTGATGGTTTTTGCTTTGCTCAAACTGATTGCGCCGGGGCGCTGGCGCGATTACGCCTCGTGGGCGGTGATGTGGATTGCCGAGACCTGGGCCGAGATCGACAAGCTGATCTTTCGCCTGTGCATCCCCACCCAATGGGACATTCGCGGCGGCGCAGAGCTGCGCGGTGACACTTCGTACCTGGTCATCAGCAACCACCAGTCGTGGGTCGATATTCCGGCGCTGATCCAGACCCTCAACCGGCGCACGCCGTTTTTCAAGTTCTTCCTCAAGAAAGAACTGATCTGGGTACCGTTTCTTGGGTTGGCGTGGTGGGCGCTGGATTACCCGTTCATGAAGCGCTACAGCAAAGCGTTCCTGGCCAAGCACCCGGAACTGGCGGGCAAGGATCTGGAAATCACCCGACAGGCCTGCGAGCTGTTCAAGCGCCAGCCGGTCACGGTGGTCAATTATCTGGAAGGCACCCGCTACACGCCGGCGAAAGGCGTGCAGCAGCAGTCACCGTTCAAACACCTGCTCAAGCCCAAGGCGGGCGGCGTGGCGTTTGTTCTGGCAGCGATGGGGGAACAACTGGATGCCTTGCTCGACGTGACCGTGGTCTATCCACAGGAAAAGATTCCGGGGTTCTGGGATCTGATCAGCGGCAGCGTGCCGCGGGTGATTGTCGACATCCAGACCCGCGAACTCGACCCGGCGCTGGCGCAGGGCGATTACGAGAACGATCCGCTGTTTCGCCAGCAAGTCCAGAACTGGGTCAACCAGCTCTGGACCGAGAAGGATCAACGCATCAGCGAACTGCGCAACGAGCGCGGCTGAATCAGCTACCGGTGCCGGCGCCCCAGATGCTGCCCAGGCTCTGCAGAATCGGGCCGCCGACGCCTTGGTCACCCAGGTACTTGAGCAACACCGGGGCAAACTGGCCGACCATGCCGCTGTCCATGCCCAAGGCACCGAATGCATTATTCAGGTCGTTTGTGTTCTTGACGTTGCCCAGCGCGTTTTCCAGCCCGGCCGACTTGCCCGACGAACCCAGCAAACCACTCAATGCCGCCAGGTTGCCGCTGCCGCCCGACAATTTGTCGATGCCCGGCACTTCCTTGGCCAACTGCGAATAATCGGTGCTGCTCAACTGGTTCTTGGCCAGGCCAAGCATGGCACTGGTGCCACCGACCGCCTGCTGCGGCGTCACGCCGAGACCGGTCACGGCTTGCAGCAACCCGGCGGTTTCCGAGGTCGGCGCGGCGGCGGTGGCTGCGTTGCCACCCTGCATGCTCGAAGCTGCTTTGGTCACGTCGTCCAGACTGAAGCCGGCAAACACCGGGCTCGCTGCAAGGGTCATCAGTGAAGCCAAGGCAATACCGCGTGAAATCTTCATTCAGACATCCTCTTGCGCTGTGGTGACCGCCATCGTATGGGCGGTAAAACTGCCGGTTTGACCGGGTTTCAACCTGCATGTTCCTCGCTGGCGCATCCATTTTCAGCATAGCCACGTATATAAAACGTGAAACCGCGGATAACCCCAGATGAATGGCACAAGCGCTGTCGCTGAACTAGCCTGTGAACAAACCGGGGCCCGCCCTCGTCGTCCGCGCATTGCCTGGAGGCCTGTCATTTCCGTCGCCGACACCGATCAGCTCAGGCATCTGTTGGCCCAGTGTGCACTGGGCGACCGAGGGGCCTTCGAGACGCTCTATCGCAGCGTCGGCCCACGCCTGCACGGCGTGGCCCTGCGCTTCATGGGCCGGGCGGATCTGGCCGAAGAAGTGCTGCAGGAAAGCTTCGTGCGCATCTGGAACAACGCCTCGCGCTACGAAGCCCATCTGTCGGCGCCGCTGACCTGGATGGTCAACATCACCCGCCATCAAGCCATCGATCAGTTGCGCAAGCATCGCGACCGACCGCTGACCGAGTTCGAACAGGACACCCTGACCGACGAAAGTCCTTCGGCCCATGAGCTGTTGAACCGCAGCCGTGAAGCCAATGCCCTGCATCGTTGCCTCGATACCCTCGACGGCCTGCAGCGCCAGTCGATCACTGTCGCTTACTTTCAGGGCCTGTCCTGCTCAGAGCTGGCCGAACACCTGGCCGCGCCGTTGGGCTCGGTGAAGTCGTGGATTCGTCGGGGCATGGAACGTCTGCGCAGGTGCCTCGAATCATGAACTACCAGACCCCGGCCCTGCGTCGCGCCCTCGCTGCCGATTACGCCATCGGATTGATGTCTGCGGCGGCGCGCAGGCGCTTCGAACAATTGCTGCTGGATGACGCAGCACTGCGAGCCGAGCTGGCGCAGTGGCAGGAGAGTCTCGCCAGCCTTACCGAAACGCTGCCGGAGCAACCGGTGCCGGAGCGGGTGTGGCATGGGATTACTGCACGCATCGATCCGCAAGAGCTGCATGTACCCGCTAAACGACCGTTCTGGAACTGGCTACGACTCACCGCAGCGGTCTGCTCCATCGCCGTGCTGGTATTTCTTGGCTCGCTGTACAACCGCGACGACGCCCGCTACCGCGCCACCCTGCTGAGCGCCGACGCGCAACCGGCGCTGAAGGTCGAAGCGCATGCGGATTATCTGCAGATCGAGCCGCTGACATTGGCGGCTGTCGGGCCTGATCGCAGCCTCGAACTGTGGGCGATCCCGGCGGACGGCAAGCCAATCTCGCTGGGGGTGATTCCGGCGGGGGGCAAAGGCAAGGTTGAACTGAGCGCGGCACAGAAAGCCTTGATCGGCCAGCCGATTGCGTTGGCGGTGAGTCTGGAGCCGAAGGGTGGCTCGCCGAGCGGGCAGCCGACGGGGCCGGTGCTTTACCAAGGCGCTTTGGCGGACCTTTAACGGCACAAGATCAAAAGATCGCAGCCTTCGGCAGCTCCTACACCGATCCCTGTAGGACCTGCCGAAGGTTGCGATCTTTTAGGCTCATTAGTTATGCATCAAGCAGATCTATATTTCAAAACGAGCTATTAACCTGTCAGATCTGACAGTAGGCGTTACTGATCATGCACGCGATCATTGTGGCTCCCATTTATGTAACGGAGTACAAATGATGAAGCTGACAATTGCCACGGGCATCGTAATCAGCCTGGCCATGATGAGCACCGCTTACGCAGCTACTTGCCCAACGGTCTCGATCACTCATTCTGACAACGCTGAAGATCTCACCTTTACCTCAGCACGCCTTAAAGACAAAGACACCGCCGATTCGGTAGTCATCTGCCGATATGAAGGCAAGAACGATCTGGGCGCGTCTTCGGGCCTGAGACTCGGCGTTCCAGTAAAACCCACCGGAAGCAATTGGAAAGGTGAAGATTGTGCAACCGCTGACGGCGATGCCAGCAAGTGCGCATTTAAATAGTCTGGTTAATAAAAAAGGCAACCCATCGGGTTGCCTTTTCCTATGCGTAAAACTTACGCCGCACTGAACAACCGATGCGGATCAATCACAAATTTCTTCGGCACACCCGCATCGAACTCGCCATACCCTTCCGGCGCCTGGTCGAGGCTGATGACTTGCACGCCAACCACTTCGGCGATGTTGATGCGGTCCCACATGATCGCCTGCATCAGCTGGCGGTTGTACTTCATCACCGGGGTCTGGCCGGTGTGGAAGCTGTGGGATTTGGCCCAGCCCAGACCGAAGCGGATGCTCAGGCTGCCCATTTTCGCCGCGGCGTCGACAGCGCCCGGATCTTCGGTGACGTACAGGCCCGGAATACCGATCTTGCCCGCCACGCGCACCACGCCCATCAGCGAGTTGAGTACGGTGGCCGGAGCTTCGGATTTCACCCCGTCATGCCCGTGACCACGGGCTTCGAAGCCCACGCAGTCCACGGCGCAATCGACTTCCGGCTCGCCCAGCAGTGCGGCGATCTGTTCGTGCAGCGGCGTGTCCTTGGACAGGTCGACCACTTCAAAACCCTGCGCCTTGGCGTGCGCCAGGCGGATGGTGTTGACGTCGCCGATGATCACCACCGCTGCGCCCAGCAGACGCGCCGAGGCTGCAGCCGCTAGACCGACCGGGCCGGCGCCGGCGATGTACACGGTACTGCCCGGGCCAACGCCCGCCGTCACCGCGCCGTGATAGCCGGTTGGCAGAATGTCGGAGAGGCAGGTCAGGTCGCGGATTTTCTCCATGGCCTTGTCACGATCCGGCAGTTTCAGCAGGTTGAAGTCGGCGTACGGCACCAGCACGTATTCGGCCTGGCCGCCGGTCCAGTCGCCCATGTCGACGTAACCGTAAGCCCCGCCGGCACGGGCCGGGTTGACGGTCAGGCAGACGCCGGTGTGTTGCTCCTTGCAGGAACGGCAGCGCCCGCAAGCCACGTTGAACGGTACGGAGACCAGATCGCCGATTTTCAGGTTCTCGACGTCGGAACCCTTTTCGATCACTTCGCCGGTGATTTCATGGCCCAGCACCAGACCGGTCTGCGCCGTGGTACGGCCGCGCACCATGTGCTGGTCGGAGCCACAAATGTTGGTGGACACCACACGCAGGATCACCCCGTGTTCGATCTTCCTGCCGCGCGGGTCCTGCATTTTCGGATAGTCGATTTTCTGTACTTCGACCTTGCCAGCGCCGAGATACACCACACCACGATTGCCAGACATGCTTTCACCTCGCTGTTGTTTTTATGGAACCGCGTTGCCCAGGCAGGCAGCGCGTTGAGTGCTCGGGTACAGATGCTGATTGTTGTGTTGCCTGTTATGGCCTCATCGCTGGCAAGCCAGCTCCCACAGGTTTCGGGTGGAACTCAAAAATTGTGTACGGCACAAATCCCTGTGGGAGCTGGCTTGCCAGCGATGGCGATCTAAAGAACGACGGTTCTGTTGGCGTTCAAAAACACCCTTCTTTCGATGTGATAACCCACGGCCCGGGCCAGGGTCAGCCCTTCGATATCCCGCCCCTTGGCGATCAGATCCTCGGGGTAATGACTGTGATCCACCGCCTCGACACCCTGGGCGATGATCGGCCCTTCATCGAGGTCGTTGTTGATGTAATGCGCCGTCGCGCCGACCAGTTTCACGCCCTTGTTGTAGGCCTGGTGATACGGCTTGGCGCCCTTGAACCCCGGCAGCAGCGAGTGATGGATGTTGATCGCCTTGCCATCGAGCTTGCGGCACAGTTCCGGCGACAGCACCTGCATGTAGCGGGCGAGGATCACCAGTTCGGCGCCGGACTCCTCGATCACCTGCCACACCTGCCGCTCCTGGGCCGGTTTGTCGTTGGGGTCGAGGGGGAAATGGTAGTAGGGAATCTGGTGCCAGTCGGCCAAAGGCTTGAGGTCCGGATGGTTGGAGACCACCGCCGCCACGTCCATCGACAACTGGCCGATGCGCTGGCGGTAAAGCAAATCGTTGAGGCAGTGATCGGCCTTGGAGACCATGATCACCACTTTCGGCCGGTAGTTCGGCGCGGTCAGCTCGAAAACCATGCCGAACGCCGCTCCACGCTCGGCGAGGTCGGCGCGGAAGGACTGCTCGTCGAAGCCGTCGGGCTGACGGAATTCCACGCGAATGAAGAAGCGGCCCGAGAGGCGATCATCGAACGAGTGGTGCTCGGTGACGTAGCAACCCTGCTCGAACAGAAAACGCGTCACCGCGTCCACCGTGCCGAGCACGCTGGGGCAGTCGGCGGTCAGAATCCATGTGTCTGGTGCGCGGCTCATGGTGCGGTGACTCCTGTTTCAACATCTGTGAGCAGAGTGAACTCTGTGGCTATGCTGAACTGCTTTTGTGGCGAGGGGATTCATCCCCGATCGGCTGCGAAGCAGTCGCAAAACCTGTGTATACGATCTACCTGATAAACGCGGTGACTGATCTGGGGCGGCTTCGCCGCCCATCGGGGATGAATCCCCTCACCACAAAACAGTCACAACAGGTTACGCCTGCACACTCAGGCCGTACTCGGCCGACGCATCCTGCAGCCACAACCACCAGTAATCCGAGAAGCTGCGGCGGATCAGCAGTTCCCAGGTGTCTTCGGCGGTGTGGCGGATCATCAGTTGCGACTTGGCGAACACCGTGCCCACCGCTTTGCCCACCGGAAAGTTGTTCGGGTGCACGTCGTAGCTGGTGGATTTCATCAGCACCTGACGCACGTTCGGCCCGCTCAGTTCGAGCACTTGCTGGCCGCCGCTGACGTTGACGATCGCGATGTGCAGATCGCCCAGCGCTTCGCGCAGCTTCTGCTCGGCGGCGAATTCTTCACCGCTTGGCACGATCAGCAGCCACTCGTCCGGGCCCATCCATTGCAGGCTGGTTTCGCCTTTGACGATCACGCTCAGGGCGCCGGGCAATTCGATGCCGAGGGCCTTGTGTACACCGGCGGCAAACGCGGCGTCATGGCCATCGCCACGAAGGGTCAGGTGGCCGAGGAGTTTCTTTTCTCGCACGAACACACCGGCATTCTTGCGACCCTTGCCGGCCAGGCTGGCGAGGTCGGCATGGTGCAGCGACGACTCGGCACGGGCGCCGGCGGTCGGGCGTTGTTGGTAAACGTTGGCTGTGGCCATAAAGCACCTTCCTGAATTCTGTGTTCTTTGTGGGAGCTGGCTTGCCAGCGATAGCGTTGTATCAGTCACCATTGTGTTGTCTGGTCTGACGCCATCGCGGGCAAGCCCGCTCCCACAGGGATTGAGGTGTTAGATGTTCTGCCGATCCCCTTTCGGATCGAAGAACACCGAAGACACGATCTCCGCCTCGATCACGCTGCCATCGGCCAGCGGCGCAAACACCCGCTCGCCCATGCGCTTGAGACCGCCCTTGACCACACCCATGGCAAACGAATAACCGAGGGAGTTGTGCGCGTAGCTGGAGGTCACGTGGCCGACCATGGTCATCGGGATCGCCTGCTTGGTGTTGAACACCAGTTGTGCACCTTCCGGCAGCCATACATTCGGATCGATCGGCTTCAGGCCCACCAGTTGTTTACGCTGATCCTTCACGCAGTCTTCACGGTTCATGCCGCGCTGGCCGATCCACGAGAACGGTTTGGTGCGACCGACGCACCAGCCCATATTCAGGTCGTCCGGGGTCATCGAGCCGTCGGTGTCCTGGCCGACGATGATGAAACCTTTCTCGGCACGCAGGACGTGCATGGTTTCGGTGCCGTACGGCGTCAGGTTGTACTGCTTGCCGGCCTCGACGATTTTCTCCAGCACGCCCATCGCGTAGTCGGCCTGGACGTTGACTTCGTACGACAGCTCACCGGTGAACGAGATACGGAACACCCGCGCCGGCACACCGCCCACCAGACCTTCTTTCCAGGTCATGAACGGGAAAGCTTCGTTGCTCAGGTCGATGTCGGTCACGGCGCTGAGCAGCTTGCGGCTGTTCGGCCCGGACAGGGTCATGGTCGCCCAGTGGTCGGTGACCGAGGTGAAATACACCTTCATCTCTGGCCATTCGGTCTGGTGGTACAGCTCCAGCCATTGCAGTACGCGAGCCGCGCCGCCGGTGGTGGTGGTCATGACGAAATGGTTGTCGGCCAGACACGCCGTCACACCGTCGTCGAAGACCATGCCGTCTTCTTTGCACATCAGGCCGTAACGCGCCTTGCCCACGTCGAGCTTGGTCCAGGCGTTGGTGTACACGCGGTTGAGGAACTCGCGGGCATCCGGTCCTTGAATGTCGATCTTGCCCAGAGTCGAGGCGTCGAGCAGGCCGACGCTGTCGCGCACGGCTTTGCATTCGCGCTTCACCGCCGCATGCATGTCTTCGCCGTTTTTCGGGAAGTACCATGGACGTTTCCACTGGCCGACGTCTTCGAACTCGGCGCCGTTTTTCAGGTGCCATTGATGCAGCGCCGTGTAGCGCACCGGCTCGAAGATGTGCCCACAGTGACGACCGGCTACCGCGCCGAACGTCACTGGCGTGTAGTTCGGGCGGAACATCGTGGTGCCCATCTGCGGGATGGTCACGTTCAGCGAGCGGGCAGCGATGGCCAGACCGTTGACGTTGCCGAGCTTGCCCTGATCGGTGCCGAAGCCCAGCGCGGTGTAGCGTTTGACGTGCTCGACCGACTCGAAACCTTCGCGGGTCGCCAGTTCGATGGCGGCGGCGGTGACGTCGTTCTGCAGGTCGACAAATTGCTTCGGCGCCCGCGAGGTGCCCTTCTCGTGCGGCACCTGGAACAGCGCCAGCGTCGCTTCTTCGAGACGGCTCAGGGCCTTGGGCAGCGTGCCTTCGACCACCCCGAACCCGGCTTCACTGGCAGCACGTGCGCCACCTTCGAAACCATCGGCCAGCGAATCTCCGAGGCCGTAAACGCCGTTGATGCCACCGACGCACACACGCTTCTGCGGTGCTTCGCCCGGTACGAAACCGAGGATGTCTTCGCGCCAGACCGGCTTGCCACCGAGGTGCGAAGCCAGGTGCACGACAGGGCTGTATCCGCCGGAGCTAGCGATCACGTCGCAGTCGAGCCATTCGCCCGGACTGGTCACGGTGTGCGCTTTGACATCGATCGCGGCGACGCGGGCAGCGGTCACACGCTTGCTGCCACGGGCCTCGATCACGGCGCTGCCAGTGAGGATGCGAATGCCTTTGGCGCGCGCTTCTTCCACCAGCGCACCACGCGGATTGCTGCGCGCATCGGCGATGGCCACCACTTGCAGGCTGGCGTCGAGCCAGTCCAGCGCCACGCGGTAGGCATGATCGTTGTTGGTGGTCAGCACCAGTTTTTTGCCCGGTGCCACGCCGTAACGGCGCACGTAAGTCGAGACCGCACCGGCAAGCATGTTGCCCGGCACGTCGTTGTTGCCGTAGACCAGCGGACGTTCGTGGGCACCGGTCGCCAGCACCACACGCTTGGCGCGAACCCGGTGAATGCGCTGACGCACCTGACCGATTGGCGCGCGGTCACCAAGGTGATCGGTGAGGCGTTCGTGAATGGTCAGGAAGTTATGGTCGTGGTAGCCGTTGACCGTGGCGCGCGGCAACAGCAGCACGTCCGGGGTGTTCTTCAGTTCAGCGATGACGCTCGCCACCCACTCGATCGCCGGTTTGCCGTCGAGGCTTTCGCGGGAATCGAGCAGGCTGCCGCCGAACTCTTCCTGCTCATCGGCGAGGATCACCCGCGCACCGCTGCGCGCAGCTGCCAGTGCCGCGGCGAGCCCGGCAGGGCCGGCGCCGACGATCAGCACGTCGCAGTGCTGGTTCATGTAGTCGTAGGTGTCCGGATCGACTTCGGTCGGCGAACGGCCCAGGCCGGCAGCCTTGCGAATGTACTTCTCGTATGTCATCCAGAACGATTGCGGGTACATGAAGGTTTTGTAGTAGAAACCCGGCGGCATCAGCTTGCCGCCGACCTTGCCGAGAATGCCCATCATGTCGTTGTTGACGCTCGGCCAACCGTTGGTGCTGGTGGCGACCAGGCCTTGGTACAGCGCCTGTTGCGTGGCGCGCACGTTGGGAATCTGCGTGGCTTCGGTGGCCCCGATCTGCAGCACGGCGTTCGGCTCTTCGGCACCGGCGGCGAAGATCCCGCGAGGACGCGAATACTTGAAGCTGCGGCCGATGATGTCGACGCCGTTGGCGATCAGTGCCGAGGCCAGCGAGTCGCCCTCGAAGCCTTTGTAGCTCTGACCGTTGAAGGTGAAGCTCAGCACTTTGTTGCGGTCGATCCGTCCACCGTTGGACAGGCGATTGGTCTGGCTCATACCTTCTCTCCCAGCGCCGTCGTGGCTGTTTTCGCCGTATCAGCCTTGTCGGTGAATTGCGGCTTGGTGCCGATCTTGTAGGTTTCGAGAATCTCGTAGGTCACGGTGTCGCGGGTGACGTTGAAGTACTGGCGGCAACCGGCGACGTGATCCCACAGCTCGTGGTGCAGACCACGCGGGTTGTCGCGGAAGAACATGTAGTCGCCCCACTCTTCGTCAGTGCAAGCGGCTGGATCCAGTGGGCGCGGGATGTGCGCCTGACCGGATGCGTGGAATTCCTCTTCGGAGCGCAGTTCGCCGCAGTGAGGACAGAAGATATGCAACATGGGGATTTCTCCTGTTAGTGGGCAACCGCAGCAGCGCCGTGTTCATCGATCAACGCACCGTTGTGGAAACGGTCGATGGAGAAAGGTGCAGCCAATGGGTGCATTTCACCCTTGGCCAGGCTGGCGGCAAACACGTTGCCCGAGCCGGGAGTGGCCTTGAAGCCACCGGTACCCCAACCGCAGTTGAAGAACATGTTCGGTACCGGGGTTTTCGAAATGATCGGGCAGGCGTCCGGGGTGGTGTCGACGATGCCGCCCCACTGGCGGTTCATGCGCACCCGCGACAGCACCGGGAACATCTCGACGATGGCCTGGATGGTGTGCTCGATCACCGGGTACGAACCGCGCTGGCCGTAACCGTTGTAGCCGTCGATACCGGCGCCGATCACCAGGTCGCCCTTGTCCGACTGGCTGATGTAACCGTGCACGGCGTTGGACATGATCACGCTGTCGATAATCGGCTTGATCGGCTCGGACACCAGCGCCTGCAGCGGGTGGGATTCGATCGGCAGACGGAAACCGGCGAGCTTGGCCATGTGCCCGGAGTTACCGGCGGTGACCACGCCGACGCGCTTGGCGCCGATGAAACCCTTGTTGGTTTCAACGCCGATGCACACGCCGTTTTCCTTGCGGAAACCGATGACTTCGGTCTGCTGGATCAAGTCCACGCCCAATGCGTCGGCGGCACGGGCAAAGCCCCAGGCCACGGCATCGTGACGGGCGACGCCGCCGCGACGCTGCACGGTTGCGCCCATCACCGGGTAGCGGGTGTTTTTCGAGCAGTCGAGGTACGGGATCTCGTCAGCCACTTGCTTGGCGTTGAGCAGTTCGCCGTCGACGCCGTTGAGGCGGTTGGCGCTGACCCGACGCTCGGAATCACGGATGTCCTGCAGGGTGTGGCACAGGTTGTAGACGCCGCGCTGGGAGAACATCACGTTGTAGTTCAGGTCCTGCGACAGGCCTTCCCACAGTTTCATCGCGTGTTCGTACAGGTGCGCCGACTCGTCCCACAGGTAGTTGGAACGCACGATGGTGGTGTTGCGCGCGGTGTTGCCGCCGCCCAGCCAGCCTTTCTCGACCACGGCGACGTTGGTGATGCCGTGCTCTTTCGCCAGATAGTAGGCGGTCGCCAGACCGTGCCCGCCACCGCCGACGATGACCACGTCGTAGACCTTCTTCGGCGTCGGCGTGCGCCACATGCGCTGCCAGTTTTCGTGGTGGCTGAGGGAGTGTTTGAAGAGGCCGAAGCCCGAATAGCGTTGCATAGTCATTTACTCCAAACCGCTCAGCGATAAACCGGGTAGTCGGCGCACAGTGCCGCGACGTTCTTGGCCACATTCGCTTCAACGTCGGCGTCACCGAGGTTGTCGAGGATGTCGCAGATCCAGCCGGCCAGCACTTCGCACTGGGCGACCTTGAAGCCACGCGTGGTGACGGCCGGGGTGCCGATGCGCAGGCCCGAAGTCACGAACGGCGACTGCGGGTCGTTCGGCACGGCGTTCTTGTTGACGGTAATGTGCGCACGGCCAAGGGCCGCGTCGGCATCTTTACCGGTCAGGCCCTGACGGATCAGGCTGACCAGGAACAGGTGGTTGTCGGTGCCGCCGGACACTACATCGTAGCCACGTTTGATAAACACGCTGGCCATGGCCTTGGCGTTGTCGATCACTTGCTGCTGATAAGCCTTGAAGCCAGGCTCCAGCGCTTCCTTGAAGCACACCGCTTTACCGGCGATGACGTGCATCAGCGGGCCGCCCTGAGCGCCGGGGAACACCGCCGCGTTGAGCTTCTTCTCGATCTCTTCGTTGGACTTGGCCAGGATCAGCCCGCCACGCGGACCGCGCAGGGTCTTGTGGGTGGTGGTGGTGACCACGTCGGCGTACGGCAGCGGGTTCGGGTAGAGACCGGCAGCCACCAGACCGGCGACGTGGGCCATGTCGACGAACAGCAGCGCACCGACCTTGTCGGCAATCTGGCGGAAACGCGGGAAGTCCAGCGTCTTCGAATAAGCAGAGAACCCGGCAACGATCATCTTCGGCTTGCACTCGACGGCCAGACGCTCGACTTCGTCGTAATCGATCAGCCCGGTGTCGGTGTTGATCCCGTACTGCACCGCGTTGTACAGCTTGCCCGAGGACGACACTTTGGCGCCGTGGGTCAGGTGGCCGCCGTGGGCCAGGCTCATGCCCAGAATGGTGTCGCCCGGCTGGATCAGCGCCAGGTACACGGCGCTGTTGGCCGAGGAGCCAGAGTGCGGCTGGACGTTGGCGTAATCGGCGCCGAACAGTTGCTTGGCGCGCTCGATGGCCAGCGCTTCGACTTTATCCACATGCTCGCAGCCGCCGTAGTAACGCTTGCCCGGATAACCTTCGGCGTATTTGTTGGTCAGGCCGCTGCCCTGCGCCTCCATCACGCGCTTGCTGGTGTAGTTTTCCGACGCGATCAGCTCGATGTGATCTTCCTGACGTTGCTCCTCGGCATTCATCGCCGCCAGCAGTGCATCGTCGTAACCCTGGATCTGGTCTTGCTTGCTGAACATCGCGTCTCTCCCGGCGGCGTCGGTGCGCCATTTCGTCTTGGTCAGGCACGCGGCTTGCGGCGGTGCCCTTTGATGCGATGGTATGGCCGGCGCAGACAGCCCAGATGCCTACGGACGCCACACAAAGGTGCGTTTACGACATGGCCCGAAATGACTCGGAGAATGCGTTCCCCTGTAGGAGCTGCCGCAGGCTGCGATCTTTTGACCCTGGATTTTTGAAGATCAAAAGATCGCAGCCTGCGGCAGCTCCTACAGGGACATGCGTAGCGCCAGGAGAATGAGGAAATGCAGGGGATAAAGGGCGTACGCCCAGCGGCGCATGGGCAATGGATGAAGGGATCCGGCATGTCGCAACAAGACTATCCCGAGCAGTGGCGCAACCAGACACGCCGCGATGCCGAATACCGCGACGGCATTACCGAACGTGGCAGCCTCATACAAGACCTGCCACTGATTCCCCGCCAGACACACCAGCCCCGGCAGCAGGCCGAAATACCAGGGGCGACGGATCACCCACAGCAGTGCCAGCGGCAGCAACACGCCAAACACGCCGAACATCAGCCACTGCGAAAACAGCGCCGCCAGCAGCAAGGCACCAACGCCCAAAAGCCGCGACAACAACGTGCGATCCTGCCAGCCCCGCGCCACCAGCAACCCCAGCGCCAATGTGGGCATCACGTTCAAGGTGTCGGGATCGGGAATGTACAAGCGGTAAGGAATCTCGCTGACCAGACTGAACAGCAGCAACCAGCCCAGATAGCGCCACTCGGTCATCTGCGCACCGGCGCGGGCAAGATTTGCCGCCATCGCCAGACAGAACCACGGGAACGCCATGCGCCCCGGAACATACAGCCAATCGGCGCTGATCCCGACATATCGCAGGTGATCGAGCAGCATGCTCAGCAGCGCCAGCCACTTGAGCAAATCCAGCGCGCCGTCGCGTTGGCTCACGTGCATAATCGGGCAACAAACTGGTAATTTTCTGACTGCGACATCCCGTGTGCTCCCCGGAAGATCTTCGGTAAAGTGCGCACCATCATTGACCAACGAAGCGCCACAAGCGTTTCGATCACGGAAGCCGGCCATGACCGACAAGAGCCAACAATTCGCCAGCGACAACTACTCCGGTATCTGCCCCGAAGCCTGGGCCGCCATGGAACAGGCCAACCACGGCCACCAGCGCGCCTACGGTGACGATGAATGGACAGCACGCGCGTCCGACCATTTCCGCCAACTGTTCGAAACCGACTGCGAAGTATTCTTCGCCTTCAACGGCACCGCCGCCAACTCGCTGGCGCTGTCGTCGCTGTGCCAGAGTTACCACAGCGTGATCTGCTCGGAAACCGCCCACGTCGAAACCGACGAATGCGGCGCGCCGGAATTCTTCTCCAACGGCTCGAAACTGCTGATCGCCGGCACTGAAAACGGCAAGATCACCCCGCAGTCGATCCGCGAAGTCGCGCTCAAGCGTCAGGACATCCACTACCCCAAACCGCGCGTCGTGACCCTGACCCAGGCCACCGAAGTCGGCAGCGTCTACACCCCGGATGAAGTCCGTGCCATCAGCGCCACCTGCAAGGAACTGGGCCTGCACCTGCACATGGACGGCGCGCGCTTCTCCAACGCCTGCGCGTTTCTCGGCTGCTCGCCGGCCGATCTGACCTGGAAGGCCGGCGTGGACGTGCTGTGCTTCGGCGGCACCAAGAACGGCATGGCGGTGGGTGAAGCGATTCTGTTCTTCAACCACAAGCTGGCCGAAGACTTCGATTACCGCTGCAAGCAGGCCGGGCAACTGGCGTCGAAAATGCGCTTTCTTTCAGCACCGTGGGTCGGCATCCTCGAAAACGATGCGTGGCTCAAATACGCTCGCCACGCCAACCACTGCGCGCAGCTGCTGGCCGAGCTGGTCAGTGATATTCCGGGCGTCGAGCTGATGTTCCCGGTACAGGCCAACGGCGTGTTCCTGCAGCTTTCGGAACCGGCCATCGCCGCGCTGACCGCGAAGAACTGGCGCTTCTACACCTTCATCGGCAAGGGCGGCGCACGCTTCATGTGCTCGTGGGACACCGAAGAAGAACGAGTACGCGAACTGGCGTGCGATATCCGTGAAGTGATGAGCATCTAAGCCGCATTACCGACGAACGCGAGATCACAACCGTTCGTCGGTACTAGTATTTCTGACAGTCGCCAGCCATTCGAGCGCTCCTTACCTTTGAATCACACCCGAGAACGATCAACCTGATCTTTCTGGTGCGAACCGTTTTGCCTTAACCAGGCTGGAAACGGAAAGGAGATTAAAAATGTCGGAACAAAACGAAGTGCTGGCACTACCTGCAAACCAGATTTTGGACGAGGACTTAGTGAAATACGCACAAATTGGCGATTACATCCAAACGCTCACCGGGAGACACGACATCCGCGGCAAAATGTTCACAAAGTCAGGAGAACACACTTACAAAGTAGTTCTCTTGACCGAGTACACGCCAGATAAATAAATACCTCCCACGCCCAGGCGATTAAAGCTTTGGCGTGGGTTTCATACTTGTGTCGTTTTCCACTGCCTGATCTACATTGTCTGTCGAGCCCTCCGCTCACATAACAAGAAGCAGGAGCATCGGCATGTCGCTACAAGGCAAAACCCTGTTCATCACCGGCGCCAGCCGTGGCATCGGCCGTGAGATTGCGCTGCGGGCCGCGAAGGACGGGGCCAATATCGTGATTGCGGCCAAGAGCGCCGAAGCCCACCCCAAACTGCCCGGCACCATTCACAGCGTCGCAGCAGAAGTCGAAGCCGCTGGCGGCCAGGCATTGGCGTTGCAGTTGGACGTGCGTGATGAAGACGCCGTGCGCAATGCGCTGGCCAAGGCCAACGAGCATTTCGGCGGCATCGATGCGCTGGTCAATAACGCCGGGGCGATCAAGCTCACTGGCGTGCAGCACATCGAACTCAAACGCTTCGACCTGATGCACCAGATCAACACCCGCGCCGTGTTGCTGTGCAGCCAGGCCGCCCTGCCCTATCTGAAGAAATCCGCCGGACACATCCTTAACCTGTCGCCGCCGCTGAATATGGCGAGCAAATGGTTCGCCCAGTACAGCCCCTACACCGTGACCAAATACGGCATGAGCATGCTGACCGTGGGCATGAGCGAGGAATTCGCCAGTTACGGGATCAGCGTCAATTCGCTGTGGCCGCAGACCATGATTGCCACGGCGGCGATCGAGTTTCAGCTGGGCAGCCGGGAGTCGTTCAAGCATGCGCGCACACCGGCGATCATGGCGGATGCGGCGCATGTGATTCTCAGCAGTAGCGGGCGGCAGATCACTGGACGACTGCTTATCGACGAAGAAATTTTGCGAGAGCACGGAGTGACTGAATTTGATCACTACCGATTTGATCCGGACAGCACCGCCCCACTGATGTCCGACCTGTTCATCGACTGAATACCATCCCTGTAGGAGCTGCCGAAGGCTGCGATCTTTTGATCTTGTTTTTTAAGATCAAAAGATCGCAGCCTGCGGCAGCTCCTACAGGGGGCCGGCTCAGAATTCGATTCTGACGTCGCCTTTGGGCACGCTGCAGCACGAGAGGATAAACCCTTCCGCCTCGTCGTCCTCGGTGATCCCGCCGTTGTGCTCCATCTCCACTTCGCCGCCCAGCTTGAGCACCTTGCACGTGCCGCAAATACCCATGCCGCAGGCTTTCGGGATCATCAGGCCCAACTTTGCCGCTGCCGCGTGGACGGTTTCGCCCGGTGCCACGCGAATACTCTTGCCGGAGGCGGTGAACTCGACCTGATGCAGATCCGCCGCATCGATTTCCGGCGCCTCGGCAGCCTGCTCGGCCTGTTCCACCGCATCGGCACGGGCTTCCGGTGGCGTGGCGCCAAAGGATTCCTCGTGATAACGCGACATGTCGTAGCCGGCGGCTTCGAGCAGGCGCTTGACGGCAGTCATGTACGGCGTCGGGCCGCAGCAGAACACTTCGCGCTCGAGGAAGTCCGGCACCATCAGTTCGAGCATCTTGTGATTGAGGTAGCCGCGATAACCGGCCCACGGCTCGCCCAGCCCGTGTTTCTCGCAGATCAGGTGCAGGCTGAAGTTGTCGATCCGCGACGCCATGTGTTCCAGCTCGCGGTGATAAATGATGTCTTTCGGCGAGCGCGCGCTGTGGATAAAGGTCATGTCGACGTTGGCGTTGGTGTCGTAGAACCAGCGCGCCATCGACATGCACGGGGTGATCCCCACGCCGCCGCTCAGATACAGAACTTTCGGGCTCGGGAAATCGATGGCGTTGAACAGCCCGACCGGCCCGTGTACCGCCAGCTCCTGCCCTTCATGCAGGGTGTCGTGCAGCCAGTTGGAGACCTTGCCGCCCGGCACCCGTTTGATGGTCACCGAAAAGCTGTACGGCACCGACGGCGAACTGGAAATAGTGTACGAGCGCATGATCGGCTGGCCGTCGATTTCCAGCTCCAGGGTCACGAACTGCCCGGGTTTGAAGAAGAACAGGATCGGCTGGTCGGCCATGAAACAGAAGGTGCGCACGTCCCAGGTTTCCTGGATGACTTTGACGCAACGGACGATGTGTCGGCCATTGGCCCAGGTCTGGGTGGTGACCGGATTCAGGAAGCTGTTGGACATGCTGTTCTCCACGGCCGACTGTCGGCCTTCATGTGGCGATTCTGCGTATAGCGTGAACCGCCCGTTTACCTATCCGCGACATCGGCATACTTATCGCGACCAGCCCCCAACCACCGGGGGTTGCGCGTCGGGAACAGATTGCACCATGTCGCCCATGGATAAGGTTGCGGGCAGCGCCGGCCCCACACTCGCCTCACACCAAGACGAATTCTTTACACCTTGCGTAGCAACCCTGATCAGCCACTTTCGCGGCCACGCAGATGGCCTTGAGGAATACATCGATGGACGTCACCGCAAAAATCAGCCTGGGCGATCCGCTGGAACCCGCACGCAAGGCCACCGCACAAATGCTGCAGGAACGCGAGCGCACCTTTTCCCTGCCGCAGCCGTTCTACAGCGACGAGCGCCTGTTCGATATCGACATGCAGGAAATCTTCCAGAAAGAGTGGTTGATCGCCGGCATGACCTGCGAAATCCCGGCCAAGGGCAACTACATCACTCTGCAGATCGGCAAGAACCCGATCATCGTCATTCGTGGCGCCGACGGTGTGGTGCATGCCTTCCATAACGTCTGCCGTCACCGTGGCTCGCGCCTGTGCACCAGCGACAAGGGCAAGGTCGCCAAACTGGTCTGCCACTACCACCAGTGGACGTATGAGCTGGACGGGCGCCTGCTGTTCGCCGGCACCGAGATGGGCGCCGACTTCGACATGAAGCAGTACGGCCTCAAACCGGTGAACGTGAAGACTGCCGGCGGCTACATCTTCATCAGCCTGGCGGACAATCCGCCGGCCATCGATGACTTCCTGTCGACGCTCAACCACTACATGGAACCGTACGACATGGAGAACACCAAGGTGGCGATCACCACCACCTTGATGGAAAAGGCCAACTGGAAACTGGTGCTGGAAAACAACCGCGAGTGCTACCACTGCAACGCCTCGCACCCGGAACTGCTGAAAACCCTGCTGGAATGGGACGACGTCACCGACCCGCGCGCCGATCAGGCCTTCAAGGATCACGTCGCCGCGTCCGCCGCTGCGTGGGAAGCCGAGAAGATCCCTTACGCCCACGCCAGTTTCGGCCTGCGCAACCGTATCGTGCGCATGCCGCTGCTCAAGGGCACCGTGTCGATGACAATGGACGGCAAACAGGGCTGCGCCAAACTGATGGGCCGGATCAAGAACCCGGACCTGGGCTCGATGCGCATCCTGCACCTGCCGCACTCGTGGAACCACTGCATGGGCGACCACATCATCGTGTTCACCGTGTGGCCGATCAGCGCCCAGGAAACCATGGTCACCACCAAATGGCTGGTGCACAAGGACGCGGTCGAAGGCGTGGATTACGACGTCGAACGCATGCGCCAGGTGTGGGACGCGACCAACGACCAAGACCGGCGTCTGGCCGAAGAGAACCAGCGCGGGATCAACTCCACCGCTTATCAGCCGGGGCCGTACTCGAAGACCTATGAGTTTGGTGTGGTCAACTTCGTGGACTGGTACAGCGAGCGGATGCTGAACAACCTTGGGGCGGAGCCTGCGCCTTACCTCAAAGGCGTCCCGGTCCAGGGCTAAAAGCATCGCTGGCAAGCCAGCTCCCACAGGGATCTCTGGTGTACACAAATGTTGTGAACACTTCATACCTGTGGGAGCTGGCTTGCCAGCGATGGCGTCAGAACATTCACCTCATCACTTGGACGACCACCTCACACTGCCATCCTCCCCAATAAACTCCTCAAAAATATCCTCCCCCACCAACCGCACCTTCGCATACCCGTTCAACACCCGCAGCGGATACGCCGGGTCATTGGCATCCTGCGTCTCCGACCACAACACCCGCGAATGCCCGTTCAGTTCGCTGGCATTGCCATAGGGAATCGCCCCGTGCCCGGCGCAGCGCGCATTCAAGCCGCCCTGTTTGGCGTAGACGATGCCGTTGTGCAGATGCCCCCAATACCAGTAATCCGGCTCGCGCCCCAGTGCATCGCACACAGGTTGATACAGCGCGGTCTGGTGATGTCCGGAAATATCGAAGCCCTGGTGATGGCTGAGCACCATGATCTTTTTGCGTTTCGGCAAGGCTTTCATCCAGGTGATCTGCGGCTCGTTGAGCGTGCCGTCCATGTACAGGTTCATTGCATCCGAGGCATACGCCGAATCCAGTCCGACCACCAGCCAGTCGTCGTTGATCAAGGCGAAATAACTGGTGCCCTGCTGCCCCGGAAAGCGCTTGGCCAGTTCCTTGAAATAGCCGTGGGCGCCGCTGTACATCTCGTGGTTGGAGTTGAGGGTGAACGAGCCGTGGCTGCCCATCGGCCAACCGGCCATGTCGACGTCTTCCTGCGAGTGGCTGCCGGCGTAGTAGACATCGCCCAGATGGATGGTGAAATCGGCCTGGGCCAGTTGCATCTGGTTGGCGACTGACACCGCCGGCGCATGACTGTCGAAGGGGCCGGTGCCCCAGTCGCCGGCAATCGCCAGGGTCACGTCGCGGTCCATCTGCACCACCGCCGGATCAGTGCCGAAGGTCGCATGATGACGCAGGTTCTCGATCCACTTCAGCAGCGCTTCGCTCCACAGCAGATCAAGCAACTCCCACTTGCGACAACCGAGCAGACTGCCGTCCTGCAACACCCGGGTCGCCAGTTGATCCGGCGATTGCGGCAACGGCGTGGCATTGCCGATGCGCAGGATCGACAGGCCATGGGACAACTCCCACGGCACCGCCGGTTCGTCGCCGGGCAACTCGCCGTTTTTCAGCACGTACTGCGCCTGATCGTGACCGCGCTGCAGCAGCTTGATGATCGCCTGGAATTCCTGCGGCTCCAGCTCGCTGATGAGCTTCATCCAGGCCATTTCCATGCGCGTGAACAAGCCGTGGATGCGCACTTTGACCTTGTCGTACTCGTGTTCCCAATGACTGACCAGTGACATGGCGTAATCCTCTATCCGTAAGGGCTCACAGGGTTTTCATGAATTCGATCAACGCCCGCTTGTCGTCGTCCGACAGCGTGGTGCCATAGAGGTGACCGCTGTTGTGGTTACCCTCCAGCCGGGTGTCGTATTTGAAATCCGCCGAGGCTTTGGCCTGGGCGCCCGTGGTGACGAAACCGACGTTGACCGGGTCGTAGACGTCGGAGCCGGTGATGAACACCACCGGACGTTTTTCCGGTGGTTGCAGCAGATCCCACAGGGTCGGCACCGAACCGTTGTGCAGGTACGGCGCGCGCAGCCAGATACCGTCAGTCGGCGTGTTGCTGTAGCTCTGGGTCTTGCGATACGCGCCGAAGTCGAACGGCGGTTTCTTGAAGGTGTGGAACGCCGTCACCAGACCGGTGGTGAACGAGTCCAGCCGATGTGGATCGGTGCCCAGTTGGTCGATGTTGGTGGTCACTTGCCCGGTGTCGGCGCGACCGAAGTCGTGGCACGCGGCGCAATTGGCTTCCCAGATCGGTTTGCCCTGGGCGACCTTGGTCTGATCCAGTGCCCACGGCCACGCCGGCGCCTTGTGCCCGAGCAGCCAATTGGTCACCCGGTTGAAGCTCGGCGGCAGCACCGACTCCGGCGTTGCGCCCACGGCCATCGCGGCGGCGTAGTTGCGTTCGTGGATCTTGTTGTTATTGCCGTCCCAATGCAGGTACATCGATTCCCGCGGCTTCTGGTTCCACACTTGCGGCAGATCGACGGTGCCGATGGTCGAGTCATCCGGGAAGCCGAACACCACCATTTTCGTCGGGTTGAAGGTGTCGGTGCGGCCCGGGCCTTGTTGCGGACGCAGCTTCTGCCAGGCGTAGGCCTGCTTCTGCTTGAGCAAAGCGCTTTTCGCCATCGGGATGATCAGGTAGCGGTTATAGAGCTTCTCGAAAAAGCCCAGCTGAAACTTGCCATTGATCGCCGCCATCACCGCGTCCGTGGTGAATTTCGGATCGCTGGCGCAATCGTAGGCGAACCACTGGAAGGCCTGCAGTTGCAGGGTGTTGGCCGGCGCGCTGGGCACATTGACCGCGACGTCGCTGGCATTGGCCCGGTAGGAGCCGGTGTGGCACAGCGCGCAGTTCGGCTCTACCGTCGGGTAACCGATCTGCCGCTTGGCCATGCCGATCGGCAGGTCCTTGCCGTTCTCATAGAGAAAGCCGAAGACTTCCCAGCCGCCGGGCTTGGGCAGTTTTTCCGGGCACATCTGCGGCAGTACGGCGAACAGGTAATACGGGATCCGCGCTTCGATGCCCAGGCCGATGGCGGCGTATTTGTAGTGATCTTCGTCGGAGGCGTATTCCTGCTCCGGCACCACGCGCAGCATCTGATACCAGGTTTCGTAACCGATGAAACCCAACACCGCGACAACCACCAGCGTGCCGACCTTGAAGGCGTGACTCTGCCATTGCCTCGCCCAGGCCGCGCGCCACTCGCGCCAGCCATCGCACAGCAGCGCCCAGGGACGGTTCGCGGGCGCGGTGCCGAGGTACAACAGAATGCCGAGGATCAGAAAGAAGCTCAGATCGCCCATCAGCATCGGCACGAACACCGAACCCTGAATGCTGGTGTTGATCAGGTAAATCCAGAACACCACGGCGATCAGCCGCGTCAGCACGCACAGCCAGGAATGCACCACATAGCGCGGCGCGTTGAAGCCCGACGGCATGTAAAACACGCTGATGCCCACCAGCAGCATCCCGGCGTTTTCCAGCCACGGGTCGGAGAGTTGCGGCGGCAGCCCGACCACCGATGTCAGCAACCCCGGCGCGAACAGCGCCGGGATCGCGAACACCATGTTCATCGCAATGCCGATCCAGATGAAGCGTTGAAACCAGCGGATGTAGCTGTCCATATCATCCATTTCCTTGTCTGAATTGCGAACACGACACCGCACCTGTAGGAGCTGCCGCAGGCTGCGATCTTTGGCTTTTTCAAGATCAAAAGATCGCAGCCTGCGGCAGCTCCTACAGGGTAGAGTCAGGCCTGAGCCGTTTTCTCCAGATGCTCAAGGATGATCGGATACACATCCACCACTGCGTTCTTGCCGAACATGCAGTCGATGTGGCCATAGCCCGGCACCACATGCCGGCTGTAGCGTTCCGGCCCGTGGGCTTCACAGACTCGCTGGTAGGTCTTGAGGGTGCTTTCCGGCAGGTAACACTGGTTCTCCGCGCCGCTGATGAAGCAGATCGGCATGCTCAGCCGCTCGAAGTGCGGCATGTACACATCGTTGCCTTTGAAATCCACCAGATGCCCCTTGCGCACGATCAGCGCCAAATGCTCGAAGGTCTCGATGTTCGACTCGCCGAACAGCTCGTGCAGGTTGTCGTGCAGGGTTTCGTTAAGGGTGTCGTGGCGATACAGCGAGGCGTACATGAAGGTGATGCGGTGGCACACCGGGTTGGTGCAATAGCCCTGCGCCTCGATCCGCGCGTAACCGTTGAGGGCCTTGTCGTAGAGGCGGTTGAACCAGTTTTCCTTGCTGTCGGCGTAAGCCGTCATCGACTTGATGCCGATCGCATCGAGCATCCCCGGCAGGTGCAGACCGGCCTTCAACCCCGTGGCCGTGGCGACCACCGTGTCAGCGGCAATCTGCGAGCAGACCACCGAACGCACACCTTGCAGCCCCGCCAGCAACGACATGAAGAACGTCGTAGCGCCGTAGCAATGCACCACGCATTGCACGTCCTTGGCGCCAGTCTGCTGCTGAATCTGCGCGATGGCAGCCTTGAAGTCGTACTGGGCGATCTGGTCGCCGTTCCACTCCTTCTTGCTTGCCGGCAGCAGAATGCTCACCCGGAAATCCAGCAGCCACACGTCGTAGTCGTGCTTGCACAGGTACTCCAGCAGGTTGGTCTGGATGGTATCGGTGGAAAAGATATTCGAACCGACGCCCAGGCCATGCACCAGCATCACCGGGCCTTTGCTGCCGGCCTGATAACGGGTCAGGCGCAGCTCGACGCCGTCCTCGGTGGGGAAGAAATGCACCGCCGGGGTCGGCGCATCCAGCGGCCGTTTCAGCCGTGGCGGCGCGTCAGGGTTGAAGTATTTGTCACCGGCAAACACCCCGCCGTAACTCTCCCAGAGAATCCCGGCGAAGAACTTGCCGAAACGCGCCAGCCCTTCGATGCGCTCGCGCTCGTTGCGCGCGTTGAGCACTTTCATGGTGGTCATCTGCTTGGCGAAATCGGTCGGATGAATGTGCATCACCCCGGAGCCGATCACCTCGCCCGACTTGTCCGGCCCGCGGTACAGCGTCACGTACAGGGTGCTGGTGTCGTGCCAGATGTTCAGCACGCCGTTGTCTTCCGGCACGGTTTTGAAAGCGCTGAAGAAATAGTCGTTGCCGTCCTCGGCGGTCAGCTTCATGTCGTATTTCATGTGCCGCGTGTCGACCTGCTGTTCGAATTGCTCGAACAGGTTGAACACGCCATTGCTGGCGGTTAGCGGTTGCGGCGACAGCGCCGGGGCGATCACCGTACCGACGATGGTCGCGGCGTGTTCCGGCTCCTTGATCATCCGGTTGAGGTCGTTGGCGGTGATGGTCAGGGTGAAGTCGATCGGCGAGTTGTCCGCCTCACCGCGTTTGGCCGCCGCCTCGTAGACTTTCAGATCGGTGCTTTGCGCGGCGGTGAAGGCCCGGGAGAAATAGCCCTTCATGGTTTCGGTGAACTGCACGCCGAGGGTCGGTGGCGCCACCTGTTTGCGCGGTGCCGAGGGCAGCGTGTAGTCGATGTGCCAGCCACGGTCGGCGGCGAGCAGGCCCATGTTGCGCTCGCTCACGGCGGAGATGGTCAGCAACGGATTGACCGCCAGCGACGTCGGAATCACCGCGCCGTCGGTCACGTAAAGGCTGGCGTAGACATCGGTGCCGGCCGCGCCACTGAACACCTGGCCCTTGTGATTGACCACGCCTTGCCCGGCGTCTTCACCCATCACGCAACCGCCCAGCGGATGCACCGAGACGATGCTGTGCTTGAGCAGTTGGGTCCAGATCGGATTCTCGACCCAGACCCCGCCCAACGCCTTGGTGCTCTGATACAGACGCTCGTTGCCGAGCTTGAAGTTTTCCTGCTCGCCGACACCCGGCCAGTCGATGCGCAACTGATCCTTGTTGTCGAGAATCATCCGGCCCTGGCCGCTGTCGTGGCTCATGATCAGGTAGGTCTGCATGTTGTGCAGCGCGCCGTAGTACGGGCCACGCAGGAAGCTTTCGGCCTCGCGCTCCTTGTACTTGACCTTGGCGCTGAAGCTGTCATCGGTGGCCTTGCCGATCAGTTCGGCGAACCCGGCCATGGCCGGCACCATCGGCCGGCCGAGGGCGCCGGGAATCGAGCCTTCCTCGATGACCATGCGGCTGCGCCAGTCACCTTCGGTGCGCATGTCGATGACCGAGGTGATGCACGGGCCGACCGGGTGCAGTTCCTTGGCCGAGTGCGCGCCGAAGCCGATGCCGTTGATGGTCTGCTCGCAGTTGTGGCCGAAGCCGAGGATGTCGCCGTTGCCACTCATGTTCTCGCCGAGCTGGCCGGACATCACCAGCCCCTTGTCCCGCGAACGCAGCAGAATTTCGGTAGAGCCGAGGGTGCCGGCGGAAACCACAACAACGTCGGCTTTCACGAACAGCGTCGGCGCGTCGAACTTCTCGCGCCCGCTGTCCAGATACTGGAAGTGCACGATCCAGCCATCGCCGTCGCGTTCCAGATGCCGCACCTCGGCCTGACAGAAAATCTCCGCGCCGTGGTTCCAGGCGTCCGGCAGATAGTTCATCAGCGTGGTGTTCTTGGCCTTGTTGTTACAGCCCGAGACGCAGTCGCCGCACTGGTTGCACGGCAGTTGCTCGACGCCGACGTGGTTGAGGTTGTTCGGCAGTTTGTCGAAGGTCACGTTGATCGGCGGCTTGTAGAAATGCGCGCCCTGCTTGAGGAAGTCCGCAGACTTTTTGTTGGCGTCGAGCTTGGGCAGGTTCGGCGCGGTGTTCGGGTATGGATTGGGCTTGAGCATTTCCCGGGCGCGGGCGTAACCGTCCTTGAGCAGCGTATCGCGATGCTCGCGCACCGCTTGCGGCCAGCGCGGGTCATCGAACACTCCGGGCTCGGGTTCCAGGGCCACGTTGGCATTGATCAGCGACGTGCCGCCGAGGCCACAGCCGACTACCACGTTCTGCTGGGCGTTGACGTGCAGATCGAACAGCCCGGTGCGCGAGCCGATATGGCCGTCCGGGTCGTGTACCTGCAACTCTTCGGTGGCGGCGATCATGGTGTTGGGGTATTCGCCGGGCTGGATTTCCCGCCCGCGTTCGAGCAGGCACACCTGCTTGCCGGCCCGGGACAGGCGCGACGCAGCAATGCCGCCGCCATAACCGGAGCCGATGACAATGACGTCGTAGTGTTCCTTGATCTCGCTGATAGGCGTTGCGATGCGTGTCATGAGGTTGTTCCTCTCTCAGGCAGACGGGGCAACTCTGCGGTTGCCTGCAATCAATGGGCGAACGGGCACCTGGCCTCCGGGGCGAGCCCGGCGACAGCACAGCGGTTAAAGCAGGAAGGCGCTACAGACGAGCGTGTTGATTGGCTGCGCGACGTAACGTGCGCTTGCGTGGCGAGGGGGGATGGCGCTGTGGGCGGCTATCCATCATGCGTTCTCCCAGAACCAGATGTGGATAAGTGACGGCTGTCCTTGTGCCATTGCAGTGAAGACAGCGCCCGGTTTGAAGTCAAGGATTGAAGATAGAACTGTATGAAATGTGATCAATAGCTGTTTGGACTAAGCCGGCCGGGGTTCCTGAGCTTCAACGAACAAGTTATCCACATAACCACCCACAGCAAATGGGGGTAACTGTGGATGATTGGATAAATAACTCGCTGATTTGTGTAGAAAAAGAGTGACTTATCCAAAATCACGGTTTGCAGGCATCATTGATTGTTTTTTAATCAAGTCGCTGTAAGCCACGATTCATATAGCTTGTAGAGGATGGCGAACACGTTATCCACAGAAGCGCCAACAGAGTCAGGGGGTAACTTTGCCGGTTCTGTGGAAAAGCGCTTGGAGCTGCGTGAATACGGGGTTTTTACCAGGGCTTTCCGGTTTGAAACGGTGAATCGATCATTTATTGACCAAACCTCCACAAGCCACGTATTACAGGGCTTGCAGCGGACAGCAAACATCTTGTCCACAGAAGCGCCAACAGAGATTGGGGGCAACTTATGAAGTTATTCAGGACAAAACCCCAGAAAAAACCGCGACTTATACTGATCGTTTTTTGATCGGATGCCTGCAGGGCTTGAATGGCGTGGGGTTTGGGGATGGGCGAACACGTTATCCACAGATCCGCCAACAGGGATTGTGGGTAAACAACTCAATATCAGCGATATGCACATTCCTGTAGGAGCTGCGGCACGCTGCGATCTTTTGACCTTGATCTTGAGGATCAAAAGATCGCAGCCTCGTTTCACTCGGCAGCTCCTACAGGGATCGCTGTACGGCATCGATCCAATGAGGGAGCGCACCAATC
>NZ_QAIK01000002.1 GCF_003061005.1 Pseudomonas sp. HMWF021 | reverse complement strand
CAAACAACCCCGTCGCCCCCATCCCGCCCCCCACGCACATGGTCACGATGCCGTAACGCAAATTGCGCCGCTGCAACTCACGCACCAGATGCCCGACCTGCCGCGATCCGGTCATGCCGAACGGGTGGCCGATGGAGATCGAGCCGCCATTGACGTTGTATTTGTCGTTGTCGATCTCCAGCCGATCACGGGCATACAGGCACTGCGAAGCAAACGCCTCGTTCAGCTCCCACAGATCAATGTCCGCCACCTGCAAGCCTTTGGCCTTGAGCAGTTTCGGCACCGAGAACACCGGGCCGATGCCCATCTCGTCCGGCTCGCAACCGGCGACGGTGAAGCCACGGAAAAACGCTTTGGGCTTGAGCCCCAGTTGCAGGGCTTTCTCCAGACTCATCACCAGCGTCATCGAGGCACCGTCCGACAGCTGCGATGAGTTGCCGGCGGTTACCGAACCGTCCTCGGCAAACACCGGTTTCAGTCCGGCCAGACTTTCGTAGGTGGTGTCCGGGCGGTTGCAGTCGTCGCGATCGACGATGCCGTCAAGGATCTGCACAGCGCCGCTGTTCTTGTCCTCGACCCGGTACTTGACCGCCATCGGCACAATTTCATCATCAAACAGCCCGGCGGCCTGAGCCTGGGCGGTGCGCAACTGACTTTGCAGCGCATAGCGATCCTGCGCCTCGCGACTCACGTCATAACGGCGCGCCACCACTTCGGCAGTCTGGCCCATGGTGTAGTAAATGCCCGGCACCTGCTGCTTGAGCAACGGGTTGATCAGGTGATCGGTGTTGACGCTTTTCAGGGTCAGGCTGATCGACTCGACGCCGCCGGCCACAATGATGTCGCTGCAACCGGAAGCAATCTGGTTGGCGGCAATCGCAATCGCCTGCAAACCCGAGGAGCAGAAGCGATTGAGGGTCATGCCGGCCACATTGGTGCCCAGCCGCGACAGCACCGCCACGTTGCGGCCGATGTTGTAACCCTGCGCGCCTTCGTTGGAGCCGGCGCCGACAATGCAGTCCTCGACGCTGGCCGGGTCGATGTCGTTGCGCGACAGCAGCGCGTTGACGCAATGGGCCGCCATATCGTCGGGACGGGTCTGATTGAACTTGCCACGAAAGGACTTGGCCAGGCCGGTCCGCACGCTGTCGACGATCACCACTTCACGCATGGCATACCTCAATTGTTGTTGTCGGAGAGAGTCAACCGAGGATAAGTCCAGCCCGCCGCCGACCGCGACAATCATTCACCTCGCGTATGCGTGTCCATGGCTCAGCGCTTGTGTTTTTTCGCGTGCTTGTCGGATTTCTCGAAGGCTTCCTCGAGCGCGCGGTTGATCGTGCGCAGCACCTTGACCCGCGCCCAGCGCTTGTCATTGGCCTCGACCAGCGTCCACGGCGAAATCTCGGTGCTAGTGCGGTCGACCATGTCGCCCACGGCGGCGCGGTAGGCGTCCCACTTGTCGCGGTTGCGCCAGTCGTCCTCGGTGATCTTGAAGCGCTTGAACGGGATCTCTTCGCGGGCCTGGAAACGTTCCATCTGCGTGTCCTTGTCGATCGCCAGCCAGAACTTGACGACGATCACCCCGGCGTCGGCGATCTGCTCTTCGAAGTCGTTGATCTCGCTGTAGGCCCGCAGCCAGTCGGCCGGGCTGCAGAAGCCCTCGATCCGCTCGACCAGCACCCGGCCGTACCACGAGCGGTCGAACACGGTGAACTTGCCCCGCGCCGGCAGGTGTCGCCAGAAGCGCCACAGATACGGTTGCGCGCGTTCCTCCTCGGTCGGCGCGGCAATCGGCACGATATTGTATTGACGCGGATCGAGCGCCGCCGCCACCCGGCGAATGGCCCCGCCCTTGCCTGCCGCATCGTTGCCTTCGAACACCGCCACCAGTGCATGGCGACGCATGCGTTTGTCGCGCATCAGCCCGGACAACCGTGCCTGCTCGGTGATCAGTTGTTCTTCGTAGTCTTTCTTTTCCAGCCGCTGATTGAGGTCGAGGCTGTCGAGCAGATTGAGTTGATCGACCGCCGTGCCCAGCGGTGCGGCGTTGACCTCCTCAGTCTCTACCTGCGCACGCTTGAGCGCATTCTGCAGGCCTTCGAGCAGGATCTTGCCAACCGCCAGGCTGCGGTAGTTGGCGTCCATGCCTTCGATGATGTGCCACGGCGCGTAGTCGCGGCTGGTGCGGCGCAATACGCGCTCGCCGTATTTGACGAACTTGTCGTAGGTCTGCGATTGCTGCCAGTCCAGCGGGCTGATGCGCCAGCTGTGCAGCGGGTCGTCGGCCAGCGCCTTGAGGCGAGCCTTCATCTGCTTTTTGGACAGGTGAAACCAGAACTTGAAGATCAGCGCGCCTTCATCGCAGAGCATCTTCTCCAGACGCTCGGCGGCATTGATCGCCTGATCCAGCCGTGGATCCTTGAACAGCCCGTGGACCCGCCCCTGGAGCATCTGGCTGTACCAGTTGCCAAAGAAAATCCCCATCCGCCCCTTGGCCGGCAGCATCCGCCAGTAGCGCCAGGCCGGTGGCCGCGCCAGTTCTTCATCGGTCTGCTGATCGAACGTGCGCACTTCGATCAGGCGCGGGTCCATCCACTCGTTGAGCAACTTGACGGTCTCGCCCTTGCCCGCGCCTTCGATGCCGTTGATCAGGACAATCACCGGAAAACGCTTCTGCTGCTGCAACTCGAACTGCGCCTCGAGCAGTGCTTCACGCAGTGCGGGCACCGCGGCGTCGTAAGTCTCTTTGTCGATGGCATGGCCGATTTCGGCGGATTCAAACATGGGGACGGCTCCTTCCAGGATTCAGCAAGACTAGCGGATGATTGCAACACCTGAACAGATCGTCCGATCGCGGCCCGAACCTGCGGCAGCTCCTACATTTGAAATGCGTTTCCCATGTAGGAGCTGCCGCAGGCTGCGATCTTTTGACATTTTCCCTGACCTGCCCTGAACCAGCCTTGCCATGGATCAAGCACCCTGCGCCCGATCAGCTAGAATGGCCGCCTTGTCGTTGCCGAGCCTGCCATGAAACCTGTATTGCCCCACGCCCAACTCGACTGGGATGACCACGGACGTCCGCGCTCGCGGGTGTTCGATGATGTATATTTTTCCGACCAGTCGGGGCTGGATGAAACCCGTTACGTGTTCCTCGAACAGAACCGTCTGGCCGAGCGCTTTGCCGCGCTGCCGGCGCACGGGCGACTGGTGATCGGCGAAACCGGCTTCGGCACCGGGCTGAATTTTCTCTGCGCCTGGCAGCTGTTCGAGCAACACGCGGTGGCCGGCGCGCGGCTGCATTTCGTCAGCGTCGAAAAGTACCCATTGAGTCCGGCGGACCTGCAACGGGCTCTGGCCCTGTGGCCGGCGCTCAAGCCGCTGGCCGATCAACTGCTGACGCATTACGTGGCGATCCATCAGGGCTTTCAGCGGATCGTCCTCGGCAACGGCCGGGTCACGCTGACCCTGTTGATCGGCGATGCGCTGGAGCAACTGCCGCAACTCGATGCGCAGATCGACGCATGGTTCCTCGACGGTTTCGCCCCGGCGAAGAACCCCGACATGTGGACCGCCGAACTGTTCGCCGAACTGGCTCGACTGGCCGCGCCCGGCTCGACCATCAGCACCTTCACCAGCACCGGTTGGGTGCGGCGTCTGCTCAACGCCGCCGGGTTCAAGATGAAACGCACACCGGGCATCGGCCACAAGTGGGAGATCCTGCGCGGCGAGTTTCTCGGCTGGCCGCAGGATGTCGCGCCGCCGCTGCCGGACAAACCGTGGTTCGCCCGCCCTGCCCCGTTGACCGGTGAGCGTCGCGCACTGGTGATCGGCGCCGGGCTGGCCGGTTGCGCTACGGCCGCCAGCCTCGCTGCACGCGGTTGGCAAGTCAGTCTGCTGGAGCGTCACGAGGCTGTGGCGCAGGAAGCGTCGGGCAATCCGCAGGGCGTGCTGTACCTGAAGTTGTCGGCCCACGGCACCGCGTTGTCGCAACTGATTGTCAGCGGTTTCGGCTACACCCGTCGTCTGCTGGAAACCCTGCAACGCGGCACCGACTGGGACGATTGCGGCGTGCTGCAACTGGCTTTCAATGCCAAGGAGGCCGAGCGTCAGGCGCAACTGGCAGCAGCGTTCCCGGAAGATCTGGTGCATTGGCTCGATCAGCCGCAAGCCGAAACTCAAGCCGGGATTGCTGTGGCGCACGGCGGCTTGTTCTACCCCGAAGGCGGCTGGGTGCATCCGCCCGCGCTGTGTCAGGCCCAAGCCGCGCAAGCAAACATCGAACTGCTCAAGCATCACGATGCGCTGGAACTGCGCAAGGTCGAGGGTCAGTGGCAAGCCCTCGCCGGCGAGCGCGTGCTCGCCAGCGCACCGGTAGTGGTATTGGCCGGCGCAGCGGAGATCAAACGCTTCGCGCAAAGTACCGAGCTGCCGCTCAAACGCATCCGCGGACAGATCACGCGCCTGCCACAAACCGCCGAGAGCCAAGCGCTGCGTACCGTGGTCTGCGCCGAAGGTTATGTCGCGCCAGCACGTCTGGGCGAACACACCCTCGGCGCCAGCTTCGACTTCAACAGCGACGACCTGACGCCGACCACCGCCGAACACCTGGGCAATCTGGCCATGCTCGAAGAGATCTCCAGCGATCTGGTGACGCGCCTGCACATCAATCAGCTGACCCCGGAAACCCTGGAAGGACGCGCCGCGTTCCGCTGCACCAGCCCCGATTATCTGCCGATCGTCGGCCCGCTGGCCGACCGCGAAGCCTTCGCTCAGGCCTTTGCCGTGTTGAGCAAGGATGCGCGACAAGTGCCGGCCATCGCCTGCCCTTGGCTCGACGGCCTGTACATCAACAGCGGCCACGGCTCCCGCGGGCTGATCACCGCGCCGCTGTCTGGCGAACTGCTCGCGGCGTGGCTGGACAACGAGCCGCTGCCACTGCCCCGAAGCGTCGCCGAGGCCTGCCACCCCAACCGTTTCGCGCTGCGCACATTGATTCGCGGCAAATGAAAGATTGCGACTGGCCGCTGGTCAGTCACCCCCACTTATAACTCATCGTTCTAAAACTCCCACATCTGCAGCGGGTCAGTTTCTGAGTAGCGGCCGTTTTGGCCGAACTTGAATGCCCCCTCCCCAACGGAAAAACCGGTAAGGACTTTATGTGCGGATTAGCTGGCGAGTTACGTTTTGATCATCAACCTGCAGACCTTGCAGCGGTAGAGCGAATCACCCATCACCTGGCCCCTCGCGGCCCCGACGCGTGGGGCTTCCATGCCCAAGGGCCGATTGCCCTGGGCCATCGTCGCCTGAAAATCATGGACCTGTCGGACGGCTCGGCGCAGCCGATGATTGACAGCCAACTGGGCTTGTCCCTGGCCTTCAACGGCGCGATCTACAACTTCCCGGAACTGCGCGCAGAGCTAGAAGCCCTCGGTTACGCCTTCTATTCCGGTGGCGACACCGAAGTGCTGCTCAAGGGCTACCACGCCTGGGGCGAAGCGTTGCTGCCGAAACTCAACGGCATGTTTGCCTTCGCCATCTGGGAGCGTGACGCCCAACGCCTGTTCATCGCTCGCGACCGTCTCGGCGTGAAGCCTTTGTACCTGTCGCGCACCGGCCAGCGTTTGCGCTTTGCCTCGGCCCTGCCGGCGCTGCTCAAGGGCGGCGATATCAACCCGATCCTCGATCCGGTAGCGCTCAATCACTATTTGAATTTCCATGCGGTGGTGCCTGCTCCACGCACCTTGCTCGCGGGCATCGAAAAGCTGCCGCCAGCGACCTGGATGCGCGTCGAAGCCGATGGCCGCACCGAGCAGAAAACCTGGTGGACCCTGCCCTACGGCCCACACGACGACGAGAAAAACCTGACCCTCGAAGACTGGCGCGACCGCGTGCTCGACAGCACTCGCGAGGCCGTGGCAATCCGTCAACGCGCAGCGGTGGATGTTGGTGTGCTGCTGTCCGGCGGTGTCGATTCGAGCATGTTGGTTGGCTTGTTGCGTGAAGTCGGCGTCGAGAACCTGTCGACCTTTTCCATCGGTTTCCAGGATGCCGGCGGCGAGCGCGGTGACGAATTCCAGTATTCCGATCTGATCGCCAAACACTACGGCACGCAGCACCATCAGTTGCGCATCGACGAGAAAGAGATCATCGAGCAATTGCCCGCCGCATTCCGCGCGATGAGCGAGCCGATGGTCAGCCACGACTGCATCGCTTTCTACCTGTTGTCCCGCGAAGTGGCCAAGCACTGCAAAGTGGTGCAAAGCGGCCAGGGCGCGGACGAGTTGTTTGCCGGGTATCACTGGTATCCGCAAGTCGATGGCGCAGCGGATCCGTACGCGGCCTATCGCGCAGCGTTTTTCGACCGCAGCTATGACGACTACGCCGCCACCGTGCAACCGAAATGGCTGACCGCGAATGACGCCGCTGGCGACTTCGTGAAGGAACATTTCGCACAACCCGGCGCCGATGCCGCCGTCGATAAAGCCCTGCGTCTGGACAGCACGGTGATGCTGGTGGACGACCCGGTCAAACGCGTCGACAACATGACCATGGCCTGGGGCCTGGAAGCGCGCACGCCGTTTCTCGACTATCGACTGGTGGAACTGTCGGCGCGGATTCCCGGCCAGTTCAAGCTGCCGGACGGCGGCAAACAGGTGCTCAAAGAAGCGGCGCGTCTGGTGATTCCAAGCGAAGTGATCGACCGCAAGAAAGGCTACTTCCCGGTGCCGGGCCTCAAGCATTTGCAGGGCGACACCCTGAACTGGGTGCGTGAACTGCTGCTGGATCCGAGTCAGGATCGCGGCCTGTTCAACCCGGCCATGCTCGACAAACTGCTGACTGATCCGCAAGGCCAACTGACGCCATTGCGCGGTTCGAAACTGTGGCAACTGGCGGCCCTGAACCTGTGGCTCAGTGAACAAGGAATCTGATTGATGAAACCTCACGCCACGGCGATCAACCAACGCTTGCTGCGCGGTCAGACACCGTCGTATGAACGCTTGCAGGCGCGTCTGGCCGAAGACGGCAGCGAACTCGGTGCCGACCCCATTGCCGTGCATTGCGGCTGGGGCCGGCTGCTGATCGGTCACACCTTTCCTGACCCGGCGACGCTGGCGCAGGAACTGCTCAACGAGCAGCCCGGCGAACGTGATATCGCCCTGTACGTCGCCGCGCCGCAGCAGATTCTGGGGCTGGAACCGACGCAACTGTTTCTCGACCCGTCCGACACTCTGCGCCTGTGGTTCAGCGATTATCGCCAGGCCACCCGCGTGTTTCGCGGCTTTCGTATCCGCCGGGCGCAAAGCGAAGCGGACTGGCAGGCGATCAACCTGCTGTACCAGGCACGCGGCATGCTGCCGATCGATGCCACACGACTGACCCCGCATCATCAGGGCGGCCCGGTGTACTGGCTCGCCGAAGATGAGGACAGCGGCGCGGTGATCGGCAGCGTCATGGGCCTCAATCACCAGAAAGCCTTCAACGATCCGGAACACGGCAGCAGCCTGTGGTGCCTGGCAGTTGACCCGCAATGCTCGCGGCCCGGTGTCGGCGAAGTGCTGGTGCGGCATTTGATCGAGCACTTCATGAGTCGCGGCCTGAGTTATCTGGATCTGTCGGTGCTGCACGATAACCGTCAGGCGAAGAACCTCTACGCCAAGCTCGGTTTTCGCAACCTCTCGACCTTCGCGATCAAGCGCAAGAACGGCATCAACCAGACGCTGTTCCTCGGTCCCGGGCCGGAAGCCAACTTCAACCCTTACGCGCGGATAATCGTCGAAGAAGCTCATCGCCGTGGCATCGATGTGCAAGTGGATGATGCCGAAGCCGGGCTGTTCACCCTCAGCCACGGCGGCCGTCGGGTGCGTTGCCGCGAATCGCTGAGCGATCTGACCAGCGCGATCAGCATGAGCCTGTGCCAGGACAAAAGCCTGACCCACAAAGTGCTGAAAGCCGCCGGCCTGAAGCTGCCCTCGCAGCAACTGGCGGGCAATGCCGACGACAATCTGGCGTTTCTCGATGAGCATCAGCGCGTGGTGGTCAAGCCGCTCGACGGTGAACAGGGCCAAGGCGTGGCGGTGGATTTGCAGAGCATCGAGGAGGTGCAGCAAGCCATCGAAGCCGCCAAACATTTTGACAGCCGCGTGCTGCTGGAAAGTTTCCACGAAGGTCTCGACCTGCGGATTCTGGTGATCGGTTTTGAGGTGGTGGCCGCAGCCATTCGCCGCCCAGCGGAAGTGGTCGGTGACGGTCACCATTCGATCGGTGCGTTGATCGAAGCGCAGAGCCGCCGTCGGCAAGCGGCCACCAGCGGCGAGAGCAAGATCCCGCTGGATCACGAAACCCAGCGCACCCTGCACGCCGCCGGTTATGACTACAGCAGCATCCTGCCGGCCGGCGAGCATCTGTTCGTGCGCCGCACGGCAAATCTGCACACCGGTGGCACGCTGGAAGACGTCACGGCGATTCTGCACCCGACCTTGGTTGATGCAGCAGTGCGCGCGGCGCGGGCGCTGGACATTCCGATGGTCGGGCTCGACCTGATGGTGCCGGCGGCGGATCAAGCAGAGTACGTGTTTATCGAAGCCAACGAACGCGCCGGCCTGGCCAACCATGAACCGCAACCGACGGCGGAGCGGTTTGTCGATCTGTTGTTTCCGCACAGTCAGCCGGCTGTTTCTTGATCATGTAGAGCCTGAAACGGCCCCATCGCTGGCAAGCCAGCTCCCACAGGTTTACCGGTGTACCCAATCACTGTGGGAGCTGGCTTGCCAGCGATGAGGCCCTGACAGGCGCCACAAATTTTCCTCATCGAAACCATCGATGCGCCTCAACTCATCAGGAGTTTCCATGACCACACAAATCCCCGAACCGGATCTCAACTACCTGCAGAAAGTCCTGCTGGAAATGCTCGCCATTCCCAGCCCTACCGGGTTCACCGACACCATCGTGCGTTACGTCGCCGAGCGTCTGGAAGAACTCGGCATTCCTTTCGAGATGACCCGTCGCGGCACGATTCGCGCGACCCTCAAGGGCAAGAAAAACAGCCCTGACCGCGCCGTCTCCGCGCACCTCGACACCATTGGTGCTGCCGTGCGCGCGGTGAAAGACAACGGCCGCCTGACGCTGGCCCCGGTCGGTTGCTGGTCGAGTCGCTTTGCCGAGGGCAGCCGGGTCAGCCTGTTCACCGATAACGGCGTGATCCGTGGCAGTGTGCTGCCGTTGATGGCCTCCGGGCACGCCTTCAACACCGCCGTCGACGAGATGCCGATCAGTTGGGATCACGTCGAACTGCGTCTGGATGCCTACTGCGCAACCAAGGCCGACTGCGATTCACTGGGCATCAGCGTCGGCGACGTAGTGGCGTTCGATCCGCTGCCAGAATTCACCGAGAGCGGCCACATCAGCGCCCGTCACCTCGATGACAAGGCTGGCGTTGCAGCCCTGCTCGCCTCGCTCAAAGCCATCGTCGACAGCGGTCAGGAACTGATGATCGACTGTCACCCGCTGTTCACCATCACCGAAGAAACCGGCAGCGGTGCTGCGGCGGCACTGCCGTGGGATGTCAGCGAATTCGTCGGCATCGACATTGCGCCGGTCGCGCCCGGCCAGCACTCCAGCGAGCATGCGGTGAGCGTGGCGATGCAAGATTCCGGCGGGCCATACGACTATCACCTGTCACGGCATTTGCTGCGCCTGGCCGGCGAAAACGACCTGCCTGTGCGCCGTGACCTGTTTCGCTATTACTTCAGTGATGCGCACTCGGCGGTCACCGCCGGGCATGACATCCGCACTGCCCTGCTGGCCTTTGGCTGCGATGCCACCCATGGTTATGAACGCACGCACATCGACAGCCTCGCGGCGCTCAGTCGTTTGCTCGGGGCGTACATTCTGAGTCCGCCGGTATTCGCCAGCGATGCGGCGCCGGCCAATGCTTCGCTGGATCGCTTCAGTCACCAGATCGAGCATGACACGCAGATGGAGAGCGATACGCGGGTGCCGTCGGTGGACAGTCTGGTGGGGCAGCGGTCCGACAGTTGATCCGGGGTTCTGTGGTGGCTGGACTGGCCCCATCGCTGGCAAGCCAGCTCCCACAGAGTTTGATGGTGTACACAAGAAGGTGATCCACCCAGAAACCTGTGGGAGCTGGCTTGCCAGCGATGAGGGCTGCACAGGCAATACAAAAACTGGCAGCCCTACATTAATCGCCGTAGCATCCCGACATTGTTTGAACCGAGGTGCCCATGCTGATTCCCTACGACGCTCTTGAAGTCGACACCCTCACCCGCCTGATCGAGGATTTCGTCACCCGCGACGGCACCGACAACGGTGACGACACGCCGCTGGAGACCCGCGTACTGCGCGTACGCCAGGCGCTGACCAAAGGTCAGGCACTGATTGTCTTCGACCCGGAAAGCGAGCAATGCCAATTGATGCTCAAACACGATGTGCCCAAGCATCTGTTCGACTGAGATTTCAGCGGACTTTTTCAGTGGCCTGTTTGCGCTGGATCCGCTGGTAGACTTCAGAACGGTGCACATTGATCTTCTGTGGCGCCTCGACACCAAAGCGCACACTGGAACCGTTGACTGACAATACACGCACGGAAATGTCGTCACCGATGGAAATCAACTCGCCCACAACACGGCTGAGTACAAGCATGGAGTTCGTCCTTCAGGGTTAGCCAGCCCTGAAGATGCGCGGTGGGCACGCGCTCTACAATGGGGCGCGCGCAATTCAGTCTTGCCCTACACCCTGAGTCGCCGCACCCTTCAGACGTTTCCTGCAAATGGCTAAACAGTCTCGCCTCACGCAGCGGTAAATCGCGGCCCGAACAGGATCACGCTGGCGCCAAGCACACACAGCGCCACGCCGATCCAGTCCGAACCCAGCGGGCGCACCCGCTCGACCACCGCCAGCCAGCCGATCGACGTGACGATGTAGATCCCGCCATACGCGGCATAGGCGCGTCCGGCGTAAGCCGCTTCCACGCGCGTCAGCAACAGGGCGAACAGGGTCAGGCTGAGCAGCGCCGGGATCACCCACAAGGCACTTTTGCCCTGACGCAGCCACATGAAAAAGGCGAAACAGCCGGCGATTTCAAACAGCGCCGCAAGGAAGAACCACAGGTAATTGAGCATTGATGCGTCTCGACAGGGTGACCATTGCGGCCACCCTAACGACGCGATACGCGGTGGGCAAGTTCAGCCGTTGGTTTGTCTGGCCTTGGCGCGCATTTTATCGGCCATGGTGGTCATTTCGTTGTAGATCAGTTGCGGGTTCTTCTGCTTGATCGCCCACGCCATGCGCCCCTGCTCGTGAGGCAGGATCATGAACTCGCCGGCGGCCACTTGCTGATAGATGTAGCCGGCGATGTCGGCGGCGCTGATCGGCGAACTTTCCAGCAACTTGCCGACCTGCGCTTTCATCGCAGGCGTCGGGCCGCGGAACGAGTCGAGCAAGTTGGTCTGAAAGAACGACGGGCAAACCACATGTACGCCGACTTCCTGTTGCGCCAGTTCCACCAGCAAACTTTCCGACAGCGCCACCACCCCGGCCTTGGCCACGTTGTAGTTGCTCATGGCCGGGCCTTGCATCAACGCCGCCATCGAGGCGATGTTGATGATCTTGCCCTTGCTCTGCTCCAGCAGCGGCAGGAAGGCTTTGCAACCCTTGACCACGCCCATCAGGTTGATTGCGATCTGCCAGTCCCAGTCTTCCAGTGACAACTCGCTGAAAAATCCGCCGGACGCCACGCCGGCGTTGTTGACGATGATGTCGATGCCACCGAACTTCTCTTCGCAGGCCTGGGCAAACGCAGTGAGCTGGCTGTAATCACGCACATCGCAACGCTGGATGAAACCGTCGCCACCAGCCTCGCGCACCAGCTTCAGGGTTTCCTGCAGGCCGGCTTCGCTGACGTCGGACAAGGCCAGTTGCCAACCCTCACGCGCCCAGCGCAACGCGATTTCGCGCCCCAGCCCCGAGCCCGCGCCAGTGATCATCATGCGATTTTGCATAGCAGACAGCCTTGTTGTTCTGTAGGAGTTGCGCGAAGTGTAGCGAAGGATCCCGGGTATCCCACGCTCCATCAGAATGCTGAATACAGGATCAAAAGATCGCAGCCTTCGGCAGCTCCTACAGGAATCGGTGTAGGAGCTGCCGAAGGCTGCGATCTTTTGATCTCGCGCTTTAAAGGAAATAAACGAGTAATCCAAATACATTAAAAAAACATTGAATTTTCTTTCATTCGCACCAGTCCGAACTTGTAAGCCGGCTGGAATTAGTTAGCTTCCAGCCGCCCTTGAACACCAAGACTTCTCGAACACTATCAACAAGGAAATCGACATGGGCACAATTCTTATCATTATCCTGATCCTGTTGCTGATCGGTGGTCTGCCGGTCTTCCCGCACTCCAGAAGTTGGGGTTACGGTCCTTCGGGCATTATCGGCGTGGTGTTGGTGGTGCTGTTGGTACTGCTGTTACTTGGCCGGATATGACGAATTAGCCGGTAAAAAAAAGAGGCCCCGAAAGGGCCTCTTTTTTATTGCGCGGTTGTTAAAGCAACGACATCAGTCTGGCTTGCCGTTGACCACACCCGCGGTGTTGTCCATCAGGCTCTTGGTCGCCGTTTGCAGGAACGCTTCAAGCTTGAGTTTCAGTTCGGCGGTACGCGGTGCGTCCGGAATGATCTCGGCAGAAGGGTTCGCGCCCAGTTGGTACTGGTAGATCTTCGGCGCCATTTCCTTCTCTTTCGGCAGCACCAGGATCTGGTCGGCGGTGACGATGGCGGTGGTCTGCTCGCTGCCCGACGGCTTGATCACACCGAAACCGGTGTCGCCGGCCGGCAGGTTCAGCAGGTCGCGACCCCAGCACTGGTGACGCACTTCACCACCCAGACGACCCATGATGGTCGGCACGATGTCGATCTGCGTACCCACGGTGTGGTCACGGGTGCCGAATTTCTCCTGGATGCCCGGTGCGATCATCAGCATCGGCACGTTGAAGCGGCCCAGGTCCATTTCGGTGATCTGGCGCTCGTTGCCGAAACCGTGGTCACCGACGATCACGAACAGGGTTTCCTTGAAGTACGGCTCTTTGCGCGCCTTTTCGAAGAACTGACCCAGTGCCCAGTCGGCGTAACGCATGGCGGTCAGGTGTTCGTTGAGCGTGCCGCGATCGGTTACGCGCTCAACCGGCAATGGCGTCGGCAAGGCGTACGGCGTGTGGTTGGACAGGGTTTGCAGCAGCGCGTAGAACGGCTTGCCGTTTTCCCGTGCCTTCAGTTCCACCAGACCGCGGTCGAACATGTCCTGGTCGGACACGCCCCAGGTCGGATCGGAGAACACCGGGTTGACGAAGTCGTTACGGCCAACGAAGTTGGTCATGCCCTGGTTGCTGAAGAAGCCCGACTGGTTGTCCCAGGCGAAGTCACCGTTGTAGACGTACACGTCGTCATACTTGCGCGCGCTGAGCAGCTGCGGCAGGCCGGAGAGCTTGTGGCTGCCTTCCGGGGTCTGCATCAGGTATTCGAAACCCGGCAGGTTCGGGAAGCAGGCCATGGTCGCAAACATGCCCTGGTGGGTGTGCGTGCCGTTGGAGAAGAAGCGGTCGAACAACAGACCTTCCTTCGACAGCTTGTCGAGGTACGGGGTGATGTTGCCCGGCGCGCCCAAGGCACCGACCGAGTGACCGGCCATGCTTTCCATCAGGATCACAACGACATTCTTGATCGGCAGGGTCTTGTCGGCCGGCGGCGTGTAGTCACGACGCACGGCAGCGATGTCGGCATCGACCAGTTTGTCGTCCGGCATCACCAGCATCTCGCGCACCACTTTCTGCGCCTGTTCCTGCGGCAGCGTGGCTTTCCAGATGTTGTCGCGGTCCTCGCCCATGCGGTCCTTGGCGGCCGCGATCAGCGACAGGGTACCATTGAGGCCAAGCTGATTGGCAAAGTTCGATTCGGTGGTGTACACGTCACCCCAGCGCAGCGGCGGCCCTTGACGCAGGGTGCCACGGGCGGCCACGACGCAGATCAGCAGGCAGACCACGAACACCGCCAGGCGGGTGTACCACGGTGCTACTTGCCGGGTGCCAACGTTGCCGCCGCTGAACGGGCCACGTGGACGGGTCGCGCGGTCGGCGCCCTTGAAGGCCAGGGTCAGGATCACCGTGCCGATGACCCACGCCAGCAGGTAACGCACCACCGGGAAACCGTACCAGAGCATGCTCATCACGGTTTTCGGGTCTTCTTTCACGTACTGGAACACCAGGCCGTTGAGGCGCTGGTGGAACTCACGGTAGAAGTCCATTTCCATCAGGCCGAGGAACAGCGCGATGCTGGACGCCACGGTCAGCCACAGACGGAAGAACCCGCGAGCAGCCATCGCCCGGGCACTGAACAGTGCCAGCACCAGCGGAACGCAGACATAGACCACCAGGCGCAGGTCGAAACGCAGGCCATTGGCGAAAGCTTCGAGGAAGGTCGAAGCCGGGGTATCGAGGATCATCTCGCGGTTGTAGACCAGCAGCGCGAGGCGCAGCACGGAAAACATCACCATCATGACCAGGGCACACAGCAGTGTGTAGGCCAGATGCGATTTGACGGTCGGTTGCAGCAGGCGAGTGGAAGATCGCTGCTGATTCAGGGCGTCCGGGTTTGCCATGTCGTTTTAGGACCCATTGGAAGTTGAAGTTGCAAAATACAGCGGCGCCATGCCCTCTATTGGCCATTCCAGGCCCCGGGGCGTGCGCGGTGCGCAAATGTTGCACGATCAACGGCAGCATTGCCATTGATTACTGCCCCGCTGCCCGACTCTTTCATGCAAGTACCTGGGCGGGGGGACAAACCGAGTTGCGCGGGCGAATTGTCTGGAACACTTTGTGAAAATTTCGTCCAACGCATATCTGGAAACACAATATAACGACAAAACAAAAACGCCCCGATTCGACCGGGGCGTTTTGCTGTGAGCGCGAAAACTACTTCTCGGCGCGTTCTTTCAGGGCTTTGAGTGTGTTGAAGGGTGCGTCGACCACGAACTTGTTGGCAATCATGCTCGGCACGCTGCCGCCCGGCTCGGTGTGCACCTGATAGGTCACTTCAACCTGATCACCCTTGGGCACGAACTTCCAGAAGCCTTTGACCTGAGCGACACGGACAAAACCCTTCTCCTCGGGAATGTACTTCGGCACGCCTTCGAGGTTGCGGGTCAGGCTGCCATCGGCGCCTTCAACGGTGGTGACGTGCAGTACCGAATCGCGTGGGGTGACTGGCCACGGCGTATTGAACTGGGTGTAGGTCCAGCTCTGATCACCTTCGTGCTTGAGCAGTTTCTGGGTTTTACACTCGTGAATCCAGGCGCAGGCCCCGGCCACGTCTTCCTGCAAGGCACGCAGTTTGGCAACGGTAGTCTTCATCAGGGCAACACCCTGGTAGGACTTGTAATCGGAACCCGGCACTTCGGCCAGCGAGACCTTGATCCCGTCCTGCTCCTTGGCGACTTTCCAGTCCTCAGCCTGAGCTACCGACGTGGCCAGCACAGCCGTCAAACCACACAACACAGCGATACGATGCAGCGAACCCATAGTCTTATTCCTTATTGTTGAAGTTCCGTTCGTTTGACACATCACGCCGCCGTCATCTGCTCCCACCAGCCGATCAACTTGATCGCTTCTTCCGAGCTGCTGCCACAGACTTCGACATCGGCGGCAAATCCAGAGCAGACCGCCGGACGCTCCGGCTGGCCGAAAATGCTGCACAGGTTTTCGACCGAGAGCTGCACGCAACGTTCGCCGGCAGGTTTGCCGTTGGGCATGCCCGGAATGGCAGAGCTGATGGAAGGGGCAATACAGCAAGCGCCACAGCCTTCACGGCATTTCATGACGGGCAAGTCCTCGCGACGGGCGATGTGTTAAAGAGACACGGACAGAGTAACCGCTAAAACGGTTGTTTCAAATTCCCTGAACCGGGGTTTTTACCGATAACTGAATGTGACCGACCAGTCTCCGACAAAGCGTCTGGTTCGCGGGTCACGGATCGATTGAATTTATTGCTTGAACTCGAAATCCAGCGCAGCGCCTTCGACTTCGCGACGCTCTTCGTTGCGCAGCTGCAACTGCATTTCGTTGCTGAGCAAGCGGCCATTGAGCTGGAATCCACTGTTCTTCTCGCCAAACATCTGCGGCAGAATCGCGTCGTGTTTGGGCATCGGCACAGTGCCGGCAGGTTTGAGTTGCTGAACCATGTCCTTGGGCAGGCTCAGGTCCAGCTTGGCCGGCGGCAGTTTGGTTTTCACCACTTCACTGGCCGGTTTCGACTTGGAGGCAATCGGTGGCCGTTTCTTCACCGGGGCGGCTTTCTTCTGCGGGGCTTTTTTGTCCTGAGCTTTTTTATCCGCATCGGCTTTTTTGCCGGCAGTCGCTTTGCTCGCCGGGGCGGACGTCGCGGGTTTTTCCTGAACGGCGGCAGCCATGACACCGGGCACGTGGCCCATCATCAAACAAAGCAAAATCCAGACGGCAGGAACAATCGCTTTCATGAACCCTACAACACTGACGGCAGAGGGCCATATGCTCGCCTGTTGAGCGTCACAAGACAAGCACGACGCGCCGCTCGTTCAGAAACCGCCAGCGGTTTCCTGACACAGTTGAGTGGCCAGCAAACCAAGCGTCATCAGCGCCCTTTCCGCCTCGCGATTCCACGGCGTGCCGCAGTTCAGGCGGATACAGTGGTTGAACTGCTCGGTATTACTGAAGATCAGCCCCGGCGCAATGCTGATGCCCTGCTGCAAGGCGCGCACATGCAAATCCTGGGTATTGACCCGCCCCGGCAGGCTCACCCACAGGATGAAACCGCCCGTGGGCCGGGTCATTTGCGTGCCTTCGGGGAAGTACTGCTGCACCGCCAGCTGGAACGCGCTGAGGTTTTTCCGGTACTCCTGACGGATGTACCGTAAATGCCGGTCATAACCGCCATTTTCCAGATAAGCGGCAATCGCCATTTGCGTCACGCTGCACGCCGAATGCGTGGTGAACGTCTGCAGACGCTGGATTTCCTGCTGGAACTTGCCGGCAATCATCCATCCGACCCGCACGCCTGGTGATAACGTTTTGGAAAAGCTCGAGCAGTAGATCACCCGATCCAGTCGGTCGTAGGCCTTCAAGGCCTTGGTGCGGCCCTGCTCGAACATCAACTCGCCATAGATGTCGTCTTCGACGATCTGGATATCGAAGTCCGAGGCCAGGCGCAGCAGTTGTTTCTGCCGCTCTTCCGGCATGGTGCCGCCCAGTGGATTGCTCAGCCGCGTGGTCAGCACCAAGGCCTTGATCGACCATTGGTTGGCGGCCAGTTGCAGGGCTTCGAGGCTCATGCCGGTGGCCGGATCGCTGGGGATCTCGATCACTTTCAGGCCCAGCAGATCGGCCAGTTGCAGTAAACCGTAATAGGTCGGCGACTCGGCAGCGATCAGATCACCCGGACGGGTCAGCACCCGCAGCGACATCTGCAAGGCATCGACGCAACCGTGGGTGATCACCACTTCTGACGGATCGACCACCACGCCAGCATCGCGCATGCGGATCGCCACTTGCCGGCGCAACGGTTCGAAACCGGGGCTGAACATGTAGCTGAACGCCCGCGGGCTATGGAATCGGGTGACCTTGGCCAATTGCTGATGCAGCGCGCGAACCGGGAGGTAATCGACACTCGGCACCGCAGCGCCCAAAGGGAACACCCCTTCGCGCCGGGATTCGACCAATACTTGCTGAATGATGCTCGCGCGGGTGACCAGGCCTGGGCGTTCGACCCGGGCGATGTCCGGGGTCGGGGCTGTCAGCGCCGGGGTCTGATGCACGTAGTAACCGGACTGCGGCCGCGCCCGGATCAAACCCTGATCTTCGAGATTGGCGTAGGCCTGCAACACCGTTGCATGGCTGACATTGAGCTGCGAACTCATCTTGCGCACCGACGGCACGCGTTCCCCGGGCTGATAGACACCGCGCCGGATGTCTTCCGCCAGTTGTTGAGCAATACGTTGGTAGAGCAGGAGGTTGGTCATGACGCAGCACTCGATTTCACGGGCGTTTTATTCTTGTGTGAAACAATACCGGAACAGTTTAGAAGTGTACTGGGACAGTTGCCACCATAGTCGACCATACAGTGCAGTGTCAGCTACAACTGTATGGATTTGCGTGCCAATCGACAGACGTAAAAAAGCCCGGCTCTGCATGACAGGCCGGGCCTTTGTAGGAGCTGTCGAGTGAAACGAGGCTGCGATCTGTTGATCTTGCTTTTTCAAGATCAACAGATCGCAGGCTTCGCCAGCTCCTACAGGGGGACGCGTCGTTCAGGAGACTGCGCCGAACCCGAAATTCAGCGGGCGGCGCCGAGCTGGCCTTTTTCGTCGGAGAACACGATTTCCACCCGACGGTTCTGTGCCCGCCCGCGCTCGGAAGCATTGGCGTCCACCGGGTATTCGTCGCCGTAACCTTCGACCTGAATCCGCTTGTCTTCGATACCCAGATCCATCAGCACATCCGCCACGGCCTGGGCGCGATCGCGCGACAGCTTGAGGTTGTCCTGTTTACCGCCGGTGCTGTCGGTGTAGCCCTCGATACGCACCACACGCTTCGGGTTGAGTTGCAGGAACTGCACGATCTTCAACACCACGCGGTTGGCCGAACTCTTCAGCTCCGCCTCACCGGTGTCGAACAGCACGTCGCCGAGGGTCATGACCAGACCGCGATCGGTCTGTGTGGTGGCCAGCGCCACGATCTGTTCTTCGAGCCACTTGCCCTGCTGCTGCACGCTCAGCAGTTTGGATTCGCGCAGGGCCAGTTGCAGGCGCTGACGTTCCAGTTCCAGCTTCGCCGCGCGTTCTTCGTTGAGCACCAGATTGGTGTGTTCACGTGCGATTTCGCTGTAGCGCTGACTCAGGTAGGCGTAGTGCACCACGTCCGAACCGCTGCCCCAGTAGGTCGACAGACGATCGGCCCGAGCCAGGGACTCGCCGGCACGAATCACGTCTTTTGGCGCGATACGCAGCACGTTGGAATCTTCCTTGACCTTCTGAAAATCACTGCCGGCCTGTTGCAAGGCCGCTTCGCCGTGCTGACCCGCGCAACCGTAGAGGCTCGCGCAACCGGCCAGGATCAGGCCGCCGAGGGCTTTTGACTTGAGGCTCATTGGGCATCTCCCAGCTGCTTGCGCAGACGGATGATGCGGGTGTTCAACACATTCAATTGCTCTTCGCTCTTTTGCGTCAGCACTTTGGCTTCGGCCAGACGCGCATCCAGCTCGGCCTGTTCGGAACGCATGCGCGCGTTCTTGTAAGACTCGTCGGTCATGTTGCCCTTGGCGCGATTGAACTTGTCTTCGGCCAGTTTCATTTCCGGCATTTCATCGGCAGTCGCACCGACAGCCTTGGCCTGGGCGATGGCCTGTTCGGTCAGGCGCATTTGTTCATTGGGCGCAGGATCGTTGGCGCAGCCGGCCAGGGCGAGAACGGCCACAGCCGCGAAAAGAGGTCGAATACTCACTAAAAATCCCTACTGTTTTGGGGCACTGACAGGTGGCTGCGGCTGTTGCTGCTGCGCCTTCCAGCGCTCGATGTTGCGTTGCAGCGCGGCTTCGGTCAGTCCGGACGCGGGCAATTCTGTCATCTTTTTAGCGAGCTGTCCGCGCAACCACGGATCGTTGCAGGCGGAGTTGTGCGAAACCGCGAGGAACAGACCTGGCCGGTCAATCGGTTGCTCGAAGGCCAGTAGATCATTGGCCATGCCCAATGCCTGCGCAGCCGCCATGCCCGAGTAGCGACCGGCGAGTACATATTCCACCTCCCCCAGCAGCAATTTCTGAAAGGCCTGAGTGATATTTGCCGTACGCGTCAGGGTCAGATTCTGCTCGGCGAAAGTGCCGAATGCCTGGGTCATTCGAGACTTTTCCGACATCCCGCCCGTGTGCCCGTGCAGGTCTTTGGCTTCGCTGTAGACCAGCGTCGAGCCTTTGCGCGTCCACACCAGGTAGTCGTTTTCCAGCAACGGCGGATAGATGTAGTCGAGGTTTTCCAGCTCGTTGAACATCAGCGGCGTGTCGGCCAGCATGTCCATTCGGCCGCTACGCACTTCATCGAGGGCCTGCGAGCGTTTGCCGGCGTAGAGCAGCTCGACCTTGATCCCCAGATCCTTGGCCACTTGCTGCAACAGGTCGGCACTGGCGCCGATCAAGTGTTTGGGGTTCTGCGGGTCCTGCCACAGGTACGGCGGCGCATCCGGGCTACCGGTGACGACGAGGCGCTCGCATTTGCCGGCGGCCGCAGCCATGCCCGGCAACAGGATCAATCCCGATAACAGCCAGCGGCGCAAATCCATGGCAAAACACTCCCACTCAAATTCGAGACAAAAAAAAGCCCGACCACAAGGCCGGGCTCTTTATAAGTGAAGCCGCCGGATTAGACCAGCTTCTCCAGCTCAGGGACTGCTTCGAACAGATCCGCCACCAGACCGTAATCGGCCACCTGGAAGATCGGCGCTTCTTCGTCCTTGTTGATCGCGACGATCACTTTGGAGTCTTTCATACCGGCCAGGTGCTGGATCGCCCCGGAGATACCAACGGCGATGTACAGCTGTGGCGCAACGATCTTGCCGGTCTGACCGACCTGCATGTCGTTCGGTACGAAACCTGCGTCGACTGCGGCGCGGGAAGCACCGACGGCAGCGCCCAGCTTGTCGGCCAGAGCGTACAGGTGTTTGAAGTTGTCGCCGTTCTGCATGCCGCGGCCGCCGGAAACGACGATCTTGGCAGCGGTCAGTTCAGGACGATCGGACTTGGCCAGTTCTTCGCTGACGAAGCTGGAAGTGCCGGCATCGTGTGCAGCAGCAACGGCTTCAACGGCCGCCGAACCACCTTCAGCGGCAACCGGGTCGAAACCGGTGGCACGCACGGTGATCACTTTGATCGGTGCGGTCGACTGCACGGTCGCGATGGCGTTACCGGCGTAGATCGGGCGCTTGAAGGTGTCGGCGCTTTCTACCGAGATGATCTCGGAAATCTGGTCAACGTCCAGTGCAGCGGCGACGCGCGGCAGAATGTTTTTGCCGTTGGACGTGGCGGCGGCCAGGATGTGGCTGTAGCCCTTGCCCAGCTCTGCAACCAGCGGCGCAACGTTTTCCGGCAGCTGATGCGCGTAAGCGGCATTGTCAGCGTTCAGGACTTTGCTCACGCCAGCGATTTTCGCAGCGGCTTCAGCCACGGCGCCAGCGCCCTGGCCTGCAACCAGAACGTGGATGTCGCCGCCGATTTTGGCAGCAGCAGCCACGGTGTTCAGTGTGGCCGGAGCCAGCACTTTGTTGTCGTGTTCAGCGATTACCAAGATAGTCATGATCAGATTACCTTCGCTTCGTTTTTCAGTTTCTCGACCAGTTCAGCCACGGACTTGACCTTGATGCCCGCGCTGCGTGCAGCCGGCGCTTCGACTTTCAGGGTCTTGTTGGTGGAGGCGGTGGAAACGCCCAAAGCGTCCGGAGTCAGCACTTCGAGAGGCTTCTTCTTGGCTTTCATGATGTTTGGCAGGGACGCATAACGCGGCTCGTTCAAACGCAGGTCGGTGGTGACGATGGCCGGCAGTTTCAGGGAAACGGTCTGCGCGCCGCCGTCGATTTCGCGGGTCACGGCAACGCTGTCGCCGGACACTTCGACTTTCGAAGCGAATGTGCCCTGACCGTAGCCGCTCAGTGCAGCGAGCATCTGGCCGGTCTGGTTGTTGTCGCTGTCGATGGCCTGTTTGCCCAGGATCACCAGCTGAGGCTGTTCCTTGTCGACCACTGCCTTGAGCAGCTTGGCCACGGCCAGCGAAGTCAGGTCTTCAGCGGATTCGACGAGGATGGCGCGGTCGGCACCCAGAGCCAGTGCGGTACGCAGCTGTTCCTGAGCGGTGGTCGGGCCGATGGAGACGACGACGATTTCAGTCGCAACGCCTTTTTCTTTCAGGCGGACGGCTTCTTCCACTGCGATTTCGCAGAACGGGTTCATCGACATCTTGACGTTGGCGAGGTCTACGCCGGAATTGTCCGCTTTGACGCGAACCTTGACGTTGTAATCCACAACGCGTTTGACAGCTACAAGAACCTTCATGGATTCCTCGTTACTCTCCGGTGAAAAGAAAGTCGCCTAGGCGAACCTGGCGGTTGATGCTCATCGGGCACAAGGGCACCTCTAAAAACGCCGGCTGAGGGCGATGACCGTTCGTCAGTGGTGACCGACGGGTCATTGATTCGCACGGTGTGTAAACTGCGCGCCGGAGTTGCGCTGCGCATCACCTTGAACTGCCTGTGCCCTGTCTTTAGAGGTGCTCTTGAAACCGCCAGTCTGCCTACGGCGAGCGCAAAACCGCCCGTATCTTGACCGGAACGCCTATTCCGGTCAATACGGCAAAATGGCCGTTCATAAGCCGTGCTTCTTTGATTTCTCTGGGCTGGAGCCGATTCAAACAAACGTTTGTATTGGACGCTCGGAGTGGTGTAGATATAATGCGCCGCCTAGAGAGAAAGGTGGTTTGCCCATTATTACCCTTGACGTTAACGTAAAGGCAATAACGGATACGACACCGAACCTCCAAATTAGAAAAAAAACTGTTGAGCCTTGAGTAGGAGATAGCCTGTGGAACGCGAATACATGGAATTCGACGTGGTCATCGTCGGTGCCGGCCCCGCTGGCCTGTCCGCCGCCTGCCGTCTGAAGCAGAAGGCCGCCGAAGCCGGTAAGGAAATCAGCGTCTGCGTGGTCGAAAAAGGCTCCGAAGTCGGCGCACACATCCTTTCCGGTGCCGTGTTCGAACCACGCGCTCTGAACGAACTGTTCCCGGACTGGAAAGAACTCGGCGCCCCGCTGAACACCCCGGTCACCCGCGACGATATTTTCGTGCTGAAAAACGCCGAAAGCGCGCAGAAGATTCCTGACTTCTTTGTGCCCAAGACCATGCACAACGAAGGCAACTACATTATTTCCCTGGGCAACCTGTGCCGCTGGCTGGCCCAGCAGGCCGAGAACCTCGGCGTGGAAATCTACCCGGGGTTCGCCGCTCAGGAAGCCTTGATCGACGAAAACGGCATCGTACGCGGGATCATCACCGGTGATCTGGGCGTCGATCGCGAAGGCAATCCGAAAGAAGGCCTGTACACCCCGGGCATGGAACTGCGTGGCAAATACACGCTGTTCGCCGAAGGTTGCCGTGGCCACATCGGCAAGCAGCTGATCAAGCGCTACAACCTCGACAGCGATGCCGACGCCCAGCACTACGGCATCGGCCTCAAAGAAATCTGGGAAATCGACCCGGCCAAGCACCAGCCGGGCCTGGTAGTACACACCGCCGGCTGGCCGCTGGACATCATGGGCACCGAAAACACTGGCGGCTCGTTCCTCTATCACCTGGAAAACAACCAGGTGGTGGTCGGTCTGATCGTTGACCTGTCCTACAGCAACACCTACCTGTCGCCGTTCGACGAGTTCCAGCGCCTCAAGCATCACCCGGTGCTCAAGCAATACCTGGAAGGCGGCAAACGCGTCAGCTACGGCGCTCGCGCCATCTGCAAGGGCGGCCTGAACTCGCTGCCGAAAATGGTCTTCAAGGGCGGCGCGCTGATCGGTTGCGACCTCGGCACCCTGAACTTCGCCAAGATCAAGGGCAGCCACACCGCAATGAAGTCCGGCATGCTGGCCGCCGAGTCGGTGGCTGACGCACTGTTCGCCGAGAAGGATGGCACTGAAGAGCTGACTTCCTACGTCGACGCGTTCAAGAAGAGCTGGCTCTACGACGAACTGTTCGCCAGCCGTAACTTCGGCCCGGCGATCCACAAGTTCGGTGCGATCGTCGGCGGTGGTTTCAACTGGCTGGACCAGAACATCTTCGGCGGCAAACTGCCGTTCACCCTGCACGACACCAAGCCGGATTATGCCTGCCTCAAGCTCGCAGCCGACTGCAAGAAGATCGACTATCCGAAGCCGGACGGCAAACTCAGCTTCGACAAATTGAGCTCGGTGTTCATCTCTGGTACCAACCACGAAGAAGAACAGCCTTGCCACCTGAAGCTGACCGACCCGAGCATCCCGCTGAGTCGCAACCTGCCGATGTACGACGAACCGGCGCAGCGCTACTGCCCGGCCGGTGTGTACGAAGTGATCACCAAAGAAGACGGCGAAAAACGCTTCCAGATCAACGCCCAGAACTGCGTGCACTGCAAGACCTGTGACATCAAGGACCCTTCGCAGAACATCACCTGGGTCACGCCGGAAGGCGCTGGCGGCCCGACTTACCCAAACATGTAAGTCGAACCGCTGAACAACGAGGCTCCCGGAATGGGGGCCTTTTTGTTGCCCAGGATTTCTGCGTTCCCCTGTAGGAGCTGCGGCACGCTGCGATCTCTTGACGCTGATCTGAAAAATCAAAAGATCGCAGCGTGCCGCAGCTCCTACAGGGATCGCGGGCCCATCAGGAATATTGCCACTGACTCAGGCAACGCGCTCCTCACCCGGGCTACGCTCGAAGTAGCGCTTGTACTCACGGCTGAACTGCGACGTACTCTGATACCCCACCCGATGCGCCACCTGCGCCACGCCCAGTCCTTCGGCGACCAGCAAGGTCTGCGCCTTCAGCAGGCGCAAGCGCTTGAGGTACTGCACCGGCGACAACAGCGTGCTGCGCTTGAAGTGCTCGTGGAAGGACGAAACGCTCATGTTCGCGCAACTGGCCAGGGTCTCGACGTTCAACGGTTCGGTGTAATGCGCATGCAGATGGCTGATCGACGCCGCGACCCGGGCGAACTGCCCCTGCTGCTCCACCAGCGCGCGCAACACATCGGCCTGTGGCCCGCGCAGCGCGGTGAACAACAATTCACGCACCCGCGCCGGCCCGAGAATCTGCCGCTCCAGCGGATCGTGCAGGCAGCGCAACAAGCGCTCGACACAGCCGCGCATGTCATCGTCGAGCACCACCGAGGTCATCGACTCCGGCGTTTGCGCCGGAATGTGCCGCCCGGGCGCCAGCCCCATGGCCAGCACCAGTTCGCCGAGCAGCACCCGGTCGATCGCTACCGACACCCCCAGCAACGGCGCGTCCGGCAAGGCAAAGGTTTCGCACTCGAACGGCACCGGCAGCGCCTGAATCAGGTAGTGCCCGGCGCCATATTCCATGGTGCGCGGGCCGAGGAACGCCAGTTTGCTACCCTGGGCGATGATCATCAGGCTCGGCTCGTAAATGTGCGGGCCACGCGCCACGTCGCAACTGGCGCGCAACACCTGCACGCCCGGCAACCCGGTCTGGCTGTAACCGTCGCGGAGCGCCAGCGGCTCGATCAGCGAAACCAGCGTGGCATTGGCATCAAGGTGGCGGGTCAACTGCATTGGAGGGGTCTTCAAAAAAGTCACGGAAAAAGGCATGCAAGCATCATCGCAGATCCTTTTGCCAATGCGATCGCCCAGACCCGCATGCCGGAGGATTAGGCATAAGACCCGGAGGAATCGTCATGGCCGCAACGGCAGACGGCGCCCAGAATGCGCCACCTCACCTGTTACTGCTTCTGCGAGGTTTCTCATGTACACCGCTATCGGTTATGCCGCTCAATCGGCCACCACTCCCCTCGCCCCGATGAAATTCGAACGCCGCAGCCCGCGCGCTGACGACGTGGCGATCGAGATCCTGTACTGCGGCGTCTGCCACTCCGACATCCATCAGGCGCGCAATGAATGGGGCATCGCCGTTTATCCGCTGATGCCCGGCCACGAGATCGTCGGAAAAGTCACCGCCATCGGTGCGAACGTCACCCAACATAAAGTAGGCGATCTGGTCGGTGTTGGCTGCATGGTCGACTCCTGCCGCACCTGCGCCGCCTGCCAGCAGAACCTCGAGCAATATTGCCTCGAAGGCCCGACCATGACCTACGCCACCCCGGATCGGGTCGACGGCAGCAACACCATGGGCGGCTACTCCGACAGCATCGTCGTCAGCGAACACTTCGTGGTGCGTATCCCGGAGAAACTGGATCTGGCCAGCGCTGCGCCAATCCTCTGCGCCGGCATCACCACCTACTCGCCGCTCAAGCATTACGGGGTCAAGGCCGGCGACAAGGTCGGAATTCTCGGTATGGGCGGCCTCGGCCACATGGGCATCAAGTTCGCCAAGGCGATGGGCGCGGAAGTCACGCTGTTCACCCGTTCGGCGAGCAAGGCCGAGGAAGGTCGTCGTCAGGGCGCCGATCATGTGATCGTCTCCACCGATGCCGAGCAGATGGCCGCCGCCGCAGGTCAATTCGACTTCCTGCTCGACACCATTCCGGTGCAGCACGACCTCAACCCGTACCTGCAAACCCTGCGCTTTGATGGCGTGCACATTCTGGTCGGCCTGATCGAACCGATCGATCCGCCCGTGCACGCCGCCAACCTGGTGCTGGGCCGCCGCGTACTGGCCGGTTCGTTGATCGGCGGCATCGCCGAAACCCAGGAAGTGCTGGATTTCTGCGCCGAGCACAACATCACCTGCGACATCGAAATGCTCGACATCCGCCAGATCAACGAGGCTTACGCCCGAATGATTGCCGGTGACGTGAAGTATCGCTTCGTGATCGACATGGCGACGTTGAAGCTTTAAACCTTCAGACCGAGTTCTGCCGACAGCCGGGCTGTGACCCCTTTGATCAGGGGAATCAGCTCGGCCATTTTTTCCAGCGGCATGTACGGCACGGTGCTGGCGATACTGATCGCCGCCACAATGCGCTTGCTCGCATCACGAATCGGCGCCGCCACGCAGCGGATCGACGGTTCGTTGTCTTCCAGATCGAAGGCGTATCCGCCGGCCACGTACTCGGTCATGCGCTGCTCGAGCTGCTCCCACGATTGCTGGGGATGCTGCGGCCAGAACTGACTTTTCCCACCCGCCGGCAGGCTGATGTCGTACAGCCTTTGCCAATCCTGCGGTGCATCGTCGAGCATCAAGGCCTTGCCGATCCCGGTGCGTGCCAGCGGCATGCGATGGCCGACCCGCGAGCGCATTTCCGGGCCATTGCGCCCCGGATTCTTCAGCAGGTACAACACCTCGTCGCCTTCGCGAATCCCCAGGTGCACGGTGTCGCCGGTCAGCGCCGACAACTCGTCCAGATACGGCGCGGCCAGACTCACCAGCGGCAGCTCTTCGCGGGCCTGAAACCCCAGCTCGATCAATTTTGGCCCCAGCAGATAGCCGATTTGCGGCACCACGCGCAGGTAACGTTCGTCCACCAGACAACTGGCCAGACGATGGGTGGTGCTGCGCGTGGTGCCGATCAGTCGGGCGATCTCTTTCAGATCGCGGGCGCCACTGGCCACCGCCTGCACCACGCCCAGCCCGCGAAGCAGGGTCTGGGTGCCGGTGGGTGCGGCGTCCTTGGTTTTTTCCGGGGCGTCTTCCTGCATATCCAGCCTTTACCGTTGAGCGAGGGAACGGGCGGCATTATGGTCGCCCGACGCTGACCACTACAACTCGATACGCTCGACCTTGCCCACCAGCAGCACGTAGGACAATGCACCGATCAGCGCCAGAATCGCGATATAGGTGATCGCCGGGGCAAACGAATCACCGCTGGCAAGGAAACCGATGACAATCGGCGTGGCAATTGCCGACAGGTTGCCGATGAAGTTGAACACCCCGCCAGTCAAACCGAGCAAGCGTGCCGGCGCGAGGGTCGAGACCAGCGACCAGGTGATCGACGCCAGGCCGTTGCCGAAAAACGCCAGCGCCAGGAAGGCGATCACCAGCGGCGTCGATTCAACGAAGTTGGCGCCGATGATCGAGGTGGAAATCAGCAACCCGCCAATGATCGGCAACTTGCGCGCAAAACCCACGCTGCAGCCACGGCGAATCAGCAAGTCGGAAAAGAACCCCGAACACAGCACACCAATGAACGCGGCCAGAAACGGCAGTGATGCCAGCAGGCCGGACTTGATGAAGTCCATGCCGCGATATTTCACCAGGTAGGTCGGGAACCACGTCAGGAAAAACCACAGCGTCGAGTTCAGGCAGAACTGGCCGAGGTAGATGCCCCACAACTTGCGTTTGCTCAGAACAATACCGAGGTCGGTCCAGCTGAACGAGGCCTTGGCCGTCTGCGCTTGAATATCCACCAGCCCGCCGCCTTCGCGGATCAGGTCGATCTCCGCGTCGTTGGCGCCCTTGAAGTCCCGCGGTTCGCGATACACCGCGTACCAGATCGCCGCCCAGACAACCCCCGCCGCACCGGTGGCGACAAAAACCATGTGCCAGCCGAACTCATGTTGCAGCCACGCCAGCACCGGGGTCAGAAAGGCCAGACCGACAAACTGCCCGGAAGTGTAGAAACCAATCGCCGTGGCTCGCTCACGCTCGGGAAACCAGGTGGTGACCACGCGGCTGTTGATCGGATAGGCCGGTGCTTCCAGCGCGCCGACCGCCATGCGCAGCACGAACAGCGCAATGAAACTCGCGGCAAAGCCGAGCATCACGGTAGCCAGCGACCACAGCAGCAGGGCGACGCTGTAGAGGATACGCGGCGGCACCCGATCCACCAGCCAGCCGCCGGGGATCTGCATCGCGGCGTAGGTCCAGCCGAACGCGGAGAAAATCAGCCCGACATGCACCGGATCGATGCCCAGTTCGCTGGTCAGCGCGGGCGCGGCAATCGACAGGTTGCTGCGGTCGAGGTAGTTGATGACCACGGTGATGAACAACAGCACCATGATGAAAAACCGCTTGCGGCTGGGCGTGACTAAAGACGCCTGCCCGGTGAGGGTTTGCGGTGGCATGGGGGGTGCCTCTTTTTATGATTATTTGAGGACAGTCGTAAAACTTGCGCCTAACCCTGTGGGAGCTGGCTTGCCAGCGATAGCGGTGAATCTGTCACATCAATGCCGGATGTGCCGCCGTCATCGCTGGCAAGCCAGCTCCCACAGGGGATTTGTGGTGGGTCAGAGGGCACTCACCACTCGGCAAAACTGCCATCGGCATGGCGCCAGATCGGGTTGCGCCAGCGGTGGCCGACGGCGGCGCGTTCGATCACGTATTCCTCGTTGATCTCGATACCCAGCCCCGGCCCGTTCGGAATCTTCACGAAGCCCTGGTCGTAGTCGAACACTCGCGGATCCTTCACGTAGTCGAGCAGATCGTTGCTCTCGTTGTAATGGATGCCCAGGCTTTGCTCCTGAATGAACGCGTTGTAGCAAGCCGCGTCGAGTTGCAGGCACGCCGCCAGCGCAATCGGCCCCAGCGGGCAATGCAGCGCCAGCGCCACGTCGTAGGCTTCGGCCATGTTGGCGATCTTGCGGGTTTCGGTGATTCCACCAGCGTGGGAAGCATCCGGCTGGATGATGTCAACGTAGCCTTCACTCAACACCCGCTTGAAGTCCCAGCGCGAGAACAGCCGCTCACCGAGGGCAATCGGCGTACTGGTCAGCGGCGCCAGCTCTTTCAGCGCTTCGTAGTTTTCGCTGAGCACCGGCTCTTCGATGAACATCAGTTTGTACGGATCGAGTTCCTTCATCAGCACCTTGGCCATCGGCTTGTGCACGCGGCCATGGAAGTCGACGCCAATGCCGACGTTCGGCCCGACAGCATCGCGCACCGCAGCCACGTTGGCCAGGGCCAGATCGACTTTCTCGAAGGAATCGAGGAACTGCAGCTCTTCGGTGCCGTTCATTTTCACGGCAGTAAAACCACGGCTTACCGCCTCTTTCGCGGCACGTGCAGTGTCGGCCGGACGGTCGCCGCCGATCCACGAATACACGCGGATCTTGTCGCGCACCTGACCACCCAGCAGATCGCTGACCGACACGCCGAGGGCCTTGCCCTTGATGTCCCACAGCGCCTGATCGATACCGGCCAGCGCACTCATGTGAATCGCACCACCACGGTAGAAGCCGCCGCGATACAGCACGGTCCAGATGTCCTCGATGTTGCGTGGGTCTTTGCCGATCAGGTAGTCGGACAATTCCTCAACGGCAGCGGCAACAGTGTGGGCGCGGCCTTCGACCACGGGTTCACCCCAACCGGTCACGCCCTCGTCGGTTTCGACCTTGAGGAAGCACCAGCGCGGCGGCACGATGAAGGTGGTGAGTTTGGTGATTTTCATCTGCTTGTCTCTCTTGTTAGATGCAGCGCACGCAGCGCCAGTTAATCTCAGCGCAGGGCTTTCCAGGCAGCGACGTAAGCCTTGGCATTGACGGCGACCTGCTCAACGCTCATGCCCGGTTTGAACAGGCCGGAACCCAGGCCGAAACCTTTCACGCCAGCGTCGATGAACGCCTGCATGTTGTCCGGGGTGATCCCACCGACCGGCGCCAGCACCGTCCCGGAAGGCAACACCGCGAGCCATGCCTTGACCACCGCCGGGCCCATCTGCTCGGCCGGGAACAGCTTGAGAATGTCTGCGCCCTCCTCCAGCGCCGCAAAGGCTTCGGTCGGTGTGGCGACACCCGGCGACAGATACAACCCCGCCGCTTTCGCTGCGCGCAGCACTTTGGCGTCGCTGTGCGGCATGACGATCACTTGGCCGCCCGCCTCTTTCACTAACTCGACCTGCTCCGCGGTCACCACCGTACCGGCACCGATCAGGCAATCGGCGGGCAAGGTCTGACGCAGAATGCGGATACTTTCGTACGGCGACGGCGAATTGAGCGGTACTTCGATGACGCGAAATCCGGCTGCATACAGGACTTCTCCGACAGCGGCGGCTTCCTGCGGATGCAGGCCACGCAGGATCGCGATCAGACCGTTTTGTGCCAGTGCTTGCTTGAGCATGTCAGGCCTCCAGTCAGGGTTAACGGGATGAGGAATCGAGCAGCCCGGCGGCCAGCGCCAGCTGCCACAGGCCACGCTCGGTGGCTTGCTCGGCCAACGCCACTCGGGCGAAACCGCAGGCGTCCAGCGCACGGCTGTAGCGGGCGCAGAGTTGCGCGTTGCCAATGAGGATGATCGAGGGCAGATGCGCACTGTTGCGTCGACGCCGCTGGGCTGCAGCAAGCGCCACCAACTCATGGCCGATCATCAGCCCGGACAGGTAATCCGCTTGCGCCGTCGGGGCCAGTTGGCCGGTCAGGCCCAAAGTGCGCGCACTGAATAACGTAGAGAGCACACCAAGTTCGCCGTCCGCCGACAGTGCCACTTGCACGCCACGGTCAAACGCTTGGCCATCAAATGGCGCACCCTGTTGCTGGGTACGCCCGAGAATGCTGTGATCACTGAGCACGGCGAACACTTCGCCGGTCATGAAGGTATCGAAATGGGTGATGCAACCCTCGAGCACTTCCACCCACTTGGAATGGCTGCCCGGCAGACCGATCAACAGATCGCCGCCAGCATCGACCGGCAGGTTCTGCAGCACGCCGAGGACCTGGGTTTCTTCGCCGCGCATCACGTTGGGCAGGCGCGAACGCTGGATCACGCCAGGCACAATATGCACCCGCGTGCCGCGCAGACTGACCACTGTTTGCAGGGAATTTCCGAGATTGGCGACGTTCGCCGGCGTTTCGCAGTAGGCCGCTTCGCGCCAGCCCTGGGCGCTGCCGACCATGCCGCAGGCAATCACCGGCAGATCTGGCTGCGCATCGAGCCAGTCACCACAGGCGTCTTCGAAGGCCAGTTCAAAACCGTCGGCGCATTCACCACCGTTGAGGACTCGCGGGGTCTTCGGTAACTGCATGATCCCGGACGACAGCGCACGCTGCTCCAGCACCACGCCACCGGCCGCGAGTTTGTAAGCACGTAATGAGGTCGTCCCCCAATCGAGCGCGATCAATTGCGCCTGCATCGCTTCACCTGTTTTGTTTTTGGCAGTGAGTGCGACGGACTATAAACCTAGGCGCTGGAAAATCTCAATATATAAATATCATTCCCATATTGTGGGATTTACAACTGTAACATCCGTTTCTCTGCCAACTCTTTAAAATGTCGGCCGCGTCGATGCGACGACCGCTCTCGACATGTTCAGGGAAGAAAAAATGAAAACCGCTTTAAAGGCGTTACTGCTCTGTGGCGCACTCTGCTTCGCGGCGATTGCCAGCGCCTTGCCCGCTATCAAGGAGGGCGACATCTGGGCCTACAAAACCCGGCCGGGTGAAGAAGCCTCGACCTTGACCATCCTCAAAATCGAAAGTTATCCGCATTACGGCACCGTCGTGCATATCCGCGTTGATGGCATTCGGATGACCAACCCGGTCACCGGAGGCGAGATCACCGCAATGCCCCACCTGCCTTTTCAGGCCGAGGCTTTGCAGCGCAGCCTGACTCGGCGCGTGGGAGAAACGGCGCAGATTCCGGATTTCAGCCAGGGCTACATCTACTGGAAAGCGGCCTTCGATGAAGAGAAGGCCGGGGCTTTCAAGATTTCCGTGCGAAAGACACTTGATGGGTTGCTCAGCGGTCATTGGGAATCCGCAGAGAAATGAGCATCAGAACAAGGCTTCCTGTGATCAGGCAAGAAGCCCGATCTCAATACTTGTCAATTTCCTTTAGCAGCTCAGCAACAGGAATATTCATCACTTCTGAATAGTAGATTTTGTAGGAGTAGGAGTTGATTCTGACTTTGCATGCGATTGTTTTTCGCCCCGCTAATACAGTGCTTAAGTCCTTGCTGCTCATCAGCGTTTCACTCGTTGAGTCTTTCACACGATAAAACATGAGATCCGCTTTGAAAGTGGATCCGTCTGCAGGCTTCAGAGGCTCAATCCATCCTTCACCATATTCATTCAGATTGCGCGACTGCGAAAAATCTCTACTCTCCCCCAAAGCACAAAGCAGCGACTGACTTATCTTGGACTTGAAGAGTTTGTCGACATCGACGTCGGACGAAAAACTGACTTGGTAAATGTTTCGATCCAAGTAGCGCTCCACCCCCAAATACTCGATTTTGGCAGTAGGTTTTCCGTGGCTTATCGCACATGAAGCACACATCGAAAACATCAAAATCAGAATTAACTTACGCACATTTCCTTCCTTTAAAATGCAACACCACCGATTCCATCAGAACATCTCTGGCTGACATCCCGGCGCCAAGATCGGCAATATAAATGGCCCATGCATCAGCGTGGTTCACGTCAACCCTGCCATTCATGTTCGGACCGCTCTTCATATCCCACTGTTCTCCGAAATCAGCCACCAGGTCGGAAAAATTCCAGTCCTTGGCATCGGCTCTCACATTCACCCAATATTCAGCCTTAGGCGCGGGCTCTTTCTGATAGATATTGGAAATACCCCATACGATCTGCCCTTCCCCGACCGGATCAAGAGTAACCAGTACCGGAATTCGGTACCCCTTGTCGGCGAGGACTTTTGATAAGTGAGCTCCGTTCCACCCTCCCAGACTGTGTCCGATAATGTAGACCGGTGTCGTAAGGTCTGAAATTTTATCCAGTACGTTTGCCTTCAGCCCTTCTTCACTGACGAAAGAGTTGTAGCCAATATGGTGTGCGTCGTACGTATCCGCGCAAAGCCCCTCTGCATCCATATTCTTCACAAAAATTTTGAGGGCCTCCGCAACGTTATTATTAGGTCCGGTTCCGTAATAACTTTCTTTATCCCCCGCCCCACCCACAAAAAACAGGACGATCTGCTTCGGAGCAACTGTAGCCTGCTTAACAGTACCATCGGTTTTACAGGTCAAATCGTGCGTTACTACTAGCCTTTGACATCCCTTCAAATCAGGATTTTCAGCAGTCATCCAAACTACTCCACGAACAACTTGATGGATTCGGGAATGTGCGAGCTCACCGTATGAGTGAATCCCGCATCATTGGTAATGCCATGCTCTACACGCCCATCGCCGCGTTGAATCGCGTAAGGATGATTAGCCATAGGCTCCCCCGTTATCTCGTTAATCACTTGCATCCGATCATTGAAATGCACCGGCATCGGCAACAACCCACTAAACGCTGCCCCTCCGCCACTTTGTCCAATAATCACCGTGCCCGAACCACCGACCACGACATTGCCGTGGCCACCGGTGCTGTCGAGGGTTGCGGCGTTCAGGCCGTTGATGAATACGGTGCCGGAAACAGCGCCGGTGATCGGGCTGCCACAGGCTGATTTGTCGGTCATGCGCGCGGCGGCGAGGCCGTCGAAGAAGACGTCGGGCGAGCCGGAAACGATCGGGTTGGTGCCATGGCCTGGCAATGGGCAGGCGGTCGGGTCGGTGACGCGGGCGGCGGGTTTACCACTCAATTCAAAGCTCCTTGCTTCAGAGGTTCCGGGGGCGGCTGATGGATGTCGATGTCGGTCGCGGCGAAGCGCCAGCGGTTGTCGACAGGGTCGAACAGTGCGTGGCAGTGCTCACGGCTGTCGGGGGATGTGGCAGTTTGCAGATGTCGCCAGGCTTGGTCGGTTTGCCAGGCCAGTTCGGCCGGCGCAGCGTCGTCGAGCTCGTTGAGCCAGGCGTTGTAATTGCGCAGTTGATTACGCTCGTAAGCCGTTTGCAGCAGATCGGCCATTTGCACGCCGAGGTCCAGATGATGTTCGGAGGTCCACTGGCCGATCTCGGAATAGACGTACCAGCCCATCGGCGTCAACGCGCCGTCCTTGAGCAACGAATGGCTGGCGGGGGCGACGAAACCGCAACAGATGTGCAGCGTCAGCCAGCCCTGCTCTCCTCAGCCTTCGGCAAACTCACGCAACACCTTGCCATCCATGCGATAGCGCACCCACTCTTCCTGCGGCTGTGCGCCAAGGGATTTGTAGAATTCGATGGCCGGAGTGTTCCAGTCCAGCACGCTCCATTCGAAGCGGCCGCAGTCGTTGTCGCAGGCGATTTTCGCCAAATGCCGCAGCAGGGTTTTGCCGGCACCGCCGCCGCGTTGTTCGGGGGTGATGTAGAGGTCTTCGAGGTACAGGCAGTTACTGCCCAGCCATGTCGAATAACTGAAGAAGAACACCGCAAAACCGATCGGCACACCATCACGCAGGCAGATCAGGCCGTGGGCGGTCGCGCCTTCGCTGAACAGGCTGCGCTCGATGTCGGTGACGCTGGCGATCACTTCGTGGCGGGCCTTTTCGAAATCTGCCAGTTCGGTGATGAAGGCGAGGATTTGCGGCGCATCGCTGGGGGTCGCCGGGCGGATTTCGATCGTCATGGACGGGCCTTGTCGGAAAATGGAAAGCGCCATACTAAGGCCGGATGCGGCGCTCGTCACATGGCAGCGCAGAGAATATCCTGCGCCGATATTGCAATGTGGGAGCGGGCTTGCTCGCGAAAGCGGTCTGACAGACAACAATGATGGTGACTGGATTGATGCCTTCGCGAGCAAGCCCGCTCCCACAGGAACTTCGCCAGTCTGAAAGGATGCTCATGAACACTGAGATTTTTATGCCCGTGGAGGCGCTCGCAGCTGCACTGCTGCCCCACGCCCTCGAACCCGGCGACGACGGTGCCCACGACCTCGCCCACCTGCAACGGGTCTGGCACAACGCGCGCACCTTGCAAGCCGAGGAAGGCGGGGACCTGGAAGTGTTGCTCGCCGCCGTATTGCTGCACGATTGCGTGTCCGTCGAGAAGAACTCGCCCCTGCGCTCGCAGGCTTCGCACCTCGCTGCAGAGAAAGCTGCCAGCGTGCTGGCGGAACTGGATTGGCCCGCCAGCAAAATCGCCGCCGTTACCCACGCTATCGAAGCCCACAGTTTTTCCGCCAACATCACCCCGCTGACCCTCGAAGCAAAAATCGTCCAGGATGCCGACCGCCTCGACTCGCTGGGCATGCTTGGCGTGGCCCGCACCTTCTACGTCGCCGGGCGTATGGGCAGTGCGCTTTACGACCCGCTGGACCCTGAAGCCAAGGAGCGCGACTACAACGACACACGCTTCTGCCTCGACCACTTCCAGACCAAACTGCTGCACCTCGCCGACGGTTTCCAGACCGGAACCGGTCAGCGTCTGGCACAGATCCGCCATCAGCGCCTGAAGGTTTTCCTGGCGCAGTTCAAGGAAGAAATCGGCCTCGACTGATGACCCTGTGTCTCGACCGTTCGTCGTTCATCAGGCACCAATCCAATCCAAGGGCAGACCAAAGACAGGTAAGGAATTCAATCACTGGAGAAGCCCTATGATCCCGTCAAGGTTGACTGCCCTCGTCTTCGCCGCCCTGCTGAGCCCTGCGGTTTTCGCCGCGTCTACCACTGCAGCGGGCACAGGCCCCACCGATCCGGTTCAATCACCGCGCGCCCCTGCCATCAACAGTGCCCCCGGCATGAACACCGATGGTTCCGGGGTTCCGTTGATCAACCAGCCACCTGCCACTGGCACTGATCCACGCACCCAAGGCAGTGACCCCGGTCGCCAGGGTGGCATGAACACTCCCGATTCCCCCGCCACACCCGATAATGCCGGCCCCGGCATCGGCTCGAAAACCACCACCGGTGGCTCGGGCTCCGAAGGCAGCGGCCAGTAGTTCGCCGACGCGAGCGTCCTATTCACATCCATGAAGAGGAAACCATGAACGTCGATAAAAACCTGGAAAAAGAAGTCCTCACCCGCCTGCTGCACGCCCATCCAAGCGGACTGGGCAAAGAGGTGCTGGACAATTATCGCGGCGAGAAAGTGGTGGCCAGCGCCCTCGCCGCCCTGCAGGATCGCGGACTGATTCACCATGGTCATGTGACCTGCAACGAGGCCGGCGAACACTCGTTGAATCTGCCGATCAAGCTCAGTGCGGCTGGGGTCGAAGCGGCGCGAAAACTTGATGTCTAAAGGCTGTGATTGTGTGAATGCATGATCGTGTAGGAGCTGCCGCAGGCTGCGATCTTTTGATTTAAAAAAACAAGATCAAAAGATCGCAGCCTTCGGCAGCTCCTACACAAGAAATCCATCTACTGATGCAAGGAGTAATCCCATGCCTCGTGGAAGCAAAGACAAATACACCGCCGAGCAAAAGCGTAAGGCCGCACATATCGAAGACAGCTATGAGCACAAAGGCCTGTCCAAAGACGAAGCCGAGGCGCGAGCCTGGGCGACGGTGAACAAACAGTCGGGCGGCGGCGAAAAGGCTGGCGGCTCCGGGCGCAGGAAACCGGCGAGCGCCAAGTCCGAAGATCGCAAGGATTCATCGCGGCGTGCGGTAGCCAGTCGTGAAGGACATGCGCGCGACAGCAAGGCTTCGCGCGAGACGCAGACCGTGGACAGTCTGAGGAAAGAGGCGCGGGCGAAGAATATCGCCGGGCGTTCTTCGATGCGCAAGGATGCGTTGATTGCGGCGTTGCGCAAGGCCGGTTGATTTTGCTGTGAGGCTGATGGCCTTATCGCTGGCAAGCCAGCTCCCACAGGGATTGCGGGGTACACAAATTTGCGTTTCACCCTGTAAACCTGTGGGAGCTGGCTTGCCAGCGAAAGCGTCAGATCAGTCGCCGCAGACTTCGCGGATAAACCCATCCACCTCAGCCGCCCCCGGCGCAGTCGCCGGCCCCCAGCGCGTCACCGCCAAAGCCGCCGCCGCATTCGCCCGGAGTGCCGCCTCAAGCGCATTCAAACCCTGCGCCAATCCGGCAACGAACACCCCGGCATGAGCATCACCTGCGCCATTGCTGTCGACTGCCTTCACGGCAAACCCCGACACCTGCCGACGCTCGCCAGCCTGCTGGATCCAGCACCCTTGCGGCCCGTCGCGCACCACCATCAGCACGTCTTTCGGTAGATGCTCGGCGAGGCGATCCAGGGCCGCCGCAATGTCCGCAGCCCCGGTAAACCGCAACGCCTCCACGCTGTTGCTGGTCCACACATCGATGCGCGGCAACAGCGCCCGCATCAGGGGTGAATCCGGCGATTCCACCAAAGGGCCTGGATCGAACACCACGCTGATCCCCTCTGGCAGCGCCAGTGTCCAGTCCAGCAGCGCCTGCGCCTTGCCCGCGTGAAGCAGGCTGTATCCGCTCACATAAACGTAATCGCCCGCCTCAGCGGCCACGCTGTTCAAATCCTCCTCGGTCACCTCACCTTCAGCGCCGATGTAGGAGATGAAACTGCGCTCGGCCGACGCATCGGTCAGCGCCACGCAAATCCCGGTGTCGCGTTGCGCGGGCGTCTGGATGCCGATATGAATGCCTTCAGCGTTCATTGCCTGACGCGCCAGATCGCCGAAACGCCCAGTGCCGTGGCGACCGAGATAGACCACCGGCAAGCCATTGCGCACGGCAGCGGCCATCACGTTGAAACCGCCACCGGCCTCGAAGGCGGCCGATTGCGCCAGCACATCGCCGCCGATTTGCGGCAGCTGATCAACCGCCATGACCAGGTCGATGATGACCTGGCCGGTGTGCAACATCTTAGGCATGAGCATTCTCGACTTGCGCGGCGCGACGATCTTTCGCCCCGCCGAGGACGAAGTAAATGCCACCGGCCACCACGAAGGTCACGATCCAGCCCAGACCGTTGTGGCCCAGCCACGAGTCGGACAAAAAGCCCTTGAACCAGACGTTCTCGGCGGTGGTGCCGATGGTGGTGAAACTGAAACCGAGCACGATGGCAATCGCCCACGCGCCGAACGCGCGCCACTCGATGCCGCCGCGATACCAGTAGGCGCTGCTCGGGCTGACGTCGAGCAGGTCTTTGGGGCTGTAGTAGTGACGGTGAAGCAGATCGACCACGAAGATCCCGACCCACGCGGTGATCGGCACCGCCAACAGGGAAATGAAGGTGATGAACGGGCCGTAGAAACTGTCGGCGATCAGCATGAAGTAGATCGAACCGGCGAAGATCGCCACGATGTCGACTACCACCGCGTAGACGCGTTTGACCTTGAGGCCCAGGGTCAGCGTGGTCAAACCGGCGGAGTACACCGAGAGGTTGTTCGACAGCAGCAGACCGCCGAAAGCGGTGATCAGGTACGGCACAGCCATCCACGTCGGCAGCATGTCGCGGATTGCCACGATCGGGTCAGTCGCCGACGCCAGGTCATTGTTGCCCACCGACAGCAGACCGCCGAGGGTGATCAGCAGCACCAGCGGAATCCCCGCGCCGAACGCCGCCGAAGCCACCAGCCGCACAGCCTTGACGCTGCGGTGCTGATAGCGCGACATGTCGGCGCCGGCGTTGGCCCAGCCAATCCCGGTGCCGGCGGCCATGGTGCCGATGCCGATGATCATCGCGCTCATCGGCGCCGGCGTGGCGTTGAACACCGCGCTCCAGTCGATGGTCGCGCAAAGGAAGCCGCCGACCAGAATGTTCAGCGCACCGAACACGTAGGTCGCCCACTTCTGGATCACCAGCAAGGTCGCATGACCGAGGCCCGAAACCGACAGGGTCAGCAGCACGAAAATCGCGATGAAGATCAGCGTCAGCACCGGCGCACTCTTCGCTTCAACCGGCGAGCCGAACAGGATCGAGCACAGCGACAGCAGCACGAACGCAGCAGTAGTGGTATTGACGGTTTCCCAGCCCAGACGCGACATCAGCGAGACCAGCGTCGGGCCGATGTTGCCGCGTACGCCGAAGATCGCTCGCGACAACGTGAGACTCGGCGCACGGCCACGACGGCCGGCAATCGAGATGATCCCGACCACGGCGAACGAACCGGCGGCGCCGACGATGGCAACGATGATCGCCTGCCAGATCGCCAACCCGCGAAACGCTACCAGCGTGGCGCCCAGCGGCAGGCCGAGAATGGAAATGTTGGCGGCGAACCAGACCCAGAACAGTTGCAGCGGATGGCCGTTGCACTCGGCTTCCGGCACCGGCTCGATGCCCCGGGTTTCCAGTTGCCCGGCGCTTTGCCCGGCGTTTGATGAACTCATGAACAGTGCTCCTGTTTGCCTTTATTGTGGTTGTGGGCAATTCAATCGCCTGCACATCTCCTGTAGGAGCTGCCGCAGGCTGCGATCTTTTGATCTTGATTTTCCGGCTGCCTGAAGACTGCTGAAGATCAAAAGATCGCAGCCTTCGGCAGCTCCTGCACGGGGTCCTCAGCGTAAGGTGAGGAGTCCTTTCACGAGGGGCTCAAGCTCCAGATGATTGACCGCTTTGACCGTGGCGATCATCGGCGCCGGCCAGCTCTCGAGGCCCAGGCAGGCCCCGAGCATGGCGCCGAGAATCGCCGCGATGGTGTCGGTGTCACCGCCCAGGCTGGCGGCCATGCACAACGCATCGAACGCGCTCATCTCGCCGACCGCCACCTGTTGCGCCAGCGCGAACGAGACCACCACCGACTCCTGCGATGCCACCGACGTGCCGATCACGTCGTACAGCAGGTCCGCCAGCAGCGCCTTGTCGCTGTCGACGCTGATGGTTCGCGCCCAACTGATGCGCGAAGCAATACGTCCACCCGCGACCCAGTGCCCGTGCGCTTCCGCCTGTTGCGCAATCTGCTGGCCGAGGTTCAGCGCCTCGCCCAGGTCCATGCCGTTGATCCCGGCGGAAACCACCGCCGCCACCGCCGCCGCGCTGGAAATGCCCAGCGTGGTGTTGTGGGTGACCTGACAGGCCTGCACCACGGCCGCGATGAAACGCTCGGGATCAGCGACGTCTGCCGCGATGCCCACCGGAGTGATGCGCATCGCCGCGCCGTTGGTGGTGCCGTAGCGCCCGGCTTCTTCCGGCGAGTGGCCGGCGAGAATCATTTCAATGGCGCGTTTGGTCGATGGGCCGAGCAAATCCTGTGAGCCCTTGGCCTGCATCTCGGCTTCCCACTCGATCAGCCGTTGCGCGAGCACTGCCGGCTCGATCCGGCCTTTGCCTTCAACCAGCAACTCGCCAACCAGAATCGCCTGTTCGGTGTCGTCGGTGATCGAGCCTTTGGGCATGTTGGCGGCGATCGGTTGCAGGGGACCGGCGTCCTGCAGATCGGTGATGTGGCCGAAGCGGGTCTTGATCGTTTCGCGGTTCAGCGATTGCGTCGGCATGCCCAGCGCATCACCGAGGGCCAGGCCATAAAACGCACCGAGGGCACGGTTGAGCGCGGTCATTTCTGTTCTCCAAATTGCAGGTGCAGACGGAAATGCACCGGGTCGAGCAGGCTTTCGACCTGCTCCATGAAGCGGTTCTGCCGGTCGTAAGTGGTGCGCAGGGCCTTGAGGAACACTGTGCCCTCTGCGCGACCGAGCAGTTCGGCGTCCACCGCGTTCAGCGGTTCGGCGCCGATCCACTGATCGCCGCGCTCGCCGATGTAGCCGTAGGCGGCCAGGGTGATGGTCAGCGAGTTGTCGATCAGACCGACACGCGGCAGGCTTTCCAGGCCTCCAGTGGCCGGCAACAGCGAGCGTTCGAGGGAGACCAGCGTGCCGTCATTGGAACGGCGGCGTCGGTCGAGGGTGATGAACTGGTCGGTGCCGAAGCGCGAGAGCAGATCCGGCCGGGTCACGGCTTCCAGGCGCAACACTTCGGTGTTGATCAGCGCCCCGCTGTCGGCCAGCGCCTGCGCCCAGCCACTGCGCTGGTCGAGCGCCACGCCGTCGAACGTGACAATCGAACCGACCCCGCTTTGCGTGGCGATGTAGTTGCGCCGCTTCAGTTCGGCCAGCGCTTCACGCAACGTGCCACGGCTGACATTGAATTCCTGAGCCAACTGATGCTCGCCAGGCAACAGAAAGCCGTCCTCCATGAGGCCGCTTTCGATGCGCCGGACGAGTTCGTCGACCACCCGTTGTTTCTTGTCAAATCGTACCTGTCTAATCATGTACAAAGTGATACCCGAAACGGGCGCGGGCGGGCAAGGGAAATTTTGGGGAAGGTGACGAGAGGCGGGAGAACGG
>NZ_QAIK01000014.1 GCF_003061005.1 Pseudomonas sp. HMWF021 | reverse complement strand
CGTGAGCCCTACGAAATGGATCCCACCCGCCCTGTAGGAGCTGCCGCAGGCTGCGATCTATTGATTCTGCTTCTTGAAAACCATGAGCAAAAGATCGCAGCCTGCGGCAGCTCCTGCAGGGGGGTTGTCTGGGTCGCCGGATCTGACTACCATGCCAGGAAATTCATCCTATGATTGGATGAAAGGGCGAATTTCATGACAGACATCTCACCTTTGATCAAACGATCCCTGGTCGATCAGGCACTGGATCAGTTGCGTCAACGCATCACCGATGGCGTGTGGCAGGTCGGCGAGCGGCTGCCGACGGAGCCTGAGCTGTGCGCCGAGCTGGGCATCAGCCGCAACACTGTGCGTGAGGCCATGCGCGTGCTGGCGTTTTCCGGGTTGATCGAAATCCGGCAAGGGGACGGCAGTTATCTGCGCGCGGTGGTCGATCCGATGGACACGCTCAAGGCGTTGTCCCGCTGTACGCTGGAGCAGGCGCGCGAGACCCGGCACATCCTCGAAGTCGAGGCGATCGGCCTGGCCGCGCTCCGCCGCACCGATGAAGATCTGGCCGCGCTGCGCGAAGCACTCGGCACCAGCGGCAGTCATTACCACGGCGATCTCGACACCTACATTGCCTGCGATCTGGTGTTCCACCGCCGTCTGGTGGACGCCGCGCACAACCCCACCCTCAGCGAGTTGTATCGCTATTTCTCCAGCATCGTCGGCGCGCAATTGCGCCAGACGCTGAACATCGTCCCGCGCCGTCAGGAAGTGTTCGACCTGCACATCGAGTTGCTCGATGCGGTCGAGCAACGCGACCCGGAACGGGCCAAAGCCATATCGAGGCAGTTGATCAATGAACCTTGAAAGCGAGAAAAACCTCACCCCCAAACGCACGGCAGAGCTTGAAGAACTGCTGATCGACGCCGAGGCCGACGACGAACAAGTCCAGCAGAGCCATCCGCTGGTGCGCCGGCCATGGCTGTTGCTGCTGGGGCTGATTCTGGTAGCACTGAACCTGCGCCCGGCGCTGTCGAGCATGGCGCCGCTGCTCAGCGAAGTGTCCAGGAGCCTTGGTCTGTCTGCCGCTCAGGCCGGTCTGCTGACCACTCTGCCGGTGTTGTGTCTGGGTTTGTTCGCGCCGCTGGCGCCGATTCTGGCGCGACGTTTTGGCGCTGAACGGGTAGTGCTGGGGATTCTGCTGACGCTGGCTGGCGGGATCATCCTGCGCAGCAACTTCGGTGAAATCGGCCTGTTCGCCGGCAGTGTGCTCGGGGGGGCGAGCATCGGCATCATCGGTGTGCTGCTGCCGGGTATCGTCAAACGCGACTTCGCCAGACACGCCGGGACCATGACCGGCGTGTACACCATGGCCCTGTGTCTCGGCGCGGCGATGGCGGCGGGTTCGACCGTGCCGTTGAGCGAACACTTTGATAACAGCTGGGCACTGGGCCTGGGCTTCTGGGTGATCCCGGCGCTGGTGGCGGCTGTGTTCTGGTTGCCGCAGGTCGGGCAGAAACACGGCGCGCATAACGTTGCCTATCGGGTGCGCGGACTGCTGCGTGATCCGCTGGCTTGGCAGGTGACCTTGTACATGGGCCTGCAATCGTCGCTGGCGTACATCGTGTTTGGCTGGTTGCCGTCGATCCTCATCGGTCGCGGGCTGACCCCGACCCAGGCCGGCCTGGTGCTGTCCGGTTCGGTGATCATCCAGCTCGCCAGTTCGCTGGCCGCGCCGTGGCTGGCGACCCGGGGCAAGGATCAGCGTCTGGCTATCGTGGTGGTGATGGCGCTGACCCTCGGCGGTCTGTTCGGTTGCCTGTACGCGCCGATCGAAGGGCTGTGGGGCTGGGCGATTCTGCTGGGGCTGGGGCAGGGCGGTACGTTCAGCCTGGCGCTGACCCTGAT
>NZ_QAIK01000127.1:15363-27161 GCF_003061005.1 Pseudomonas sp. HMWF021 | reverse complement strand
GTGCTGCACCTGCCGCTTCCGCGGCCTGAATGCCGACAGTGGCGTCTTCGAAGATCAGACAGTCGGCAGGCTCGATCCCAAGGCGTTTTGCCGCCAGACGATAACCCGCCGGATCAGGCTTGCCGGCCGTCACATCCTCAGCCGTAATCATCAGCGCAGGCTCGGCAATGCCCGCCGCTGCCATTCGCCGCAACGCCAGATCCCGTGGTGCCGAGGTCACCATGGCCCAGCGTTCGGCAGGCAGGCTGGCGAGAAACGCCGCCGCCCCGGGAATCTGCACGATCCCTTCCACGTCGTCGATTTCCGCCTGCGCAATGAACGCCGCTTGCGCCTCGGCGTCCACCCCCGGCAGGTTCAGACGACGGATGGTATCAATGGCGCGGGCGCCGTGGATGGTCGGCAGGAAACTTTCAACATCAACCCCGTGGCGCTCGGCCCACGCGGCCCAGACCCGCTCGGCAGCGGCGATGGAGTTGAGGACGGTGCCGTCCATGTCGAACAGGAACGCGCCAAACGCGCGGTCGAAGAGGTTATCGTGAGCAGACAAAAGGTCGCATCCTTTGACAGAACCGGGCGGATTGGCCGGGCAATGTAGCATTTTTGCCCGGCGATTCGCCCCGGCGCTTCAATGCAGACGTGGCGCCTTGGACTTGAACGCGCTGTCGACACAATCAAGCAGCTGGCCGATGGCCCACGGCTTTTTGATGAACGCGACCGGATGCTTGACCCCGGAAGTCTCCGGGGTTTCATAACCGGACATGACCATCACCGGTTTGTCCGGCCAGCGCTCGCCGACCAGGTTGGCCAGCCCTGCCCCGTTGATTTCACCGGGCATGGTGATGTCGGTCAGCAACAACGCCACTTCCGGCGCATGCTTTTCCAGATACAGTTTGGCTGCATCCGCACTGGTTTGCGGCTCGACCTTGAAACCTTCCTCCTGAAGAATTTCGCAGAGAAACTCCAGAATCAACGGGTCGTCCTCAACCACCAGAATCAACCCGCCAGGAAGGTGCGCGCTCGGCGTCGGTGTTGGACTCATGAACTGGCACTCCCTGAATTGCATTAACGATTTAGCGGCTTGTTTCCGCTGCTTATCTGGTATGAGCAGCGCGCCCTGCATAAATTCATTTTTGATACAGGTCTTTTCTTAACAGCCGTCAATCGCCTTGGCTGACGTGCGTTCGCCAGGCAGGTTTTGTGGTTAAAATGCCGGCCCTTTTGCTTGCCGACCGTGACTGATGAACCCTGAAGCCCTCGCCACCCTCCGCGCCCATCTGCTGCCCGCGCTCGCCGCGGCACCGAGCGAAACCCGTCGCCTGTTCCATGGCCGCGGGCGTTGCTGGCCGGGGCTGGAACAGTTGACGGTGGACTGGCTGCAAGGCGTGGTACTGGTCTCGCTGTTCAAGGAGCCGGCACCGGAACAGCTCGAAGCGCTCAAGCAGTTGCTGCTCGACATCAGCCGCTCGGCCGAATGGCAGCAGTCCGGCGCTCACACGTTGCTGGTGCAACATCGTTACCTGCCGCAGAGCACCGCCGAATGGCTGCTGGGGGATGAAATCGACGAGCTGAGCATCGTTGAAGGCGGCTTGCAGTACCGAGTCGACCTGGGCCGCAAACAGAACGCCGGGCTGTTTCTCGACATGCGTTACGGGCGCAACTGGGTGCGTGAACAAGCGGCGGGCAAACGGGTGCTGAACCTGTTCGCTTACACCTGCGGGTTTTCCGTGGCGGCGATCGAAGGCGGTGCCAGCCATGTGGTCAACCTCGACATGTCCCGCGCGGCCCTGAGCCGTGGTCGCGACAATCACCGCTTGAACGGGCATGACCTGAGCAAGGTGAGTTTTCTCGGCCACGACCTGTTCAAATCCTGGGGCAAGGTGATCAACAGCGGCCCGTACGACCTGGTGATCATCGACCCGCCGTCGTTCCAGAAAGGCAGTTTTCTGCTGACCAAGGACTACCGGCGCGTGCTGCGCCGCCTGCCGGAACTGCTCACGCCGCAAGGCACGGTGCTGGCGTGCATGAATGATCCGTCGTTTGGTTCGTACTTTCTGATTGATGGCGTGACACAAGAGGCGCCGACTTTGCGCTTTGAGCAGCGGCTGGAGAATCCGCCGGAGTTTGCGGATATTGATCCTGAGAGCGGCCTGAAGGCGTTGGTGTTCAAACGCACAGATTGACCTGACATCCCACCAACACCGCTGATCCTGTGGGAGCTGGCTTGCCAGCGATGGCGGTGTTTCAGGTCACGAGGATGTCAGCTGTGCCGCCCTCATCGCTGGCAAGCCAGCTCCCACAGGTGTTTGGTGGATCAGGAGGCGGGTGGGCGCAACACCAGCGCAAACAACTCGCCATGCCCGTTCACATTGAGCTTGTGATAGAGATTGCGCCGATGGACCTTCACCGTTTCCGGCGAAATAGCCATCTGCTGGGCAATGGCCTTGCTCGAAAAGCCCTGCAGGATCAGGCGCGCGGTGTCGACTTCACGGGCGGTGAGGCGCGCATCGAAGCGGTCAAGCAACGTCGCCAGATCCCCCGCCACCGGTTCGACGCCCGCCCCTTGCGGCGGCAGCAACTGCACATGACGGCGCATCGCCGCCAGCACCCAGTCGCGCACACACAACAGGCGCCCCTGCTCGGCCAGATCGAAAGCCGACGCGCGCCCGAGTGACAAACCCAGTACGCCGCCCTCGACGTTGATCATGAACTGCAACTCGTCCTCGCCCACCACCGAACGAAAGTAGCTCTGGTAATACTCGCTGTGCAGAAACTGGTCCGGCGCCACCGAGGCCAGACTGTGCAGGCCATCGGCAATGCCGGTCGAGGCGGTTTGATAAAACGGATCGAGCAGGTACATGCCGGCGCTGTAGCTGGCCAGTTCCTCCTGCTCATCGGCGTGGCCTTTGCTGTCGAAGTCGATCAGCAATCGCGGTGCCTGCCCCGCTTTCATCAGTGCCACCAGCGCGTTGTCCAGCGGCACCAGCAGCCGCAGCGTGTCCACCAGCGCGCGCCAGAAAGCGTCCTGCCCGACGGCGGCGAACACCCGCGCCAGACTCTGATGCACCGGCAACTCCTGCAACAACGCGTCCACGCTCTACCCCTTTTGAGTAACCCATGATGGGAATGGGTCAGGCGCGCCCGCCCCGATAGGCTGAGCACTCCTGTCAATTACCGGCCTGCCGCAGGCCAGGAGTGCCGCATCATGCGTTGTCGTCGTGGCTATATCAACCTGGGCATCAGCCTGAGCCTGCTCGCCTTTCTCGACGTCGCAGCCGCCGACGCACCCAGCGTGCACGTCTACAACTGGTACGACTACATCGGCCCCACCACCCTGGCCGACTTCAAGCGCGACAGCGGTATTCAGCCGGTTTACGACACTTTCGACAGCGCCGAGGTGCTCGAAGGCAAACTGCTGACCAGCCGCAGCGGTTACGACGTGGTGGTGGCGAGCAACTACAGCCTGCCGACGCTGATCAAGGCCGGCGCCCTCGCCCCGCTGCCCCGCGATCAATTGCCGGGGTGGAAGAATCTGGACAACGACCTGCTGAGCAAACTGGCCCACAACGACCCTGGCAATCAATACGCCGTGCCGTATCTGTGGGGCACCAACGGCATCGGCTACAACGTCGACAAGGTGCGCGCCGCGCTCGGCGACAAGGCGCCGGTGGATTCCTGGGATCTGCTGTTCAAGGAAGAGAACCTCGCCAAGCTGGGCCAGTGCGGGGTAGCGATGCTCGATTCGCCATCGGAAATGCTCCCGGTAGCCCTGCACTATCTGGGACTGCCGCCCAACAGCACCAACCCCGAGGACTATCAGAAAGCCGAAGCGCTGCTGCTCAAGCTGCGCCCGCACATCGCCTACTTCAACTCGTCGAAATTCATCAGCGACCTGTCCAACGGCAACATCTGCGTGGCGGTGGGCTGGTCCGGGGCGATGCTCGAAGCCAGGACCAACGCCGAGCAGGCGCACAACGGCGTGAAGATCGCCTACAGCCTGCCCAAGGAAGGCGCGCCGGTGTGGTTCGACACATTGGTGCTGCTCAAGGACGCGCCGAATCGAGCTCAAGGGCTGGCGTTCATCGACTACCTGCTGCGCCCGGAAGTGATCGCGCCGATCAGTGATCACCTGACCTATCCCAACGGCAACCGCGCCGCGACCCCGCTGGTGGCCGAGGCCACGCGCAATAACCCGGCGGTTTACCCGTCCGCTGCGGCGATGGCGACCCTGTACACCCTTGAACCACTGCCCAAAGCCATCGAGCGGGTGCGCACGCGGGTGTGGAGCAAGGTCAAGAACGGCCAGTAATCCCACCTGCAAACCACACAAAACCTGTGGGAGCGTGGCTTGCCCGCGATGACGGTGTGTCAGGCGACACAGGCATTGGCTGGACGGACGCCTTCGCGGGCAAGCCACGCTCCCACAGGGATTTGTATTGAACCCGTTTGATTCATTTCTGCCTTTTTAAAGAGAGACAAACCATGAACCTCCGTGCCCGTGACCTCAACATCCGCATCGGCCAATTGCAACCCGGCCCGCTCAACGCCATCACCGACGTTCCCGGCGTGCGCGTCGGCCACAGCAACGTGCGTGGACGCAGCGCGGAGGCGCGCGATATCTGCACCGGCGTGACCGTGATCGAACCGCGCCGTGGCTCGACCAACCAGCAACCGTGTTTCGCCGGGGTGCATGTGCTCAACGGCAATGGCGACGCCACCGGCCTTGAGTGGATTCGTGAAGCCGGGCTGCTGACCAGTCCCATCGCGTTCACCAACACCCACAGCCTCGGCGTCGTGCGCGATGCGTTGATTGCGCTGGATCGCCAGCAGCAACCGGACGACGGGCGCCTCTACTGGAACATGCCGGTGGTGCTGGAAACCTTCGATGGCTTGCTTAACGACATCAACGGTTTTCACGTGAAGCCCGAGCATGTGGCCGAGGCGCTGCATGGCGCGCATGACGGCGCCGTTGAGGAAGGTGCAGTGGGTGGTGGCAGCGGCATGATCTGTCATGAATTCAAGGGCGGGATCGGCACGGCGTCACGCCGTTTGAACAGTGCACAGGGCGGCTGGACGGTGGGTGCGATTGTCCAGGCCAACCACGGCATTCGCAGCGAGTTGCGGGTCGATGGCTATCCGGTGGGCCGCTACATGGAACAGGTGGATTCGCCGTTCCTGCGTGCTGCGCTGCCGCATCCGGGCATGGGTTCGATCGTGGTCTGCCTGGCGACCGACGCACCGCTGTTGCCGCATCAATGCACGCGTCTGGCGCAACGCGCCAGTCTCGGCCTGGCGCGCAGCGGCGGCGGTAATGAAGACCACAGCGGCGACATCTTCATCGCCTTCGCCACCGGCAACGAGCACATCCCGCCCGCCGCCTACGAAGGCAAAGGCGCGCCGACTTGCGACGGCTTGCGCATGGTCAACAACGACCACATCAGCGAGCTGTTCCTCGCCGCCACCGAAGCGGTGGAAGAAGCGATCATCAACGCCTTGCTCGCCAGCGAGAGCGCCGAGGGCAATGGGCATGCAGTGCCGGGGCTGGATTCGGAAACGCTGCTCGCCGCCCTCGCCAGGGCTGGCTGGCCCGGCGCCCGCTGACCTGTAGGAGCTGCGGCACGCTGCGATCTTTTGATTGCTAAAAACAAGATCAAAAGATCGCAGCCTTCGGCAGCTCCTACAGCGGGTGCGAGTCAGGTGAACATCTGGGCGCCGAGGTGCCGTGCCGTCTGCAGATGTTCCTGCGGGTCACGCACTTCCGATTCCACCATCAGCGTCGAACTGACCACCGTCGCCCCGCTGTAATCGAAAATCCCGTGTTCGATCTGCGCCTTCATCGCCGGGCCATAACCGTGGCGTTCGTAGGCGCGTTCATCGGCCCCTGCAAGGCCGACCAGATGCACGCGCAGGCGCTGCAGCTTCTTCACATGCTTGAGGTCGCCAGCGAAATCAAACGCCCAGCCATTGCTGAACACTCGATCGATCCAGCCCTTGAGCAGCGCCGGCATCGACCACCAGTACACCGGGAATACCAGCACCAGCGCGTCGGCTCGATCGATCCTGGCCTGTTCCGCCAGCACGTCGGCGGGTGGTTGCGCTTCACGGTGATGCACGGCGAAATCCGCCGCGCCGAACACCGGCTGAAAACCCTCTGCGTACAGATCGGCGATCTCATAGGTGTTGGCCGAATCAGCCCGAGTCAGGCCTTCGGCGATCTGCGTGGCCACGCTGTGGGTCAGCGAACGCGGCTCGTGATGCGCCACAACAATCAATGCATGCATGGGAATTCTCCTGTAAGTTTGCGCTGACCAAGGGCTATGTACTCTTGGTAAGTTACGAACAGTAAGTTACGTTTGGTATATTAACGATGTCAACCACTGAAATGACCGACGCCGATTCCCCTGCCCAACCGCGCCGTCGTCTGTCGCGCGAAGATCGCAATCGCCAGTTGCTGGATGTCGCCTGGCAGATCATTCGCGCCGAGGGCACCGATGCGCTGACTTTGGGTTATCTGGCGGAGAAGGCCGGGGTGACCAAACCGGTGGTCTACGACCACTTCACCACGCGCTCGGGGCTGCTTGCGGCGCTGTACCGGGATTTCGATACGCGCCAGACCGCAGTGATGGACGCGGCCATCGATAATTGCCCACCGACGCTGATTGATACCGCGACGGTGATCGCCACGGCGTATGTCGATTGCGTGCTGTTGCAGGGCAACGAGATTCCGGGGGTGATTGCAGCGTTGGGCAGTACGCCGGAGCTGGAGAAGATCAAGCGCGATTACGAAGTGATCTTCCTCGAAAAGTGTCGCAGCGTGCTGCAACCGTTGGCGGCTGGCGGGGAAATCACTCAGGCCGCACTGCGCGCCATGTTGGGGGCCGCCGAAGCATTGTCCAATGCCGCTGCCAGCAGTGAAATCAGCGCCAAGCAAGCAAAGGACGAATTGTTCGCCACCATCATCGCCATGGGGGAACGGGCCGCCGCCCGTGCGACTAGCGGTACTTGAGTCGGCCCCTGCGCGTTCCCATGATGAAGGTACGCGGTCGCTTCACTCCTGAGCGGCGGCGTAGGGAACGGGTGTTCTGAACCCCAAATCAAGCCCGTTCCTTGTTTCATGCGCAGCTTGAGCCTCGTGGGCTCTACTTCTCCCCATCAAAGAGCCTTGAGGCTCTTTTTTTGTCTGTTTTTTGCGCCGGGCTCAGTGCAGCGTCAGGCGCTGACGGACAAACTCTTCTACGTGACGGGTCGTTTGATCCAGATGCCGGTCGCGCTGTTTCTCGGCATCGAGCATGGCGCGCTTGCCGTTTTTCTGCAGCAGGTAGGTGTGGATCTGCTGCACTTCCAGCGAGCGGTAGATCGGCGTGGTGTCGATGAACCCGCGCAGGCCGTTGCTGCGGTAATGCCGGGTGCTCATCAGCACCTGGGTTTCGCGCGCGCCGATCACCTCGAACCCCAGCGCATCGAAGTACGGCACCTTGCCGACGCTGCAGGTCAGTTCGGCATGCGGATAACGACTGATCATCTCGCCGATCATCGCCCGCGCCACACCTTGGCGTCGATGGCCTTCGCGCACGGCCATGTAGGCGACGCTACAGGCCTCCCAATCGCCTTGCACCGGCAGGTACAAAAGGAAACCGGTGACCTGCTCCGGGTCGTCTTCGGCCGTCGCCACCAGCAATTCCACCTCGGTGCCCTTCTCGCCGTTCAGCGCTTCCAGATACAGATGCACCTCATAACCGACCGCGTACTGATAGACGTTGTACAACAGATTGCTCGGGCCGAGACCGACCGCGCTGATGTCGGTCAGGTAGTCGACCACCAGTTGCAGAATCTGGCTGTTGACGCTTTCGGGGCATGGGGATTTGTAGTGGGTGATGCGTGGCATGACGGGTGAACTCCGGCGGAAAACCGCGACATCATACCCCGTCCCGCCACTCGCTTTATGTAGCAGCTGCCGCAGGCTGCGATCTTTTGATTTTTTTAAAAGCAAGATCAAAAGATCGCAGCCTTCGGCAGCTCCTACAGGGAGGGTGGTGGCTGAGCTGAAGAAAATTTCATCTGCTGCACAGCGGATCTTTTGCCGATTTGGCGTCCAATTCTTCAACTGCGTTCTCTTTTTTACGCAGGCCTTGAGGAGTTGTCATGAGCGTGTTGCGTTCATTGTTCAAATGGCGGAAAACCCTGCTGCTGGTGCCGATGACACTGGCGGCGCTGGCCAGTGCGCCGGTGTTTGCCCAGCAGGTGGTGATCGTCCAGCAAGCCCCGCCGCCGATGCGCATGGAAGTGATGCCCGGGCCGCGTCCCGGTTATGTCTGGGATCAGGGGCACTGGCGCTGGGAAGGACGCGGTTACGTGTGGATGCCGGGGCACTGGCAACCGGTGCGTCACGGCGCGCATTGGCGGCCCGGCCACTGGCAGGCACGCGGGCCGAACTGGTTCTGGGTTGAAGGGCGCTGGGTGCGCTGATTGGCCGGATCCCTGCACATCTCATCTATCAGGAACAGCTCATGTCCAGAACCGTTAAAGCCTTGCTCGCCGCCTCGCTGGTGGCTATCACTCTGTCCGGGTGCGTCGTCGCCCCCGCCCGGCCGCACCGGCCACCGCCACCGGTGGAAGTGGTGCCGGTGATGCCCGCGCCGGGCTATCACTGGGTCGCCGGGCATTACCGCTGGGGCGGCAACGAATGGCGCTGGGTGCCGGGGCACTGGCGCGCCTACTGACCGCAACGGCTGGCGTCACTGCTGTGGCGCCACCACCTTGAACTTGATCGCGATGTCGTTGGACACCACAGTATCCGCCCACTCCCCCGCACCGAGTCCGAACTGGTCACGCTTGAGGACCAGTTCGCCGTCGAAAATGCCGATCGAGCTGTCCGGTTTCAGCTCGACCGGCACCTGCACTTCGCGGGTGATGCCTTTTAGGGTCAGACGCCCGGTGATCAGATAGTGATCGTCCGTCACCCGCCTGAAACGGCTGGATTCAAATACCGCCTCGGGGTAGCGCTGAGTATCGAACCACGCCGGCTTCACCAGCTCGGTGTTGGCGTCCTCGCTGCCGGCGTCGATGCTGTTGAGGTCGATGTGCAACGTGGTGTGGGCGCTGGCGAGGTTGTCACTGTCGAACTGCAGCGTCGCCTCGAACCTGCCGAACGTGCCGTACATCCGCGAGCCCATCTGGTTGTAGGTGAAACTGATCTGGCTGGCGGTGGTGTTGACGCGATTGTATTCAACGGCCTGCGCGTCACTCATGACGCACAGGCAGGCGAACAGTGCCGCAGCGGTGAATCGGCAATGCATGGGATTCTCCGGACAGGGCAAACCTTCAAGGCCTCGTTTGACTTAAGCAAACAACCTGCGGTTGCGCCACGTCATCTGTCCGTCGAACTCACGGCACCCGGTCCGTTCAGACCAGGCGCTCGATCTTCTGATGCTGCCAGACCAGTTTGTAATACAGGGTCTGCAACACCAGCATGCCCAGATAGGCCACCGGAAACGCCATCCACACCCCTTGCAAACCGTACTGCCCGTCCAGCCAGTAGGCCGCTGGCAACTGCACGCCGACCACGCAGACAATCGCGATCGCCACCGGCACCAGCACCGTGCCGCTGGCGCGCATGATGCCGCCGATGATTGCCTGGAAGCCGAACACCAGCAGGCTCCACAACATGATGTGCAGCAAGTGTTCGGCCATGGCCCGGGTCGAGTCTTCGGTCAGGAACAACCCCAGCAGCCAGTGCGACAACAGATAGCCGAGCACAATCAGGCCACCGGTGAGGCACACGTTGATCAGCAGCCCGGTGCGCAGGATCGGCCCCATGCGTTCCAGACGTCCGGCGCCGATGGCCTGAGCGCCGAGGATCGACGCGGTGATCGCAATCGACAACGCCGGGAACTGCACGTAGTTGACGATCTGCGTCACCGCGCCATAGGCCGCTGTCGCCTGCGAACCGTGCTGGTTGACCAGCGTCAGAATCACCAGCTCAGACAACGACAGCACGATCATCTGCACCCCGGTCGGCAGGCCGATGCGCAGCACCTTGCCCAGAATCGCCCCGTCCAGCCGCAGTGCGCCGAAGAACTCGCGGTCCGGTGCCAGCGGGTGTCCCTTGCGAATCAGACTCCACGCCAGCCACGCCATCGCCGTCAGCGTACCGGCCAGACCGGCGAACGCTGCACTCTGAATCCCCAGTTGCGGCAGGCCCAGCCACCCGCGAATGAACGCCGGGGTGAGCGCCAGCCCGACGACGGTCGACAACAACAGCGCCAGCATAGGCGACAGCGTGTCGCTCACCCCGCGCAACAACTGAGTGAACAGCACGTACACCAGCACAAAAGGCAAGGTCCACATCATCACTCGGGCATACGCCACCGCGTCGTCCAGCACATCCGCCGGGGTCCCCAGCCCCTGCAAGGCCTGACGGGCAAACACACTGCCCAGCACCGCCGCCAGCAAACCGATCAACACGCCCAGCAACAAGGTTGCCCCGGCGATTGCCTTGACCATGTGCGCCTCGCGTGCGCCCCACGCCTGCCCGATCAACACCCCGGCACCGGCGCCCAACCCGATTACCAGTGCGATGAAGAAAAAGATGATGGGAAACATCCCCGATACCGCCGCCAGCGCCTGCGTACCGAGCATCTGCCCGATGTAGATGCTGTTGACCGTGCCCGACATCGATTGCAGAAAATTGGACAACACCATCGGTGCGAGGAACAGCAGGTAGGTTTGCCAGAGGGGTTTGCTGGTGGCGGGGGTTTGCATTGAGGGTCCGTCTCGGGGTGGGAGATGCGGTGGATATTACGCTAGATGAGCGGGTTAAAGTCGGTCGACATCGAGTCGGCTCAAGGCTTAAATGGCGGCACACTCATTCTGGATCGCGCCCTGCCATGCCCCTCCTGCGAAATGCTCTGACCTGCTCTTTGCTGGCCCTTGTCAGCCACATTGCCACTGCCGCCGAGGCCCCTGCTCCCGTCCAATCGTTGCGCCCATTGCTGACAACCCTGAACGAACGCCTGAACATCGGCGACCTCGTGGCCCTGACCAAATGGGACAGCGGCAAGCCGATTCAGGACAGCCCCCGCGAGGCCCAGGTCATTGCCAGTGCCCGCACGCTGGCCGGCGAACACAAGCTCGATCCCGAGGACGTGGCCCAGTTGATCGCAGCACAAATGGAAGCCAACAAACTGGTGCAATACGGTTTGCTGGCGCAATGGCAAGCGGCAGGCCATGCACCGGACACACCGCGACCGGATCTGGCGAAACAGATTCGTCCGCAACTGGACGAGCTGCAAAACCGCCTGCTGCGTCAGTACGCCGATGTCGCGCCGTATCGCCGCGACCCGAATTGTCCGGTCTGGCTGGCGAAGGCACGCCAGGGTCTGACCCACGACGCCCTGCACGATCTGGCCCTGACCCGCGCCACCGGGGAGCTATGCATTCGGGCGGCGGGCGTCTGAATCGAGGGTTATGGCACCCATCGCTGGCGTCGATAGTCACCATCACGTCAATGAAGTTCTCATAAAAAATCCGCGGCGTAACATCGGCTCCAGACCAACCCACTACACCCCGGAGCACACGATCATGAAACGCCAAACCATCCTCGGCATCGCTTTTTCGGTACTCGCAGTTAACGCTTTTGCAGCAGCCCCTGTTCACCCAATGGTCGCTGAAGGCGGCTCGGACAAGTTGATTGAAAGCCGTCTGGCTGAAGGTGGTTCGGACCGTTTGCTGGAACGTCGTGTTGCTGAAGGTGGCGCGGATCGACTGATCGAGCGTCGTGTTGCCGAAGGTGGTTCGGATCG
>NZ_QAIK01000127.1:8129-15353 GCF_003061005.1 Pseudomonas sp. HMWF021 | reverse complement strand
GATCGACTGATCGAGCGTCGTGTTGCCGAAGGTGGTTCGGATCGCCTGCTGGAACGTCGTGTTGCTGAAGGTGGTGCGGATCGCCTGATCGAGCGTCGTGTCGCCGAAGGTGGCGCGGATCGACTGCTGGAACGTCGTGTTGCCGAAGGTGGCGCGGATCGCCTGCTGGAACGTCGTGTCGCTGAAGGTGGCGCGGATCGACTGATCGAGCGTCGCGTTGCCGAAGGTGGTTCGGATCGCTTGCTGGAACGTCGCGTTGCCGAAGGTGGCGCGGATCGCCTGATCGAGCGTCGTGTCGCTGAAGGCGGCGCGGATCGCCTGATCGAGCGTCGCGTTGCTTGAGTCGATGTCACTTCGCACAAGCCATGAAAAAGCCCGGCCTGATCAGCCGGGCTTTTGCGTTCAACCGCTGCTTATTGAGCAGTTTTCAGCTTGACCACATCACCGGAGATTTTGGTGGTGTAACCGGTCAGCACCCACGCCCAGAACCAGTTTTCCTGAACCTGGGTGTTGATCATGGCGTCGCCGCCCTTGGCCTTGATCGCCGCAGTCTGCGCGCGAACGAAACGGCTGTTCTGTTGAATCGGGATCACGCCGAACAGCAGCAGGCCGGTGGCCGTGGCTTCGCTATGACCAATCACGGTGTATTGGCTGCTGTCGTATTGTTTGGTGTTCATCGGGGTGCCGGTGCAACCTGCCAGAACCACACCGAACAGTGCGGCGGCGACTACTTTGCTCAGATATTTCACTGCAAACTCCATGGGTATAAGCCCGGGATCCGTCTCTCGGGCGGCGCACACTTTACTTCAGATGATGGCTCATTGGTATCAATCTCGGCAGGTTTCATGTTGCGCTGCAGTGCCCATGGGCGGGAGCTGCTGCAGTGCTCCCGCCCTCAGGTTGACCTCAAGTATTGGTCTTCAACTTGGTCCATAACCGTGTGGTCAAACGTGCGATCGCTGCGGGCAGTTCTTCGACGGTAAATAACCTCTCCATCACATTTTTCGGCGGATAGATCGCCGGATCATCTTTCACGTCCGCATTGAGGAACGGCTCGGCCCCCGCGTTCGGATTGGCGTAGTGGATGCTGTTGCTGATGTTGGCGATCACCTTGGGTTCGAGCAGGTAATTCATGTAGGCGTAGCCGTTGCTGGCATGCGGCGCGTGCTTGGGCATGACCAGCATGTCGAACCACAGGGTCGTGCCTTCATCCGGGATCGAGTAGGCGATGTCGATGCCGTTTTTGGCTTCCCTGGCGCTCGCGGCGGCCTGCACGATGTCGCCGTTGAAACCGATCACCGCGCAGACGTTGCCGTTGGCCAGGTCGCTGATGTATTTCGAGGCGTGGAAATACTGAATGTACGGACGGATTTTCAGCAGCGCCTGTTCGGCCTGTTTGTAATCCGCCGGTTCATGGCTGTGCGGCGGCAAATGCAGATAGTTGAGGGTAATCGGCAACACCTGTGTCGGGTTGTCGATAAATGCCACGCCGCACTGGCTCAGCTTCCTGATGTTTTCTTCCTTGAAGAAAAAGTCCCACGAACGCACGACATCGCTACTGCCGAAGATGGCCTTGATCTTTTCGACGTTATAGCCGATGCCGGCCGTGCCCCACATGTAGGGAAAACCGTACTGATTGCCGGGATCGTTGACCTCCAGTTTTTTCATCAACACCGGATCGAGGTGCTGCCAGTTCGGCAGTTGCGCACGATCAAGCTTTTCGATCGCCCCGGCCTTGATCAGCCGCGACAGAAAATGGTTCGACGGGCTGACCACGTCATACCCGGTGTTGCCGGTCATCAACTTCGACTCCAGCACTTCGTTGCTGTCGTGGATGTCGTAGGTGGTCCTGATCCCCGTGGTCTGGGTGAAGCTGGTCAGCGTGTCCGGGGCGATGTAGCTGTTCCAGTTGGAGATATTCACCGTTTCATCGGCGCAAGCGGCCGTCGAGCCTGCTGCAAATACGATCGCCAGGGAAAGTGTGTTGACGCGCATGGTCTGTCACCTGAATGGAGTGGCTTTTGTTGTTATGCGATAGGTGGAAATTCAGATTTCTGTTCTGGCCCTGACCGCCTCCACGCGCATGCGAAGCATGGCACCGATGTCGAAAAAAGGTCGCGGCGGCAGCCAGCCGGGTTCGGCCCGTTGCATCACCGATTGCAGCAGCGGTGAATCGACGCCGGACGCCAGTTCCGCCAGCAAGCGCCCCCACAGCGTGCCGCGCGCCACCCCGGAACCGTTGCAACCGGCCACGGCAAACACGCCCTCTTCCACCTTGCGGAAAAACGCCTGCCCACTGCGGGTCGCGCTCAAGTGGCCGGTCCAGGTGTATTGAATGTCTTGATCACCGAGAAACGGGAAGCGACGTTGCAGACCGCGGACATGGTGTTCGCGACGCAGCAACAACTCGGTTTCGGACAGATCGCGGGTGCGGTATTCGGCGGTGTTGCGAATCATCACCCGGCGGTCGGGGGTAAACCGCACGGTTGCGCCAAGCGGCCGGGTCGACAGCACGCCCCACGGCTCGACGGCGCCGATGGCCTGAAATTCCTGATCGCTGAGCGGCCGGGTCAGACTGGCGCTCAGTTCCATGGGGAAGGTCGCGCTGTTATCAATTCCGACCCGGGGAATGAAGGCGTTCAGGCACACCAGCACCCGCTTGGCCTCGATGCTGCCGCCTGCCGCGTTGGCGCGCAGTCGCCCGTGGCGCATGCGTTCCAGGCCGGTGAGGTCGGTGTGCTCGTAAACGCTGATGTTGCCCGGCAGCGCATTGAGCAGCCCCTTCACATATTTGGCCGGTTGCAGCAGCGCATTGCCGCTGCCACACCAGATCCCCGCCGTGTAGTGCCGGGTGCCGAGCTTGTGCGCCAGCGCATCGCCCTGGAGAAATTCGGCGCGAGCACCGAGGGCGCGCAAGGTCGCCAGTTTGGCCTCGACATGGCTGAGCTTGGCGGCGTCGCTGACGGCGAAGAAATACCCGTTGTCGCGAAAGTCGCAGTCAATGGCATGTTCGGCGACGGCCTGGCGCACAGCCTCGCTGGCGGCACGGGAAATCGCCGTGTCGATTTCAAATCCGGCAAAACCGGGCGCACCGATCAATTCACTGTCGGCCGGATGTTCGTGGGCCACGACGAACCCCGAATTGCGCGCCGACGCACCCTGCGCCGCCCGTTGGCGGTCAACCACCACGATGCGCGCCTGCGGGTGCATCTGCGCCAGGTTGTGCGCCGCGCTGAGGCCGGTGATGCCACCGCCGATCACCAGCCAGTCGGCTTTTAGCGCACCGCTCAGGCGACCGCGCTCCGGCGAGCTGCCGGCCTGGGCAATCCAGCCACATACATTTTCCATTGCTGACCTCATTCGACTGTCGTTGCACGGCTTGCCTTTGGCCGTTGCTCATGCGTGAATCGCATGGCGCATGCGCAAAGTTTGCCGCCAGAGCTGAAATCTATTAGGTCCCGGCGCGCCCAACCAACGTTATAAATTCATCGAGCCATTCTGAAAACGCATGGATAAAATCCGCCACGTGCCCTCCCTGCAAGCCATGCAGACGCTGGTTGAAGTCGCCCGTTGCGCCAGCTTCACCCAAGCCGCGCAACAGCTGTGTCTGACCCAAAGCGCCGTCAGCCGACAGATCCAGCAACTGGAAAGCCACTTCAGCGTCGCATTGTTCATCCGCACCAGCCGCAGCCTGCGCCTGACCCCGGAAGGCGAACAGGTGCTGGCCAGCGCCGTCAGCATTCTCGATCAACTGAAAAAACTTGAAGAACGCCTCGTGCCGCAGCAACGCCCGTTTCGCATTCGCATGCATGTGTCGCTGGCGGTGCGCTGGCTGCTGCCCAGGCTCAGCGACTTCTATCTCAGTCATCCCGAGATTTCGCTGGCGATTGAAACCGTCGCCACGGAAATCGTCGAACCGGCCAGTGACAGCGACGCCTGCATTCTTTACCTGCCGCAGCCGTCGACTGATGTGGATTGCCTGACGCTGTTCGAGGAAACGCTGGTGCCCGTGTGTTCGCCCGGCCTGAGCAACGCGCCGCGCTCGGTCGATGATTTGCTGGGGTTCGCCTTGCTGCATCGTTCCGCCGACCGGCAAGCCTGGATCGAATGGCTGGCGGCCAATGGCGCAAAACCGCTGGAGCGCTACCGGCACATCCCGTTCAACCTTGACGAGCTGGCACTGGACGCGGCGGCGCGAGGACTTGGCGTGGCGGTGACCGACATGACCCTGGCGGCAGAGTCGATCGAGCGCGGGGTGCTGATCGTTCCATTCGGCGAACCACTGAAAACAGGCGGGGTGTATTCGTTGTGTCCACAACCCTCGGCGGCCTCACATCCGGGGTGTGCAACGGTCATGCAGTGGTTTGCCAGCCAGATGGAAAAGAGTCGAGAACGGGACGGATATTGATCGCGGCGCTTGTCCGTGCATTAAAAGATCGCAGCCTGCGGCAGCTCCTACAGGGGTGAGCTGCCGCAGGCTGCGATTTTTTGCTTTGGCGAATCCAGGCCTGCCATTCGTCGCAAAAACGCCCTCACCTGTCAGATCTGACAGTAGGCAACCAGCCCCGCCAGCGCTCTAATCCCTCGGGCCACTTCCCTCAGCATCCATCCACATTGCACAGGTGACGCGCCCATGAGCAGCCAATTGACCAGCAATGCTTCCAGTCAGCAGATCACTGTGTTTCCGCCGGATCGCGGCATCGGCGCTCTGGCCGTGGATCCACCGTATCCGGTGGGTTTCAAGCCTCAGGAAGACGGGGCGCTGGGGGTCAACATCCACATGGTGCGGGGCGACCGCGACGGGCTGCTGGTCTACCTCCTGGCCTATTTCGAGATGACCATAGGCGACTCCATCAAAGTGCTCATTGAAAACACGCGGGCACCGGTCGCGCAATTTTCGGTCACCGCTGCGCACTTCGATGATCTGGGCAATGCCAAAAACATCCCGTTCCACATCTCGGCTGCCGATATGGAGTCCCGTTATCTGCCGCTGCAAATCCAGAACAAGGACTTCTGGTTTGAAGTCACGCGCATCAGCGGCAATGCCGAATCGTCGACGCCCCTGCCGCTGCTCTACAAATACCCCGCGCCGGGCGAGGCCGATACCGATGGCGGCAAACCCTTCAACCAGGGCCTGAAATTGCCCGTGGCCTCCGAGGGTTTCGTCGATCAGACGGTGATCGATGACGGGATGTTCGTGACCGTCCTGCAGTATTTCAATCAGCACATCGGTGATGTAGTGGTCCTGGCCTTCGGCTCGCTGCTGCTGGAAACCACGGTTACCGCGTTGGGCGATGTGATGTTCGAACTGACCCCGGATCAACTGGCCACCCTCACCCCCACCAACAGTCTGATGGTGCGCTGGGAAGTGTTCGATGTGGTGGAAAACGCCAGCGGCTGGTCGGACTCGCTGGTGCTGCCGTTCAAACCGGGCATCGTGCTGTTGGCCGCGCCGATCTTCGAACAGGCGGACATCGACAATGTCCTGCATCACGATCAACTGGCCGGTGGCACTGCCGGCATCCTCGTCACCGGCGTGTTTGCCGCCAATGACCGCATCGAACTGACCCTGCAAGGCGTCACTCAGGGCGGCGAAGCCGTGACCCACACCTACAACCGGACCCTGAGTGCCGCCGCACGCACCGTCGATTTTCCGGTCGAGAATGAAAAAATCCGCAACCTGATCGGCGGAGCCCTGCACGCGTCCTATCAGCTGATCCGGGCCGGCAAGAGCCAATTGTCCAAACCGGCGGACGTCACCGTCAGCGGCTTGTCCCAACCGCTTGGCCTGCCGCTCGTCGCGCCGCTGGTGGACGGCAAGCTGCCGGTGGACACCGCCGAAGCCACCGTACAGCTCGCCGAATACTGGCCACTGCAGACCGGAGCCACCGTCGAAGCCCGTTGGCAGACCACCGACAAGGACGGCGTCGCAGCGCTGTACATTTTCCGCCTGATCGTCAGCGACCCGACCCAACCGGTCATCTTCAAGGTGCCGGCCAAATACATCGCCCCCTTCCCGGACACCCCGCTGGTGGTGCAATGCACCGTGACCAATCCCGGGCAGACGCAGGTGTTTTCCGAGTTGCTGCAATTGCGCATCAGCGAACAGGCCGTGGTGCAACTGGACCCGCCGACACTGGTCAAACCGGCGCTCACACCCATTGATGCGCTGGCTTTTCCGGACGGCGTGACAATGCGCATCGAATACCTCAGCGCACTGACCGGCGACCGGGCGCGGCTGGTACACGTCAAAGGGACGCAGACGTTTCCACTAATGGCATTCAACAGCAACAAACGGGTCAACACCGTGTTGAGTCAGGCGTTCCTCGCCGCGTGGCAAGGGCAGACGCTGCAATTCCTCTGGAACCTGAACCGCAACAATGCACAGGCCGGCAAATCCGGACCGGTCACCGTCAGCGTGCTGAAGATTGCCGATGGCGACACACGCCTGCCACCGCCGCTGATCACTCAGGCGACCGGGCCGCAAGGTGCACAGATCGTCGACCTGACCACCTTCACCGGCAATGCCACCGCCACCGTCGCCCCATGGCCGGGGATTGCGGCAGGCCAACGGGTCTGGTTGCAGGCGACGGGAACACTGGAAAACGGCACGCCACTTACTCTAACGCTGCTCGACGGCGTGGCGATCACCACGGCCCATACCACTCGTGGCCTGAACGAACCCGTGCTGCGTACCGAACTGGAGAAACTGAAAAACGACACGCCATTGCGCCTCGAGTTGAAGGTCACTTTTGATGGGACTGCCGACAAGACCGCGGCGGTGACCTTTCCGGTAAGTACCTATACTCTCAAGACCTTCCTTCTGGTGGCCCCAACCCTGACCAACGTGACCGACAACAACGGTACAGAGGTTCCCGAAGGTGGCTCGACCCTCAGCACCACCCTGCATCTGAAGGGGCAGGCGAGCAAAGGCAAGCAAGTTGAAATTTTTGACGGCATTGGTGCGGACGCCACCTCCAAAGGCAAGGCAACGGCGGACATCACCACCGGTGACTGGCATCTGACCATCACCGTGCCGCTGGGCGCACGAAGCCTGTACGCCAAGTCGCTGTATCACCCGGACGATACGTTTTCCAATGTGCGTACGTTGACGGTAAACACTCGCGCGACCATTACCTCAGTGCGCGATGCCGCCAACGTAGCCTTGCCGAATCCGGGGTCAACCTATCAGACCGGCGTAACCCTGACCGGCACCGCCGGCCC
>NZ_QAIK01000127.1:0-8094 GCF_003061005.1 Pseudomonas sp. HMWF021 | reverse complement strand
CACCACCGACAGCAAGGGCGACTGGACATTCTCCATTTCGGGACTGGCGGTTGGCTCCCAACAATTTGTTGCCCGACCGCTGCCGACAGGTGAGGACTCGACGCCATGGGTGGTTCAGGTTCTGCGGCAAAAACTCTCGATAACCTGGGATTTCAGCAACAGCCTTCAGGGCTGGGTGCCGTCTGGTCGCTACGTAGGCACGTTCTATTTCACAAACGGCATGACCTTCACTTATACCGATGCGCCCGGTGGTTTTAGTGGTGCAGTCATGTCAATCAATGTCACGGTTAATGCTGGAAGTACTTACGACCTGGGATTCACCGCGACGGATGTGTCGGTCGGTGGGCGTTTTGGAACGTACCTGTCCCTTTTGGCCAACGGTGCACGCACTGGTACAGCCGTCAACTTGTATCAATATTATGTCTGGCACACCTTCAGTGGAGTTTATACGGCACCTGACTCTGGAACGATAACCCTGATGATCTGGAATGACACTGACGCTGGCGATGGCAATGACTTCGGGCTCAGGAATATATGGATACGTGAGCGATGACCGGATCAGGAGCGGATAAAAGGGGCGGACTTATCAAGTTCGGCGCTTGGTTCGGACGCTAAAAGATCGCAGCCTTCGGCAGCTCCTACAGGGGATACAGATACCTCTGCAGGAGCTGCCGAAGGCTGCGATCGTTTGCTTTTGGGGATTCAATGTTTATATGTGTTTAACGCTCATTCCTGCAGTGAAAAGCTTTGCAGGTACGCCAGCAGATTATCGATTTTCTCCTGGTCGCTCAGGCCCCAGAAAATCATCCGTGTCCCCGGCACCACGCCCTTCGGGTCTTTCAGATACGCGGTCAGCGTGTCGCGGTCCCAGGTCTTGCCGGAGTTTTTCATTGCCTCGGAATACACGTAATTGGCCGACGTCCCGGCAGGTCGGCCGATGATGCCGTTGAGTTGCGGGCCGAAGCCCGGGCGCGCGTCCGGGCCAACCTGATGGCAGCCGCCGCACAGGCGCGGAAAGATCTTTTCGCCGGCGGCGGGATCGCCTGCGGCGTGGGTGGTTGAGCTGAACAGGACGGCGGTTGCAGTCAAGACAAGAAGCAGTGCAGCGGTATTTTTCATCGGGCGATCCAGAACGGTCTGATGCAATTGAGGCAAGGCTATCACTTTGTGGCGAGGGAGCTTTTTACAGATAAGCGCCGATGACTTTTCTGACGGTAATCAATGCCTGGCGCAGGACGTCCATTGACACTGATCCCAACGCCAACCGGATCGCATGCGGCACATGTGCCGATACGGCAAACGGTTCGGCCGTGGTGACCGAAATCTGCTGGCGCACCAACTCCACCACGATCTGATCGGCACGCACGTCTTCCGGCAACGGAAGCCACAGGAAGTAAGAGGACGGATGGCCGATGCAGGTCAGGCCTTGCAGCAATTGGGCGGCCAGGGCTTGCCGGGCCTTGGCGTCGTCGCGTTTCTGTTGCTCCAGCAGGGTGACGGTGCCGTCGTCGAGCCAGCCGCAAGCCATCGCGGTCATTACGCCGGGGGTGTTCCAGGTGGTGGCGCGGATGATGCGTTCCAGCGCCGGCACGTTGTGCAGAGGGGCGGCAATGAAACCGACGCGCAGGCCGGTGGCGATATTCTTGGAAAGTCCCGACACATACACGGTGCGTTCCGGTGCCAGATCGATCAAGGGGCGCGGTGGGTTTTCCACCAGAAAGGCGTAGGCCGCGTCTTCGATGAGGGTCAGATCATGCCGTCGGGCAAGTGCGACCAATTGCTCGCGCTGTTCGAGCGGTGTCACCCAACCCAACGGATTGTGCAGCGTCGGCATGCTGTACACGGCGCGCACCGAGCGGCTGCGGCACAGCTTGTCGAGCGCCGCCAGATCCGGTCCGCGATCACCGGCCGGGATGGCCACCACTTCCAGATGCAACGCTTCGGCCAGCACCTTGAACCCGGAATAGGTCAGCGCATCGGCCGCAATGACGTCGCCGGGTTTGAGCAAGGCCATCAGCGTCACCGCCAGGCCTTGCTGAGCTCCATTGACGATCAGCACTTGCCCGGCATCGACTTGCACTCCGCGATCCTGCAGATGCCGTGCAACCGAGGCGCGCTCATGCTGACGCCCGGCGTGGGGTTGATAGCGCAGCAAGGCTTCCAGATCGCCCGACAGCGCCAGTTGGCGCAAGGCATTGCGCAGCAGATCGGCCTGACCGGGCAGCGACGGGTAATTGAAGTTGAGATCGATCATGCCGACTGCCACATCCTTCTGATCGATGCCCTGCCCCGGCGACAACGAGGTTTCGCGCACAAACGTCCCGCGCCCGGTCTCGCCGCTGACCAGCCCCATGGCCTCCAGTTCGGCGTACACCCGCGATGCGGTCACCAATGCCAGGCCCTCACGGGCCGCCAGTTCGCGGTGGGTCGGCAGGCGCGTTCCCGGTGCCAGATGCCCGCAGCGAATATCCGCTGCGTAAGCATCAACGAGGGTCTTGTAGCGTGAGCGCGGCATAGCGCATGTATCCATGACAATTATTTGATTGTGCTGATTCTCGGCTTCAGGATGACCCGAAAGCAACCCCACCTTTGAGCGTGATCCTGTATGGAACGGACTTCGAACATGGCAAACCCGGCGCTGGAAAAAACCAGTGGCTGGATCAATGGTTTTATCGGCGTGGTGATCTTCAGCGGATCGCTACCGGCCACGCGCCTCGCTGTACTGGAGTTTGATCCGGTATTTCTCACCGTGGCCCGCGCGGCCATTGCCGGGGTGTTGGCGGTAGCGCTGTTGTGGCTGTTTCGCGAACGGCGTCCTGCACGGGATCAGTGGTGGTCGTTATTGATTGTGGCGTTGGGCGTGGTGCTGGGTTTCCCCTTGCTGACGGCATTGGCGCTGCAGCACGTGACGTCGGCGCATTCGATTGTGTTTGTGGGATTGCTGCCCCTGGCGACGGCGATTTTTGGCGTGCTGCGCGGCGGCGAGCATCCGCGCCCGGTGTTCTGGGTGTTCTCGATTCTCGGCAGTGCCTTGGTCGTCGGCTTCGCCTTGTCTCAAGGACTGACCGCCTCGCCCACCGGTGATCTGCTGATGCTCGCGGCGATTCTGGCCTGTGGTCTGGGCTATGCCGAAGGCGCGAAACTGTCGCGCGTCCTCGGCGGCTGGCAGGTGATCTGCTGGGCGCTGGTGTTGTCGCTGCCGGTGATGGCATTGCTCAGCCTGTGGCTGGCGCCCGCCTCGTTCAGCCAAATCAGCCTGTCGGCCTGGCTGTGTCTGGCGTATGTGGCGCTGTTCAGCATGTTGATCGGGTTTGTGTTCTGGTATCGCGGCCTGGCCCAGGGCGGAATTGCCGCAGTGGGACAACTACAATTGCTGCAGCCGTTTTTCGGTCTGGCGCTGGCGGCGACATTGCTGCATGAACAGGTGAGTGTTGGCATGCTGGTGGTGACCCTGGGCGTCATCCTCTGCGTAGCCGGCGCCAGGAAATTCGCCAGATAACCCCATCGCCCCTGTAGGAGCTGCCGCAGGCTGCGATCTTTTGATGTTGATCTTTTAAAAAACAAGATCAAAAGATCGCAGCCTGCGGCAGCTCCTACAGGGGATCAGTGGTGTTCGACGCCGGCGCGTTTGAGCAGTTTCTTGCAGCGCTCGGACAGATGAAACACCTGCAACTCCTTGCCGGCCTTGGCGTAACGCTCGCGCAGCGTTTTCAATGCGGCAATCGCCGAATAATCGACGAAGCTCAAATGCCGGCAATCCAGCGTGACTTTGGCCGGGTCATTGGCCGGGTCGAACTGGTTGAGAAACGGCGTGGTCGAGGCGAAAAACAGCGTGCCGTGCAGGCGATAGAGTTTGCTGCCGTCGGCTTCCAGATGTTCATCGGCGTACAACTCGCGGGCCTGCTGCCAGGCGAAATTGAGTGCGGCGATGATGATCCCGCAGAGCACGGCGGTGGCCAGGTCGGTGAACACGGTGATGGTGGTTACGGCGATGATCACCAACACGTCGTTGAGCGGCACCTTGTTCAACACCCGCAACGAAGCCCAGGCGAAGGTCTGCTGCGAGACCACGAACATCACGCCCACCAACGCCGCCAGCGGAATACGCTCGATCAGCGGCGACAGAAACAGGATGAACAGCAGAATCAGCACCCCCGCCACCACCCCGGACAAACGCCCGCGTCCGCCGGAGCTGAGGTTGATCACGGTCTGGCCGATCATCGCGCAACCGCCCATGCCGCCGAATGCGCCAGAGACGACATTCGCCGCACCCAGCGCCACGCATTCACGATCCGGGTAGCCCCGGGTTTCGGTGATTTCATCGGTGAGGTTCAGCGTCAGCAGGGTTTCCAGCAGACCGACCAGCGCCATCAGAATGGCGTACGGGGCGATGATGCGCAGGGTTTCGAGGCTCCACGGGATGTCCGGCAAGGCGAAGGTCGGCAGGCCGCCGGCGATGTGCGCCATGTCGCCGAGGGTGCGGGTCGGCAGGCCGAACAGGTAGACCAGCAGGCCCACGCCGAGGATCGCCACCAGTGCCGGCGGCACCGCGCGGGTCAGGCGCGGCAGAATGTAGACGATGGCCATGGTCAGCAGCACCAGCCCGGTCATCAGGTACAGCGGCGTGCCGCTGAGCCAGTGTTCGCCGCTCTTGAAATGTTCCAGTTGCGCCAGCGCAATGATGATCGCCAGGCCGTTGACGAAGCCGAGCATCACCGGATGCGGCACCATGCGCACCAGTTTGCCCAGACGCAGCAAGCCGAACGCCATCATGATCAGGCCGCCGAGCAACACCGTCGCCAGCAGATACTGCACACCGTGCTGCACCACCAGTGCGACGATCACCACCGCCATCGAACCCGCCGCCCCGGAGACCATTCCCGGCCGACCGCCGAATAACGCGGTCAGCGTACAAATGATGAAGGCCCCGTACAGGCCCATCAGCGGGTTGAGGTGAGCCACCAGCGCGAACGCAATGCATTCGGGCAACAGGGCAAACGAGGTGGTGAGTCCGGCCAGGACATCGGCGCGCAGACGTTTTGGTTTCATGGCTTACCTGACTGAGCGGCCAGCGAGCGTGGCCGAGGGTGTTCGCGAAAAGAAGGGTTGCGGATGTTACGGAAATGTCCGGGCTCGGGCCAGTGATCGCTGACACCCGACGATGCGACCTTTATGCTGGCGCGTCCTGCATCCACCGAGTACGACCATGACTGTATTGCTGACCGCCCGCGACGTTTGCCAGCGCCTGCGCGAGGCTGCGCTGGGTGTGCGGGGGTTCAACAAAAGCGAGACGTGCGCCGACAGTGCAGTGCTTGCAGTGGATATCGAGGGCTGGTGCCTGCTGCTGGATTTTGAGGGTGAGCGCCTGCATCACTGTGAACACTGCCGCGCCCCGGATGGCCGCGAGTGGCATTTCAACACCCGCTATGGCACCGACCCGGTGAGCCTGCTCAGTACCTGGGAACTGGCGCAGATCGAAAATCTGTTGAAGCGCTGAGCGCCTCACGGGCGAAGTCGGTTGCTCAATGATGGCACTCTGCCCATAATTCGCCCCCCTATTCCTCACGCAAGGAAATGCCGTGAAAAAGTCTCTGTTGTTGATCCCGATGCTGGCAGTGCTGCTGCAAGGTTGTGGCATGACCATGACCCGCTATGAGCCGAGCTTCGAAAACGTCCAGAAGCTCAAGCAGACCCCGCCCCTGCATGCGGTGAGCAATCCACAGGTGACTGCCGAATCCGGCGAAGGCTCGCTGACCGTTCGGGCCAATCCGGTGCGTTCGCCGTCCGGCAGCATCCCGGCGCACATCCAGGACGCGATTACCGAAGAACTGCGCAAGGCCGGCCTGCTTGATCCACAAGCCCAGCGTCAACTGAAGGTGCTGGTGGTGAAGAACAATCTGTCTGCCGGCATGAGCACCGGCGATGGCCAACTCGCGGCACGCTTCACCCTGCTCAACGGCCAGAATGTGGTCTACGACGCGACCAAGAATGTCAGCAGCCAGTGGAGCAGCAGCTTTTTCGGTTTCATTGCGATTCCGAATGCGGTCAACGCCTATAACCCGATGCTGCGCGATCTGTTGAAGGAACTGTACAGCGATCCGCAGTTCATCCAGGCCCTGAAATAAGGGGCAAAAAAAGAGCCGCGATTGCGGCTCTTTTTTTTGGCATCAAGCCCGTGGAGTACGGGTCTCGAGTGCCGAGTATTTCAAGGTGTTGTTGTCGATCATCTGCTTGAGCAGCGCATTGACCTGACGGGCGAAGGTGTCGTTGACCGCGGCCTTCGGGGTGTTGCCCATCATTGGAATGAACCAGATGCCGAACCAGGTTCCGACCGCATCATGGTTGCTTGCGGTGGTCAGGGGCTGGCCTGCGCCGTCCACGGCTTCCAGGCTCATGGTGTACTGATCGGTGCCGTACGCCGGGATCACCATCAGGCTGAAACCACTGATGAACGCCAGCACCATCGAACCGGCATTCGGCGGATGGTTGTACATTTTCAGACGCAGGCTGTAGTCGCCCGGTTGCTTCTGGAACTCGTCCAGGGTGACACGGCCGAACAGGCCCGAATCGCTCAGAATCTTTTGCAGCTCTGGCTTGAGCTGATCTCGCGCCTGCGGCAGTTCTACGGCCGAAGCGCTTTTCGGCTCACCCTGATAGAAGTCGAAATCCACATAGACATTGGGCTTGTTGGCATAGCTGGCCATCGATGGCAGCTTGACCGGCGCGACTTCGTCTTTGGTGAAACTGGCACAGCCACCCAGCGCAAGCACCAGGCCCAGCGCCACGATTTTCCCGAATTGCATGTTGTCTTCCCTATGTGAATCAAGCCAGGTGATATCAAAGAGCCTCCATTGCGGAGGCCGGGCGGATTCTAGAGAGAGCAGTGGCTTGAGGAAAGACTGAATCGGGAAATTTACACAAAAATCCAGTCAGTCCTGGCGCAAGTCGAGCATGTAGGTGAAGTAACCCGTGTCGCGCACATAACCCAGCGACTCGTACAAACCCTGTGCAGTGAAGTTGTCGGTGGCGGTTTCCAGCACCAGCCCCTTGGCGCCGGTCTGCAGGGCAAAGTCCCGCGCCATGTTCATCAGCAACCGGCCGATGCCACGACCACGGGCGGCAGGTGCAGTGAACAGGTCACTGAGCAGCCAGGTTCGGTGAGCATCGATCGAGGAAAACGTCGGGTACAACTGCACGAAACCCAGCGCTTCGGCGTTTTCATCCTGTGCGAGGAAAATAGCCGACTCGTTGCCGACCATGCGCTCGGCAATGAATGCACGGGATTGCTCAAAGTTCGACGGCTGCTGATAGAAACCGCGATAGGCGTCGAACAGTTTTGCAACCGCCTCCAACTGAGCAGTGGTGGCGCGTATGACCTCAATAGCCATGCCCCTTCCCCGATATTCGAATGATCAAACCAGCATAGCGCTGTCCGACGAGTTAGCTGGCCTCACCGCTATATAGTTTTGTATATTGCGAAACCGAATTTGTCAGTATCTGCCCATGCCAACCATTTACATCGTGTTCCCATGAGTGCCATCCGCGTACGCAACGAACAATTGATCCTCACCGCCGCCAGCGAAGAGTTCGCCGCCAACGGTTTCGACGCGACCCAGACCCGTGACATCGCCGCCCGCGCCGGGGTGCCCAAGGCCAATCTGTATTACTACTTTCAGACCAAAGAAAACCTCTATTCCAAGGTTTTGCTGGGGTTCGTCGAACCGCTGCTGGAAGCCTCGGCGGCGCTACGCGAAAGCGACGACCCCATGATCGGCCTGCGCGCCTACGTCGCCGCGCGCATCCGCATCGCCCGCGAGCACCCGGCGATTGCCAAGGTGTTCAGCGGCGAGCTGCTGCTCGGTGGCCGTCAGCTACCGGACGAATGCCGCGACCTGCTGCACGCCGAAGCCCGGCGCAATGTCGACTGCCTGCGCAGCTGGATCGAGCGCGGCTTGCTGGCCCCGGTGGATCCTGAGCACCTGATGCTGTTCATCTGGTCGGCGACCCGCACCTACACCAACATCGGCTGGCAGATGGGCTGCATCACCGGACGCCCGGTGCCGCAGGATGAGGACTATCAGACGGCCGCGGAGA
>NZ_QAIK01000126.1:36452-39970 GCF_003061005.1 Pseudomonas sp. HMWF021 | reverse complement strand
CATATTGGTTGAATGACACACCGCCTTCGCGAGCAAGCCCGCTCCCACAGGGTGCTGTGTTCAGCCAGCGATCTCTGCTTCAGTCAGCTCTTCCAGCGTCTTGCCCCGCGTCTCCATCCCGAACAGCCACACCACCCCCGCCGCAATTGCAAAGCACAGCGCTCCCAGCGCAAACACCCCGCCCTGCCCGGTAATCGGGAACACCAGCCCGGTCACCAGCGGCCCGAGCAGCGAGCCGACGCGGCCAATCGCGGAGGCAAAGCCCGAGCCTGTGGCGCGCGCCGAGGTCGGGTACAATTCCGGCGTGTAGGTGTAGAGCACTGCCCACATGCCGAACAGAAAAAACTGCATCAGCAGCCCGGAGCTGATGAGCAACGCGACGTTGCCGCCGAACACCGCACTTTGCCCGTAGAGAAACGCCATCACCCCGCCGCCGAGCAACGTCACGATGCACACCGGTTTACGCCCCCAGCGCTCCACCAGCCACGCCGCCATCAGGAACCCGGGAATCCCGCCCAGAGAAATCAGCACGGTGTAATACACCGACTGGGTCACGGCGAAACCCGACTGTTGCAATAATGCACTGAGCCACGATGTCAGCCCGTAAAACCCGAGCAAGGCGAAAAACCACAGGCTCCAGATCATCGTGGTGCGCTGGCGGTATTGCGGCGACCAGATCTGCTTGAGCGCCGAGAAGAAGTTACCCGGCGGCGTCACCGTCCGTGGCAAGCGCACCGGCTCAGGCAGCGTCGCACCACCGAGGGAAGTGCGCACGCGAGCCTCGATGGCGCTCAGCACCTTGTCCGCCGCGTCATGCCGCCCGGCCTGCTCCAGCCAGCGCGGTGATTCGGGAATGAAAAAACGGATCGCCAGCACGAACACCGCCGGCACCGCCAACACCAGAAAGATGTCGCGCCAGCCAATCAGTGGCAGCAGGAAGTACGACAGCACCCCGGCGGCAACAAAACCCAGCGGCCAGAAACCGTCCATCAACGCGATATAACGCCCGCGACGCTGCGCCGGAATCAGCTCGGAGAGCATCGACTGAGCGATGGGAAATTCCATGCCCATGCCGATCCCCAGCAGGATGCGAAACAGCGTCAGGCTCTCGACCGTTTGCGCGGTCGAACACAGGTAGCTGGCCACGCCCCACAGCACGATGCTCCACTGGAACACCGGTTTACGCCCAAAGCGGTCGGCAAGCATGCCCGACAACGATGCCCCCAGCACCATGCCGAAAAAGCTCGAGCTGGCGAGCAGCCCGGCTTGTGCGCTGCTCAGGCCGAACTCGCTTTTGATCGAGCCGAGCAGGAACGTCATCATCGCCAGGTCCATGGAGTCGAAGAAAAACGCCAAGGCAATGATGATGAAAATGATCCGGTGATAACCGCTCAACGGCAGCCGTTCCAGACGCTCTGCTGCGCTGAAGTCTCGCATGTCCATGCACATTCCCCCGATCCGCAATGTCTCCCCGGATCGAGTGTGCGCGATAACGTCTCAGCGCTTTTTCTAAATGCGACCTGTCCGCAGCCACAGACGACACTGGCCTCACGGCCTCACTCGGTGAATGTCCGGTTACGCCGGTTCCAGCTCTGTCTCGCGGGCGAACTGGTGAATTTCCCGCAGTCCCGCCGCCGTCAGTTGCAGGGCACGCGAGTCGTTGGGCAAGGTCAGCCAGCCGGACTGCATGAACAACTGCAGCAACGCTGCACCGAGCGCCCCGCCCATGTGCGGTCTGCGTTCGCTCCAGTCCGGGCAGGCGCAGGCCACTTGTGCCTTGCGATGAGCCAGGGCCTGGATGAATACCCCACGACTGGCCAGTTGTGTCGCGCCCTTGAGGGTGACCGCCACCCGCTGCTCGACCTGTTCGATCCAGCCGGCATCCAGCAGGCTTTGATACAGGTCGGCGGCCAGCGTGCCGCCCAGGTGATCATCGCAAAAACGCGCACGCAACAGCGATGAAGGAGCCGCCTGGGGTTTGGCAGTCGGGGTGGTGCGCTTGAGCGCGGGCGCTATTTCCCGCGGCGCGCTCGCAATCGTGGCACTGGCCAGGGCTTCGATGGCAGCAGCGATTTCGGGAGCCGCCAGACGGAAGAAACGCTTGCGCCCACGAGGCTCCACCTTCAACAGACCACCAGCAGACAGACGCCCCAGATGCGCACTGGCCGAAGACGGCGACAGGCCCGCCAGCAGCGCCAGCTCTTCGGTCTGCCGTGCGGAACCGTCCATCAGCGCCCACATCATTGCGCTGCGTTTGGGATCGGCCAGCAATGCGGCGATCTGACTGATGCAAGGTGCATGTTCCATGTGTTCACTCCCTGTTGAATCGTATCGTCTACTGCTCGCAGACATCTTGACCAGTAATGGGTCGTCGGCCAAGACGCGGAAAACGCCGTGAACCGTTGCAACTCAGGCTGTTGACGCAACACGTTGCGGCGGGTGCATGCGCAACGCTCGTCAGCTGCACAGCGCCGGCTCTGGCTGATGATCGGCGCTGGCTGAGGCGGCCGCTAGTATAAGCGGGATGCACGCGGCTTCCTGCGCCGCGGCTGACACGAATGGTGATAGTTTCTGAGTGAAATTTCGCTAATTGCCTGCGACTAATGATCAACTTTCGGGAATCCGCGAAATTGACTACTCAGTTCGGCGCATCGGCTGGCGAGCATCTCCCTTAAAAGGTTCACCGGCTTACTCAATTGCGCGCGATGAGCGCACAGCAAATTAAGCGGAGCACGCTCGCACAACAGCTCCGGCAACAGCACCTTCAGGCGCCCGGCGAGCACATCAGTGCCGACATCCAGCCAGGATTTATAGGCAATGCCGGCTCCCGCCACCGCCCACAAACGCACGACATCGGCATCGTCGCTCAGGCGATCACCGCTGACCGTCAGGCTCACTTCACGCTTGCCGTCATGAAAACTCCAATGGTCGTGCACACGACTGCCGAGCATGTACAGCAGGCAGTTGTGTTGCGCCAATTGTTCGAGCTGACGAGGTTCGCCGTGTCGTTCCAGATACGCCGGCGATGCGCAAAGCACGCGGCGATTGTCCGGGGCGATGGGCAACGCCACCAGACTGGAGTCCTCCGGCTCGCCATAGCGCAGGGCGATGTCCACTGGCTGACGGAACAGGTCGGCAATGCGATCGCCGAGCAGCAGGCGCACCGTCAGTTTCGGATGCTCGCGCTGAAACTCGTCGAGCCAAGGCACCAACAGGTTGCGGCCAAAATCCGACGGGGCGGACAACTGCAGAATGCCGCTGACCTGATCCTGCGCACTGGACAGAAAACGCCGACCCTCATCCAGATTGCTCAGCGCCGCCCGAGCGTATTCGAGAAAGCCTTCGCCTTCGGCGGTCAGGCGCAAGCTGCGCGTCGAGCGCGCGAGCAAGCGCGCGCCAAGTTGTTGCTCGATGCGCTTGAGCGACGCGCTGGCCACCGCCGCCGACATATCCATCACCCGCGCCGCCGCCGTCAGGCTGCCCAGATCCGCTGCACGAACAAACAACTGCAAATCGTC
>NZ_QAIK01000126.1:30337-36442 GCF_003061005.1 Pseudomonas sp. HMWF021 | reverse complement strand
GTTTTATCTCCATGGGAAATAGCCAATCATCTATCCCATCGCATTTACCCGCCGCTTCAAACCGTTTCCGGAGTCGAGCCATGTCCCAGCCCTTTACCGCCATCGCCACCCTGATCGCCAAACCCGGCCAGCAGGACACCCTCGAAAACGCCCTGCGTGCACTGGTTGAGCCGAGCCGTGCCGAAGACGGCTGCAGCCAGTACGACCTGCACCGCGACCTGGCCGATCCGCTGACCTTTTATGTGATCGAACACTGGGCCAGCGAGGAGATCCTCCAGGCGCACAACGCCAGCGCGCATTTCCAGACATTCCAGGCCAGCGCCGGTCACTGCATCGAACATTTCCAACTGAAACGCCTGGGTGCCATCGCCTGAGCCGTTCTTCCATCACCGTTACGGAGCAAGTCATGAAAGCCATCGCCTATTACGCCTCCCTGCCGATCAGCGACGAACAATCGCTGCAAGACATCGAACTGCCAGAGCCGGTCGCCGGCCCGCGCGACCTGCTGGTGGAAGTCAAAGCCATCTCGGTCAACCCGGTCGACACCAAGGTGCGGCAGAACGTGGCGCCGGAAAACGGCGCGGCAAAAGTGCTGGGCTGGGACGTCGCCGGTGTGGTCAAGGCGGTCGGCAGTGAAGTGACACTGTTCAAGGCCGGCGACAAGGTGTTCTACGCCGGCTCGATCGCCCGCGCCGGTGGCAACAGCGAACTGCACGTGGTTGATGAGCGCATCGTCGGCCACATGCCCAAGTCCCTGGGTTTCGCCGAAGCCGCCGCCTTGCCGTTGACCGCGATCACCGCGTGGGAACTGCTGTTCGAGCGCCTGCAGATCAGCGAAGGCAAAACCGATGAGGGCCAGAGCCTGCTGATCGTCGGTGCCGCTGGTGGCGTCGGTTCGATCCTCACCCAACTGGCCAGCCAATTGACCGGCCTGAAGGTCATCGGCACCGCGTCCCGTGCACAGACCCGCGAGTGGGTGACTGAGCTGGGCGCCGATCTGGTGATCGACCACAGCCAACCGCTGAGCGAAGAACTCAAGCGCGCCGGCATCGATCACGTCACCCACGTCGCCGGTCTGACCCAGACCGATCAACACCTGGATCAACTGGTCGAGGCCTTGGCGCCACAAGGCAAACTGGCGCTGATCGATGATCCGAAGTCACTGGACGTCAGCAAGCTCAAGCGCAAGAGCCTGTCGCTGCACTGGGAGTTCATGTACACCCGTTCGCTGTTCGAAACCCCGGACATGATCGAGCAGCACAACCTGCTCAACCGCGTGGCTGAACTGATTGATGCAGGGACATTGAAGACGACTGTGGGCGAGCATTTCGGCACGATCAATGCGGCCAACCTGCGTCGCGCTCACGAGTTGCTGGAAAGTGGCAAAGCCAAGGGGAAAATTGTTTTAGAAAGTTTCTGAGAATCCGAAGGCCGCAATCAGCGCCAGCCCCTTCAAGGGCTGGCGCTGTTTTTTGCCGTCAGTCAGATGCTTCTGCGTTGTCACAAATGCGATCGTATTCAGGTCTACAATCGAAGCCTCTGCGATGCATCTTTTACACAAGGGAGGTCAGCAATGAAGATCCTGATAAAAGAAGTGGCAAAGTCTCAATGGCAGGTTCGTCTGGACCAGCACGCCGTGACCTTTCGCAGTGAAGCCGAGGCTCTCGCCTTCACCCGCACCCTCGAAGCGCGCCTGCACGCGCCCCATCAGTTTCCCGATCCCGGACAGCAACGCGCCGCCGGCTGAGCTATCAGGCTTGCGCCTGTGCTTGCGCCAGTGCCCGGGCATTCTGCAAACGCCGGGTGTACATCGCGACGCTCACCACCAGTAATCCGCACAGACTGATGACCATGGCCATCGGCATGGCGCTGCCGTCGTGCAGAATCCCCACCAGCGAGGCCGCGCCGGACGCCACGCTGAACTGCAGGCAACCCATCAGCGCCGAGGCGCTGCCAGCACGCGCACCCTGACCGTTCATCGCACAGGCCGCGGCGTTGGGCAGGATGCAGCCGAGGCTGGCAATGCACACGAACAACGGAATCAACAGCGGCCACAACGCTTGGGTGTGCATCGAGCTGACTGCCAGCAGCGAAACACCGGCCAGCAGATACACCCACACCGCCCGCGCCAGCAGGAAGGCCGGACCGCGCTTGGCCAGCAACCGCGCGTTGACCTGCGCCACCAGAATGAAACCTGCGGCATTGGTGCCGAACAGCCAGCCGAAATGCTCGGCCGGTACGCCGTAAAGTTTGATGAAGACGAACGGTGAACCGGCGATATAGGAAAACATTCCGGCGACGGCGATACCGCCGGTCAGGGCGTGGCCGAGAAACACCCGGTCGCCAAACAACCGGCCGTACTGGCGCAGCGCACCGGACAGCGGCTGGCGTGGCACATGGGCCGGCAGACTTTCCGGCAGCCCCAGCGCCACAGCCAGGCCGGCCAGCGCACTGAAACCGGTCAGCGCCAGGAAGATCGATTGCCAGCCCGTGGTGTTGACCAGCAGACCGCCGAGCAGTGGCGCGAGGATCGGCGCCAGGCCCATCACCAGCATCAGCTGCGAGAAGACTTTCGCCGAACCGACCGCATCGCACTTGTCACTGACCACCGCCCGGGAAATCACCATCCCCGCGCAACCACCCAGCGCCTGAACGAAACGCGCGCCGATCAGCCACTCCAGATTCGGTGCATAGGCACAGGCCAGCGAGGCCAGGGTGAACAGGCCAACCCCGCCGAGCAGCGGCAGGCGCCGACCGAAACGGTCGGCCACCGGGCCATACAGCAACTGCCCGATCGACAGGCCGGCGAAATAGGCTGCCAGGGTCAGCTGGACGTGCTTTTCATCGGTGCCAAAGGCCAGCGCCATCGACGGGAACGCCGGCAGATAGAAATCGATCGCCAGCGGACCGAAGGCGCTCAGGGCACCGAGAATCAGAATGGTACGGAAGTTCATCAGGCATCCAGGTTGGATAGAAGTAGGCAGCCCCACAGTCTAGCCGCGCAGGGACACCTTGAACATTCCGATAGCTCGCTAACTATTAAAAAGTCGGACGAACTGCACAGCAAAGATCAAAAGATCGCAGCCTGCGCCAGCTCCTACGAGAGCAACACCCTGTAGGAGCTGCCGCAGGCTGCGATCTTTTGCTTTTGATCACCCGGCCAATTTGACCGGGTAACCCTCTTCACTGATGACCTCAATCACCTGCTCGGCACTTAGCGAACTTTCGACGCCGACTTCCTTGGCCGCCAGATCGACCCGCACGCTGGCCGCCGGATCTTTCGCCTGCACCGCGTTGGTGATGGCTTTGACGCAGTGACCGCAGGACATGCCTTGAACATTGAACACTTGCATGGATTGCCTCCCTTGAGTGAAGTTGCCGGCAGTGTCGAGCTTGCCACCATGGCAAGGTCAAGTTCTGCGAAAAACTGCCGGGCTGGCAATCGGCCTCGCGCTCAGCCAAGCTGCTTGCATCAATGACTCAAATTCAGGAGATTCAGCCATGCGCTGGTCAGCTTTCAGCCTGTTTGGCCTGCTCAGCCTCTTCGCCGCCCTGCCCCAGGCCAACGCGACCGGCGAGGACTACGCCGTACTGATCATCTCGCGCGAGCGCCTGGAAGTGCCGACTCCCTGCGAGATTGGCGTGTATATCAATGATGAGCTCGCGGCGCGCCTGCTTCAGGAGCAGACCACTTCGTTCAACCTGCCCCACGGCACGATTTCCATTCGGCTGAAACAATTGCCCGGCCAAGTGCCGGGTTGCCAGGCAGGCATGCTCGCGCCGCCCGCGCAGGAGATATCGCTCAAGGCCGGCGATGTGCTCAAGTACCGGATCGCGGCAAATGCCAAAGGCTTGTACCTGCGACCTGCTGCCCTCGAATATTGAGTCAACCGCCAAAAGATCGCAGCCTTCGGCAGCTCCTACAGTTGGATTGCATTCAATGTAGGAGCTGCCGAAGGCTGCGATCTTTTGCTTTTCAGATTGGCGCTTGACCTTGCCCGCATGGCAAGGTTGATCCTTGTAGGCATCTTCTACAGGGAGTAAGACCGATGTCCGATTCCATCACCTTCGATCTGCCGATTGCCGGCATGACCTGCGCCAGCTGCGCCGGGCGTGTCGAGCGGGCATTGAGCAAAGTCAGCGGCGCCAGTGCCGTCAGCGTCAATCTCGCCACCGAACAGGCTCGCGTCCAGGCCCCCGGCGACAGCTTGCCGGCGTTGATGGAGGCGGTTGAGCGCGCCGGTTACAGCGTGCCGCAGCAAACCGTGGAATTGAGCATCGAAGGCATGACCTGCGCGTCGTGCGTCGGTCGAGTGGAACGCGCCCTGAACAAAGTCCCCGGGGTGAAGAGTGTCAGCGTCAACCTCGCCAATGAACGCGCGCACGTCGAATTGCTCGGTCAGGTCGATACTCAGTCACTGCTCGACGCCGTGAGCAAGGCCGGCTACTCGGCCAGCGTCTGGCAAGTCGACCACCCCGCCTCCGATAACCAGCAACAACGCTTGCAACATGAGCGCTGGGCGCTGATCTGCGCCATCGCCCTGGCCTTGCCGCTGGTGCTGCCGATGCTGCTGCAACCGTTCGGCATTCACTGGATGCTCCCGGCCTGGGCGCAATTCGCCCTCGCCACGCCGGTGCAATTCATTTTCGGTGCACGCTTTTATGTGGCCGCGTGGAAAGCCGTGCGCGCCGGCGCCGGCAACATGGACTTGCTGGTCGCCCTCGGCACCAGCGCCGGTTATGGCCTCAGTCTGTACGAATGGGCCACCGCCGCCGGGCGCATGCCGCATCTGTATTTCGAAGCTTCAGCCGTCGTGATCGCCCTGGTGCTGCTCGGCAAATACCTGGAAAGCCGCGCCAAGCGTCAGACCGCCAGCGCCATCCGCGCTCTCGAAGCCTTGCGCCCGGAGCGGGCGATTCAAGTGATCGAGGGGCGCGAACAAGACGTTGCGATCAGCGCCCTGCGCCTCAACGATCTTGTCCTGGTCAAACCCGGTGAACGTTTCCCGGTAGACGGCGAAGTGCTTGAAGGCCAGAGCCACGCAGACGAAGCCTTGATCAGCGGCGAAAGCCTGCCGGTGCCGAAACAGCCGGGCGACAAAGTCACCGGCGGCGCCATCAACGGTGAAGGCCGCCTGCTGGTGCGCACCACCGCCCTCGGCGCGGAAAGCGTGCTGGCGCGGATCATCCGTCTGGTCGAGGACGCTCAGGCGGCGAAAGCGCCGATCCAGAAACTGGTGGATAAAGTCAGCCAGGTGTTCGTGCCCACCGTGTTGCTGATCGCGTTGGCGACACTGATTGGCTGGTGGCTGTACGGCGCGCCCATTGAAACCGCATTGATCAACGCCGTCGCCGTGCTGGTGATTGCCTGTCCGTGTGCCCTCGGTCTCGCCACGCCGACGGCGATCATGGCCGGCACCGGCGTGGCTGCGCGCCACGGCATTCTGATCAAGGACGCCGAAGCGCTGGAACGTGCCCATGAAGTCGACAACGTGGTCTTCGACAAGACCGGCACGCTGACTTCCGGCATGCCGCGCATCGCCCATTTCAGAGCAGTGGATGGCGATGAAGATACCCTGCTGACACTGGCCGGTGCCCTGCAACGCGGCAGCGAGCACCCGCTGGCCAAAGCCGTGCTGGACGCGGCCGCCGAGCGTGGCCTGAACGTGCCGGATGTCAGCGACAGCCAAGCCCTGACCGGTCGTGGCATCGCCGGTAATCTTGAGCATCGGCGTCTGGCGCTGGGCAATCGACGCATGTTGGAAGAAAGCGGCTTGAGCGCCGGCAACCTCGCCGAGTCTGCCAAGGCCTGGGAAAGTGAAGGCCGAACCCTGTCGTGGCTGATCGAGCAAAGCCCGCAGCCACGCGTGCTTGGGCTGTTCGCCTTTGGCGACACCCTCAAGCCCGGCGCATTGCAAGCGGTGCAACAACTGGCCGCCCGCGATATCCACAGCCATCTGCTGACGGGCGACAACCGTGGCAGTGCGAAAGTGGTCGCCGAGGCTTTGGGCATCGAGAACGTGCACGCCGAAGTGCTGCCCGCCGACAAAGCCGCCACCGTCGCTGAACTGAAGAAAACCGGCGTGGTGGCGATGGTCGGCGACG
>NZ_QAIK01000126.1:2552-30327 GCF_003061005.1 Pseudomonas sp. HMWF021 | reverse complement strand
CCCCGGCACTGGCCGCAGCGGACATCGGCATCGCCATGGGCGGCGGCACCGACGTGGCGATGCACGCCGCCGGTATTACCCTGATGCGCGGTGATCCTCGGCTGGTGCCGGCGGCGCTGGAGATCAGCCGCAAGACTTACGCGAAGATCCGCCAAAACCTGTTCTGGGCCTTCGTCTACAACCTGATCGGCATTCCACTGGCGGCGTTCGGCTTCCTCAACCCGGTGCTGGCCGGTGCGGCGATGGCGCTGTCGAGCGTCAGCGTGGTGAGCAATGCGCTACTGTTGAAAACCTGGAAACCGAAGGATCTGGAGGAACACCGATGAACATCGGCCAAGCGGCCCGGCACAGTGGCCTGAGCGCGAAAATGATCCGTTATTACGAGTCGATCGGCCTGCTCAAGGCGGCCCATCGCACCGACAGCGGTTACCGGGTTTACGGCGATGATGACCTGCACACGCTGGCGTTCATCAAGCGCTCGCGGGATCTGGGGTTTTCCCTGGAGGAGGTCGGCAAGCTGCTGACCCTGTGGCAGGATCGCCAACGTGCCAGCGCCGATGTGAAGGCGCTGGCACGTCAGCATATCGACGAGTTGAACCAGAAGATCCGCGAACTCGGCGAGTTGCGCGACACCCTGCAGGATCTGGTCGAGCACTGTCATGGCGACCATCGCCCCGACTGCCCGATCCTCAAGGAACTGGCGTCGGGCTGCTGCGCGCAACCCGCCCGCGCCTGAGCGCCAACAGCTTCACGGTCAACAGCGTGCCGAGCGGGATGCCGTGGAACAGCATGACCACGGCACCCGGCGTCCACCAGCCGTAAAACGGCGCGGCGATCAACATGCCGACGCCAAAACCGGTCATTTGCAGCAAGGTCAGAAAACTGAAGATCGGCAAGCGCAGATGCTCCGGTTCACGCTGCAAGCGAGACATCAGACTGACCTCGGAAAAGCCGTCGCCCAACCCCGCCGGCAGGGAAAACAGCAGCAGACCGAAAAGGCTGTGCTGCTGGAACATCAGGATGAAACCACAGGACATCAACGCCACACCGAAGAAATACCGTCGCTCCAAATCAAGGTTATCCGTGCCTTTGAGGCGACTGGCAATCCGCGCGCCGAGCAGTTTGCCGCTGGCCCACACCGCCAGCATCAGGCCCAGCGTGGTGCTGGCCGAATCGGGTGTGAGCAGTCTGGAAATGATCGGAAAGCCGACGTTGTGCGCGGCGCTGCCCAAGGTGTCGGCCATGGTCACGGCGAGCATCGCCGCAATCACCGGAGCGCTGCGCAAGCCTTGTTTCAGGGCTGACCATTCGCCGCGTTCGCTGGCCGATTGTTCGCTGACGTCGGGCGCGGCGAAACGCAGCGGCGCAATCAATAACGCTGCCAGCACATAGGTCAGTGCGTTGAGCGCGAACACCGTTTCGAAGCCGAATGCCGCCACCAGCAACCCGGAGACCAGACTGCCACCGACCATCGCCGCCGAGGACGCCGAAGTGATCCAGGCATTGGTTTTCAGTAGCTGCGCCGGCTCGATCAGCCTCGGTAACTGGCTGTTGAGACCGATGGCGAACATCGAGTTGCCAAAGCCCAGACCGAAAGCGATCACTGGCAACAGCAACGCCTGCTGGCTCACCGGCAGGATCAACAGCAGGCTGAGCAGCACCGCGCGCAGCAGATCGAAGGCAATCAACGGTACCCGGCCATTCCAGCGCCGATAGAACCGTGTACCGATCAGACTGGCGAAAATCCCTCCGCCGACACGACTGGCGAGAAACACCCCGACGCTCATGGCGCTGTTGCTCAGCAGGTAAACGTACGTCGCCAGCGCAACCATGTTGAGGAAGGCGCCGAAGTCGGAGATCAACCGGGCGGTGATGATCAGGCGGGCGTTGTGCGAGGCGTTCACATACATTCCTTGTAGGAGCTGCCGAAGGCTGCGATCTGTTGATCTGGCCTTTTAAAATCCAGGGCAAAGATCGCAGCCTTCGGCAGCTCCTACAAGGTGTCCATGCGTACCGGGTACAAAAAACCCGGCCGAAGCCGGGTTTCTGTTCAAGCGCTTATTGCATCCACGGTGGTGGCGGTGGTTCGTCGGACTTGCCTTTGGGCGCATCGTCGGCCGCACGGATCGCCTGCTTGCGCTCTTCATCCAGACGCGCCGCTTCGATCTCGCGCAACACTCCGCCAACGTCGGCCAGGTCTTCAGGATCGTCGAACTCGCCGGTGAGCACGCTGTTGGGGTGCAAGGTGCCGGCTTCGTACAGCGCCCACATCTCTTTCGCGTAACGGGTCTGCTTCAGCTCCGGGGCAAAGCGCCCGAAGTACGAAGCCATGTTGCCCACATCCCGTTCCAGCATGCTGAACGCGTGGTTGTTGCCCGCCGCGTCGACCGCCTGCGGCAAGTCGATGATCACCGGGCCGGTCGGGGTCAGCAGCACGTTGAACTCCGAGAGGTCACCGTGCACCAGACCGGTACACAACATCAGCACGATCTGCGAGATCAGGAACGCGTGGTACTCGCGGGCCTGATCCGGTTCGAGCACCACATCGTTCAGGCGCGGCGCGGCATCGCCGTACTCGTCGGCCACCAGTTCCATCAGCAGCACGCCATCGAGAAAATCATACGGCTTGGGCACTCGCACGCCGGCCCCGGCCAGACGGAACAGCGCCGCGACTTCGGCGTTCTGCCAGGCGTCTTCGGTCTCTTTGCGACCGAATTTCGAGCCCTTGGCCATCGCCCGGGCCTGCCGGCTGTTACGCACCTTGCGACCTTCCTGATACTCGGCCGCCTGGCGGAAACTGCGTTTGTTCGCCTCCTTGTAGACCTTCGCGCAACGTAACTGGTTACCGCAGCGCACCACATAAACAGCTGCTTCTTTGCCACTCATGAGTGGGCGCAGCACTTCGTCGACCAGACCGTCTTCGATCAGGGGTTCAATGCGTTTTGGAGTCTTCATCAGCTTTTATTGTGGGTCCTTTATTACCAAACACGCGAATGTCACTCGTTATACGGCAATCCTCGCGCTACGGGGAGGGGTTGCCGACCTGTGAACCCTGTGGATGCACACACTGTGCCGAAATAATCGACCGGTGCCGATCATAGCCGAGCCCACCTGAGTTGTAGTTATCGGCCGTCGAGGGCATTTGCGACAGAATCTGACATCGACATGCATTTCCCTCCTGTGGGAGCGGGCTTGCTCGCGAAGGGGCCTTGTCAGTTGCGGTAATTGTGGCTGACACATCGCCTTCGCGAGCAAGCCCGCTCCCACAGGGAATGGTGGTCAGCGTTCAATGATTGCGGTGACGCCCTGGCCGCCCGCCGCGCAGATCGAGATCAGTCCCCTGCCCTTGCCCGCCGCATCCAGCAATTTCGCCAGGTTCGCGACGATCCGCCCACCGGTCGCGGCAAACGGATGCCCCGCCGCCAGCGAGCTGCCTTTCACATTCAACCGGCTGCGGTCGATCGTGCCCAGCGGCGCGTCCAGCCCCAAACGCGTCTTGCAGTATTCGGGGTCTTCCCAGGCCTTGAGCGTGCAGAGCACCTGGGCGGCGAACGCTTCGTGAATTTCGTAGTAGTCGAAGTCCTGCAAAGTCAGCCCATTGCGTGCCAGCAGACGCGGCACCGCATACACCGGCGCCATCAACAGACCTTCGGCGCCATTGACGAAATCCACCGCCGCCGCTTCGCCGTCGCGCAGATACGCGAGGATCGGCAAACCACGTTCTTTCGCCCACTCCTCGCTACCCAGCAGCACCACCGAAGCGCCATCGGTGAGCGGCGTGGAGTTGCCCGCCGTCAGCGTGCCCTTGGCGCTTTTTTCGAAAGCGGGTTTGAGCGTGGCGAGTTTTTCCAAGGGCAGGTCGGGGCGCAAGTTGTTGTCGCGGGTCAGGCCGAGGAACGGCGTCATCAGGTCGTTGTGCCAGCCTTCGCTGTAGGAGGCTGCAAGTTTGTGATGGCTTTCGAGGGCCAGTTGATCCTGCTCTTCACGGGGAATATTCCAGGTCTGCGCCATCAGTTCGCAGTGCTGGCCCATCGACAGGCCGGTGCGCGGTTCGCCATTACGCGGGAACTCCGGGATCAGGTGATGCGGGCGCAGTTGCAGAAAGGTTTTCAGCTTGTCACCGGTAGTCTTGGCGCGGTTGGCCTGCAGGAGAATCCTGCGCAGGCCTTCGCTGACGCTGATCGGTGCATCCGACGTGGTGTCTACGCCGCCGGCAATGCCGCAATCGATCTGGCCGAGGGCGATTTTGTTGGCCACCAGCAGCGCCGCTTCCAGCCCGGTGCCGCAGGCCTGCTGGATGTCATAGGCCGGGGTAGCCGGTGACAGCCTGGAGCCGAGCACGCACTCGCGGGTCAGGTTCATATCCCGTGACAATTTAAGTACCGCACCGGCCACCACTTCGCCGATGCGCAGGCCGTGCAGGTTGTAGCGTTCGATCAGGCCTTCGAGAGCGGCGGTGAGCATCGCCTGATTGCTGGCGGTGGCGTACGGCCCGTTGGAGCGGGCGAAAGGAATACGGTTACCACCGATGATGGCGACGCGGCGCAGCTGACTCATGAAAAGCTCCTTTTCCAAATGGTCGAATTCACCTGAATCCTTTGTAGGAGTGAGCCTGCTCGCGATGGCATCGTGTCAGTCGATACATCTGTATCTGACAAATCGCTATCGCGAGCAGGCTCACTCCTACAAGGTTCAGCGTTGTTACTGAATTTGTGTTTGGCCACACAACCATCGGCGGCCAACTACTCTGCTGTTCTAGCGTAGGCCTTATTGCGTGGATCGAACGATTGTTTGCCGTTGGCAGTCCACACTTTGAACCCCAACTTCTGGAGAGCGTTCCATGTCTGACCGCTATATCGACTTCGCCAACTCGTCCATCGGCCATCGTCTGGTCGGGGCCTTGGGCCTGCCGTCGCCGGTGCGGCTGGAACGCTGGCAGGCCGGACGCCTGCGCCCGGTCGAAGGTGCGCTGCTGATCGGCGGCGGGCCGCTGGCCGAGCGGGTCAGCGCTTTCGCCAATCGCCTCACCGAGAGCATTTACCGCTACGGCGAACAACCGGCGAGCGCCACGCCATGGATTCCCGGCCACGGCCCGAAACTCAAGGCTGTGGTGTTCGACGCCAGTGATCTGCAGCACACCGACCAGCTCAAACAGCTGCGCGAATTCTTTCAGCCGCTGATGAAAAACCTCGACAGCAGCGCACACCTGGTGATCCTCGGCCGCGCCCCGGAAACCCTGGGCGATCCGTTCGCGGCCAGCGCGCAACGGGCGCTCGAAGGTTTCTCGCGCTCGCTGGCCAAGGAGCTGCGCAGCGGCGGCACGCTGCAATTGATCTACGTCGGTGAGGGTGCCGAAGATCAACTGGAAGGCCCGCTGCGGTTTTTCCTCTCGCCGAAAAGCGCCTTTGTCTCCGGGCAGGTGATTCGCCTGACCGCGTGCGCCACCCAAGTCACGGACTGGACCCGTCCACTGGCGGGGCGCAAGGCGCTGGTCACTGGCGCCGCACGTGGCATTGGCGCGTCGATTGCTGAGACCCTGGCCCGTGATGGCGCCGAGGTCATCCTGCTCGATGTACCACCGGCCAAAAGCGATCTGGAAGCCCTCGCCGCCCGCCTCGGCGGCCGCGCCATCACCCTCGATATCTGCGCCGAAGACGCCGCCACGCAGTTGATCGAACAGCTGCCGGACGGCCTCGATATTCTGGTGCACAACGCCGGGATCACCCGCGACAAGACCCTGGCCAACATGACCCCGGAATTCTGGGACGCGGTGCTGGCAGTCAATCTCAATGCCCCGCAGGTGCTGACCAAGGCCCTGCTCGACAGCGGCACCTTGCACGACAACGCGCGGGTGATTCTGCTGGCCTCGATCAGCGGCATCGCCGGTAATCGCGGGCAGACCAACTATGCCGCGAGCAAGGCCGGACTGATCGGTCTGGCCCAGGCCTGGGCGCCGACGCTGCTCGAACGCGGCATCAGCATCAACGCCGTGGCACCGGGTTTCATCGAAACCCAGATGACTGCGCACATTCCGTTTGCCTTGCGTGAAGCCGGGCGGCGCATGAGTTCGCTGGGGCAGGGCGGTTTGCCGCAAGACGTCGCCGAAGCCGTCGCATGGCTGGCGCAACCCGGCACTGGCGCGTTCAGCGGTCAGGCGCTGCGGGTCTGTGGACAAAGTGTGCTGGGGGCATAGTCATGAGCATTGAATGGCACACCCTTGACCGTGAACCGAGCCTGCCCGGCCTGTATGCGCGGGCCGCCACGCGGCGCAAGATCACCGGCACCACCCTGCCCGACAGCGGTTTGCGCTGCTGGGTCGATGTGGATAGCCACAAGCTTGCGGCCTATCGCAAGGTCTGCGGCTTTGCCGATGACGGCCTGCTGCCGCCGACTTATCCACATATCCTCGCGTTTGCCCTGCAGATGCAATTGCTCACGGCCAGGGAATTTCCGTTCCCGCTGCTGGGGCTGATCCACCTGAGCAACCGCATTCGCGTGTTGCGCCCCATGGGCGGGATCAGCCGCGCGCAAGTCAGTGTGCGCGTGCACAACCTGCAGCCGCATCCCAAAGGCGCGACCTTCGAGGTGCTGACCACCCTCGATGATCAACTCGGGCCATTGTGGGAAGCCGAAAGCCAAATGCTGTGTCGCGGGGTCAAACTCGACAGCGAGCCGGTCGAACAACATTGGGAACCGTCCCAGATTCTGACGCAGGTGGCACAGTGGAAAGCGCCGGCCGATATCGGACGGCAGTACGCCAGGGTCTCGGGCGACTACAACCCCATTCATCTGAGCGCTGCCAGTGCCAGGCTGTTCGGTTTTCCCACGGCCATTGCTCACGGCTTGTGGAACAAGGCACGCACGCTCGCGGCTCTGGCCGATCACTTGCCCAAGGCCAACCTGGAAATCGCCGTGCATTTTCGCAAACCGGTGCGCCTGCCCGGCGAGGTTTCGTTGCTGGCGAGTGCGGCGGGGTCGAGTGGCGAATTGCGTCTGGTCGGTAAGGGGGATCTGGAACACATGGTGGGTCAGTGGCAACCGGTTGCCTGATCCTCACCTCGGACAAGCCTGTAAATTGTGTATATATCACTTAAGTGTCTGCGCACTTGGCGTCGTACTCTGAAAAACTCCAGGCCTTGATTTTCAAGGCCTTTTTTTATGCGTCTATATCCTGGGTATTAGTGCTTAGGCACTGCGCTGCGCCTTATATATAAAGGCGTTAATACCAACTTGAGAATGGCGGGAAACCTGCGCGCGATCGAGATTGACACCACGGACGAGGCATCGCCGGCGACAGATCGGCGAGCCATCGAAAACGACGAAATGTTGTTACAGGTGCAAGGAATCTCAACCATGAAAACTCAAGTGTGGTGCAAATCGGCAACAGCTCTGGCATTGATCCTCTCCCTTGGCCTCGCGGGCTGCAGCAGCGGCGGTGGCGGCCATCACAGCAGCTCCGGCAGTTCATCGCCAGACAGCGCGACATCGGGTACTGGCGGCACGAGTGGCACTGGCGGTTCCAGTGGCACCGGTGGTACTGGCGGCACCGATACCGCTGGCACAGGTGGCACTGGCGGCACTGGCGGTACGGGCACGACCAACCCAACCAATCCGACGGATCCGACCAATCCGACCAACCCTACTGACCCAACCAATCCAACCAACCCGACCACCACGCCGTTGGTGACCACGACCATGGTACAGGACGTCGGCAAAACCGTCGCTGGCGTTGGCGACGGCGTCGGCCAGGTCGGCGATTCGCTGAGCACCGTTCCGGTCGTCGGTGGCGTCGTGCAGAGCGCGGCCAACACCGCCGGCAACGTGGTCAGCACCCTCGGCAATGGCGTGGCCAACGGCATTGGCAAACTGGGCACCGTCGACAACGGTCTGGGCGTCACCGCATCCTCGGTGGGCGGCGTGGTTTCCGATGTCGGCAACGGTGTCTCGGACCTGAGCGGCAAACTGGCGACTGCCACCGGCAGCGTTCCGGTCGTCGGTGGCGTGGTGACCAAAGTTGCACCGGTGCTCGACGGCGTCGGCGAGAAAGTCACCATGCTCGGTGACACCCTCAGCACCGCCACCACCACCGGGCCACTCGGTTCAGTGACCAAAAGTGTCGGCAACGGCCTGGTGCCGGTGATTGCGATGGTTGAAAGCACTACCGACAAAGTCGGCGATGCGACCGGGCTTGGCGCTCCGCTCAATGGTGTTATCGGCCAGGTCGGTAACGCTGTCAAAGGCGTGGGCGGTCAGGTAACCGGTGCCGGCGGCGGCAACGCCTTGACCAACACTGTTGGCGGCGCTCTGACCAACGTCGGCACCGCCGTCGGCAAGGCTGGCGGGCTGGTCGATAACGGTACCAGCACCGGTGGTGGCCTGGGCGGCGGCCTCGGTGGCGGTCTGGGCGGTACTGGCCTGCTGCAAACCGTCGGCGGCGCCGTGGTCAACGTCGGTACTGGTCTGAACGCCGGTTCCACCAACGGCGTGGTCAGTGCCGGTGGTGTGACCGCTGGCGGGCTGGGCAACACCATCGCTTCACTCAACACCGTACTCGGCGGCTCGGGCACGCCGATCACCGCCACCACCTCGCCACTGGCGACCGTTGGCGCCACCGTCGGCGCAGGGCTTAACCCGGTCACTAGCGCAGTCACCAGCGTGACCCAACAAGTGGGCGCTACGACTGGTCTGGCCGCACCGGTTGCCGGCCTCACCGGTCAGGTCGGCGGAGCGGTCAGCAATGTGGGCTCCACCATCGCCGCTACCAATAATCCGGTCACCACGGCAGTCGGAGGTCTGGTCAGCAACGTCGGTGCCACCGTCGGCTCAGTCGGCGGTCTGCTCAACGGTGGTACCAGTGCCGGCGGCACCGCAACGGGTGGCACCGCAACCGGCGGTCTGGGCGGCGTGCTTGGCGGTCTGACCGGCGCTCTTGGAGGCAACAAACGCTAAATTGCACCTGGCCGATTCGACGGCCTCACCTACAGCGCCTACGCTTGGTTGAGGGCGGAAGACTCCCACGGGTCTTCCGCTTTTTTCTTAGGAAAATTCAGCCCAGCGCTGTGATCTGAACATGGAGTGTCCTATGCGCGTAATGGCATCCCTGCTGTGCCTCAGTCTCAGTTCCGCCGCCCTCGCCGACACCCTGCCCAGCTTTCTCAACAGCAACGAAACCACCCGCAACCTGCCCGTGCCGAATCTGCCGGCAGATGCCTATCGCCCCGCCGCCACGCCCCTGCAAGTACCCGACCCCGGCGCGGCCACGGCGCAGCCGTTGTTGATGGAGACCAAAATCAACCTGAAAACCGTGCAGATCGAAGGCGGCACGATCTACCCGCTCAACGAACTGGCCGAAGTCTACAAACCGCTGATCGGCCATCAGACCAGCCTCGCCGACCTGATCGAAGCCACACGCGACATCACGCGGCGCTACCAGAAGGACGGCTATCTGCTGTCCTACGCCTTCCTGCCGCAACAGCGTTTCGACGACGGCGTAGCCCGAGTGGTGCTGGTCGAAGGTTATGTGCGCGATGTGCAGGTGCAGGGCGATGTCGGCCGGGTCAAAGGCCTGCTCGACGAACTGGCAGCCAAAATCCAGGCCGAACGCCCGCTGACCCGCAAGACCTTCGAACGCTACACCACCCTGATGACCCGCATCCCCGGGGTGACCATCCAGGCGCAAGTCCCGCCGCCCGGCACCACCGACGGCGCAACAACACTGGTGGCCCAGGCCAGCCGCAAACCGTTCACCAGCACCATGAGCACCACCGAAGACAACCGCAACGGCACGCAGGCATTGCTGGGGGTCAGCAGTAACTCGCAGACCGCCATGGGCGAGCAGCTGACCCTGAGCGGGCTGTTTCCGCCGGGCGACGATCACGAACATTACTACCGTCTGGACTACAACCAGTTCCTCAATAGCGAAGGTACGCAACTGAGCCTGTTTGCCTCACGCTACCGAGCCGATCCGGGCACCAATGTGCTCACCAGCGATGGCTTCGAACTCAAACCGCACAAGGAAGATGACCGCTACTCCATCGGTGTCAGCCACCCGTTCATTGCCGCCTCCAACGAGCTGCTTAACGCGGGAGCGCGGCTCTATGCAGTGGATGACAAAAACCGCTACGACGTGGTCGGCTATCCGCTCAGCATCGAAGAGCGCACCAACGTGCGTGCCCTCGCATTCGAAGGCGACTGGCGCAAGAGCGATGCCCGGCAACTGCGGATTCTCAGTGGTGGCGTGTATCAGGGTCTGGACAGCATGGGCGCGCATTCCAACAACCCGGCGCTGGACCTGAACTTCCTGCGCCTGCGCCTCTCCGGGGTGCAAAGCGACAAGTTCTTCGACAACTGGCAAGGCGTGCTGTCGGCCGCGCTGTACTGGAGTGATGACACCCTGCCTGACAGCGAACGCGCGGTGTTCGGCGGGCAGAATTTCGGCCGTGGCTACCCGGACGATCAGGCATCGGGCGACAAGGGCTGGGGTGCGGCTTACGAGGTCAACTACAGTTTCAATCGCGACGGCAACTGGGTGCGCATCCTGCAGCCATACGTGGTGCTGGACCGTTCGAAAACCTGGTTCAACAAGCTGGCGGTGCAGAGCAATGACCTGTCATCGGCAGCAGTAGGTCTGCGTTTTGGCGATGCCAAGTACTACAACATTGCGCTGGAGGCCGCCAAGCCCATGTCCGATGAAGCGCTGGATACGTTCAATCGGCGAGCGCGCTATAGCATCAGTTTCAGCTATCAACTGTAGAGAGTCAGATCAATCAACTGAGCGAGCAGACCGCCTGCTCTCACATTGCAGCACACATCCCTGTGGGAGCGAGCCTGCTCTCACATTGCAGCGCACATCCCTGTGGGAGCGAGCCTGCTCGCGAAAGCGGTGGGTCAGCCAGCATTTTTGTTGACTGACACTACGCCTTCGCGAGCAGGCTCGCTCCCACATTTGAAACGCACATCCCGGTGGGAGCAGGCTTGCTCGCGAAAGCGGTGGATCAGCCAGCATTTTTGTCGACTAACACTACGCCTTCGCGAGCAGGCTCGCTCCTACATTTGGAACGCACATCCCTGTGGGAGCGAGCCTGCTCGCGAAAGCGGTGGGTCAGCCAGCATTTTGTTGACTGACACTACGCCTTCGCGAGCAGGCTCGCTCCCACATTTGAAACGCACATCCCGGTGGGAGCAGGCTTGCTCCCACCGGTTTTAGCGATGTGGATCAGAACGCGTAACGCACTTTCGCGGTGAAGCTGTCGGAATCGAAACCGCTCGAGGTCAGATAGTTGTAAGAGCCACCGACGCTCCAGGCACCCATCCGGTAGTTGGCGCCCAGCCCCATCTCATAACTGTCGCGCACCGGTGTGGTGCCACGGCTGACCGACGACTCGCCCCCCAGCACGAACGCCGACGTGGTGCTGACCTTGTCGCCAATGAAGTCATGCCAGGCCATCAGCTTTGCTTCCGGTTCCAGGCTACCGCTGCCAACATCGAAGGCTGCCGCCAGACGCGCACCAACCCCCATCTCGCCGACCTCATAACGCTGGCTGCCGACCTTCAGCGATGCCGAACTGCCCTTCTCGCGATAGGCATCCATGCCCACATTGGCGTAACGCGCGCCGACTTGCGGCTCCAGCACGACATCAGGCATCAGCCGCAGGCTGTAACCGGCCAGTGCGCTCACACCGAACACGTCACTGTCGTAATCGGCCTTGGCGCGAGTGCCGGCGATGTAACGTTTGGACTCGTTGTCGTTCCAGCCGTACATCAGCGATGTGTCGACGAACCAGTTGTCGTGCACCCAGTTGCCGTACAGCGTCAGTGCATGCCCGGTGACCTTGGTCTTGTTGCCCAGATCAGACTTCACGTCGGTATCAAGGTAGCTGTAGGCCAGACCCAGCGTGGTGTCGGCATTCAACTGGCCATCGGCACCCACCGCGATCCCGTGGCTGTCGGCGTCATAACCGGCCACGCCACGGCGCTCATCCTGATTGGCATCGCTGCTCAGGGCTTGCAGCCACACGCCCTTTTCAGGTGCGCCGGTGGCAGAGCGTGCGCGGCTGGAACGGTCATTGATCACGCCCGAGACCAGCGTCTGGCTGTTGGTCGCGGCGTGAAGCACACCACGGCTGACGTCCGGGTTGAGGGTTTCGCCCAATCGCGCCAACTCGGCATCGGTGCTGGCGCCGGCGAACGCCTGGAACACCGGGTCCTGCTCATCAAGGTGCGCCAGCAGCCCCGGCACATGCCTCACCGCCTTCGCCGCGTTATCACTGCCGCCCGCTGCCAGCGTGTTGTCGACCAACACCTCATCGGGCTTGGTGGTCACCACTGTTTTGATCTCGTTGCCTTCGACACCGAAAGTCTTCACATCCAGCAGCGCGGACGATGAGGTGATGACCAGGTTGTTGCCGCCGATCAGGTTGCCCGAGCTGATCAAGGTGTAGCGAGTGCCGCCCGGGGTCACCTTGAAGTCACTGGAGCGCGCCAGCAGACGCAGTTGCGCCCCCGGCGCAATGTCCGTGGTGCCAGTGACTTTCAATACTGGCAGCGCCGGGTTGGTGTCATTGCCCAGGTAGATTTCCAGCACCGAGTTGGCTTCTTCCATGTCGAAGTCGCCGAAGATTGTGGTATGCGGGCGTACCAGGGTCAGCGTGCCTTCCTCGATCGTGACGTAGCCGGACTTGATGACCGAGCCGTCGAACGTGGCGTCACCGTCGACTTTCACCCCCGTCAACCCCAGCAGATCTCCCTTTACAGTGCCGCCATTGAAATCGAAGTAGCTGATGCCGTCATCGATCTGAATGGCCGCCGTCCCGCCTTCGATCAGACCGCTCAACTGGTTGATGGTAAAAAAATTGCCCCCCGCCGGCTGGTCACTCACATGCACACCGATTGCTTCGCCGGAAATCGTACCGGTGTTGAACAGTGAGGTGCTGCTGAAGCTGGACGGACGATTGAAACGCACGCCTTCGAGTGTAAGCGCTTCGCCATAAAGGCCGGTGGCACGCAGGGTGCCCATGTTGGTAATCGCCCCCTGAACCGTGGCACCGTCAAGCAGCACAGCCACCGAACCCGGACTGTTGACATTGACAGTGGCATTTCTGGAGTTGGTGAACCCGCCAATGTTTGTGTGCGCCAGCAGCACCCCCGTGGGAGAAGCACCGCTGACATCGATACTGCCGGTGTTGTTCACAACGGCGCCCACGGTGCCACCGACCACGGCAATCCCGACTGAGGTGCCAATCCCCGGCAGGCCATGAACCGCAATCGAGCCATCGTTGATCACGCTGGAGGCGATATTGCTCGCCACCACACCGGAATCCACGATATTCAGGCCCACGCCCTGGTTGGCACTTTCGATCCGGATGGCGTCATTGTTGCGCAGCTGTCGCGCGCGCACGCCGCGAAATTGTGCGCCGTAAGTCAGGCCTGTACCGGGTACGGGGGTGGCATCCAGATTGCCGTGCAGATCCACCAGGCCCGTGGTGTTCAGCAGATTGCTGTTCAATGCAGCACTGCTGATGTCGTAGTCGATGCCAGCCAAAACGCTACCGCTGTGCATGGAGGCTGCGGCAATGGACAGCGCCAGCAAAGTGCGGCGCAAGCGAGCGGTATTCACGAGAGATTCCCTTCCAAAACATGAAAAAACAGTTTCAGCAGGGGTGATCACGTCATTCAGGCATCCCTACCGGCCCCACCAGCGCGACTGGTCCGGGCGGCGGGCAATTTACACGAGCCATCATTTTGATACCACAAAAAGTCAACAACATGGCGTCAATCTGCCGACTCACGTCGCGTAGCCTCCTTGTAGAAGCTGCCGCAGGCTGCGATCTTTTGATCGTTGAAAAACCAGATCAAAAGATCGCAGCCTTCGGCAGCTCCTACAGAAGATGTGCGTTTTTTGCGGTTATGTAGTGCTGATCAGGTCTGCGGATCGACCCGATCCAGCGCGCGGTTCACCGCCAGTTCGGCAAGCATGATGATCTGCTGGATGCCCAGCACCGTACTGCGCTGCAGACCACTCAGCTCGCTGGCGAAATTGCTGGTCGCCACGCTGGCGCTGGCCAGCGATTCACAGGCGTGGGCGAGCAGGCTCTCGGTGTCGACGCTCGGGTTGACGAGAAACATCGTACTCGGCTGGGATGGTTTGGCAGGGTTGGGGCACAGGTAGAAATCGAGGGCGCGCTTGATGGCTTCGCGGTTTCTGGTCAGGTCTTCGGCACGCAGAGCTTCGGCGAGCGGAGTAGTGGTTTCGAGGGGCGGGTCGGGAATGAGTTTGTCCATGGAAAAAGCTCCTACTGGGCTGTTGGAGCCACCTCCTGGTCGTTTCCACACGATAAAGAGGTGGCAGCTGTACGCGGGGTGGAAAACCGATCAGTAGGCAACCGGCCAGACCGAGGTCTGCCCACGCACAGCCGCCGCGACGCAGTTTGCAGACGAACGAAGTCGCCGGCAACGATTACGGTGCTGATGCAATGCGTCTACTTGAAATCAGGTTTCCACACCCGGTCGCTGAATTGGCAGCGACAACCCAAGACTAGAGAGCACACGTCCGACGGACAACCTGAAAACCTTGTGGGACGGTTCCGATAAATCCCAAACACATTAAACACACCCAACTGAAATACCCCCCTGTAGGAGCTGCCGCAGGCTGCGATCTTTTGACCTTGATCTTAAAAAACCAGATCAAAAGATCGCAGCCTGGGGCAGCTCCTACAGGGGGGGGGTGTTGGTTTTTCGTTACTGCGTGCCGCCTCCGGAGCCGCTGTCGACCTTGCCGCCCTGCTGCTGATCGAAGAACTCCGGAATCTCATGTTGAAAGCTTTTCAACCAGCGCTGCATCGCCAGCTCACGCTCGGTCGGGGTGACGGTTTGCAATTTCGGCGAGGGCACTTTGTTGCGGCCCTGCAGTTGCAACCAGCCTTCGGTCTCCTGTTGCTGGGCCGAGGCCGGGCCGGCGTCGATGGCGTGGCCGGTCAGTGGCAAGGCCAGCAGGCTGAGGCAGACAATCGCAGCTTTCATCGCAGGTCTCCTTACTTGAGCATGGCCGTGACGGCGGCCGGCGCCGGCACTTTGCCCGGCACTTTGAGTTTTTCCGCACGGTTCTGGGCCTCACTGAATTGCGCCGGGCTCAGGCCCAGGCGACTGACCAGTTCACCGGCGCGGGTCCAGTCATCCTGATAGAGCAAGAGCGTCACCAGATTCAGCGCCGCCAGTTGGTCGCTCTGCTTGAGTTCCATGGCCGTGAGGAACTCGAAACGCGCGTCTTCGATGCGCAGTTGATTGAGGTAGACCACGCCAAGGTCATTGCGGATTTTTTCGTCGGTCGGCGCCAACCGTGCGGCGCGTTGCAGATGCGCCTGGGCCTGGCCGTAATCGGCGCTGGCCGCCGCAATCTGGCCCAACCCGTGTTCGGCCTCGGCCGCCAGACACGTGCCGAGCAGGCCGCGATACAAAGGCTCGGCCTCACTGCGCCCCAGCAGACGATAGACCCGAGCCTTGCGCAGGCGCACGTCGGCAAGGTTGTCCGGCAGACTCTGCAGGTTGGCGAGGCTGGCGTGCAGCTTGCCGTCGTTGGCCATGTCATCGGCAAGATTGAGCGACAGTTGCTGCTCCGAATTGAGCTTGCCGCAACTGGCGTTGCCGGAGAGCGCTTCCCAGGGTGTCTGGCCGGTGTTGGCACAGCCGCCGAGCAACACAAGACATGCACCTGCAATCATTGCTTTCATCACGATCCCTCTAGGCACCCAGCGCTTTGGCCAGAGCGGTGAAGCCCGGGCCGGCCAGGACAATCAATAACGCCGGGAAGAGAAACAGCATCATCACGACGGACATTTTTGCAGACATTTTCGAAATGTATTCCTGCAGCCGGGTCAGGCGCCGGTCGTCGAGCAACTGCTTGAGCGACAGCAGCGACTTCATCGCGCCGCCCCCCTGCTGGAGCAATTGCTGAAGAATCACGCAGGTGTCGGTGAACTCGTCCACTGCCAGCAATTGCGTGGCCTTGTTCAGTTCTTCGCCCAGCTCCAGGCCCGAATCCACCCGTGTCAGCACCAGCCGCAACTCCTGGGTCAGCACCGGCAACAACGCCTGCCCCTCATGGCTCAGCACCCGCAACGCCTGCTCCACGGCCATGCCCGACTCGAACAGGATGCGCAGCAGCGGCAGGAACGTACCGATCTCGTTCGCCAATTGTTTCTGTCGGCGCGCCACCGCCATCACCAACAGGCGCTTGGGCAACAGATAGCCGACACCGAGGGCGAACAGCGGCGCGATCCATTGTTTTTCGACGCTGGGAAAAAACACCCCTTGCAGCAACACCGCGACGATCAGCAGCAACAGCGGCGAGCCGATCTGGCAGGCGGCGAACAGCGAACGCTGGCGCGCGCTGCGCCAGCCGAGGCGGTTGAGCAGCGTCTGGGTTTCGTTGTCGAGCTTGACGCTGTGCTGACCGACCTTGCTTTCGCCCAGCACCTGCAGAAGGTTGCCAAAGCGATTCTGGCGCAGCAGATCGCCCTCGAGCCGACGGCTGATCTGACGGCTGCGCCGGCGCTGCTCGAACAGATGGGCGATCAGCAGCGCCGCGGCACCGAGCAAGAGTAAAGCGCTGATCATCAGGGGCGTGGTCATAGGCTGCGCAACATCCGCCAGAGCAACAGACTGCCGATCACCTGCATGCCGAACGCCGAAGCGAGCATGCGTTGGCCGGACGGGTCATGCCACATGGCAACCAGATAGACCGGATTGGACATCAGGAAGTAACCGGCCATGATGATCGGCAGCAATCCCAGCACCCACGCGGTAAGGCGCGTTTCGCCGGTCATCGCGCGCAACTGGCGTGAAGCCTGGTCGCGCTCGCGGATCATCCTGATCAGGTTTTCCAACAGTTCACTGGCGTTGCCGCCGTAGCGGTGATTGACCTTGAGGCCGAGGGCGAACAGGCGAAATTCATCCTTCTCGTACAGCTCGGCCAGGTCCGACACCGCGTCCGGCAGGCTCACGCCCAACTGCACGTTGCGCTGAACCCGGCCCATGGCGTTTTTCAGCGGATCTTCACTGGCCTCGATGCCGCCGAGCACCGCATCGGCCAGAGTGCGACCGGACTTCAGACTGCGCACGGTGTGATCGAGCAACTGCGGCAACTGCTCGATCATGCGCCGCAACCGACGCTGATAACGCCAACTGACATACAGCCGCAGCGCCACCGGCGGCAGCACTATCAGCGCCAGCAGACCGATCCATCCGGCAACGGCGAAACCGATCAGGCTCGCGAACGCCCACAGCAGCAGCCAGACACCCAGCCGATCGGTCGGACGACCCAGCCCGGCACGCAGGAACGCCCGCTCCAGGCCCGCCCAGCGCGGTGTTTCGGCGCTCAGTTGCGGCTGCCCCTGATTGAGCCGGTCGAGCACGCGCTCCGAGCCGCTCTGGCGCCAGCCGTTGTAGAACAGCCGCAGTGACAGCCCGAGCAAGGCCAGGCAAATCACGATCAGCAACAGCGGTTTGAGCATGCCGTGGCCCTCAATGCGGATGCGCCGGCTCGCGGCGCAGTTTGTCACCGGCCGGGTTGACCGCTTCGCGCAGAAAACCGAAACCGGTGCGCCGGTCGAGACGGAACAGTGTGTTGGTGACGTAAACGTCATCGCGCACGCCGACCACTTCCACCACCTCGCTGACACAACGGCGACCGTCAGGCATCCGGGTCAGCTGGATCACCACATCCAGCGCTGCGCAGATCATCTGGCGCAAGGTGCGCTCGGCGATGGTGCGGCCGGTCAGACCGACCAGGGTTTCCAGACGCAGCAAAGCATCCTGGGCACTGTTGGCGTGCACGGTGCTCATCGAACCGTCGTGGCCGGTGTTCATCGCGGTCAGTACGTCGACCACTTCCACCCCGCGAATCTCGCCAAGGATGATCCGGTCGGGACGCATCCGCAGGGCGTTGCGAATCAGGTCGCTGGCCTTCACTTCACCGTGGCCCTCGGCATTCGGCGGACGGGTTTCCAGACGCACGACATGGGGATGACCCAGTTGCAGTTCGGCGACGTCTTCAATGGTGACAAGGCGTTCGTGCGGGTTGATCAACTGGCTGAGGATGTTCAGCAGCGTGGTCTTGCCGGTGCCGGTGCCGCCGCTGATGAGGATATTGCAGCGCTTGCCCACCGCCTCTTCGATGAAATCGAAGATCGCCTGATCGATGGTCTGCATCGCCATCAGGTCGGTGCTGTTGAGCATGTCCTTGCGAAACTTGCGGATCGACAGGCACGGCCCGTCGAGGGCGATCGGCGGAATGATCGCGTTGACCCGGCTGCCATCGGGCAAGCGCGCATCGACCATCGGCGAGGACTCGTCGAGGCGTCGTCCCAGTGGCGCGAGGATGCGCTGCATGACGCGCTCGACGTGATGCGCATCGATGAAGCGCAGATCGCTCAGGTGCAGCACCCCCTCGCGCTCGATGAACACCCGGTGCGGGCCGTTGACCAGAATCTCGGTCACCGCACTGTCGCGCAGCAGCACTTCGAGAGGGCCGAAACCGGTCAACTCGTCGACGATTTCTTCAGCCAGTCGCTCCATTTCATAACGCGAAATCGCCAGATGCAGACGCGCGATGTATTCGGCGACCTTGTCGATGACGAACTGCGCCAAGACCTGGCGGGAACCTTCGAGCAGGTTTTTCCCGGACTCCTCGATGGCGTCGATGATGTAGCGATGCAGCACCAGTTTCAGGCCGTCGTGATCAGTGTTGCCGGTGGCCGGGCGCTGCGGGCCACCGAACAGTTGCTCGCCGTTCATGGCGTGCCTCGCAGGCGGTTGAACCAGTTGACCTTGGGTTTGGGCAGCCCTTCGGAACGTTTCGCCAGACGCTCGCCGAGGGTGCGCAGGGTCTGGCTGATGGCTTCGCGCGGGGCCAGTTCGAACAGGGTGACGCCCTGGTTTTTCGCGTTGAGACGAATCTCCGGACTGAAGGCCAGCACGCTGATCACTTCCAGGCCGAAGGTCTTGCCGAGGGTGTCGGAGTCCGGTGCGACGTTGCGCAGATAACGGTCCACCAGCAGGCGCCCGTGTTCGAGTTTCATGCCCTTCTCGCGCCACAGATTGAGCACCGCAAGATTGCGCCGGCAATCGAGCACGTTCTGGTCGGTGTACCACAGCAACTTGTCGCAATGGCTGACGAAAGTGCGCAACGCTTCGCTGTCCGGCTGCCCGGTGAGGTTGACCACGATGTGCTGGAAGTGTTGGCGCAAGGCGCTGAGCAACATGTACAACTCGGCGGCGCTGGTGCGCTCCAGCGGCTCGTCGCCACTGGCGTAGGCGAGAATGCGCAGGCCGGCCTCGGCGCTGGTGAAGGCACTGTCGATCAACGTGGCATCCAGACGCCGCAAGTGCCGCAGGGCATCGCCGAAATGGAACGAGCTCTCCAGCCCCAGCAACGCCAGACTGTCACCGCGCGGCAGGCCCAGATCGAGCAGCAGTGTCTGCTGGCCGCTCTTTTGCACCACCAGCGCCATGTGGTTGGCGAGGAACGCGCCATCGGCATTGCTCTGCACGCCGTAGAGCACGGTGAGACCGCCGAGCTGGGCATTGGGCGTGACCGCCGGCAGGCGTTTGCTCAGGCGCCGCACCAGCCCGGCGACTTCACTGGAGCGCGAGCCATAGGCAACGAAATCCCGCGCCCCGGCGCGCATGGCATTGAGCACAAGCTGATTGTCCATACCGTCGCCGAGGGCGACGATGGCGAGCATTGGTTTGGCTTCCAGCACGCCCTCGATCAACGCACTTTGCGCTACCAGATGCTCGCGATCGAGGCCGACGAAGACCAGGCTGGCGAAGGTCACGTCCACCAGCGCCAGCAATTCGTCAAGGCTGCCGCCGCCGGCACTGACCACTTGGCCCAGCGGCGCCAGTGCGCCCTGCAACCATTCAAGATCGGTGTTGTTGCGCGTGATGGCGAGGAAGGTCTGGCTCAGGCTCTGGCTCATTGCGATAACCCGCTGCGTTTATCGAAGTTGCCGTTTTCGAGGAAGTACAGGCGATACCAGTTCGGATCGTAATTGCGCAGTTTCTCCCCGGGCAGTGACGGCAGCGGCGCGTTCGCCGCCAACGGTTGCACCAGGTGCGGCGTGACGATCATCAGCAGTTCACGTTCCTGGCGATTGATCGAGGAATTGCGGAAAAACGCGCCAAGCACCGGGATGTCACCCAGCCCCGGAAACTTGTTCACCTCGGAGGCGTTATTGGTACTGATCAGGCCGCTGATCACGAAGCTCTCGCCATCGGCCAGGGAAATGCTGGTGTCGGTGCGGCGAATGGTGAACGCCGGCACGGTGGTGCCGCCAATCGTCACGCCGTTGTTGTAATCAAGTTCACTGACCTCCGGCGCGACCTTGAGGGCGATGCGATCACGCCCGACCACGGTCGGCGTCAGGGTCAGACGAATGCCGAACTCCTTGTATTCGATGGAGTAGCTGTTGCTGTTGGCGCTCGGCACCGGGATCGGAATCTCACCGCCGGCAAGGAAACTTGCGCTCTGCCCGCTCAGCGCCACCAGGCTCGGCCGCGCCAGGGTGTAGGCGAAACCGCTGCCCTCCAGCGCATTGACGATGCCAAGGAACTTGCTGCTGCCGCCGCCCCAGACAATGTTGAACATGTCGTTGGCCAGTGGAATGCTCGGCACCGCGATCCGTGGATCGATATTGTTCAATGGCACCACGCCGGGCGTGACGCCGGTGTTGGGCACCGTGCCCGGTGCGCCGAACAGAAAGTTGTTCGAGCCCTTGCCGAAAATCTGCGTGCCGGCCTCTTTGAGTTTGGTGCGGCTGACTTCGACGAAACGGATGTCGGTCTGCACTTGCGACGGCAGGGTCGGATCTTCGCCGGCAGGCAGCGCCACGGGGGTCATCGCCGCACTGGCCTTGCCCTGAACGAACACCATGCTCTGGCGCGGCGCACTGGCGCAGGCGCTCCAGACCATCAGCGTGGTGGCGCCGGGGGCGACGCCCGTCAGCAGCACCCCTTGATCGCCGGTCACGCGCACGTCGGCAATTTTCGGATCGCCCACCGCCACCCGCGTGATCGCCACCGGTGATTGCAACGCCTGCTGCAGGCCTTCACCGACTTCCAGCACCGACGGTAGCGGGCCGAGCGCGGCGCAATTGCTGCTGGCGGCTTCAGCGCTGGCAGTCACGCAGAGGCCCAGCAGCGGGGCCAGGAGCAAGCCATTGGACAGGGGCGTAAAGCGTCTGCGCATGTAAAGGCGTCCTTGCTCGATTCAGGGGGTGGGTTGTGCGGTTTCAGCACCGCGGATCACTTCCACGGTCGGTTTGCGCGGGGCGGGTTGACCGGTCACGGCCATGGCCCGGGGCGGCGGTGAAAGGGACAGCTGACTGAACTCCACCAGCTCACGACGCGGGGTGTCGAGGCGTGTCGCAACATCGCTTTCGCCGGCCCAGTATTTCGCCAGTTGCTGCTCATCGGCACTGCGCACGGCCAGACGCAACACACCGGCACCGGACGCCAGCATCAGGCGACTGAGCAACGGTTCCGGCACCGCCAGCACCACGCTGCGCGCGGCGTTGCGTTGCTGCTCCTGCTTGAGACGTTCGTCGTCACTGCGCGCGGGGTTGCCCGGCTGACCGTCGTTGGTCAAACCGCTCTGATTGCCGACCACCAGCACCCGCACGGCGGGTACCACCAGTTGTGCCGAAGGCTGTGGATTGTTTTCGTCCTTGCGCAAAAACAGCAGCACGTCGACGTAGTCACCGGGCGCCAATTGCCCGCCGGCGTTGATCACTTCATCGACCGCCACCGCCAGCGCCCGCTCGCCGGGACGAATCATTCGCGACAGCTGGCTGCCGGGCTCGAAGCTTTCTTCGCTGAGCCAACTGCCGGCGCTCAACGGGCGCCACGGCGTGCGGCCGATGACCTGATCGACATTGCCCAGACTGCCGGCCGGTGCCGTGCGCAGTTTTTCCACGGCAACATCGGCGGCGGTGATTTTCACGAACGGGGCGATGTCGCGCAGCAGTACCACCACGGGCTGGCGCGTCGGATCTTCCACCGGTGCCGGTGCAGCAACCGGCGGCACCACGGGCACAGCCACGGGTGCGGCGACCGGTTCGCCAGCCACCGGTTGGCGGCTCAATGTCAGTCCCCAATACCCGGCGATAATGGCGCCCAGCAGGAACAATCCGGCCAGACCCAACGTGATGCGACTGTTCATGACGGCTCTCCCTTTCCCGCTGCGCGCTCTTCTTATGCAGTGCCCCGTGATTTCAACGAGATAACTTCGCAATCAGGCAGCTATGAACAAGTAACTATTTCGCTATTTGAAGGTAGCGCAGGAAGAACAAAACGCCATTACGAACCGGGAAATATCCAACAAAAGTCGAGGGCACAAGCGCCAAACTCCGTTTTATGCCGGTAAACGGCGCGCTACTACTTTCCGGTTAATTCGTTCTTACAGTTGTAGGCTCGGGGAATGCCGACAATGCTGATGCTGGCACAGGGAAATCATGTTGCGAACGCGCAACACCTGGTGCGCTCAAGGAGAATGCTCATGTCGTATTTCCACATCACCCGGAAAATCAAATCGCAGATCGCCTTCTTCAAAGGTCTGGCCAAAGACACCGACGGTGCATCCGCCATCGAGTACGCCCTGGTGGTCGGCCTTGTGGCGCTGGTGATCGCCGCTTTCGGTAACGGCATCGGTACTCAGGTCACCGCGATTCTGACCCGGATCCAGACCGCGCTCACCTGATTGCACCGATTACTTGTCAATGCGCCCTTTGGGTTCTACCGTCAGAACTCAGTCCATTGCAGGTATCGCCCATGACTTCTCCCGCACCTTCTCGCCAGCAGTTGCTTCTCGTCGACGATGAAGAGGACGCACTGCTGGAACTCGCGGAGTTGCTGGAGGGTGAGGGCTTCACTTGTCATACCGCGACGTCGGTGAAGCTCGCGCTTCACCATCTGACCCGCTACCCCGATATCGCGCTGGTGATCACTGACCTGCGCATGCCCGAAGAAAGTGGCATGTCGCTGATCAAGCGTCTGCGCGAACATACCTCGCGCCAGCATCTGCCGGTGATCGTCACCTCCGGTCACGCGGACATGGAGGACGTCAGCGACATGCTGCGCCTGCAGGTATTGGATCTGTTTCGCAAGCCGATCTATCACGTGCGACTGCTGGAAACCCTGGACAACCTGTTTCCCAAGCCGAAGCTCGCGCCCTAGCCGCATACGATGAAGAAAAGAGGATTTCCCCGGCGAGCGCCGGGGCAGCAGCACATCAGTGTGCGGTCACGCGCTGGCGCAATCCCGAATTGCTCGGCGATAACGCCAGGGCCAACTGGGTGCGGTTGTGCATGTGGGTCAGGCGCAAGACCTGCGAGACATACAGTTTGACCGTGTTCTCGGTAATCCCCAGCTCACAGGCAATCTGATAATTGGTCTGGCCCTTGCCGACCAGCCGTGCAACGTCGAGCTGGCGTGGCGACAGCTGATTGAAGATCGCCGGAATTTCCACAGCCTCGCCCTCGCCACTCGGCTCGCTGTTTTTCGGCGCAGGGCCGCGACGCACCTTGTCGAGATCCTGGTACAGGTCGTCGATCGACTCCGAGAGGTACTGCAACTTCTCGTTCAAGTGGCCCAGTTGCAGGGTTTTCTGCCGCTCTTGCAGCGCCGCTTCCTGACGCTGAAGGCCTTCGAGCATCTCATCGAGATTGATCGGCTTCTGGTAGTAGTCGGCAATGCCGGCGCGCAGCGCCTTGATCACGTCCTGTTTGTCGGCGCGTCCGGTCAGCATGATGGCTTCGAACACCCGCTGCTTGCCCGCCAGGCGTTGCAGTTCCTGGACCAGTTGAATGCCATCCATGTCCGGCATGTGCAGATCGCACAGCACCAGCCCGATGGCGGTGTCTTCGATGAATTGGTCAATGGCCTGCCGGCTCGATTGGCAAGGCACGCAGCGGTAGCCATTGCTTTCAAGAAATTCGCACAGTTCCTCGACAATCAGCGGTTGATCGTCGACCACCAGAACCTTCACAACGGACGTAAGCTTGTTCACTTGCAACTCCATGCTCAGGCCAAAAAGGCTGACCGTTCCTGTACTCACAGCGTGTGGTTGTATAACCGTTGATTTGAAAGTAGACCCACTTTCCTACTATGTACATAGCAGTAGTGGCAGGTGGCGACTAATGGATCCAAAGCAAAGTCAGGATTGTCCCGACCAGCACGAACGGCGCAAATGGCAGCTTTTTTGACTTTGATGGCTCCAGATACCGCACGCGTTGCCTAAGCCCTTGACTCATATGCAGCCAGAGTTTTGGCGCAAGCAGCAGCCACAGCGCGCTGGCGAGCGCGGCGCCGATAAATGCGTCGAGCAAGTGCTGACCGTCCGTCGCAAGGCCCAAGGCTGTCATTAATTTCACATCGCCGGCGCCCAATCGGCGCCATTTGTAGCCGGGCAACGTCATCGCCAGCGCGAGCAAGGCGGCCCAGCCACCCTGAACCGCTTCAGCACCGAGAAAGGTGTTGCCCGTGACCAGCAGATAGATAAGCGCCAAGGCACCGACGCCTAGCGTGAACGCATTGTGAATGTGGCGTTGGCAGGCATCCTGCGCCGCGCAAAGCGTCAGCCAGATCAGTAGGACAATGCTGTGCATGCGGTAAAAAACGTCCGTTTTGGCCGAATGATTCTATGCTGACATTACGTAGTGATTGTCAGGGTAGACGCACTCATGAAAATCAACCTCCCCCGCAAGCAAAAAGGCGCCGTGGCGATCGAATTCGCCCTGGTGTTCGTGGTGTTCTTCGCGGTGTTTTATGGTCTGGTGAGTTACAGCCTGCCATTGATGCTGATGCAGTCGTTCAACGAATCCACCGCTGAGGCCGTGCGCCGCAGCGTGGCGCTGGATCCGGCCACCGCCAATTACCCCGTAGCGATCACCACCCTCGCCCGCACGGAGCTGAACCGACAATTGGGCTGGCTGCCCGTCGCGCTGAATTTCAATGCCGCCACCGATAGCAACATCACTTTTGCCGGCGGCTTGCTGACGGTGAGCATCAATTACCCCACCGCCAAACTGAATCAGGCGCTGCCGTTTCTGGTGCTGCCGGGGATCGGTACGGTGCCGCGCCTGCCAGCGACGCTGAGCGCGTCTTCGAGCCTGCAATTTTGAGTACCGGAGACACCTTGTTCGGTCGCCTGCGCAATCGCTCACCCGGCCCTTTCGAGGTTCCAGCCAGGCCTGCGGCAAGCGTCGGCCTGCAGCTTTACCTCGACAATGCAGGCCTCGTCCAACACCTGAGCGGACCGCTGCGACATCTGCTGGCGCAACGGCTCGCCAGCCGGGAACCCGCGCACCTGCTGACCTACCTTTCAACGCATAGCAGCCTGGCGGTGGAGGGTCATCCGGCCGATTGGCAGGGTCAGTTGCTCGACCTGGATTTTGCCACTCAGGCCGGGCCGCCCCTGCATCTGCGCGGCTGGGTGCAGCCACAGGAAGAAGGCTGGCTCCTGCAGCTGCTGGACATCGGCGACCTGCTCGGCGAACGGCAGCAGGCGCGCAGCCGTGAACAGGCACAACGGCTTGCCGGGCAGATCCGCGATCACTTGCGCCTGTGCAGCCTCGCGCGCCTGCCGCAGGTGCTGAGCGAACAATTGCAACGCCTGAGTCAGCATCTGCACATCCCGTGTCTGGCGGTGGCGTTGCTCGATGAACAGGATCAGGGCTGGCAGATTCATCAGCAATACGCCGCCCTCGATGCGCCGCAGTTGTGGAGCCCGGCGCAGCGTCTGGGCACCGCGCTGGATCATCTGCCCAGCACAGCGCCGCAGACGCTGGCGGCCCGCGAACCTTCGCTCACGAACACGATATTCGGCCCGCACAGCGGCTTTGCCGTGCCCTACTGCGACGCCCGGGGTGTGACGGCATGGCTGCTGTGCGGCGCTTATGAACCTGGGCAGCAAGCGCCGGATCTCAACGATCACGACTGGCTGTCACTGACAGCGGCGGTCACCGCGCCATTGCTTGAGCGTCTGCGCGAGCATCGGCATCAGCAACAACTGGAACGTCTGGAAACCCTGCAAGCGCTGCTGGGCACCGGTTGGTGGGAGGTGTTCGACGACGCGCAGGTGCAACTGGCCAAAGCACTGGCCGACAGCCTCGGCCTGCCCGCCACTCGCCTGGCGGTGCAGGATTGGCTCGCCCTCGTTCACCCCGCCGACCGCGATGAACTGCGCAGCCATCTGCAAGCGTTGCAGGATCAAGGCACGCCCCTGGAACTGTGCATACGCCTGCAACGTGCCGGAGCGGCGACGCCGCTGTGGTATCGCTTGCAGGGGCAGGCCTTGGGTAGCGGTGCAGAACGGCGGCTCGTCGGGTTCATGCTCGACATCAGCGACATCAAGAATCAGGAGCAACAGGCCGCCGCCGCACATGCGCGGCTGGACAACCTGATCGCCAGTTCTCCGGCAGTGATCTACGTGCAGCGCTACGTCGAAGGCGCGCTGCAACCGACATTCTTCAGCGCCAGCCTGCAAGCGTTGCTCGGCTGGAGCCTGGCCGACTGCGCAGATGGCAGGCTGATCGAACACGTGCATACCGAAGACCGCGCGCACTATTTCGAACGCACCCGACAGTTGCTGCGCGAGGGTTCGGTCAGTGCGCGCTATCGGGTGCTCGACCGTCAGGGCCAGGCACACTGGCTGCTCGATGAAGCCAGATTGTTGCGCGACGACCTCGGCCTGCCGGTCGAAGCCGTGGGTCTGTGGCTGGATGTCACCGATGCGACCCTCGCCGCCGAACAGGTCAAGGCCAGCGAAGAACGCTACCGGATTCTTGTCGAAGACTCGCCGGCGATGATCTGCCGCTATCGCCCGGACCTGACCCTGACGTTCGGCAACCGGCCATTGGCGATGTACCTGGAATGCACGCCGGCGCAACTGCCGGGGATCAACCTGGGCAGCTGGATGTCAGCCGAGCAGCGCGAAGCGTTCCTTCATCGCCTGGCGCAACTGACGCCGCAGGCACCGGTGAGCAGCGCCGAAATCAACCTGAGCCTGCCGGGTCGCGAACATGCGTGGTGGATCTGGTCGGATCGTGGAGTGTTCGATGAGCGCGGACAGTTGCTCGAAGTGCAAGCGGTGGCTCGCGACAACACCGAGGTGCGGCGATCACAACAGCAACTGACGCAGAGCGCGAAAATGGCCACCCTCGGCGAAATGGCCACCGGGCTTGCACACGAAATCAATCAGCCGCTGAACGTGATGCGCATGGCCATCGTCAATGTGCTCAAGCGCCTGGGCAATGGCGATGTCCAGATCGACTATCTGACCGACAAGCTCAATCGCATCGACGCGCAGGTACAACGCGCCGCTCGGGTGGTGGACCACATGCGGGTGTTCGGGCGGCGCTCGGAAATCGAGCAGCAGCCGTTCAATCCGCTTGATGCGATCGAAGGCACCTTGTCGCTGCTGAGCGAAGGCCTGCGTGGCAAAGGCGTGGAACTGCGGGTCAAGGAATCGAATCTGCAGGTGCAGGTACGCGGCTATGTCGATCAACTGGAGCAGGTGCTGATCAACCTGATGGTCAACGCCCGCGATGCGCTGCTGGGCAAGCGCGAAGCCAACCGCGATTTCCAGCCATGGATCGCGGTGTCCGCCGAGAGCGACGAGCATGTGGTTCGCCTGTGGGTGGAGGACAACGGCGGTGGTATCGATCCGCGTTTGCTGGAGCGGATTTTCGAGCCGTTCTTCACCACCAAACCGGTGGGTGTC
>NZ_QAIK01000126.1:0-2542 GCF_003061005.1 Pseudomonas sp. HMWF021 | reverse complement strand
GGCCTGGGGCTGTCGGTGAGCTACGGCATCATCGAAAACATGGGCGGACGCCTGAGCGTGCGCAATGGCGATGAGGGCGCACGCTTTTGTATCGAGCTGCCGGTGGCGCTGACCGACTAGATCGCAAGCATCGGCTGCCCCGGTGGTTTGCAACTGAGGTTGGCGCCGACATCGACCTTGTTCAGGGTGATGCCCAGATTGGCCAGCAAGCCATCGAGGATCGGGTCGAGCAACGGGCTGAGCAGGTTGTCGATCGTCACGCCCAGCGTGCTGTTGACCCCGGCCAGAACACTGGCGGTGGTTGTCAGCAAATCACCCAGCAGGCTCGAACCGGTGGGTTTGTAGGCTTGTACCTGAACCCCGGCGAGCGTGCCTTTGAGACTGTCGACCAGCCCCTGGGTGCCGAAGCTGTAATACAGCGGCGGGGTCTTGATTTCCGGGGGCTGATTGTAAACGTGCGTATTCTGCGTGGCGGCCACCGAGGTATCGACCTTCACCCCCAGCCCGCCGCCGTAGAACGGAATGTGGCTGTTCGGATCGCAAGTCGCCGCCCCCAGACCCAACAGCGGAATGTTACAGGTGATGACCCCGACATCGATCAGCGCCAGCGGCTGCACGGTGATATCCGCCGAGGAAGAAAAGGCATTGGCGGTATCGATCTTGCCGACCTTGAGTTTTACCAGTGACGAGTTGGTCTGGGTGGTCAAGGTCTTGGTCGCGTCACTGACGCAGCTGTAGTCGGTGACATGGCTATCGGCGGCGGCGACATCCAGGGCGATGTCGATGGTCGAGGTTGGCAGGATCTTCAGATCTGTGCGCTGGCACGTTCCGCCCAGCGTGCAGAACAACGAGTTCACCGTACCGGCGAGGTTCAGGTGCAGCAGGTTGTTCAGGGTGTCGGTCAGCCCGCCGACCAGTGGCGTGCTGGTGATGGCGCTGGCAAGGCCGGCAACCGTGCTCAGCACCGGCAGGTTCAGCGAGATCACCGTGCGTACCTGCGCGGTGCGTACATAGATGCGGTTGGCGCCCATGGGGTCGGCCTTGGCCAGCGCCGGGTTGCCGAACGCCGACAACTGCGGCGGCTCGATCACCTTGACCTTGACCGAGCCATTGACCAGCCCCGGTATGTTCAGCGGCACGCTGGCCACCAATGCGTTCTGGCTGTTGGCCAGTTGCACGAACGCCTCGACCAGTTGAAACACCTGCAGATTGGTGTTGAGTGCCGCCGACGTAGCTCCGGTCTGCAATTGCAGCAGTTGCCCGAGCACCACCGACGTGTTGCCCACCACGGCCTTCAAACCCACCAGCCCATCGACCGCGATGCTGGTGGTGGTGCCGCCCTTGGTCAGCACGGTGATGGCGGTGTCGAGCAGTTGCGTCAGCCTGATGTTCTGGCTGAGCAACTGGGTGTAATTGCCGGCCTGGACATTGACGTCCAGCGCCAGCTGATTGAGGTAGCTCAGGACATTGATATTGGTGTTCACCAGCCCTTGCCAGCCGGCCACGCTGAGGTTGAGATTGCCGCCGAGCATCTGCCCGATCAGTGCATTGAGCGCAGCCGATTTGCTCGAATCGATGGTCAGGGTGGTGGTGCCGATGGTCAGTTGCGCGACCGGTGGCAGCACCGCGTAGGTGCCGACTGCCGTAGCGGTGAGCCGGGTGGTCGGGGACACCGCGCCGGGGGTGAACAGGCCGTACAGGGCTGCCGCCACACTGGTCGGCACGACACGGGTGGCGACCACGCTGATGGCTTGTTTTTGCGTGGCATCGGCGCTGAATGCGCGCAGGTTGTTGGCGCCGGTCTGCACGGTGCCGCAGGTCACCGTCAGGGTCGTGCCCTGTCCAAGCGTGAAACCGTTGCGCGCGGCACTGGCAGTGGCGACGGTGTTGGCCGATGCCCCCGCCAGGCAATTGCCCTGTCGCGATACGGCTTCCAGCGCCGCCACATCCACGACCCGCTGCAAGCGGCGTTGCTCCATGTACAAACGACCGCTGTCGACCACCAGCACCATGCACACCAGGGCCAGGCCCAGCGTCAGGGCCGCCATCAGCCCGATAGCGCCGCGCTGTCGGGCCGGACTGTTCAACTGCCTGCGGGTCGACATGACGCACTCCTGTGCCGGCGCGTTGCCGAGCGCTACCTCCGATGGTGGGTTTGAGTGTAGACGGCGCTAGTGGCAACGCGCCATTTGGTGCCGCACAAAACCCTGCAGGCCTTCGTCTGCTCGCGAATGCGCTGTGTCATTCAACATGGCTGTGGCTGACACGCCGTCTTCGCGAGCAACCTCGCTCCCACAGGGGGTGTGGTGAGGCAAAAAAATGGGAGCCACTTTGAACTGGCCTAATGATTTTGGACACCTCAATCGGGCGCTATGATGGCGCCCAAATCTGAGGTGTTTGGATATGCGTAAATCTTATTCAAGTGAGTTCAAACTCAAGGCTGTCAGCATGGTGCTGGACGAGGGGCAGTCGGTTCCCGAGGTCTGTGCCAGTTTGGATATTGGCCCTACGGCCTTGCGCCGCTGGGTCGATCAGGTTCGCA